>CAZVQC010000006.1:0-50623 GCA_964629225.1 uncultured Ruminococcus sp.
TTATTTTTTGCACTCACAATATTTGGTCGGTTGATTTGAGTTGCTCAGTCACGCCTTCACGCTCTGACCGCTGCTTCACAAGGCGGTCAAACAGTTTCTGTGCCTGTTCTTCAATTTGACTGAGAAACACCCTGCAAGACCTCAAAATCTTGCAGGGTGTTCACATTAAACCGAAAACGGGAAAAGACCGTAAATTTTCACATATATATGTTTGTGTCAAGTAAAATACAGGATATTAGTTGAGCGTTACAAAAATCATTACGCCACCGCCATCATCAATCAACTCCAAAGAGTCTCCGTTTTCATGTTTCGCCCGAAACTCATAACAAGTACGACCATATCGTTCTCCTATGACATTCTCGCTCACATTTACATTAAAACCTGCTTCTTTTAATGCCGTACAATATGTCAAAATGTTCTCGTGCGTTACATCTCCGTTCAAGCCGCCGTTTGTCGAGGTTACCCGAACGCTCGATGTGTCAACTTCCACGTCGTAGTTGAAAGGCGGCTCGGGAATCGGCATTTCATACTCCGCACCCGCCCAGTTCATATCAAATGCAGGGGCTGATGAATCTTCCGGTTCCGATGTTGACTGTGATTCTGCACTGTTTGTTGTCGATTCGTTTTCTGTAGTCGAAGTCTGTCCATTTACATTCTCATTGTTGTTTGATGTCCGGTTTTCAGCACCACACGCCACAAGAGATACGCACATTACTGCTACCAAAAGCAGTGCTATTACCTTTTTTATTGTCTTTCCCTCTCATATGTAATCTGCATTAAATTATTGACTGCAACCAGTATTGCAATCAACACATTTTATAAATCATACAGTGCGTTTATTTGTTTGTCAATACTTGAGGTGATAATTCTGTTCAATTGTGGACATTTAGGGGTTAAAAAAAGCCTTGTTTTAAGCCATTTTCAAAACACATAACTTGAGGGGTAAATGCACTTTTCCACTATATGATATTCCAAAACAATATAGACAAAGGCGAGTAATTGAAAATATCGTTGCAATGGAATTGCTCAGACGTGGAAACGAGGTCTATGCAGGGGTTCGATATAAAAAAAGAAATTGACTTTGTAGCCTTAAAACGAAGCGAAAAGATCTGTATTCAAGTTTCGGATAACATCACCTTGCCCGAAACTTTTAAAAGAGAAGTAGATCCACTTCTCAGAATCAAAGACGCCTCATATTTTTCGGTCAAAGGGATTGACTCCCCTGCAATTGCATTGTATAATGTACATCGAAAGATGTACATCAATTAAGTTTTGCATGGAAGGAGTAGCATATGGCACCGAAGGTAAAGTTTACACGGGAAGAATTTGCACAGGAAGGGTTGAACGTGGTTCGAAAGAAAGGTTTTGCTGCTTTGACTGCGCAAGCATTGGCTGAGGAACTGAAGATCTCTACCCGCCCGATTTTCACCTGCTTTGGAACGATGGATGAACTGAAAAAAGAGGTCTACGCTGCGGCAGAGACGGTCTATAAAAACTATGAGAGCATCGGTCTAAAGCATCCGATCCCGTTTCTCGGCACCGGGCTTCAATATATCCGCTTCGCAAAAGAAGAACCGGAATTGTATCGTTCGCTGTTTCTGACACCGGGAGCCGGCTTCGTCGGTGCTATGTCCTCTATGGCACATTTGCAAAAAATGGTAAGAGAACCATTGATGCGTATCTACAATTTGGACGAAAAGACGGCAGACTTCTATTTCCGGGAGCTTTGGCTGGTGGTTCACAGTCTGGCTACCTTGATCGTGACCGGCGACTGCCCGTATTCCGATGAGGAAATCAGTGGGATCCTTACCGGATTCAGCGTAAGCATCTGCAAGTCCATCAAGGAAATTCCGGGTTTTGCGGATGGGACTTTTGAACGGGATGCCATCTTTCGTGCATTGGTCGCCCGGTAAACTGAATGGAAACGGGAGTCGAGTATTATCTGTCGGAGATCCATCATTTTGCCGCATAGGGATATGAGGTATTTGCGTTTGAATACAGCGGCTATGTCGGAAGCTCCGTGTGGATTTTCGTATGAGGGAGAAAAAGAGACGCTGTTGGCAGATTAAGTTGATAATAAGAAATTTTTGAGAGGCTTGTTTTATGCAATGTATGATGAACTGCCAACTTCAAAACCGAAATAAAGAGAAACAAATAATTTGCGGTTTACGGAGGAATTTATGGAAAACACAAAGCAACTGATCGGCTGCCGTGGTTTGGACGGCGAAACTTGTGATGCCGTCATCGCAGGCTTTGTCACGCAGGGACTGCCTTCAAAAGATACGGCGGATAGAACGGGTATCCCGCTTGACATTGCGGTATCAAGTCTGAACGGCTCAAAACAAGAATCTTTACAGGGAGCCGTAAAGACTATGAATAGAAGAATACTGATAATATCCGTAATAATTGTAATTGTACTACTTTCAATGCTTACAATATACATGTGGATTCAACCAAAAGAATTCAAGGTCGGCGATGATGAAATTGCACTGTATATACAATTGGACACGAAGGAAGATATTGGATTGTTGGTGTTTGATTATAGCGCAAACGGTATCAAATATAGCGGAGGTACAAGTAATGCGGATAAATCACTGTTAAAGCATGATGAACGATTGATTGAAGTTTGGGATCAAGAAAGCTTGAACTGCTTTACTGATTCTGTGGAATTATACATACAGTTTAGGATCATAACAGAATACACAGACCCCAATTATGAAAACATATATCCGGAGAATCTTACAAAATATATGGAACCTGTTTCATTTGAAGCGAATTTTGGAGAGTCTTACTATTTTACCATCACCGGAGATAACATAAGCGGATATACGCCGGTACAGAATTGACAGTTTTCAGTTTTGTTGGGATAAGGTGGCAATTCCGATTTAGCGAACAGACATGCATGGTTTCACTTGCACCGAAACGGTTTTATTTTTTTGAGTGAAACCATTTGAAGCCGTATCATTTTGATCAATTCTTGCCAAAAAACTACGGAGTGCAAAGCACTCCGTAGTTTTTTGATTGCGGAAGACCTGTGCCGACCTCCGAGTTATGAGACCGACGGGCGCTATGTAGCTGTCGGACCGAATTAGCGGGCGGTCGTGCCGACTGTGGCATGGCTTCATCCAAAGCCGCCGCGCGTCCCGCTTCCCGGCGAGCGGAGCGAGCATTCGGGAAGGGGGATCTGTGCGGCGCCCTCGCTTCATCATGTGGTAATACTTCATCCCCAGGCGGGCAAAGCGGACGAAGGTCGCTTTGCAGTGCCGTGGGCGGTATGGCAGAGCGTGATATAAGCCGCTTTTTTGCCCTTTCAGCCATTTGTGACACTCGTCCATCGCTTCAAGTGCAAAAGTCGCTAAAAAGCCCTCAAAATGCCCAAAGAACAGCCATTCGTGTGCCATGCCGTCGGCAGCAGAGTCTCACTGTCCACCGGAACGTAATCATCGTACCGACTTGACCAAAAACAGGACGTTTTCCTCCGGAAAACTCCATCAACAAGGAATGCGGATTTTCGCTCAGCGAAAAGCGACCGCACTGTCGCCGTAGGTGTCACATCACTCATCATTCGTCACCGTGCGTTTCGAAATATCACTTGAACCTTGCCGTACTGCTTCCGTTTTTCAGTGGGATGCGATATTCATGGCACCGCCGAGGACGCCTTTTTCGCCGGAGTGAACATGAAGGGTGGTGATATCCGGGTATGCAAGATCGACTGCTCTGATGACAGTGCCTTTCCCGTAGCGGGCATCAAGGGCATCGGCGGCGCTTTCCAGCATCTCACGCTTTTGTATCTTATAGAGCTCCGGATCGAAGGACATCTGCATCTCGTTTGTGAAGATAAGTCCCGTGGCTCGGATGCTCATGGATCTTACAGGTGACGTCCATCTGTAACTGCTCTTGAACAGTTCCCATGCGCACTTGAATATCTCGGTGGAGGCACGGCAGGGGAATGTCAGTTTTTTTTGCTTTTCGTAACAGACGAGCTTTGAATCCCTCACCGCCACGGTGACGGTGTCCGCCATGCATCCGTAATTTCTCATTCTGGAGGAGACCTTTGCGGCGAGGGCAATAAGTGCCGCTCTGACGTCATCCTCATTCACAAGGTCCCTTGGGGAGGTGTTGCCGCAGGATACCGATCTCGGCTGCACAAAGGTATCATTTTGGGCGACGGGAGAGGTGTCGAGGCCGTTTGCATAGGCCCAGAGGACTTCGCCGTTTTTGCCCATTATAGAGCGCATCAGGTGCTTTGGCATGGATGCCAGTGCTCCTACGGTGACGATGCCCCGATCCGCAAGCTTCCTTCTCGTCTTTTCCCCCACGAAGAGCAGTTCCTCAACTCCCAGCGGCCAGACCTTCTCTTTGAAGGTGTCCTTGGATATCACCGTCACCGCATCGGGCTTTTTCATGTCGCTTCCCAGCTTTGCGAAGACCTTGTTGAAGGAGACCCCCACGGACACGGTGACACCGAGGTCTTTTTTTATCCGCTCTCTTATCTCGTTTGCTATCTTTTCGCCGGTGCCGAAATATTTTCCGCTTGCGCTGACGTCCAGCCAGCATTCGTCGATGCCGAAGGGCTCCACAAGGTCGGTATACTCGCAATATATCCCGCGAGCCGCCTGTGAAAACTTCTCATATTCGTCGTAATGGGGCGGCACGAAGAGGATGTCCGGACATTTCAGCCGTGCCTGCCAAAGTGCCTCCCCGGTGGCGACTCCGTATTTTTTTGCCTCGTAATTCTTTGCAAGAACTATCCCGTGCCGTTTTTCCGGGTCTCCCGCCACAGCTACGGGGCGGCCGCTTATCTTCGGGTCGAGAAAGCATTCCACCGATGCAAAGAAATTGTTAAGGTCGGAGTGAAGTACCGTTCTTTCCGTTTTTATCCCCTCTTTTCTTACTTTTTCGAACTTATGTTCGCTTTTTCTTCCTTGACTATTCTACCGCGAGACACCCGCCATGTCAACGGAACCGGTACATAAAAAATTATGTTTTTCGGTGCATCGGCGTTGTCTTTTCCTAAAATGCGCTGTATAATGGCAGTTGGAACGGAAAAAGATCGCTTCGTCCACGCTTGGCAGCTTAAGACGGTCATTTTTCCGAAAAAAAGATACCGAAAGGAAAAGCCCCACAGGGGGCGTTATAACGTGAGATACAAAAGCATAACGGAGGCGACCTTCATATCCCGTCCGAACCGCTTCATTGCCAATGTGGATATCGGTGGGATGAGGGAGACCGTCCACGTGAAAAATACCGGCAGATGCAAGGAGCTTCTTCTGCCCGGAAGCACCGTCATCCTTGAGGACTGCGAAAGCCCCGCAAGGAAGACCCGATACGACCTTGTGGCGGTGAAAAAGGAGGGGCTCGGCTGGGTCAATATCGACAGTCAGGCACCCAATGTCGCAGTCAAGGAGTGGCTCGGAGCCGAAAACTTTCTATTTTCGAAGGCGGATTTTATAAAGCCGGAGTTTGGGTACGGCAAGTCCCGTGTGGACTTCTATGTTGAAGTCGGTGACAGGCGGATACTCATCGAAGTGAAGGGCTGCACTCTTGAGAAGAACGGAGTGGGATATTTTCCCGATGCTCCCACTGAGCGTGGCGTGAAGCATCTGCGTGAGCTTGCATCTGCGGCGGCGGAGGGCTTTGAGTGCTACGTCGCCTTTGTCATCGCCATGCCGGGAGTGAGACGGGTGCTTCCCAATGAAGAGACCCATCCCGCCTTTGCGGAGGCGTTAAAACAGGCAAGAGATGCGGGAGTGGGAGTGCTGTTTTTCACTTGCGATACCGAGCCGGGAGAGCTCTCCATAACGGAGTGCATCTTGGACAAGTGAGGCAGGACTACCTATCTCACGCCTAAGCGGATCCGATGGGCGGTCATAGGAGCTTTTCGAATTCCGAGAGCAATTTTTTCTTCTTCTTTTCCTCCATTTCGGAAAGGGGAAGCCTGAACTCCGGGCGGCACAGCCCCATCTCCGAAAGCACCGTCTTTACCGGGACGGGATTTGTTTCGGAGAAGAGAGCCTTTGCGAAGGGAAGGAGTCTTGCGAAAAGACGTGCCGCCGTCGGGTAGTCTCCGACTGTCGAAAGACGGTAGATCTCAAGAGATTCCCTCGGAAAGACTCCGGAGAGCACCGACACCGTTCCCACGGCACCGAGAGAGTATAGAGGAAGTGTGATATCGTCACAGCCGGAATAGAGGGAGTATCTGTCGGAAAACAAAGAGAGGAGCACGGCGCTTTTTCCGACGCTTCCCGATGCTTCCTTGATACCTACGATATTCTCCACCTCCGACAGGGCATTGTAGACTGTCACCGGAATGTCCACTCCCGTCCTTGAGGGCACGTTGTAGAGTATCATTGGAAGCTCCGTTGCGGCGGCAACGCATTTGAAATGCTCGCAAAGCCCCCGTTCGGTGGCCTTGTTATAGTAGGGAGTCACACAGAGAAGAGCATCCGCCCCCGATCTTTCCGCAACGGCGGCAAGGCGGCAGGCCTTTGCGGTGTCGTTGGAGCCGCACCCCGCTATGAAGACGGCCCTGCCCTTCAAAATGTCGGCGGCGCATTCGAAAAGCTCCCTTTTTTCCGTTTCGCTCAGCACGGACGCCTCTCCGGTAGTGCCGCATACTACTATCGCTTTAATGCCGTTTTTAAGCTGGTATTCAAGTATCCTCTCAAACGACGGCAGATCGAGCCTCCCACCCGAAAACGGAGTCACGGCGGCGGTGGCAACGCCCTTGAAGACGGTCTTTATTTCGTTTTTCATCTTGCCTCCTCTGAAATACCGATCTTATATCAGTTTATGTCGCAGTTTGAAGATGTTACGGACACAGGACACGGCGCAAAATGGAGAAAAAAGGAAAACACTATTTCAAGATGGGGCTTTTTCGGCGTTGGATGGGGGCTTTTTTCTGTTTTTTTCAAAAAAATCATTGACACGGGGCACAAAGCATTTTACAATATAAAAGTATGAAAAAAGAAGGCGGTGGAAAAATGGCACTTTATATTCCGGAAGGCTACAAGCCTCATCTCAACGTCCGCTACACTCAGCTGGCGATCAAAAAGGTGAAGGATTTCTTCGAAAGGGATCTGGCGATCGAACTCAATCTGACGAGGGTATCCGCTCCCGTTTTCGTGGATTCAAAAAGCGGACTCAACGACAATTTGAACGGTGTGGAACGTCCCGTATCTTTTTCCCTCAGAGACGGGGGAGACTTTGAGATAGTTCACTCTCTGGCAAAATGGAAGCGTATGGCGCTGAGAGACTACGGTTTTTCCGTGGGAGAAGGGCTCTACACGGACATGACCGCAATAAGACGGGACGAGGAGACCGACAACCTTCATTCTGTCTACGTGGATCAGTGGGACTGGGAAAAGGTGATAACCAAGGAGGAGCGCACCGAAAAGATGCTCAAAAAGACGGTCAAGTACATCTACGAGGCATTGCGTCACACGGAGAACTACATAGTCAACGACTACAATTTCATCGGAAAGCTCCTTCCCGAAAAGATAACTTTCGTTACCACGTCGGAGCTTGAGGAGATGTATCCCGACAAAACACCCAAAGAAAGGGAGTACCTTGCGGTCAAAAAGTGGGGAGCCGTATTCCTCATGAAGATAGGCGGCGCTCTCAAAAACGGAAAGCCTCATGACGGACGTGCTCCCGACTATGATGACTGGGAACTGAACGGGGATATCTTAGTCTACTACCCCGTTCTCGATACGGCGTTTGAGCTTTCCTCAATGGGTATCAGAGTCGATGAGGAAGCCCTCGCCCGTCAGCTTGAGGCGGCGGGCTGCACCGAAAGGGCATCCCTTCCTTTCCATAGGGAGCTCCTTGAGGGAAAGCTCCCCTACACTGTCGGAGGCGGCATAGGACAGTCGAGGATGTGCATGTTCTTTTTGAGAAAAGCCCACATAGGCGAGGTGCAGTCCTCCTATTGGACTCCCGAAGTGAGACGTGAATGCCGTGAGCACGGATTTGAACTTTTGTAAGACAGTCGGTATTTGACGGAGGAACGGACAGTGAAAGCTATCGAACTTATGAAAGCGGTTGCCGGTGAGGCGTTTGACACCACCGGTACCGTGGATAATTTCAAATACGGAGACAAGGAGAGGGAGGTATCCCGTGTTGCGGTCTGCTTGACGGCGACTCCCGACGTAATAAGGGAGGCATCAAAATGGGGGGCGGATCTTATCATCACCCATGAGCCGACCTATTATGAGCACACGGACGAGCCTTTTCCGTCTCCCATAACCGATATGAAGAAGCGCCTTATCGAGGAGTGCGATGTCCCCATATGCCGCTTTCACGACCATATGCACTTCGGTCGGGACGATATGATAGCACTGGGCTTCATCGAGTCCATGGAATGGGGTGACAAGGGCGATTTTGACGGAGTCAGCGCTTTCGTTCTGAAAGAGAAGGTCGATCCTTTGACACTTGCCAAAGATATTGAGGAAAAACTTGGGATAAAGCACGTTCGCATCGTGGGAAGTACCGACGGAGAGGTGGAAAAGATAGGGCTGTTTCTCGGTCACCGAGGAGGCGACTGGTGGGGCGAGTTCAAGCGCCACGAGAAATTTGACCTTGTCATCGCCGGAGAATGGTGTGAGTGGCACGACGGGGAGATCATCCGGGATGCATCACAGCTCGGCATTCAAATGACCGCTCTTATGTTGGGTCATGCCGCCAGTGAGCGTGACGGAATGAAGTATCTTGCAAAGGTGATAAATAGAGACTTCGAAGACAGAGGCATCGCCGCAGAGTATTTTGAATGCGGAGAACTCTTTTCTTACGCAGACTGAAAAAAACGGAATAAAAAGCACGGCGATGCCGTGCTTTTTCAAAAGAAAGCCGCCCGATCGGGCGGCTTTTGTGATTCAGTTTGCGTGGTAGAGCTTCTTGGTCTGGTAAAGAGGCTCGTTTGTCAGGTGGATACCGAGTTTTGAAAAAACGTTGGCATCTACCTGGGAGAGTATCACGGAGGAGTGCATTTCGCATCCCTTCAGTTTTTCAAGCTGGTGGATGGCGCGGTCTGCATTTTCATCGGTGAGAGCACAGATGGAGAGAGCTATCAGTATCTCGTCCGTGTGGAGTCTCGGATTGTGATTGCCGAGATGATCCACCTTGAGGTGCTGTATGGGGGCTATTATCTCGGGGGATATCAGGTGGATATCGTCGTCGATCTCCGCAAGCTCTTTAAGTGCGTTGAGAAGCAGAGCGGAAGATGCTCCGAGGAGCTTTGTGGTCTTTCCGGTGATGATTTTTCCGGATGGAAGCTCAAGCGCTGACGCAGGAGCCTCCGTAGCCTCTGCTTTGTCGAGAGCCGCCTTGACTACGGGACGGTCGTCGGGGGTGATGTTCGCCTGCTTCATGACGATGCGGCACTTGGAGATGACCTCCTCACCGACAAGTCCCTTTCGGACATCGCAAAGGGCTCTGTAGTAGCGTCTTATTATCTCATCGTTGGCCGCTTTTCTGCAGGCCTCATCGTCGGTGATGCAGTTGCCTGCCATGTTGACTCCCATGTCGGTAGGTGACTTGTAGGGGGACTCACCGAGGATCTGCTCAAACATTGCATTGAGAACGGGGAATATCTCCACGTCACGGTTGTAGTTGACCGTGGTCTCGCCGTAGGCCTCAAGATGGAAGGGGTCGATCATGTTGATGTCGTTAAGATCTGCGGTGGCGGCTTCATATGCCAAGTTCACCGGGTGTTTCAAGGGGAGGTTCCAGATCGGGAAGGTCTCGAATTTGGCGTATCCCGCCTTGACTCCCCGCTTGTTCTCATGGTAGATCTGGGAGAGACAGGTAGCCATCTTTCCGCTTCCGGGGCCGGGGGCGGTGATGACCACGAGCTTTCTTTCGGTCTCAATGTACTCGTTCTTGCCGTAGCCCTTTTCGCTGACCACAAGTTCGATGTCCTCCGGGTAGGACTCTATTATGTAATGGCGGTAGACTTTGACTCCAAGCCCCTCAAGTTTTGTTTGGAACGCCTCTGCAGCCGCCTGTCCGTTAAAGCAGGTGAGCACGACACTTCCCACGTAGAGACCGACTCCCCTGAAGGCGTCAATAAGTCTCAAAACGTCGGCGTCATAGGTGATACCAAGGTCTCCCCTTATCTTGTTTTTCTCAATGTCGAAGGCATTGATAACGATGACTATTTCCGCCTCGTCCTTGAGCTGAAGCAACATCTGAAGCTTGCTGTCGGGCTTGAACCCGGGAAGTACTCTCGATGCATGGAAATCGTCAAAGAGTTTTCCGCCGAATTCAAGGTAGAGCTTTCCTCCGAATCGGTCGATCCTGTCCCTTATGTGTTTCGATTGCATCGCAAGATATTTGTCATTGTCAAAGCCGTTTTTTACCATAATTCCTCCAAGACCCTTTTTAATCACATTCACCGCTCAATTATACAATACAATTTTCCCTTTTTCAACAATCGGAGACGATTTTTTTTGACAAAAGAGGTACAAATTTTTTCAGCCTGCGATGTGCAAAGAGCCGAAAAATAAAAAACGCCGTGAATGTTTTCAACCCTCCGTTGACTTTTGGTGGCGCTAACGCTATAATGGAATGACACACTAACGCTCAAGCGGTATCAGAGGCGATTAAATTTGTTGCAAATAGGAAAAAACAGCAAAAAAACCAAGAGGGATCTGGGATCTTCGGGGATCTGCGAGGGACCTCTTGCTGTCAATATGTTGGTCTACACGCTGCCGGTCATCGCATCCGGTGTGCTCCAGCTTCTTTTCAATGCGGCGGACTCCATAGTAGTGGGACGTTACGCCGACAGCACCGCCCTTGCGGCGGTTGGCTCCACCGGGTCACTTGTGTGCCTTATCGTCAACCTCCTCGTGGGGCTTTCGGTGGGTGCAAGCGTGGATATAGCCCACGCATGGGGCGCTCATGACGACAGAGGTATCAGCGAATCCGTCCATACGTCTCTTTTGACGGCGTTCATAGGCGGTATTGCGGTCGGCATATTCGGCTTCTTTGCTTCAAGGGGATGCCTTGAACTCATGTCGACACCGGCGGATATTATCGACCAGGCAACGCTCTATATGAAGATCTACTTCCTCGGTCTGCCCGCAATGATGGTTTACGATTTTTCCTCCTCGATACTGAGGAGCACGGGAGATACGAAGCATCCGCTGATATTCCTCCTTGCGGGCGGTGTTATCAACGTGGTGCTCAATCTTGTTTCCGTCATAGTGTTCGGAATGGGAGTGGCGGGAGTCGCCATAGCGACGGTGGTGTCTCAGATCATCTCCGCAGTGCTCTCCATCATCCATCTGATGAAGGTGGACGGTCCCCACAGATTCAGTTTTTCAAAGCTCAAGATATCAAAAAACAGACTGAAAAAGCTCCT
Source organism: uncultured Ruminococcus sp. (assembly GCA_964629225.1). Lineage (GTDB taxonomy): Bacteria > Bacillota > Clostridia > Oscillospirales > CAG-272 > RUG14199. The sequence continues at coordinate 11,363 of CAZVQC010000006.1, forward strand.
CGTAGTCGGCATACCGGCAGGACTTCAGGGGACGGTCTTCTCAATATCCAATGTGGTTATCCAGTCCTCCATCAATTCCTTCGATTCCGTCTGCGTCACCGGAAGCAGTGCGGGAAATAACATCGAGGGCTTCATCTACATTGCCATGAACGCCTTTTACCACACCGCTCTCACTTTCGTAGGTCAGCACGTGGGAGCCGGGAAGACCAAGAGGTTGAAGAAGGTAGTCTACCTTTGTCTTGCCTATGTTACCGCCACCGGCGTGATACTCGGACTTCTCGCCTTTGTTTTCAAGATCCCGCTTCTTGAGATCTACATTCCGAACGATCCGGCGGCGGTGGTCCATGGAGTCCGCCGTATGACGGTCATATGCACCACTTACTTTTTGTGCGGACTGATGGATACCATGACCGGATGCCTGAGAGGGCTTGGCTCATCGGTCAGCCCCGCCGTGATAACCATGGTGGGAGCCTGCGGCATTCGGATACTTTGGATAATGACGGTATTTCAAATGTGGCACACCGAGACGGTGCTCTACATATCCTATCCGGTCTCATGGCTCCTTACCTTTGCGGCGGAGTTTGTCGCATATCTTATCGTCAAAAAGAAGCTTTTCAAAAAACTTTCGGCAATGCCCGACCACAGATAACATCAAAAGAAAGGTACTCACCGATATGAAGAACATTTTCAAGACAGCACCTTACGAAGAAAAAGCCAAGGCACTGCTCTCGCAGATGACTCTCGAAGAGAAGATAGGTCAGCTCGTCCTCTACGGTTCAATGAGCAAATTGAATCTTGACGACATGAGGGCGGGTAAGATCGGAGCACTGCTCAATGTGCCGGACGTGGCAACGGCAAACAGAATGCAAAAGATAGCCTTCGAGGAGACGAGGCTCCATATTCCTCTTCTCATCGGTCACGACGTAGTTCACGGAGACAGGACTCTGTTTCCCGCCCCCCTTGCGGGAAGCGCATCCTTCGACCTTGAAAGGATCGAGAACGCCGAGGCTGTGGCGGCTGAGGAAGCCTACCATGAGGGCATAAACTGGATCTACTCTCCCATGATAGATATCGCCCGTGATCCCCGTTGGGGAAGGATAGCCGAGGGAGCCGGAGAGGACAAGTTCTACGGTTCGAAGGTCGCCGCCGCAAGAGTAAGGGGATTCCAGAGAGTGAACCCGGAGACGGGATATCCCTTCACTGCCGCATGCTTCAAGCATTATTGCGGCTACGGTCTCAGCGAAGCGGGACGTGATTACGAGGCCTGCGACATCGGTGAGAGGACTCTCTACGGCGAGTATCTGCCGGTCTACAGGGCGGCTCTTGAGGCGGGCTCGATGTCTTGCATGAGTTCCTTCAATACTTTGAACGGCGTTCCCGTCACCGGAAGTCGGTACTATCTCACCGAGCTTCTTCGTGACAAATGGGGCTTTGAGGGCTTCGTGGTGTCCGACTGGGAGTCGGTGATGGAGCTGATCTACCACAGAGTTGCCGCAAATGATGGAGAAAGCGCCCGTCTTGCCCTCACCGCAGGGTGCGATATGGACATGCATTCCGGTGTCTACGATAAGAATCTTTTGGCACTTGCGGAAAAAGATGAGGAACTGGTTTCTGCCATTGAGAAATCTGCATTCAGGGTGCTCTGTGTCAAGTTTGCTTTGGGTCTCTTCGAGGATCCTTACCGTGATGAAGACAATATGAAGTACTTCTTGACGGAGAAGGCCCGTGCCGCATCCCGTGACATGGAGGTCAACTGCGCAGTGCTCCTTAAGAACCGTGACGGAGTCCTCCCCATCAAGAGAGACGGAAAAAAGTGGCTTTTGACCGGCCCTCTTGCAGATGCGAAATTTGAAAACATGGGTCTTTGGGGCGGCAGAGGCGATCCTGCCACCGTCGTTACCGTGAAGGAAGCACTTGAGGCGGAAGAGGGCATCACCGTTGAATACCTCAAGGGCTGTGAATGTGAAGGAAACGACCGCTCCGGTATGAAGGCTGCCGGAAGGATAGCGGCCTCTTGTGACGGTATCATCTACGTTTGCGGCGAGCCCTGCCAGTGGGCAGGAGAGGGCGGCGGCAGAGTGGATATCTCCCTCGGCTCACCTCAAAGCGACTACCTTAAGATGCTCTCGTCCTTCAAGAAGCCTCTTGTTACCGTAGTTCTTTCCGCCCGTCCTTTGGTCATTGAAGACGTGGACGAAGCATCCGATGCGGTGCTCTTCGGTTGGAACGGCGGTGTTGAGATGGGCAACGGCATCAAGACACTTCTCATGGGGGATGAATCTCCTTCGGGAAGACTTCCCGTTACATTCCCCCGTCACACGGGTCAGATACCTCTTTACTATGCCAACCTTTCCGGGGGAAGACCCCGTTGGAAGCATCCCAGACGTTACCGTGACTGCGAATCGTCCCCCCTCTACCCCTTCGGATACGGTCTTACTTACAGCACTGTAGAGTACGGAAACGTGGTGATCGAGAAGAACGAGATCGGGGAGGATGAAGAACTGAAGGCCTCCGTCACCGTTAAGAATACCGGAGACGTTGCCGTCAAGGAGGTAGTACAAGCCTACTTCAGAGACGTGGTATCGAGTATTGCGACTCCCGAAAAGCGGCTTTGCGGATTTGAAAAGGTGTCCCTTGCCCCCGGCGAGGAAAAGAACGTTACGTTCACCTTTGACCCCGGCGCATTCTCCTTCATCGGAGAAAAGACGGAGCCGGTCACCGAAAAGGGAGACTTCATCTTGTTCATAGGAGAGAATTCTCAAACGGAGAACAAAGCGGACTTCAAGATAGTTTGATAAGATTAGCCCCCGAAGCGAATGCTTCGGGGGCTAATCCTTTCCGCAGAGCCAAAGGACGTCAGAGCGAGAGAGGCGAAGTTATTTTTTGTGAAAGACGACCGTCGGCGTAGTAGCCTACGGTAGGGAAGGCTTTCGCAAAAGCGGCCGAAAAACAATGAAAAAGACTTGAGATCGTGATCCAAGTCTCAATGCTTTTGCCGATCTCAAACGGTTTTGACAGATCGGTGCTGACTTGATGCTTTCAGCCGCGCAAAGAACGAGCCTGTCATCGCTTTGAGCCCCCGAAGCGAATGCTTCGGGGGCTATCTTATTCTGTATCTTCGTTTTGGAGGGAGGTTGCTTTCACTCCTGCGGTGGAGCGCTCCTTTGCGAGAGGGTTTTTAGCCATCGCCTTCCGCATTCCTTCGTCGCTTACGTGCGTGTAGATCTGGGTGGTGGTCAATTGTTCGTGTCCCAAAATGTCCTTCAGCACCCTAATGTCCACCTCTCCGGTCCGGTACATCAGTGTTGCCGCTGTGTGGCGCAGTTTGTGGGTGGAGTAGCCCTTGGCACGAAGGCCGGACTCGTCAAGGTATTTTTTGACTGTGTACTGTACCGTTTTCGGAGAGATACGCTTGCCTTGGTTGCTGATGAAAAGAGGCTTTGCGGGATCCTTGCATTTGGCGAGATATTCCCGTCTTTCCGGCAAATAGGCGGTTATTGCCGCCTTGCAGGCATCGTTCAGATAGATGAGCCTTTCTTTGTTGCCCTTTCCCAGTATCCGCATTTCGGTAATGTCCGGATCGATGTCTCTTTCACTGATGCCGCAGAGCTCGGAGAGACGGATGCCGCAGTTGAGAAAAAGAGTCAGCATGCAATAGTCACGGTTTCTCGTCTTGCTGGCAACGTCCCTGTCCACCGCCGCAAGAAGAGCGGTGCTTTCATCGACCGTGAGGAATTTCGGGAGGCTCTTTTTGTATTTCGGGGTCTCGATATCGACGGCGGGACTCTTTTCAAGTTTGTGGACCTTGTTGACGTAGTACCGGTAGAAGGCTTTTATGGATGAGAGTTTTCTGCTTCTGGTGCGCTCGTTATTGCATCTGGCATCCATTGAGTAGCTGAGATACTCGGTTATCTGCGACGGCTTCACCCTTTCGAAAAGTTCAAGGTTGACGTCCTTTATCGAGGTCTCGGCAAGAGTATCCTCGGTGGGGTCAAGTCCTGCCTCGGTAAGGCAGAGATATTTTGTAAAAAGCCTCAGATCCGTCAGATACTCCTCCACGGTTTTGGCAGAGCATCCTTGGATGGCACGCTTGTAATTTGCAAATTCCCGAATGCAGTCGGGAAACTCGTCAATGTTGATGTGGTAAGGCACGCTATCACCCCCGTACTGGCTATTTTAGCACGTTTTATGCGGTTCGTCAAGACAGCTCCTCCTTCGAAGAGGCGGGATAAAAAGAGGCGGAAGGCAGGTCTTTGGCTGTTTCGGTGGCCTTGCCTAACGGAGATATGAAAGGATGCAGGCGACGGTGACGTTCCGATCTCACTTGCGGCGACGGATGAGTTTCAGCCGTTCGCCGAAGGCGTGTCCGGAGGAAACTCAGCCATCGCACCCGGTGCGCATCATGCTTTTTGGGGAAATACTACTTAAAAAAAGCACCGACACGATCGGTGCTTTTTGGTGCGGACGAAGGGATTTGAACCCTAACACCGAAAGGTACCGGATCCTAAATCCGGCGCGTCTGCCAGTTCCGCCACGTCCGCATACCTTGTTATGGTAGCACAGCGGAGGCGTTTTGTCAAGATGCAAGGAGCGATTTTTACGCCTTGTCGGGGAAAGCGTGGGAGAGTTGGTAGAGATCGATTTGAAGCGTGTTTGCACGAAAAGGCAAGTTCGGGGTGTGTCAAGATGAAAGTGATATTGCGTTTTACGCAGTGATGAATGATGCAAGATGCGGCGCTGCGGCGGCATTGCGGTCACTTTTCGCTCTGCGAAAAGCCGCATTGATAAGAGGACATATCCCTCCGTCATCGGGCTTCAACCGATGCCACCTCCCCTTAGGCAGAGGAGGCTTCGGTGAGGGATCGTTTTCTTGTCAATAGTGGGAAAGTGGGTGCGGCGGTACCGAGTCCACAATCGGTCATTCCCCGCTTTCGCTCTCGTGCCTATGGACTGCGGCGTAGCGCAGGAGCTGTTTTAGAGAGTGGACGCCGAGCTTCGAGTAGATATTCTTGTTATGGAAGCGGACGGTGGACTCTTTCAGGTCAAGGTAGGTGAGGATGTCTTTTACGGACTTGCCCTCGATGTAGAGCTCCAGTATCTCCTTTTCCTTGCCGGTGAGGGTACTGAGACCTATTTTGAAGTTTTCGTAGTCAAAGGGGTCTATCTCGTCCTTGCGGGAGTAGGCGAGGCGTTCGTTCTGCTTCACCGTCTCGTCAAATCTGCTTTGAAGCTCGTCGGCGGCACTTTCCGCATCGGATTTTTCGCGGCGAAGACGGTCAAGTTCCTCCTCGTTCATCCTATCTTGCTCGGCAAGGAATTTGAAAAGGTCATTTATCTCCGCCGAATACGTCGTGTCGTAGGAGTATTCTTTCTTTCGGATGCTGTCAAGGGCACTCTTGAGGGGCTTCAGATACCGCTTTGCAAAGAAGAGGGACAGTGCCACAAGGGATACGGTGAAGATGATCGCCAGAAGTACGATCCTCAGTACGTCGACGGATGCCATGTGCTGATAATCGGACTTCGGTATCAGCACACTTATTGCCGAGGTGCATCTGCTGGGGCAGAGACGTATCTCCTCGGTAATGCCGATGTACGCCTCGGCCTCTCCCTGATATTCGGTGAGACCGCTGCCGAATGGAGCCCGTGTGAAGCTGCCGTAGGGCTCGGCGTAATAGGTATTCAAGATGCCGGCACAGAGGGTAGTGGACTCCGACAGAATGAGACCGTCACAGTCCTTTGAGATGCAGAACAACGCACGGTCAAGTTCGGAGGGCTGGGCGAATATCTGCTTGAAGTAGCCCTCGTTGAGCTCAAAGCCGCATAATCCGTAGAATTCCCCGTCACGTGACAGAAGGGGGACGGTCATCAGCATAACGTGCTGATCCGTGCCCGGAAGGAGCACTACGTCGGTGATGCGGTAGCTTTGGTTGAGGGGGAAGGATGCCTCTGACTTAAGCTCCCCGTAATTCGGGAACAGGTCCGTGTTGAACTCAAGCCTCCATTTTCGGTGGGGCATACAGTTGTGATCCTTGCCGGTCTTGGAAAGGCCGCGGTAGAGCAGCACCCGATTGTCGGATGCCTCAAGGCTGTTGCGCTGAAGGTAGATGCCGGTGCGGGAGGTGTCGGCGTTTTCCACGTTTGGATTGACATGGGCATCAAGCATTACGAAGACACCGGTGCAGTCGGCTTCAAACAGCTTGTGCCGCGCCGTGTTGATCAGCAATTCCTGAAGGTCTTCGATGCGTTCCTCGGAGCCGTTCAGATCCCCGATGGTGATATTATTGTCTGTAAGATAGCTTTCAAGTATTTTCGTAGTTTCGTCGGACAGCTGAACGCTCATGACGGCAAGACCGTCATAGTAAGTATCTATCTGCCTCTCAAACAGCTCGGTCTGAAATCGGAGAGTATCCGCCAAACGTTTCTTGGTGCCGGTAAAGTTACCGATGAGGAACAGCCCCGCAATGAGCAGTGCGCAGAGCAGCAATGCCAAGATGCACATATAGCCGAAAAGCTTCCGCCTGAGAGTCAGTTTCCTGCTTGAATTATAGTCGGACAGTTTCATGGTACGTCACCGCCTTACTTGACGTTCTTGAACTGCTCCCAAAGCTCGTCTGCCAGTTTATCGGCGCTTTCGCCGTTATTATAGCGCTCCGGCATGGTCTTCTGTTCTTCCCTGAGCGAGTCGTACAGTGAGTAGATCCTGTTGTAATAGCCTACGAAGGAAGGCTCACGGACGGCGGTCGCCCTGTCGTTCACTTCGGCTATGGCATTGTAGAGATTCTTATAGGACTTCGACACGAAACCGTGATCTCCGATCTTGTCGAAGGACGCCTTGTTTGACGGCATATATCCCGTTTCAATGCAGAATTCAAGGTTTCTTTCCGCCTCGGTGAGCCAACGGGCAAATACCTCGGCGGCCTCTGCCTTTTGGTCGGTGGTCTTGTAGGCGCAGAGACCCACGCCCGCCTGAGTTACAAGCAGGTCGGTGCCCTCAGCCGCAGGAGGCGGCATTATTTGAAGATCCATAGGCTCGGTGGTGTTGTCCGGATAGGTCACCGTGTCGTTGTAGTAGAGTATGGATGCGGTGGAGCCCAGTCCCGCCATGACTTCGCCGGTCATCACCTGCGTGTTGGAATAGAGGTCGGAAACGATGATATGTCCCTTGGCGATGGCGGTGGCAAACTTCATGAAGGATGCCTTGAAAGCCTCGTTTTCAAAGTCGTACCAGCCCTCGGCGGTGTAGAAGTCGTCATGACCCTGCTCCATGGCGTTCAGCTCAATGGCACGGATGGGAAAATCCAGGGCGCAGAAGGGCTTGCCGTCTGAGTACTCATAGTATTTTTCTGCGGCATCGAGGAAGCCATCCCAAGTGGAAAGGCTGTCATAGGTGACTCCGGTGGCAGCGGAGAAACGTTCAAATTGAGTTCCCGCAACGAAGAGAAGATGAGTGGATTTCGAAACGGGGAATACGGACAGATGCCCGTCCACCATACCGTCCTCTAAAAATTCCGGTACATAGTTATCAAGCTCCTCGTCGGTGAAGACGTCCTTCCAATCCAAAAGGTTCTCCGCTCCGAGCTCTGCGGCATTGTTGTTGTGGCAAAAGAACAGGTCGGGCATCTCCATGGCGCCTGCCTCTCCTTTGTGTGCGGAGAGGAGCTTTTCCCCGATCTGTGCCGAGGAGGACATGGAGGATACGTTGATTATGATACCTTGCTCTTTGCCTACCGTGCGGTTAAATTCCTCCACAAGTCTGTTCATGGGGGAATCTGCCTGCTCACCGTACACGTGCCACATGGTGAGGGTAACGGGTTCCTTCGGGTCAAGAAGGGTCTTTTGACATCCGCAGAAGACGAGCGCCGTCATAAAGGCTGTCAAGATGATCGCAATGATCTTTTTCATGGGAAACCTTCTGAGTTATCGTACTGTTGCGAAAACAGCAATGAATTGGGTGCCGAAATACGAAAAACACGAATAAATCGAATTTTTTTCATTTTGTCCCCCCAAAACAGCGGTTTTTGAGGGGGACAAACAAACAATATATCCGTATAATATAGTTGCAAGAGTCTCAAAGGAGGATACAGGCTCTTCTTTGTCTCAAGATAAACAGAGGTATCCTCGGTCGGGGAAGATCCCCGACAACGGCTTCACCTGCACGTCAATGAAGTGCGAAGCACGCCTTTATTTATTATTTTATCATAATTCTATTCGCAAGTCAAGTAAAACAAGCCGCAGTCCCGGTACTGCGGATACGGAAATATTTCCGAGAGGAGGAGAGAGCATGGCAGAGCACACAACTGCCGATTACAGAACGGTTGCAGACAGCGGCGGCACAAGATACCGATTCTACTGTCAGGTGTCGGGAGCGTTTGCCTGCGCAACGAAGCCCTATCCCGGAGAGGATGCCGAGGCGGAACTTCGGGATGCATGGGAGAGCGAGGGCAAAAACCACTTCAACCTTTGTCACCGATGCGGAAGGTGGGTGGTGGATGCGGTGTACAACCCGGAGGTGTTCGAGTGTACCGACTGCGCCACCTTTGAGCATGAGACGAGGTATTGCAAGTCCTGCGGCAAAAGGGTGGATGCGGATGTGCGATTTTGCCCGTTCTGCAAGAGCAGGCTCCATTACGAAGGGGGTGAGGCATTATGACGGTGAAGGCCAAGTGGGAACAGCTTGAAAGATACGGCTTCGGCCCCAACGTGATGAAGCGTACCAGGGTGTGCCCGTCCTGCGGAAGGATGGTGACGAACACCTGCAGCTCCTGCCCCGATTGCGGAATGCGCCTTATGAAAAAGACCCTGTGGGACAGGTACAGAGAGCGGCATATGTGCTGTGACAGATGCGGCACGGTGCTGGCGGTGGATTCAAGATACTGCCCCCATTGCGGAAGAGCACTCTACGTGAAAAAGGCTCTTCGCTCCGAAAAGAAAAGCAATGCGTAACGAATCGAAGAACGATCTGAAGGAGGATCAAAGAATGAAGACCAAGAGACCCCTGAGAGCAGTCAGTTTCATTCTCACCCTTATCATGCTGGTGGGAATGCTTCCTCTGTCCGCCATCTCATCCATGGCGGCGATACCGGCAGTGGACAGCTCCGTATGGACACTTGTGGGAACGGACAGTAAAGCGTCTAATGCGGCGCGCTACACCGAGCTTAAAGACGCTCTTGAGAATACCGCCGTTTCTCTGATCAATACGGCGTATGTCCGCCTTGAAAGAGATATCAAATTGGATGCGGACCTGTCGAAGAGCAGTTGTGTCTTTACAGAGGACTCGATCACTATAGTGGTCACCCGAAAAGTCGTGTTTGACTTGAACGGACACACCTTAAAGGCTAAAGTCTACGACGGAACCGGAGAGTATCTCGATCCCGTTTCACTGACCATGTTTGAGATCAGAGACGGTGGAAAGCTCACGATAGTTGACAGCAAGGGCAAGGGCAAGATAGCTACCGACAGCTGGATCTCGGAGCCCCACGTGGACCTGGGTGCCGCCGGTGACATCAATGTCTTTGATATGTTCAAGATAAAAGGAGGCGGAGAGCTCATTATCAACGCTTCCGGCGCCGAGTTTGAATGCGGTCGCTCAAAGCAGCAGTGGGTAACACGTGCATACACGGTCGATAGAGAACCTGGTGGCGTTCCCGATGCATCCGACTTTTTTACGGGAAATATTCGCGGTCAGGCCTGCGGCTCCGTTTTTATCGCAGAGTCCAACAGTAAGATCACCGTTGCCGGAGGAAAGTTTCTTGCAAGGGGATACAGAGGTGTCTATCACCGAGGCTACGGCGATCCTTGTGCGGTCTTTGATGTAAGTGCAAATACTGTCGTCGACATCATTGACGGTACATTCTACGGTAAGGGCTGCGCCGACGTGTTCGATGCGGATAAAACTGCCAAGATCACGATTCGTTCGGGTGTGTTCGACGTTTTCAAGGTAGATAAGGTTCCCGTTTTAAATTACCCGTACCATGAAGACCTTCTCAGCTATTACAGGTACACCCGCTTTACAAACGGCAGATACGGCGAGGTCGGCATCCCCGACAGCGCCCTTGATCCGGACAACACCGATATCATAATCGGCGGACACAATTACAGCGAGGACGAGGATAAGGATAATTCCGCAAGCGATACTCACAAGACCGTTACGGTAAAACCGAAGACGGGCGCCAAGACTCCCGACGATAGGATCATTGTGGAAAATGAAAACGGAATCGGTGCCTGGAACGGCAGCGACTCCTACGTTATCAATGCAAAGAACGGCAGAGCCTATTTCTCCGACAGCGACAGAGCGTACCTTGACGACGACCTTCAAAAGGATACGACAGGTTACTTCCTTTGGACCTTCACTCTGTACGATGCCAAAACGGGTGAAAAATGCGATGCGGAGCCGATGCAGGTGGCAAGTCTCGGTTCCGATGACACGATATCCATCGATCTGAAGGACTATAAACAGACAAATACCACTACCTTCAAGTACTATTTCGAAAATGACGGGATCAGCAGTTACAAAATAAAGGCAGAGGTGGAAGAGGTCTGGGCAGGCCACCATACATACAAACCGAAGTTCCATAACTGGTTCTATTTCAACGAGTACCGGTCTTTTCTCGGTATCGACGCCAACGAGGCGGCGGAGATACTTGACTTCACCGTGACACCGAGAACGCCGAGCTCCGATTGCACATCCTACACCCTCAACACGGAAAACGAAGAGGGGATGGAGTATTATTTCGAATTCTTGGGAAATAATTCCAAAGGCGCTGTGACCTGTAACAGCTATTATCGCTACTGCAAGGTGGACACGGCGGGAAAAACGGTGCTGTCTTCGAAGCAGGAGATAGCGACCGGCACGGAATACGGTGAACCCATTGAATTTATTGTCCCCCCGAAGCATGGCGGTCCCGTGTACGTTACGGTGGAATACGTATTCAGAAGAAGCATCAACTCTTCAGCTGCGGTAGACGTTGTGACCATAACCAAGACACATCTTGCCTATGCACTTGACTTCATGACATACGATGTCCTCGCAGCGGATGAGGCAATAAGAACGGGCCGTGTCTCCGCTTCCTACGGTAATTACGATACGGTGGAGCTTTATGATGGCGAGACTGTCCTCATAAAGCCCAACATCAGCGCCGATATGGCAAAAACGGACGTGATCAACCCGATAACGGGCAAGACCTTCTCCAAGAGCGATATCAAGTGGCAGCTCTCCACCGGACTTGACGATTACGGCAATCACGTTTGGAATGATGTTCCCGCTCGTGAGATAGTCAATCAGGAGATCGACGGCGTAACTCTCCCATGTGTTAAGACCAACAGAACGGCGTGGTACAGAATGAGTTACGTTTGGAACGGCGAGACTTACCATTCGCCTCAGTCGCTTCTTGTGAAGGGCGTTTCCTACGAAAAGAACCGCATTGCCACCGTGATCCGAAGCGACAGATTCACCGGTATATACGGCAAGGGCGAAAACAAATTGTATCTTGACGTCAATAAGGATGCCGACTGGAACACCGGAGGCTGCTCCGTGGACTCCATACGTATCTTCCTGATGGAAAAGCCCGATGGAGCGAACCCCGGCAGTACGATGAAGACACCGAGTAGCTTCGCGACCGGTCAAAACGGTCTGATCGAGCTTATCAATACCGACAGCTTCTTCGAAAATGAGGCGGGCGCCGTAACGGGTATGTACACCTTCCGTGTCAGGGTTACGGGTACCAATGCCGACGGCTCCACGTACTACGTTACTGCGAACTGTGACGTCTGGTACAGTCAACAGACCACCGACTTAAATATCTACGTGAACGGCATGCCGATCTACAAGCATGATGAGATCAACATTCCATGTATCCTGACGGCGGATACCAATCTGTTCGACTTCACCTGCGACTATTATCCGCTGAACACCATGGGCAACGGCATTGACAAAAGTTCTGTCAAATGGACGTCCTCCGACAGCGGTGTGCTTCGTATCGACGAGAAGACGGGTGAAGGATTGGCCCTCAGACCCGGAACCGTAACGGTCAGGTGCTCGTGGAAGGATTCCGACGGAGCATCTCACTCAAGATCTGCGAAGGTCAGCGTTCCCATAGCCGGATTTGAGCTTAACAAGATCGACTATGCAAGCTACGTCGGCAGCAACCTTCCTTACATTTCGGGAGAAATTGCCACCGTTAAATCCGTATGGTCCTGCGGCGGTGAGAAGGTGACCGTAGATCCCGGTCGTTATATCGGGGTAAGACTCACAAGCTACAACGGCTGGGGCGAGGCCTCCACAGCCTTCGGTGAAGCAGTCGTGGAATATAACAACAACGCCTCCTACGGCTACACTGTGACTGCGAAGGCGGACGACGGTTACTTCTTCGCAGCAGAGGCCGAGGCGGACGTTTTTGAGACCGAATACTACGTGGACAAGGCACAGCTTCGGTGCAACGGTCTTGACGACGGAGCGATACTGCCGGCGGAGGACTACGACGCTTACACCGAGTGGAACACTCCCTACACCGTGGAGATCGATTACGTAAACAAGACGTACAACGAGTACTACAAGGGCGGAATGTACGTAAGACTGTCCCACGTTCCCGTGATTGAGGATCCGGGTGCGGTCTATCTCAAAGAGGTCAATGTTACGGTAAGCGAGCCCGCAGTGGGTGACAACCGCTATGAGGGCACCACCTACAACCCGATGAATGAGTATCTGGTACTGAACGTCAGCGGTATCCTCGGAAACTGCAAGGACTCTTCAACTCACAGCTACGTTTCAAAGCTTGATATGAGCGATATAAGGGGCACCGGAAAAGCCTATGACGATGCCTCCTCCGAAGAAAAGGGCGCACTTACCATCGAGTACATGAGCGTGTGGAATACCACCGACTACGTGACATGGAACAAGCCCACCAAGACTTACGAAAACGGCATCTACGTTCACGACGTGGGTCTCTGCTTTGACAGTGACGCCATGGCGGGCATGAATGTCTTCGTGGCAAAGGATGCCAAGATATTCGTAAACGGCAGAGAAATGGATTTTGCCTCCGTATACTACGGCTCCGACGGTACGAGCAGCGTAAACTTCAAATACTACTTTGACGTGGGCGAGGTGGAGACCGTCTCCGTCGTAAGTGTGACCGGCATCAATGCTCCCCTTCAGGGAGAGCTTCCCTCGGATGTGGGGGATGCTACAGTTCTCGTGGGCGGTGTGGAGAGCGACTCTGTCTACATTTCCAAACTCATATGGTTCGTGGATGCCAACGGCAACGGAGCCTATGATGAGGGTGAGGAGGCGCAAGCTCGCTACTACGGTTTCAACGGCTCATATCGTGGGGACAGCACTCTTTGGTATGACGGCAGATTTTTGGCAGGTGTTTCTTATAGCCTGTGCGTTGAGCTTCAGGCAGACGGTGTCCGTCTTGACTCGAATGTTGTCGTATCCTTCAGCGGTCTTGAAAAGAACTTGATCGGCAAGATGAGTGGGGTATTCACATTCCCCGCAGACAATATTATACGCACAGTTACGATCGATGCTTTGACAACGGACAGTGCAGCGGGCAAGTTCCTTGACCCGTTTATGCTTACCTTTAGCGGTAAGACATCGGGATTCTCCCTCAACTGGACATACAATGAATTTACCGAGTGCGACGATCCTACGGCAAGTGTCGGCGAATTTATCGGGGATGTTATCACCTACAGTTACGATGATATCAAGCTCCCCGGAGGCAAAACATGGCTTCGTGCTATGATAATGCCGGAGGACGGTTTTCAGATCAGCAATAACTTCAAGTTCCTTGTAAACGGGACCGATGCTTGCGAAGAGTTCGCACCGGGCAGAAGCAATATTGAGACCTGCGTTAATTCGGGCGGAATCTACATGAGTTGTTATATGTTCACGGTACCCAAGACCGGTGCGGACGTTACCGTCAACGTGACGGGAGCATCCGGCGGCAAGGTGAATGCACAAAAGACGGTACAGCTCATTGAGAGCGGTTACAGCGAGGCGGCATATGAGAGTGTGATCGCCGCCGACGGTACGAGTTGCGTTATTTCGGGCGTTCCCGACGGCACGTACAAGGTGAAGGTGATGGCAGCGGGCTATGTTACCGCCGAGACTACGGTGACGATCAACGGCTCCGATGCCACCGTGAACGTGACTTTGAGGACCGTTTCCACAACCGCAGCGGTGAAGGGAACTGTCTACAGCAAGGGCAGTGCCGCGGATCCGGTCACTCTGAGACTCACCTTGGTGGGCAAAAGTGAGCCGTCATACGAGGTGGTAGTTACCGGAAACAAGGCTTCCTACTCCATCGGAAACGTTGAGAACGGCACCTACGTTCTCACCGCAACCAAGAACGGTCACTCGGACTACAGTATCATGGTAACCGTGGACGGTACGGACCTGACACAGAACATCACCCTGTCACTTCCCGGCAGCCTTATGGGAGACGTGGACGGAGACGGCAGGATAACCAACAAGGACCTGCTCCTCATGAGACGTTACCTCCTTATGGTAGTGGGAGAGAGTGAGACCTTCTGTTTTGACAATGCAGACCTTGACTACGACGGCAGGATAACCAACAAAGACCTTCTCAAGCTCCGCAAGATAATAATGGGAGTTGAGTAAGTCGAAAGATCACCCGACATCAAATGATCCGAATCAAATGTCCCGACAGCCTTCGGGCTGTCGGGGGACGATCCGATACATGGCACTGCGTTTTCCAAAGTGTCAAAGGAAGACCGCTGCCGTGATCCGGACGGAATGCCCTCTGTCGAAGGGACGGGGTGAGAGACCCGGCTCTTCAACGGGGCTTAGGCTTCGATATGCGTTTTGAAAATAATTCCCCGACACGGTCTGCGTTTTGTGATATCGCTAACGGACGTGGGGATAAATAACAGTGAAACGGACAAGGAGGAACACAAAATGAAAACAAAGAGACCGATACGGTTTGTCAGCATCCTTCTCACCTTAATAATGGTGATCGGTGTGCTGCCACTGTCGGCGCTCTCGACCCTTGCTGCCGGCATAAGTTATGCCGATGAGCCCAACTGGGTCTTGGTAGGTACCGACAGCAGTGCGAGCGCCGAGGAGAATTTGAAGAGTCTTACGACCTTGCTGACGGACGAGAGCGGCTCCGGTGCCAACTACACCGGCGACACTTTGTACGTCAGACTTGAAAAAGATATCGCAGTCGATTTCAAGAGAGTTGTCAACAGCTTTGCCTCGGAGACCAACGGAGGCAACATGAACATTGCGGTAGTCGGCAAGAAGGTGCTTGATCTTAACGGACACACCGTCAAGTCAAAAATGATGCTTGGCGACATCGACGACGAATGGTACGATCCCTACAGAGGCACTTTTCTCCTCGTATACGGCGACCTTACCATAGTTGACTCCAAGGGCGGCGGCGAGATGAAGTCTGATATGCAGATACAAAATGTCCGTCCGGAGGAAGTCTACCACTACGACCTGTTCCACGTAATGGACGGAGGAGAGCTGACCGTCAATGCGCCCGGCTCGAAATTCACAAGCGGTCGCTCGCAGGAATACTATGATGACAGCGACTACCATATCAGAAATCACTGGTACCGCAGTCAGTCAAACGGCTCCCCGGTCGACGTTCACTCCGGCGGTAAGCTGACCGTTGCGGGAGGAACTTTCAACGGCAGAGGATACTCCTTTGACAGACGTAAGCATGACTATACAAGATTTGACTGTGCGGCTATTCTTGCGGAGAAAAACTCCACGGTCTATATCATCGACGGTAACTTCTACGGCAGAGGCGGAGCCGATGCGCTGAACATATCGAACGATGCGGACATAACGGTAGAGTCCGGTGTTTTCGACGTTTTCAAGGTGGACCGTCTTGCCGAAATGAAACACGACGCAGGCACGATGAATATAGTCGACGGTTGGTACGGAGACGTGGGTCTTCCCGAAAGAGTGAAAACTCAGCTTGCCCTCAAGGGCTCCGCTGTGGAGATAGTAAAGAACGGTCACGATGTTACGGGTGACGAGCTTAGCGACAGCAGCCTTGTCACGGACCGAAGCACTGCAAAGATCACCGTCCGTCCCACGGGCGGAAGCAACAATTTGGACAGCCGTGTGAGCATCGTCTCCGATAACGGTGTTTCCAGTATCAATCCCAATACCGTCAGCGGATCGGACACTTACGTGGTGAACGCCGAGTATAAGAACCCCTATTTCTCAAGGACGGCGGCGGAATTCTCCGAGTCAAACTACCGTCCTCGGAACAAGGATATCGGCAAAAACAGCGATGAATACTACCTGACATGGACCTTCACTCTTCGCGATACGGACGGCTCCAAGGTCGCCGATCTTGCCAAGGTCACGACAGTGGGAACTCAGACCTCCGTCAGCGTGGACCTTATTGCGGAATACGGCGCCTCAAAGTGGAGAAATCTGAGTACCGGCGACTATAAGATCCGTTTGGAGATCACCGAGTGCTGGAAGGGTGATCACACCTACAAGAGCACCTGGAGAAACGAGATGGGACTCAACCTCAGTGACAATTCACTGCTCACCTATCTCTCCGGCATTACGGACTTCAAGTTTGACTTCAACGTAGTACATAACAAGGATCTCTACTACGGCGATACCCAGTATCTGTCATTTGAACTTGACTACTACACGGTGAATGACCTTAACGAGATCAGAGATTCCTACAACAACTACTACGGCGGTTTCAGTATCATGGTCTCATATACCGTCGAATCCTACGATCCGAAGGGCAACAACTACGTGACAAATACGGATCCGAAGCCCATAGCAAGCACGATAACCGCCGCTGTTAACGACGGTGCGGGCCCGAAGGTCATAACAGCCAATATATACATTCCGAGATTCGACGATTCCACCCGCAAGATAGTGGGATACGACGTTCTTACCACGAGAAAGAATTTCCTGCTTCTGCCGACGATGAGCAAGTGCCTTGACAGCGATGCGGAGACCGTGGGATTCCATAAGCCCGTATCATTGACACATACCGACAGTTACGTGAAGGTCGATACCGCAGAGGACGTCTGGGGTGCGCCTTTGGCAGACAGCGGTACGTTCTCATGGCAGTGGTATTCCGTCTACGACCACGATATCGGTGCGGACGTGGATATCCACGGCGACTCCTCCCCCTACAGCAAGTACACCATAGCGGCGGAAGGCAACAGTTACAAGATATCGAGGGACGGAACGTACCGTCTTGCATTCAGCTACGTTCCGAACAACGGCGGTGTTCCGGAGGAGTTCGTATCGGTGCCCATCGATATCTATGCCTCCAACAGTCAGGAACTTAAGATAGCGACCCTCAGCGGCAGCGAGACCGTACGTCCCACGTTGGACGAACTCGGAAGATCGCCTTTGAGACTTGACCTCGGAGAGGGAAGCTGGGGTACGGTCGAATCGGTTACTCTTTCAATAAAGGGACGTCCCACACAGGTGGCACATTCTTCACCCATTGAAGGCTCGTACTGCTTCTCAGCCGCAGCAAGGGAGGGCTACTACCTTTTCTACCTGAATGATTTTCCGAGCATACAGGACGCTATTGCCGACGGATGTGCAGGCGGTGAATACACGTTCCGTGCCACGATTCAGGGTAAAGACATCTACGGCTACAAATATAAAACATCTTCAAACGATCTCACGGTAACGTTCGAGCAAGAGGCGGAGGGCTACGGCCTTATCGTCAACGGAGAGTACCTCGGCAGAGGATGGTCGACTGAAGAGGAAGCAAAGGCACAGGTCATCCCCCTCTTCATCAACAGTAAGAGCCCCGAAATTACTTTACAGGTGGCATATTATCCCGAAAGTGCCACATTCGATCCCAATAACAGTTACACTTCATATTCCTGGTACGATTCCGGTTGTCCTTTCCTCAAAAGGGTCAGCGGAGGCAATACCGATACGTATCAAATGACCATATTAAGGCCCGGTGTCGGTATTATGAGTGTATATCACGTCGGTGAGTGGATATACTATAAGATCTGTGTTCCCGTCACGGAGATTCAGCTTACAATGCCGAACTATCAGAACTACATAGGAACGGAATATTCCGCTATCAAACCCGTAAACGTGAGCCTTGTAGCGGAATGCGGCAAAAGGACGTCCGAGTCAGGCTCTTATGCAAGCGTTTTGCTCCAGGATGGTTATGAGCCGTATTTCTGGGAAAACGGAACGAATTACGTCAGCGGCAAGAAGGTCGCCGCAAACGATCTTGGCGTTATCAATTATCAATTGCACCTTCCCGAATGGCAGTGCTTCCCGGTCGAGGAAGTGAGAGAAGGCAGATACATGGTGGATCTCGGCAGAGTCGCCGTCACAGTCATCCGCAGCGACGGCACGAGCGAGACCTTGTCCGCCGAAGCGAGAAATGCATACATGAACTGGGATAAGGATTTCTGTTGCAGTGACGATTCTTACAATGATTCCACTACTTACATGGGATTCAAGATAACCGAGGACGTGTTCGTAAAGGAAGAGAGCGCAACTTACATCGACCTTGTCACCATTAATACCACCGAGCCGGGCGTGGGCGACCCCATCAACGAGGGTATCAAGATCTACAGAGATGACGGCTTTGAGTGGACTCAGCTCGGCTATACCTGCAAGGCGGGTGACGTTTCGACGCTTACGGACGTCAAGACCGAGAAAGGCAAGGATATAATATTCGTCTATTCAAGTACAGTCAGCAAAGCCACCGTCGAAACAGCGGGTGAGCACTACACAAATGCAAGCGGGGCTAAAGCCGAGAGCGGAAAGTCCTGGGCGTACAGCTCATTTTTGAACGGCACGTATGAAAACGGAACGTATTTCCACGAGCTTTCACTGAGTACGAACAAGGACCTCGGCACCGACGGCAAGAAATATTACTTTGCTCCCGATGTGAAAGTAGTACTGAACGGCCATATCCTTGATTTTGAGAACCTTGTACGGTACGATGCGAGAAATGGCACAAGCTCCATCGGTCTGGACTATTTCTTTGATGTAGGCGACGTCATTACCGTTTCCGAGATCGATATTGACGGCATAGTACCCTATCAGGGGGATCTGCCCGCCACAGCCGATGATGCAACGCTTTTCGCAAAGTATTATGACGGAACGGAGGACAGCGGCAAGGTTGAGATCCGCTCCATTGAGTGGTTCGTAGATGCCAACAACAACAGCGTATTCGACGACGGAGAGGGTGTCAAAGCGAGGTTCTGGGGCGACGGCACTTACAAGCCGGAGGACAGCACTCTCTGGTGGGACGGAACATTCCTTCCCGGCGTTGAATACAGCGCTAAGGTACAATTCGGAAGCAGTGCGGCAGCCCTCAGGTTTGCATCCGACCTTGCGGTGGACTGCGGAGGAGGCGAACCCGTATTTGATACGGCAACGTCATTCACGGTCAAATTCGCAGGTGACTTCACAATAAGAAAAGTATCCATTAAGACCGCCGAGGGTGCAGACGCGGCATACCCATCCGGCCGTGACCCGTTGGCACTTGCAAATGCAAGCGTGGCATACAACATAATAAGCATCGGTGTCTTTAAGCAGCAAGACAATCCGGACGTTGCAGCGGATTCCAACGTCCACGCCTTCTACGCACCGGAAGGAAATCACATTTCCGATACTTTGACCGGCGGCAAGTATTTCTACGAGTTCTCCATCTCTTGGAAGGATACCGACTACGTACTTGACAGCGAGGCAACGGTTCTTGTCAACGGCAAGGATTACGGCGAGGTATTCGCTCCGAACAGAAACGAGATAATCGTTGAAAGATCCAAGTATTCGCTGTACTGCTACTACTGCTTCTCGGTACCCAAGACCGGTGCGGACGTTACCGTCAACGTGACGGGAGCATCCGGCGGCAAGGTGAATGCACAAAAGACGGTACAGCTCATTGAG
Source organism: uncultured Ruminococcus sp. (assembly GCA_964629225.1). Classification (GTDB taxonomy): domain Bacteria; phylum Bacillota; class Clostridia; order Oscillospirales; family CAG-272; genus RUG14199. The sequence goes on from CAZVQC010000006.1 coordinate 31,254, forward strand.
AGCGGTTACAGCGAGGCGGCATATGAGAGTGTGATCGCCGCCGACGGTACGAGTTGCGTTATTTCGGGCGTTCCCGACGGCACGTACAAGGTGAAGGTGATGGCAGCGGGCTATGTTACCGCCGAGACTACGGTGACGATCAACGGCTCCGATGCCACCGTGAACGTGACTTTGAGGACCGTTTCCACAACCGCAGCGGTGAAGGGAACTGTCTACAGCAAGGGCAGTGCCGCGGATCCGGTCACTCTGAGACTCACCTTGGTGGGCAAAAGTGAGCCGTCATACGAGGTGGTAGTTACCGGAAACAAGGCTTCCTACTCCATCGGAAACGTTGAGAACGGCACCTACGTTCTCACCGCAACCAAGAACGGTCACTCGGACTACAGTATCATGGTAACCGTGGACGGTACGGACCTGACACAGAACATCACCCTGTCACTTCCCGGCAGCCTTATGGGAGACGTGGACGGAGACGGCAGGATAACCAACAAGGACCTGCTCCTCATGAGACGTTACCTCCTTATGGTAGTGGGAGAGAGTGAGACCTTCTGTTTTGACAATGCAGACCTTGACTACGACGGCAGGATAACCAACAAAGACCTTCTCAAGCTCCGCAAGATAATAATGGGAGTTGAGTAAGTCGAAAGATCACCCGACATCAAATGATCCGAATCAAATGTCCCGACAGCCTTCGGGCTGTCGGGGGACGATCCGGAATAACTCGGTGAAATGCCGACTACGTTATTCGGAATAACTCGGTGCAATTAGTTCCGTATCATCCGTGGCGGCTTTCTGAGAGCCGGATACGGCAGTGGAAGTCGGATAGTGTTCACGGGAAAAATATTTTAATGAAGAAAAAAAGAATTAATTATCATTTTTTCGAAAGAGACTTCAAAAACGGAAGGAGAAGTGATATAATGAAGAAAAGGTATTTTGCCCTTCTTGCCGTGGCTGTTTTGATGGCGGCTCTGCTCCTTTGCGGATGTGCTTTCGGGAACGGCGACAAAGACGGTATCGGCACCGACGGAGGATCACCATCGACGGAGCCGGAGGACGTATCCGCCGATGTGGATACGCCGGAAGATGCGCCCGAAGCGGATCCTTCGGAACTTCTTTCGCTGAGGCGGAGGATAGCGGACAGCGGCTCCTTTGTGGGCATCGCCTATGCGGGCAACGTTGAAAATAGAGACTACGTGGACAATGCCGCATCCTATCTTGAAGGCAGGGTGCTTTTGGAAAAGTATCCTTTCCTTTCCGACGTGAAGTTCTTCGATAACAAAGGCGAGAACATTTTCGTTCTCGTTCCGAAGAGCGAGAGCGGCAGGATAACTCTCTATTCCGCAGGTATTGACGGGGACGGGGAGCTTTCGGTGGACCGTGATACGGAGATCTTTACCGGCGAGCCGGGGGAGGTACTGGTACTCAGGTGCAATGAAAGTGAGAATTTCTCCAACGTTCTCGTTCGCGTTACCGACGGAGATACCATTCTTGAATTTTATCCCACAGTCTCTCTTGAGGACGGACGCTCGGTGGATCTTCAAAGCGGGTGCTGCGATCTTACCGAGGACGATATCGGATTTCATGTGGACGAAGGGTATTATCTTATCGGCCTCGTCTACCCAAACGAGGTGAACGTGGAAGGTGAGGAGCTTTTGTTCCTCGGCGTTGAGGAATTCTGTAACGAGAGGATGCTGGCATACGGACTTGGTTCCGTAGGTGACAGCGGAGAATTTGAAACGGTGAGGCGGTTCATGGTATCCTACGGAGGCACTTATATGCTGAAGGATAGGGAGTGGACGGTGGTTGAGACCGGCATCTCGGATCTCGAAGAATGATGCTCACCTCCACCCCGAAAACGTCGCATCATCGACTCGGATGCGGATGACATTTGTTAACGGTCGCCCGCGGGGCGTCTTAAATAGAATTTTTTTACTGAGAAAGGGCAGAAATTATGGGACTTATTAAAGCAGGTATCGGAGCACTTGGAGGAACACTTGCGGATCAGTGGAAGGAATTTTTCTACTGCGAAGCACTTCCCAAGGACGTTCTGATGAGAAAGGGCGAGAAGCGGATCAGCGGCCGCTCCTCCAACACAAAAGGAAGCGACAATATCATCACAAGCGGCTCCGGCATCGCCGTTGCAGACGGTCAGTGCATGATCATCGTTGAGCAGGGAAAAGTAGTTGAGGTATGCGCCGAGCCCGGCGAATTTACATACGATGCCTCCACCGAGCCCTCTATCTTCTCCGGAAGTCTCGGCAACAGCATCAAGGAGACCTTCAAGACCATCGGAAAGCGTTTCACCTACGGTGGTGACACAGGGAAGGATCAGCGCGTTTACTACTTCAACACCAAAGAGCTGATAGACAACAAGTTCGGCACTCCCAACCCCATCCCCTTCCGTGTGGTGGACTCTAAGATAGGACTTGATATCGACGTATCCGTCCGTTGTTCCGGAGTCTACTCCTACAAGATCGCAGACCCGCTCCTCTTCTACACCAACGTGTGCGGCAACGTAAGCGACGAATACAACCGTGAGGAGATCGACAGTCAGCTCAAGACCGAGTTCATCAGCGCAATGCAGCCCGCTTTCGGCAAGCTGTCCGATCTTGAACTCCGTCCCAATCAGATAGTCGCTCACAATACGGAGCTTGAGCAGGCTATGAACGAGGCGCTCTCCGCTAAATGGGGCGAGCTTCGCGGACTCAAGGTAGTCAGCATCGCTCTTGGTTCCGTAACTCTTCCCGAAGAGGATGCGGAGCTCATCAAGCAGGCTCAGCGCAGCGCTATCATGAGAGATCCCACCATGGCTGCGGCTACTCTCGTGGGCGCACAGGCAGATGCTATGAAGGCGGCGGCTTCCAACGAGGCAGGCGCTATGACCGGCTTTATGGGCATGGGAATGGCGATGAATGCCGGCGGTGGCATGAACGCTCAGAATCTCTTCGCAATGGGACAGCAACAGCAGGTACAGCAGCAGGCTGCAACTCCCGCTCCCGCACAGGATGCATGGAAGTGCTCCTGCGGTGCTACCGCTACCGGCAAATTCTGCCCCGAGTGCGGCTCGAAGAAGCCCGAACCTCAGGCGGCAGGTGCTTGGAAGTGCTCTTGCGGTGCCTCCGTTACGGGCAAATTCTGCCCCGAATGCGGCTCACCGAAGCCTGCGGATGCAGAGGGGTGGACCTGCTCTTGCGGAACTGTGAACAAGGGCAAATTCTGCCAGAACTGCGGCGCTAAAAAGCCTGCAGGCGTTCCCCAGTACCGTTGCGACAAGTGCGGTTGGGAACCCGAAAAGGGAACTACTCCCCCCAGATTCTGCCCCGAATGCGGTGACCCCTTTGACGGCGGCGACATAGTAGGCTGATAAAAAGTAAGTCGAGGAGAGATCCCCGATTCGGGGATCTCTCGCAAAATAAAATACAGGAGAAAATCATGGGACTATTTGACAAGAAATATTGCGATGTCTGCGGAGAGAAGATAGGTCTTCTCGGAAACAGAAAACTTGAGGACGGAAACCTTTGCAAAAACTGTGCAAAGAAGCTCTCCCCTTGGTTCAACGAGCGCCGTCATTCCACCGTGGACGAGATCAAGGCTCAGCTTCAGTACCGTGAGGAGAACAAGCAGAGAGTCGCCTCTTTTCGTACCGGCCGTGCCTTCGGTGAGAGCTGGAAGGTGTTCTTCGACGATGCAAACCGTTGCTTTACCGTCACAAGAGCCTCATCCCCCAATACCGAGGATAACCCGGATATCATCGATTACAGCGCTATTACCGGATGTCACCTCAATATCGACGAGGACAAGGACGAGATCTACCGTGAGAACGCAGAAGGTAACAGAGAGAGCTATAACCCGCCCCGCTACAATTATTCCTACGATTTCGATCTTATCATCAACGTTGCCAATCCCTATTTTGACGAGATCAAAATAAGACTCAACAGCCTCAGCGTTGAATACGCACCCGAACCGGCCGTACGGATATCCCTCTTCGGTCAGTCTCTTACCGGCAACGGCGTCAACCCGGAGAATTGCTCCGAATACTGCCGCTACCGCAACATGGGTCAAGAGATCTGTGCGGAGCTTGACCGTGCTCGCGGCGTGAATACCGGCTACGGTCAGCAGGTACAGAACTTCGGTCAGCAACCTCAGAATTTCGGTCAGCAGACACAGAGCTTCACCGCTCCCGCAGCGGCTGCAGTGGGTACTTGGGTCTGCGGAAGCTGCGGCACAAACAACAGCGGCAAATTCTGCGAGGGCTGCGGAAGTCCGAGACCTCAGGCGGCACCTGCAAGATGTCCCGCTTGCGGTTTTGCTCCCGCTCCCGGTCAGGCTATGCCCAAATTCTGCCCCGAATGCGGCAAGCAGATACTTTGAAATATCGATGACAAAGATCATCAGATCGGCGGTGATATCCATGTCGATAGTCTCGGTGATTTTGGGGCTGTTCGGCTGTGCCGGGACGTCGGAGTCTCCAAAGCACAGTCTGTCGGAGCTTACCTCGGTATCCGTCGGTGAGACCGGCTCTGATCAAACCGGCGGCTACTCCTTTTGGATCCGCCTTGAAGACGAGGGGTGGGCCTTTGAAGGTGATTGCAGTATCGGTGACGGGAACGTTTCCGTTATGGACGCAAGGGTGACCTCGGAGGAGCGTGAAGAACTGTTTTCGGCACTTGAAGAAAACGGTGCTGTCCTCTATGCGGAGAATTACAAGCAGCGGAAGAATTCCTCCCGCGCTTCGGACGGTGATTCCTACGGCTTTGTACTCACCTTTTCGAACGGCGATCAATGCATCACCTACGAACGTCAGGAGTATCTCGAACGGTACTTTTTCCGACTTGCGGAAAAGTACGGAAATATCAAATAACTTGAAACCAGAAACGGAGGAACATTATGGCTAACAAATGCGCTATCTGCGGAGCTGAAGTCAACGTATTTCAGGCTCAAAAACTGAGTGACGGCAATTACATCTGCCGCAAAAATTGCAGAGCAAAGGGACTTAAGGTCTTTGACTACGTTCACGGAACTCTGTCCCAGGTCAACGCTCACATCGCACAGGTGGAGCGGGGAACGAAACTCTGGGAGCATTACTTCGTTCCCAAAATGAGTGAGAAGGACAAGGAAAAGAAGCTCGTTCAACCGGGCGGACATTTCTACGTTGCCGCAGACATCGGTCTTATGGCCTACGTTCAGAACGACTATAAGTTCTTCCTTTTCGGCAAGACCACCCGTGCCTGCGTCTACCGTATCGCGGACCTGCGTGACTACGACTATGAGGAGCGTGAGGTAAAGAACGGCGATACCGTTGAGAAGAAGTCCTACATTCATGTGGTATTCACCAACACCGAGGGACTTTTCGACATCACCGAGCCCATCACGAGCACCTCTTATACAACTTTTGTGAAATACTTCAACAAGCTGTTCGGCATCGAGAAGACTCTCGGTAACATGAAAAACACCGTGAAGAATCAGATGAATGCCGCAAAGAGCGTTGCCGACGGCTTCAAAGCGGTCCTTTCCGGTGACGGAGATGCCGTTGAGAAAGCGGCAGAAGCAAGTGCGGACCTTGACAAAGCGCAATACGGCGATCGCACGGAACTTATAAGAAAGGCTGACGAGGCACTTGCGGCTTTCAATGGCTGACATTGGCAAAAGACACGAAAGGAGTGATCTTTTTTGAACACATTGCAAGAATACAAGTGTCCCTGCTGTGGCGGTGCGATAGCATTTGACAGCAGTCTCCAGAAGATGAAGTGTCCCTATTGCGAGACCGAATTCGACATGGAGACTCTTTCGGGCTACGACTCTGTCCTTCAGGGCGAAAGAGCGGACGATATGCACTGGGAGAATACCGCCGGTGCAGAATGGGAAAGCGGTGAGGCGGACGGTCTTCGCTCCTACGTCTGCAAGTCTTGCGGAGGCGAGATAGTCGGCGACGAGACCACCGGCGCCACATCCTGTCCCTTCTGCGGAAATCCGGTGGTTATGATGGGGCAGTTTTCGGGAAGTCTCAAGCCCGACTACGTCGTCCCCTTCAAGTTTGACAAAAAGGCGGCAAAGGCGGGGCTCATGAAGCACCTTTCCGGAAAGCGCCTTCTTCCCAAGGTATTCAAGGATCAGAATCACATTGATGAGATAAAGGGAGTCTACGTTCCTTTTTGGCTCTTTGACTGCGACGTGAGCGCTCAGGTGCGCTACCGTGCCACAAGGGTCAGGACCTGGAGCGACAGTGACTACAACTACACCGAGACACAGCACTTTGCAGTCTTCAGGGGCGGCAATATCGGTTTTGCCGGCGTTCCCGTGGACGGCTCCACAAAGATGGCGGACGATCTTATGGAATCCATTGAGCCTTTCAATTTTAATGAGGCTGTGGACTTTCAGACCGCTTACCTTGCGGGATATCTTGCGGATAAGTACGACGTGAGTGCGGAGGAGAGCATAGACCGTGCCAACGCCCGTGTTAAAAGCTCCACGGAGGTGGCTTTTGCCTCCACCGTACAGGGCTACGCTTCCGTTCAGACCGAAAGCAGCAACGTTCAGTTCTACGGCGGCAAGGCGAAGTACGCTCTCTACCCGGTGTGGCTCCTCAATACCACCTGGAACGGGAACAAGTACGTTTTCGCCATGAACGGTCAGACGGGAAAGTTCGTCGGTGACTTGCCGGTTGACAAGGGTGCCGCCACAAGGTGGACTCTCGGTCTTACTGCTGCCATCGGTGTCGGTGCTTACGTAGCGGTGTTTCTTTTGCACCTGCTCGGAATTCTGTAAGGAGGGGCTAAGTAATGAAAAAGAAAATACTGTCATTTCTGCTTCTTGCAGTGATCTGCTTCGTTACCGTTTTGCCGATATCGGCTGCGGACGGCGGCTTTGCGGATGAGTACTATCGCCTCGGAGACAGCGCAGACCTGCTCTCCGATACGGAGGAGTCGGCTCTTCTTTCAAAGCTTGATGAGATTAGTGTCCGTCAGAGCATGGACGTGGTGATCATCACCACCGACAGCATCGGGGACAAGAGCCCCATGGAGTATGCGGACGATATCTACGATGAATGCAACTTCGGTTACGGAAGCAGCCGCGACGGTCTTCTCCTTCTTATCAGCATGGAGAACAATGACTGGTACATTTCCACCTGCGGCTACGGCATCTACGCTTTTACCGATGCGGGCATTCAGTACATAGGAAATGAGATCAAGGGCGATCTTTCAAACGGTAATTATTACTCCGCATTCGTAAGGTACATTGGTCTTTGCGACAACTTCATCACTCAGGCGAAATCCGGCGAACCCTTCGACCGAAGCAGTCTTCCGAAGGAGCCTCTGTCTCTGATCTGGATACCCGTGTCTGCCGTCATCGGATTCGTTATCGCTCTTAACGCGGTAGGTTCCATGAAGAGAAAACTGAAGACCGTTCGCTTCCAGCCTACGGCTAACAGCTACGTCAAGCCCGGAAGCATGGTGATCACTCAGAACAGCGATCTGTTCCTCTACAACACCGTAACCAAAACGGCAAGACCCAAAGACAACGATTCCGGAAGCAGCACGCACACTTCATCCTCCGGCACCACACACGGCGGTGGCGGCGGAAAATTCTAGAATTCGAATTTGAAAAACAATGCTTGATCCAACAGTTGCTTATTAGGATGAAACAACAATGAAAAAGGCATTACTCGTTATTATGACGTTCTTAATGGTATTCTCTGTCACAGCTTGCGGCGGAAACATGGCAACAACGGAGACGGCATGGATATCAAGGTAGATCCCATTCAAACAGTGGCAGAGACCTACGGTCTGGACTTGGCATCCACCGCAGAGCAGTCAATGAGCAGCGAGCGCGCGACCAAAGATCAACTCAGCGCTCTCAAGCACGATTTCTTCAAGGATACCATGATGTTTGAAAGAACCGAGTTTGCAGATCTGACTTATGACGATATTAAAGCTCAACTCGGTGTTGATGCATCATACTACTACTTTGAAGACGCTCTCGTTGAAAAGCAGTGCTTCGTATGGCAGGCAGACGGCAACGATGCCGCTAAGATCTTGATCAGCTTCACAAACGGCATACTCTACGGTCTCGGCAGTGCCAATATCGGCTGATACCGACATTGACAGATCCCAACTCCGAAATGACCGACAGTATTCGGAGATCATAATTCAAGGAGGAATATCATGAGTATTTTTGACAAACTGAAAAGCGCGGCAGGTCAGGCTGTCACATCGGCAGTCCAGTCTGTCGGCAACAAGAGAGAGACTTTCACATTTGCATCTCTGCCTGAGAACCTTGCCGAAATGCAGTCCCTTCCCGAGGCAAGCCTTGACACACCTTACAAGACTGCGGCTCTTACAGTCCTTGCGCTCTGCGCTTACGCTGCAGACAAGGGCATCGGCACGGAGATGCTGAACTGGCTTCGCGGTCCCCGTCCTCTTAACGGTCAGGAGATCTCATTCCTTAACGACCGCTTCCGTGACGGCAAGACCTATCTGCCTTTCACCTATTTTGCAGGTTCAACACCCGACAACAACTACACGCCCACACAGCCCTATACTGTGGTGGTTGAGAGCAATCACACCTCCGATGACGAGGCGGGATACATGAAACTGTTCATCCCCTGCGGCGGTGCAGACGATCCGAGACCCATCAAACTCCGTCAGCGCGGCAGCGACGGCAAGTGGTTCCTTTGGGAACAGTATCTCCTCACCGGAGTACGCACTCCGAAGGCTGCTGACCCTTGGGCATAAGGAGGTCATGTCATGGATCATATCGGAAAATGGAAACTTAAGGGCATGAACGTCCCCACGGAAAACGGAATGGTATTCTGCACCAAGGAGACCATCCCGGACGAATTCAAAGAAACTTTTGAAGAGACGGAACTCACAGAACTCGAATTCCTTGAGGACGGCACGTACAACATGATACAAAAGGTTGAGGGCGAGCTTGCCGAGCAGGCAAAGGCGGAAGGAATGGAGATCCGCGATGACGGCTATGTTGTGGCTCTCAGTGCAAAATGGGAAGACCGTAACGGCACCGTCTATTATGACACCGGTGCTGAAGGTACCATCTTGGATGAGGAGATCGATCCCTTTGAACCTCTTCAGTTCAGCGAGGACGGTTACCTGATTTACAACTACGGTATGTGCTTTTTCGAGCGCGCGTGATCTGTTTTTGAGATAGTTTTTTTCGGGGAGGGCTTTTTCCCAAAAAGCCCTCCCCGACTCCTTCCCAAAAAAACTTGGGGGTGTTTTTTATTGGGGAGGACTTTTTTGAAAAAAGTCCTCCCCAATCCCCTCCCAAAAAAACTTTTGGGAAGGCTTTGGCGGAGGGAACGAGCATTCGGGAAGAGGGATCTGTGCGGCGTCCCCGCTTCATCGTTTTGTAAGGTTCTGTCTCCCGGCGGGCAAAGCGGGCATAGATCGCTTTGCGGCGCCGGGGGCGGTGGACGTCACCTTTTTGACAATGGCGAATCTTTGCCGTGCTTGCATTAAAACTGCCGAGCACTCTCACTAAAAAGCCGCCGGATTGCACAATGACGCCTCACGGCACCCGATTGCGCCGTAAATTCATGAATGACGTAGGTGCCAATTCATTTTTTCACCTAATTTTAGGAGAAATTCACAAAAGGGACTATACAAACGGCGATAGTTATGATATAATATAACCGTAGATGGGAAAGGCGGTAAGATAAAAACCACGGTAAAGCCCGTCACAGCCGCATCATTTCCTTCTGCAAAGGCGGCTTTATGCCGCAAGAAAATCACAGAAAAGGCGGTATTCCTATGAAAACAACAGTTAATGGCAGACAGATGAGTGTTTACGACGATACGAGAGCTCTTATCGAGAAGAAGCTTTCCAAGTTCGATAAGTACTTCAAGGGAGAACCGGAAGCCTTTGTCACCTTAAGGCGTGTCCGTGATAAGGACCGCATGGAAGTCACCATCTCCTGCAACGGAACTCTTTTCCGTGCAGAACAGACCGATGACACCTTCCGCAAAGCACTTGACGAGTGCATCGAGTCCATCGAGAGACAGCTTCGCAAGAACAAGACGAGACTTCAAAAGAAGTTGAGAGAGAAGATCGACTTTCCCTCTTACGGGGATGGGGAGGCTGTAGCTGAGGAGGACGAATTCCGCATTCGCCGCAAGAGCTTCAGGCTGAAGCCCATGACTCCAGAGGAGGCGATACTCCAGATGAATCTTTTGGGACATTCTTTCTTCGTTTACCGTGATGACGTCACCGGCGAGACCAACGTAGTATACAAGAAGGAGGACGGCTCTTACGGACTTATCGAGCCCGAGACCGTCGGCTGAGAGCACCGAGCCCTTGAGCTTGGCACATTTTCGATGTTGTCGTGTGAAGCTTTGGCTTTTTAGATCCGGTTTGACGTTTTAGACCGGGCGTCGCGGCAACTGAAAACCGATAACGGATAATAATAACGGGAGAGGCCTTTGGTCTCTCCCGTCGAATTTGTGCTCATTTTTATGAAAATATTCAGTCGACTGCGTTTTATCATAAAAAAAAGATCGGCGTCAAGTCGTTTTTATTATATTGTATCCTGCCGTTTTTGAGGATCGCTTTTCGGGTGCGGTCAAGAGGAGCTCTTTAATGTGGCGATGACGAGCTCCGGAGGGTCAAAGAGGCGAAAGGGGAAACTGCTGTTTCCGATGCCTCTGCTGACTATCATATCGGTACTGCCCACGTGGTAGAGACCCGACGTGTACTTTGGAAAAATGCCTTGACCGGGGGCAAACAGACCGCCTATAAAGGTAAGTCTGAACTGTCCTCCGTGGGCGTGGCCGGAGAAAACGAGATCCACGTTCGACTCTATGTAAGTCTCTATCAGCTCCGGACGGTGGGAGAGGAGCACTCGGTATCCGTCGGTGTCCTCGGTTAAGTCGTTAAGTATTCCGCCGATCAGGTCGGGAAAGAGTGTCGGGTCAGTCTTTTGGTAGGTGGGGTCATCGATGCCGATAAGGGTGATGCTTTCTCCGTCTTTTCCTATCTTGCATTTTTCGTTTTTCATGACCTTGACTCCGAGGGAGGAAAGGCTTTTTTCAAATTCTTTGCTTCCCGATATCCTCTTTTCGTGGTTGCCCGTTACGTAGTATGTGGGAGCGATGGCGGTGAGCTCCTTTGCAAGGCTCAAAGCGCAGGGGACGTCGGTGTGCCTTGAGTCGATCATGTCCCCCGTCATTGCGATGATATCCGGGGAGCATTCCCTGAGCGCTTCTACAATGCTTTTGTTACCTTCGTCAAGGGTCGCATTGTGAAGGTCGGATATTTGGGCTATTACGAAGCCGTCAAAAGAGTCGGGGACTTTTTCGCTTTCCACGGTGATATTTGACACCGTAAGTCTTTTATTGTCCACGGCGACAAATACGCCGAAAGCCGTTATAAGTAGTATTATCGCCGTTATGATGATAATTTTAACTTTCAATTCTGACACCACCTGTCGAAAGTATTATATCACAAAAAATGGAAAAATTCAACTGAGAAAGTCGGATGTGATAACAAGTGTTATATTTTTTTGTCTTTTTCGCTTTTTGATGTTGCAAAAACATTCTTACTGTGGTATCATTGAGTATCAGATCGATTTGGGGGTTCAATATGAAAAAAGTCAGCAGGATACTTTGGGGCATAGTTCTCGTGGTTTTGGGACTGCTCTTTATTTTGAAGATCTGTAACGTTTTTACTTTCGATATTTTTTTTGACGGCTGGTGGACTCTGTTCATCATCGTTCCTTCCGTCATCGGACTTATCTGCGAGAGGGACAAGACTTGGAATTTTATCTGCCTTGCGGTAGGTATCATTTTTCTCCTTTGCGCTCGTTCCGTGCTTGACTGGGGAATGATGTGGAAGCTGGTTATTCCCGTTGTGGCGGTCATTGTGGGTATCAGAATGATATTTGCCGACCTCTTCAAAAAGAAGTCGGTACCCGCTCCCGCAGTATCGGGAAATGCTCCCAAGGGGAATATGAGTGCGTCCTTCGGCTCGGAGAAGTATTGCTATGACGGACAGGTCTTTGAGGGAGCGGATCTCAGCGCTTCCTTCGGGGCAGTGGCTTGTGATGCTCGCAAGGCCATCATCAACAGGGACTGCGTCATCAATGCAAATGCCAAATTCGGTGCGGTGGAGATACTTCTTCCCGATAACGTGAACGTGGTCGTGAGGTCGGAGGCCGCCTTCGGCGGAGTTGAAAACAAGAGACCGGTGACCACTGAGCATCCCTTCACGATCACCGTCAATGCTAATGCAAACTTCGGCGGGATCGAGATAAAGTAGTATTTTGAAAGAAGAGACCGCCGTCGGGCGGTCTCTTTGCTTCGGATCCGGCGGATCGACAATGTTAAATGCAAAAAATGAAAAGAGCACTTGCATTGGCAAGTGCTCTTCTTGGCTGCGGAACTAGGATTTGAACCCAGACAAACAGAGTCAGAGTCTGTCGTGCTACCCTTACACAATTCCGCAATTTCCAAGGAACATATTGGAGTATAGCAAAAAAACTCGCTTTTGTCAATAGTTTTTTCGAAAAAAGTGAAAAATGTTGGTAGGTTTTTCGGGGGATTCTTTTGGGAGGACTTTTATCAAAAACGTCCTCCCAAAACCCTTCTCAAAAAAACTTTGGGATGTTTTTTGCAGGGTTCTTTTGCCTCGGGTGGCTACAGAGTGCTTGCAGATCCCGCAAGCGCTTTTGCCGCGAGTTACTTTTGCGCAGCGGGAAAATCATTGAGGCGTTGAGGAGCATTATCGGGAACCCCTCACGCTGCGCAAAACCTTTGCAGCCGCCGCGCGTCCCGCTTCCCGGCGATGGGAGCAAGCATTCGGGAAGCGGGATCTGTGCGGCGCCCCTGCTTCATCTGTTTGTAAGGCTTCATCCCCCGGCGGCAAAGCGGACGAAGGTCGCTTTGCAACGCCGTGGGCGGTATGAGACGGTTTCTGTTTTTTCGAACTTTTGCGAAGCTGCTTGTGATCGGTGCCTCACTTTTTTAACGGCTCCCGGTTTGCTCGGTGCCTCGTTTTTTGAAAAAACGAAAAAAGCCGGGACGATACTTCTTTACAAAACGGATGAGATGTGGTATCATTGGTAATGATACCTCAGTTGGGAGATACTTCAGTCGGAGGAATCATGGATGCTTTCTTAAAACGCTTTTTAACTGCCGCTCCGGTGGGAACCGCTTTTTCTCTTGCGGTCTTTTCTGTTGTGGCGGTGGTGGCGGTATTTCTTTTGTGACGGCTTTTTGCCGATCTCGGAGGGCTTGCTTTGAGGCTTGACAAATTTTTCAGTGAGACCGGGACTCTTTCAAGGCGGGAATGTGCCGCCTTTGCAAAACGGGGGCAGGTGACGGTGAACGGTGTTGCCGTAAGGGACGTTTCACGTCACGTGGATCCCGATGCCGATGAGATAGCTCTCGGAGGCACGGTCATTCGGTGGAAAAAGTTTTCCTACATAATGTTGAACAAGCCGTCGGGTTACGTCAGCTCCACCGAGGACCGGGGACGGACAGTAATGGAGCTTTTGCCGGAGAAATATCTTAAGATGGGCTTCTTTCCTGCCGGAAGGCTTGATATCGATACTACCGGCCTTCTTCTTATCACAAATGATGGGGAGACTGCCCACAGGCTCTTGTCGCCTAAGTACCACGTTAAGAAGACCTATTATTTCGAGTGTTCCGAGGTCATTACCGAGGAGATGAGGCACTGTCTTGAAGGCGGAGTGGATCTCGGAACTTGGGTGACCGCACCCGCCGAGGTGACACTTAAGGACGGCACGTCCGGAACCGTGGCTATCACGGAGGGAAAATTTCATCAAATAAAAATAATGTTCCATACGGTGGGAAGCGATATCACTTCACTTAAGAGGATATCCTTCGGGCCTTTGGAACTTGATGCCGCCCTCAAAGACGGGGAGTGGCGGGAGCTTGACCGAGCGGAAGAAGCGGCGCTTCTCATGGCGGCAGGCAGAGATAACATAGGATAACGGAGGAGAACATGGACATCTTCAAAATACTGTCGGAGGAGCTTGGTATTTCCGAGAATCGGGTGGAAAGCGCTGTACAGCTTCTTGACGAGGGGAATACGGTGCCCTTCATAGCACGTTACAGAAAAGAAGTTACCGGAGGCCTTGACGATGAGGTACTTCGTGCCCTGACCGAGAGGCTCACGTATTTAAGGCATCTTGAGGCGAGAAAAGAGGAGATACGGAATCTTATCGATGCTCAGGGAAAACTCACGGATGAACTGATAGCGGCGATAGAGGCGGCAACTACTCTGACGGAGGCTGACGATATCTACCGTCCCTACAGACCGAAGAGGAAGAACCGCGCCACTATTGCAAAAGAAAAGGGGCTTGAGCCTTTGGCTGAGGCACTTCTTGAGCAGAGAGCCGCATATGATCCGGATATCATGACCCTTGCCGCATCCTTCATAGACTCCGAAAAGGGTGTTGAAAACGAGAAGGATGCTCTTGCGGGAGCCTGCGATATAATCGCAGAGGGAGTCTCCGACAACGCCGATTACCGCAAGGAGATAAGAGCCCTCACTTCGGAGTTCGGTACTATCCGCTCCCGGAAGGTAGGCGATGACGAGAACCGCACTTACGAGCTTTACTATGAATATGAGGAAAAACTGTCGACCCTTCCGTCCCACCGTGTCCTCGCCCTCAACAGAGGAGAGAAGGAGGATGTTCTTAAAGTGGACGTTCTCATTGAAAGCTCCGTTATCCTCAACTATCTGTTTTCGGCAGTTATTACCGATTTCACATCTCCCGCATTCAAATACGTTGCAAGGGCGGTGTGCGACAGCTATGACCGTCTCATCGCTCCTTCCATAGAAAGAGAGATAAGAAACGATCTTTTCGATACCGCATCGGAAAGTGCCATCAAGCTGTTCTCTTTGAATCTTAAGAACCTTCTTATGGGTGCTCCTCTCAAGGGCATGACCGTAATGGGCTACGATCCGGGCTACAGAACGGGTTGCAAGCTGGCGGTGGTGGATAAGACCGGCCGTGTGCTGGATACCGCCGTGATTTACCCCACGAAGCCCCACGAGCGGATCGCAGAGGCTAGAAAGACCGTGTCAAGACTGATATCCAAGTATTCGGTGGACGTTATCGCCATCGGCAACGGCACCGCATCCGGCGAGAGTGAGCGCTTTATTGCGGAGGCTTTGTCGGAGCTCGGCGGAAATACAAAATATACTATGGTCAGTGAGGCGGGGGCATCCGTCTACTCCGCTTCCAAGCAGGGAGCCGAGGAGTTTCCGGATTTCGACGTTACGCAGAGAAGTGCCGTGTCCATTGCAAGAAGGCTCCAAGATCCCCTGGCGGAGCTTGTGAAGATCGATCCGAAATCCATCGGGGTGGGCCAGTATCAGCACGACATGAAGGAGGCAAGGCTTGACGAGGCTTTGACGGGAGTTG
Source organism: uncultured Ruminococcus sp. (assembly GCA_964629225.1). Lineage (GTDB taxonomy): Bacteria > Bacillota > Clostridia > Oscillospirales > CAG-272 > RUG14199. The sequence continues at coordinate 46,660 of CAZVQC010000006.1, forward strand.
TGGAGGACTGCGTAAACAGTGTGGGAGTGGACGTGAATACCGCATCCTACTCATTGCTGTCCTACATTTCCGGTATCAACGTCACCGGCGCCAAGAACATAGTCAAATACAGAGAGGAAAATGGGGAATTCAAAAAACGCTCACAGATACTCAAGGTGCCTCGCATAGGTGCGAAGGCCTACGAGCAGTGTGCGGGATTCCTTCGAGTCCCCGGCTCTGCGGAGCTCCTTGACAACACGGGAGTCCACCCGGAATCCTACGAGGCGGCAAAGGGACTTCTTGAACGCCTCGGTTACGGAAAGGATGATATCTCATCGGGACATCTCGGCTCGGTCGGCGCCAAGGCATCGGTGATAGGACTTGGAAAACTTGCAGAGGAGCTTGGGGTAGGAGAGCCTACTCTCAACGATATCATCAAAGAACTTGAAAAGCCGGGACGTGACGTTCGGGACAGTCTCCCGAAGCCGAGACTTATGGAGAGAGCGATCGACATTTCCGAGCTTAAGGAGGGAATGACCCTCACCGGCACCGTCCGCAACGTCATCGACTTCGGCGCATTCGTGGATATCGGTGTCCATCAGGACGGACTCGTCCACATATCCGAGATATCCGACCGATACGTGAGACATCCCTCGGAGGTACTTTCCGTTGGCGACACCGTCACCGTAAGGGTGAAGAGCGTGGATCTTAAGAAAAGACGTATCGCCCTGACGATGAAGAGCAAATGACGGAAATATCTGTCGTAATTTATCGGCTCTTATAGAAAAAATAATAGGTGCGACCTTAAAGAAAATTAAAAATCGGGCGCATTTGGACAAATTCAACAAAATATTATTTGTAAATTTGGGAAAATAGTCACTACCATTTGCACTCGGATTTTGATAAAATATAGCGTAGATACTTGTGCGAGAGTAAGCGCTCTTTGAGTGCGTAAAAACCATTGGAGGAAATTTAATAATGGCAAGTTTATCCCTGAAGCATATCTATAAAAAATATCCCGGCGGAGTTACTGCCGTTTCCGATTTCTGCCTCGATATTAAGGACAAGGAGTTCCTTATCCTCGTCGGACCTTCCGGCTGCGGTAAGACTACTACTCTCCGTATGATCGCAGGTCTTGAAGAGATCACGGAAGGCGAGCTCTTCATCGGTGACCGTCTCGTCAATGACGTTGCACCGAAGGACAGAGACATTGCAATGGTTTTCCAGAACTACGCTCTGTATCCTCATATGACGGTTTTCGATAACATGGCATTCGGACTCAAACTTCGCAAAACTCCGAAGGAAGAGATAAAGCGCCGTGTTGAGGAAGCTGCGCGTATCCTCGATATCACCCACCTTCTCGACAGAAGACCGAAGGCTCTGTCCGGCGGTCAGAAGCAGAGAGTTGCTCTCGGACGTGCCATTGTCCGCAAGCCCATGGTATTCCTTCTTGACGAGCCTCTTTCCAACTTGGATGCGAAGCTCCGTGCTACCATGAGAACAGAGCTTACCAAGATTCACCAGAGGGTTGGTACCACCTTCGTCTACGTCACACACGACCAGACAGAGGCTATGACCATGGCAACGAGGATCGTTGTTATGAAGGACGGTCTCATCCAGCAGGTGGACACTCCTCAGAATCTCTACGACATGCCCGTCAACCTGTTCGTTGCAGGCTTCATCGGAACACCTCAGATGAACTTCTTCGATTGCACTCTTGAGAAGAAGGGTGACGATCTCTACCTTACCTTCGGCGACAATGCTCTCAAGCTTCCCAAGGACAAGGCAAACGCCCCCATTCTCAAGGACTACATCGGCAAGGAAGTTGTTGCGGGTATCCGTCCCGAGAACATCCATGATGATGAAGCTGCTCTTGCAGCTTACTCCGATGCAGTCATCAACACCAGCGTTGAAGTCTCCGAGCTTATGGGCTCCGAGATCCATCTGTATCTTGCTTGCGGTGACCAGCACTTCGTTGCACGTGTCTCCTCCCGTTCCACGGCAAGACCCGGTGACTCCGTTAAGATCGCTCTTGATATGTCCAGAGTTCACCTCTTCGACAAAGATACCGAGCGTTACATCATCCACTGATACGGCATTAGAGCGCAAGCGGCTTCCGCTTGCGCTTTTTAATGTTCTCGGCACACGGCGTCTGTTCTCTTGGAAAACGGAGGCGGATGAAAAGACGGCATAGAGGACAGGGTACAGTCGGTTGATTTTTTGGTTCTAAAAAAGAAGAGCTTTCCGCGTTCGGATGTAAAATAGTATTGCGAAGTTATTCAATTGACTAAGATCGCCGTTAAAATCGTATCCTTGCTGAAACCCGGCGGCAGAAAAAAGCCGAATGCATTGTAAATTTTAAAAAAATCGTCCGAAGTACTTGACATATCCGGACACTTATATTATAATAACGCTGTAATTATATTTTTGGAGGAATTCAAAATGAAAAAGATATTGTCAGTCGTGCTCGTAGCGCTGATGATCTTCTCCATGGCTTCAGGCGTTTTCGCTATGGTGCCTTCCTATGATGAGGATCCCACGCTCTATGATTTCGATCAGCACGTAACTATGACGGTCGGCAATGCCGAGATAACACAGGGTACCACCACGGCTACCGTGTCCGTCGACATGTCCAACGTTCCCACTGACGGACTTCCCGATGAAGGCGGAGTTTGTGCGGTAGAGTTTTGGGCTATCTTCGACAAGAAGCTTGGCTTTGATGGGATCGATCTCACCACAGGTATGTTCAACGGCCTTGCTTCCGGCGATAACGTAGTTGTTGACAGCTACGCAACTCAGACATCAAAATGGACAGATGCAAGCGGAGTTGTCTCCGAGTACTACATCAATAAGACCGAAGAACTTTGGGACATCCACGGAACTACCGAATCAGCGGTTCTTGCTAACAAGAATGTATATTGGATCTACATCTGCGCAGACGACATGCTCGACATCCACCTGGGTAACGGTCGTGTTTGCGATCTTAAGTTCACGGTTCCCGCAGATATGCCCGTAGGCGAGTACGAAATCACCGTATGGACATACTGCAGCGGTATCACCGGCGGCGTTTACGACGACTTCTCCATTGAACCTTGGTATGCTACCGTTGATGATACCCCCGGTACCCTCAAGGTCAAGGCGGCACCGACCGTAACACCTACTCTTAAGATGTCCGATGCCGGTATCACAGTGGGTGACGCTGAGGCTACGTTCACCGTAACCATGGAGAACAACTCCGGCTTCTGGTCTCTTAAGGCCTACATCATCTACCCCGAGAGCCTTTCAATCGTTGAAAGCAGTTTGACGAAGGGCGAGAACTTCAGCTTCGTTACCAACTTCACCACTTCCGGCAATGCGAAGATGAGAGACATCCCCTTTGCTACCGCAAAGGCTTCCGGCGTTAACTTCGACCTGGAAGAGGAATGCGAAGCTAAGGGCGTTGACGGAACGGGTAAGAAAGTAGCTCTCCTTATGATGGATCTGTCCTCCGAGGATGAACTCTTTAATACCACCGATAACGGCACTGTTGTAACGTTCAAGTTCGACACCGCTACCATCGCAGCAGGCGAGTATGATATCGATCTCGTTCTCAGCGGATTCAATACCATCGACTGCGACAGCAACGATGTTCATTACGACACAGTATCCGGTAAACTTAAGGTTGAGACCTGCAACCACGACTGGGATCTGACGTCTTCCACCGATGCAACCTGCAAGACAGCATCCAGCGAGAACTACGAGTGCTCCATGTGCCACGACACGAAGACAACGCACGATGTCGCAGCTCTCGGCCACGATTTCAGCCAGTTTGTAGAAAAGGTTGATCCTACCTGCACAGCAGAGGGTTACACAACATACAAGTGCTCAAGATGCGATGAAACAGAGGAACGCGATACGAAGCCCACGATTGAACACGACTGGGATCTGACATCTTCCACCGATGCAACCTGCAAGACAGCATCCAGCGAGAACTACGAGTGCTCCA
>CAZVQC010000006.1:50723-51621 GCA_964629225.1 uncultured Ruminococcus sp.
TTGATCCTACCTGCACAGCAGAGGGTTACACAACATACAAGTGCTCAAGATGCGACGAAACACAGAATAGAGACAAGGTTGACGCTCTCGGACATGACTGGGATGCAGGCGTTATCACAAAGGCTCCCACAACTACCGAGGAAGGCGAAAAGACCTTTACATGCCGCAGATGCTCAGACAAGAAGGTCGAGGCTATCGAGAAGCTTGCCGATACTAAGGTTCCCGAAGATAACAAGAACGACGACGCTAATAACGCCGGCGGCAACCACCAGACAGGCGATGCTCTGATTACAGTAGCAATCGTTGCTGTAGTTGCTCTCATCGCTCTTGCAGGAACGGTAGTTATCAAGAAGAGAGTCTTCAGCAAATAATAATATGAAGCATTCCGACTGAGTCGGAAGGGAGACCGAGGCTTTTGCCTCGGTCTCTTTGCGTCTTGCGGCAGATCTCGGCACTGTCTGCGAGGTGTCGGTGATGCTTTTTTAGTTAGTGAAGCTGACAGGCATGCGGAAACGATGTGGTGATAATAAGTCCAGGCGGAGAAGCGTTAGGCTGAAAAATAACAGTAACTGAGAGAGTCGGGTCGGAAGGTAGTAAGCGGATGTCACCGGGAGATAGTACGGGGAGAGAAGGATAGTAAAATGAGAGCCGGTTGGAAAAAACGGTGAGCGGAGAGCGGGAAGTTAAATTCGGCCGTTATCAGAGCAGTAGTTAGTGGGGATGTGGCAGCAAAGGACAGTAGAGGGGAACCGGTTGGCAAAAAAACGGTAAGTGGAGGACGGCAAGTTGAATTCGGTCGGTATCAGAGAAGTAGTTATTGGGGTGTGGTGGCAAAGGACAGTGGAGGGGAACCGGTTGGCAAAAAAACGGTAAGTGGAGGACGGCAAGTTGAATTCGG
>CAZVQC010000006.1:51721-88827 GCA_964629225.1 uncultured Ruminococcus sp.
GTATCAGAGAAGTAGTTATTGGGGTGTGGTGGCAAAGGACAGTGGAGGGGAACCGATTGGCAGAACGGTGAGGGAAGGACAGTGAGTTGAGAGCCAATTGGAGAAAACGGTGAGTGGAGAGCGCAAGTGGAATTCGTTTGGTAGCAGATAAGTAGTGTGAAAAAATGCGGAGAGCAGGAAGGAAGCAAGAAGAGAAGCAGCAAGCAGGGAAGCAGTTAGCAAAGGAGAAACAAGTGGGAGCGGGAGTCGGAGCTGTGAGTTAAAGAACCGCGGCGGAGCGGTCGGAAGGAAAGCGGTGAGTTTTTAGCGGCTGCAGGAACCTGTTGATACTGTAGGCCGACATGATCCGGACTACTGTGAATTGTGATGAGTGGTGTCGGGGAGGAGACGGAGAACAAGCTGCCTTTGCGGGAATGATATTGTCGGTGCTTTCGGTCGATATGATATTATTTCTCTTGCCGCAGCGTAGGATCGGTAAAATAATAAGTTTTGTCTTTTAGTGGGCTTTCTGCTATTGCAAAAGGCGCCATATTATGATAAAATAAAACAAAAACGCCGAGGTTACGCATCATGAAGCTTCTTGAAGACAGAATAAAAAGAGACGGTAAGGTACTCAGTGCCGATGTTTTGAAGGTGGACAGTTTTCTCAACCACATGATAGATGTGGGACTTCTTTCGGAAATGGGAAAAGAGTTCTTCCGCCTTTTTGAAAATGACAGAGTTAATAAGATACTGACCATCGAAGCTTCGGGCATCGGTATTGCCTGTCTTGCGGCTGAGCAGTTCGGTGGCATTCCGGTGGTGTTTGCGAAGAAGTCCAAGTCCTCCAATATCGGAGACGATTTCTTCTCCTCTCGCGCCCATTCCTTCACTCACGGTACCGACAATGATATCATAGTGTCGAAAAACTACCTTTCAAGCGATGACAGAGTGCTGATAATCGATGATTTTCTTGCTAACGGTGCGGCACTTAAAGCTCTTATCGACATCTGCAAAAAAGCCGGTGCCACGGTAGTCGGAGCAGGTATTGCGGTGGAAAAGAAGTTCCAGGGCGGCGGCGATAGATTAAGAAGCGCCGGTGTCAAGGTTGAGAGCCTTGCGATGATACAGAGCATGAGCACCGACGGAGGAGTTGAGTTCTTTAACTGACCGATCATGTCGGAACCGTCCGACACTCGGATTTTGCTTCGCAATTAATGATAATGACAGGGAGACCGATGACGGTCTCCCTCTGTTAATGACGGTTGCCTGCACAGGTTCTGCCGGCGGCACAGATAGGCTTTTTTACAGATGACTTGTCTTGGTTGCTTTGCTGTGATACCGTTTCTTATTTGATTGGTCTTCCGTGGTGGTCGGTGGCAGATAACTGCTTTTTTGAATGTCTTTTTACTTGTCGATCTTGTTTTTGTTGTTTGTTATCGACACTTTGTCATCCCCTACTGCTCAAAGGTCGGATCTGCCGATGCAATCAAGGCTCAAGTAATCTTCCGAAGGCGAAGCCGTCGCACCTGAAGATCTCTTTTATCTCCCAAAGGTGGGTGTCGTCGGTACTCATCCAGAACACCGCCCCACCCGTTGGGTCCAGGTCCTTTTGAAGCACGATCTCCACAAGGCTTCTTTCAAGAACGCAGTCACCGTCCCTAACCGATGCTATCTTGTCTTCCGTAACTCGTCGGAAATTACCTCCGTAGAGCACTGTGTTTTTAAGGTCCTTCGAAAAGCCGATGTCATCAAGATCGTTGAAAGTGACACTGATAAAGCAGATCTTGGTCAGTATCCCCTCATTTGCCGCCTCAATTTTGACTGCCTTTGCCAGCATCATTTTGTCACTTTCGCTGAACTCTTGACGGTCGGCGGCAGATGCGGTGTGGCACAGAACCGTCAAAAGAATCATTGCCGCCGGAAGAGCGGCTGCCCGTAATATTTTTCTCATGCCTTTTTGTCTTATTATACCCGATGCTCGTTTTTTTATCACCGGCGAAAAAGCAATTGACTAATTGCCGCCGATATAGTAAAATAACATTGATATCGGTGCTTCACATCGCTTTTTGGGAGGTCAAAATGAAGATAAGAGTCCTTTCACGTCAGACCGTTATTGACGACAGCTTAACGGATGCTTCGGCTGATAATGCCCTTTTGAACGGCGGATCGGACGTGATCACGGTGGATAACGAGTTTCCCGCTGAAATCTCCCATGAGGGAGATCTTACGGTCATTTCCTATTTTGACCCCGATGAAAAAGCAAAAAGCGAGATATCTTTTTTGATAACCGCACCTCATAAGGTTACCGTTCGCCGCTATTTCGAGGGAAAAAGTGAAATCATTTTTGAAAAGGGACGGGTATTTGAGGGAGTCTATGAGACACCCTTCGGAAATATCGGTCTGTTCGTCTTCACGGAAGAGCTTTCGAACACCGTTTCCGCGTCGGGTGTCGGTTCTATCTCGATACGGTACGAATGTGAGCTCAGAGGGTGCGACGTTCAGCTCATCGAGCTTGATATGAAGATATTTTAAGAATGAGGGACACGATGACCGACAGAGAATTTGCCGCCGAAATAAAAAAAGGCCTATCGGGAGGATATTTTCTTTACGGGGACGAGGAGTTCCTGAAAAAATACTATCTCGATGCCGCAGTAAAAAGTGTTGTGGGCACGGACGAATTGTCAATGATGAATCTGTGCCGTCTTGATGGGGACAACTATTCTCCTGCCGCTCTTGAGGATGCCCTCTCGGCGTTTCCCATGATGGCAGACAGGATCTGTGTTGTGCTTTCAATGAAGTTTCAAGGCCTTTCGGAAAAGGCTTTGAAGGCGTTTTGCGATATTCTTGAAGGAGTGGGGGAGCGTCCCTGCGTTTTCCTTGCGGTGGCTCCAAAGGGTGGCTTTGACGAGGGGAATCTTAAGAAGGGCCGTCCCACCGCCGCATATAAGCTGATATCGGAAAAACTCACCATGGTGAACTTTTCAAAGGGCACTCCCGGTGCGGTGAAAAAATGGGTGATGCGCCATTTTGAGGCTGAGGGACTTGTCGCCGAGGGAGAGGCTCTCGACCTTCTCTGTGAGTACTGCGGCTATGATTTGACTCTTCTTTCAATGGAGATGTCAAAGCTCTCCGCCTTTTGCAAGGCTAACGAAATATCGACCGTGGGCCGTGATACGGTTCGCGAGGTATCCTCCGATTACAGTGAGAGCGGTACCTTCGATCTTACCAACGCAGTTTTGAACGGTGACCGCAGAGGAGCGTTGAAGGTTCTTCGGGACTACAAGGACAAAAGAAAGCCCGCCGCTTCGGTGATGGCGGCGCTGACCTCGGATTTTTCCAACATGCTTGAAGTGGCACTTCTCATGCAGGAAGGGATGTCAAAGCAGGAGATAGCAAGGATGCTCTCCATCCACGAGTTTCGGGTGTCGAAATACATGGATGCTGTCAGGGGAACTCCCGTTGCAAAGCTGAGGGCGGCACTTGAAAGATGCCGTGATGCGGACGGTGAGATCAAATCGTCGCGGCTTGACTACATCTCAATAGAGCGCTTTATCTGCACTATGCCCGCTAAAAAACGTCTTGGGGGATATCGGGGTTAAAAATGACAGACGGAAAAGAAAAGATAAAGATCCCTATCCCCGTTGCGGTGGAAGGAAAATACGATAAGATGAAGCTGACTGAGGTGATCGATGCTCACATTGTTGTCACCGACGGATTTGGCATCTTCAATAATAAGGAGCGGCTGTCACTGATCAAGACCCTTTCGAAGGACGGTATCGTGCTCCTTCTCGACAGCGACGGAGCAGGGGGAGTGATACGTTCCCACATCATGAGTGCCGTTCCGAAGGAGAAGATATTCAATCTCTACATACCGAAGATACCGGGTAAGGAAAAAAGGAAGTCTCACGGCTCAAAAGAGGGCATTTTAGGCGTTGAAGGCATGGATGCCGAGGTACTTTACGGGCTTTTTTCAAACCTTCAAAAAACGCTTGAAAACCGCCTCACAGGCGATCTTGGAAAAAGAGGCCATGAGGTGACCAAGGCGGACTTTTACGAGGACGGTCTTTCCGGAAGAGATGACTCTTCCAAAAAACGGGACAGGCTGGCAAGATACTTTGACCTGCCCGATAAGATGACTGCTCCCGCTCTGCTTGGAGCTGTCAACATACTGACCGATCACAAAGGATACAAGGCGGCGCTGACCGCCATTGAGGAAGAATGATGGACCAGAGATTTTTACCGGTGACACCGGAGGAACTGAAGAGCATGACGGGGCGAGAGGTCCCGGACTTTGTCTACGTTTCCGGGGATGCCTACGTGGATCATCCCTCCTTCGGCCCCGCAATAATAACGAGAGTGCTAGAGGATGCGGGGTACGTGGTCGCAATGCTCCCCCAGCCGGACTACAGATCCTGCGATGAGTTCAAAAAGTTCGGCCGTCCGAGACTGGGTTTTTTGGTGTCTGCAGGCAACATCGACTCTATGGTAGCCCACTACACGGTGTCAAAAAAGAAAAGAAATTACGACTACTACAGCCCCGGCGGAAAAATGGGAAAGAGACCCGACAGGGCAGTGATAGTCTACTGTAACCGGATAAGAGAGGCCTACGGTGACGTGCCGATAATAATCGGAGGTCTTGAGGCATCTCTCAGGCGTTTTGCCCACTACGACTATTGGGATGACAAGGTCAGACGCAGTATCCTTGTGGACAGCCGTGCCGACATACTGGAATACGGAATGGGGGAAAAGACTACTCTCCGTGTGGCGGAACTTCTCGATCGGGGCATTCCGGTGAAAAAGATCCGTGACGTGAGGGGCACCTGCTACCTTACCGACAGAAGTGACAAGATCCATTTTCCTGCCGCCATGGGCATTCGTGAGGACGGACACATCAACGGTTTTGAATACGATGAGTTGAAGACGGATAAAAAAGCCTACGCCGATGCTTTTGCGGTCCAGTACAAAAACAACGATGCCATCAACGGCAAGGCGATAGTGGAGTATTACGACGGGAAGATGCTGGTGCAGAATCCTCCGATGCCTCCCCTTGAAAGGGAGGAGCTTGATCGCGTCTACGCACTGCCCTACACGAGGAATTATCACCCGATGTACGAGAGTGAGGGCGGCATACCCGGTATTGCGGAGGTGAAGTTTTCAATAACTCACAACAGAGGCTGCTTCGGAGGCTGTAATTTCTGCGCACTTGCTTTCCACCAGGGCAGGAGCGTTCGCTCAAGGAGCATAGAATCGGTGGTAAGTGAGGCAAAACTTATTACCGAGATGCCTGATTTCAAGGGCTATATTCACGATATTGGGGGCCCTACGGCGAATTTCAGGCACCCCGCCTGCGAAAAACAGCTTGAGAGCGGAGTTTGTCAAAACCGCCGCTGTCTCGTTCCGAAGCCCTGTCCCAATCTGGATGCCGATCACAGTGAATACGTGGAGCTCCTTGACAGAGTATCGGCACTTCCGAAAGTGAAAAAGGTGTTCATTCGCTCCGGGATCAGGTTCGACTACCTGCTTGAGGACAGTGATGAGACCTTCTTTAGAAAACTTGTGACGGAGCACACCAGCGGCCAGCTGAAGGTGGCACCGGAGCATTGTACCTCCCACGTGCTCTCCTGCATGGGAAAGCCGGATATCGCCGTCTATGACCGCTTCAGGAAGCGTTTTTTCGAGCTTTCCGAAGAGGCGGGACTCAAGCAGTACTTGGTACCTTATCTGATGTCCAGTCACCCGGGAAGCACCCTTGAGGACGCTGTGGAGCTTGCGGTCTACATGAAGCGTATCGGGCTGAATCCGGAGCAGGTGCAGGATTTTTATCCCACTCCCGGAACGGCTTCCACGGTGATGTACTACACCGGCATCGATCCCCTGACCAAAAAGCGGATCTATTGCACCACGGACTACCGGGAAAAACAGATGCAAAGGGCACTTTTGCAGTTTTACAAGCCGGAGAATAGGACTCTCGTAAGGGAGGCGTTGAAGCTTGCCGGAAGGGAGGACCTTATCGGCTACGGGAAGGAATTCCTTGTGACCCCCGGAAAGAACAAACCGGAAAAGAAGGAAGCGCCGAAGGCTCCCGAAAAGGGCTACAAGGGCGGAAAACGTCCCAAGGGCTGGGCTACGGCAAAGCCGAAGAATACGAAGGGAAGCGGAAAATTTTCCGGAAAGAGAGCAAAGATCTCAAAGGATGCGAAAAAGAAAGCGGCATCAAAAAGCGGAGAGGCAAAAAACGGGTCTCAAGGCAGAAGAGGCTCATCGAGAGATGGCTCGAAGGGTAGCACAAAAAAGAATACGAGAAGCTGAAGTTCCCCGCACCGAAAGGTGCGGGGAGTTTTTTGATATTTTGGCTTGATGACGATAGAGAGAAATGTGATGGTATCGGTGGACGGTAAGCTGTTTTGTATCTCGGCTAAGGTGATGCTACGTGCCGATACCGACAGCAGCAAGAAGGGTAAGTAAATAAGAAAGGCCGGAGGGAAGAAAGAGACGAAAGAGGAGATGAGGGGCGGCAAAGCGGAGACTGAAATAAGGTAGGTCTTGTGAAAAAAAGAGACTGTTTTTCAAAAGTGCGAATCGTAGGCGGGAAAGCTGAATATACTGATAAAAAGAGGTGTCGGCGGTTGCAGAAGGAACATAATTATTTGTGTTTTGGTTGCATTTCACCAGCCGTTTTGCCTCTTTTGGGAAAACAGCCCGAAATCCCCATGACGGCACTGCTTTCAAGCCCTTTGAAGATGACCACGCCGGGTCTTCGGAGAGATCTGAAAAGTGACCGAAATCGGGAGATCGGGCTTGTTTTTTGCGCTTTTGCACTTGTGTATCTCGCCATTTCGCCAAGACATCTGTCGGGAAATGCGGTCGGGAAATTGTCTATTTTTTTGTCAAGGGGGTAGAACCCTTTTTTCAAAATTCTACATGTCTAATTTGGCTGTTTTTCTCTACCGGAGGTAGAAAACGGGGAGTTTTCTACAGGCTGACAGCCTCCGTTTCGAAAAACATCCCCGTGACGGTTGAATTTTCTACAATTCCGACAGGGTTTTCTACAGGATATAGAAAACTGTTTTCCGTTTTGTCGGGTGGCTTGATTCAAGTGCTGCCGAATAGGCAAAATTGTGATATTTGCACAGTAAAAATTAAGAAAAGCAATTAAAAGTATCACAAGCCTGTTTTTTTTGTTATTTTTCTTAGTCAAAAGACGAACGAGAGACGGTCTTCGCCTATTTTCTGCAATTGGCAAAATGGGGACTATGCGATGGACACCCCTCCTTGTTAATTGTGCTTTTGTTGCTTTTAATGGCCTTTTTTGGCCTTTTTGGGAAAGAGGTGCCGTTTCTTGCCGTATTAACCTTGAAGCGTGGGGAGTGCTGCTATTTCTGTTCCGACGGATTTGCGAAAAAAGCCCCCGAAGGCTCTGCCTTCGGGGGGGTATCATGATATCGGATTGATGGCCAGGTATTCTTCTAGGCACATTCCGGTGATCTTAAGCTGCTCCGCAGTCCGTCTGCCCACGTAGCGGAAGTGCCAGGGCTCAAAGTCACGCCCGGTTACGTCTGTTTTTCCTTCCGGGTACCTAATTATGTAACCGAATTTCCAAGAGTTTTCCGCCAGCCATTTGTAGGCGGTGGTATTTGCAAATGAAGTATCCGGTTCATCCATGTTGTGGATATCGCAGGCAAGTCCCGTCTGATGCTCGCTCGTGCCCGGTGAGGATGCGTAGGTGAGCACCTTGTTCTTTGCTTGAGTATCCGTGAGTCCCGACGCTTTTTCCTCATTGACCAATGATGTGAATATCGCCGCTTCCGTTCTGTAGGAGCGGTATCCGTCGGTGACCGACACATCTCTGATGTCGCAGGCTCTCATCTCATTGAACATGGCATCAAGCGCCATTGCCGCGGTATTTCTCATTTTGACCGGATCTCTGCCGTCGCTTCTTGTGTCGGATATCTCCGTGAGATCCTCCGGTTCGTAGTTTTCGCCGAGGGGTGAGCTTTTTGATACTATCGTCAAAAACTCGGTGGTGTTTTCCGGGTTCATGAACTTCTCATAAGTACCGAGGTCGCTTGTAAAGGTGACGGCGGAGCCCTTCCCAACACCCGGGTTCGTGCGCCCGTAGATCTCATCAAGGCTGAGGGCTGTGGGCGCGGAGTTGGCGTTGTAGAGGAAGGTCACGTCCTCGTAGATTGTCTGTCCGCTTTCGTCTTTTAGCGTTTTTCCCTCTTCGTCTGTCCTTGCTGTCTTTTCTACCGTTACGGTTCGTTTTCCGCTCTGTTCCACTTTGATACCGCTCTTGAAGCAATCCGTGATGCCGATGGGCACCCAAAGGCCGCTTTCAAGATATTTTGACGGAGCCTTCATTGCAACGGGGGTGCCGTTGACGTTTGCCTCGGTGGTGCCGAGACGGAACTCAACCCATTCTCCGTCGGTAACGGAGGATAAAGAATCATTATCGGTGCCAAGGACGAAGCGGAAGCTCTCGCTGTCTCCCCGATAGGACATTGACAGGTAGTTTGCAAGTGTGGAGAAGTTGATGTAGAGCACCCCGGAGGGGTAGGCTGTCGAACCGTCGGCAGTCTCGGTGACACCGTTTCCGAAGCGGTAGGTCATGTCGATCCCCCGCTCGGTGGGATCTGTGCAGAATCTGAAGTAGGTCAAGGCTGCCGTTAAGATCGCCACTATCAATACCGTGGCGAGAGATATCCTTGCGTGGAAGGCGAAGGATCTTGCCATTTGGCGACGGCGTTTTTTTCGTTCGAGTTTTCTTTGTATCTCACGGCGCCTTTTTTCTTTTTCCGCTCTGATACGTGCCGCCTCACGGCGCCTTTTTTCCTCCCTGTACCGTTCTTCACTTCGGGGGTCTCTGTAGTATTCGCCCGGAGCTTGTCGGGCGTTTTCGGAGCGCCGTGCGTCTCTCGGCGCATTTCGGCGCTGCCCGCCCCCGTTGTTTTGTGAAACGTAGGGGGAGGTGCCGTATTTTCGTCTGTAGGCCTCCTCGTAGATGGCTCGCTGCCTTGCATCCATGAAGGACGGATCTCTTACTGTGCGAAGATCGCCGGATGGCTGTCCTGCGGCGTTTTTGCCTGTAGGGACTCTGACTGCTCCGTGAAAGTTCGAAGGCGCGTTCCGAGGCCTTCTCTCACCGCCTGCAGAGGCCCTTATCGGGCTGTTTGAAGCGCTGCGGGGGCTATTTCCCCTTTGGAGACTCGAAACGGTATTTTGAGTGCTTTTTGAGGCTTTTCCCGACGGTTGACCGGAGCCCTGCCTAAACAGAGAAGGATCGGGTCTTCCGTAGCCGTAGGCGCTGTCGGAGGAGGGCACTCTTCCTTCCGGATAGACCCAGCCGTCGTCCGGGTTCGGTCTCATTCCGTAGGATCTGCCGTTTTTTGAGGCCATTTGCCTTCCTCCTTTCGCAGTTGTTTTCTTATCTTGTTATTTGGTCTCGCAGATCATGAAGTAGGGAGATGTGGGGGAGTTCAACATATTGAATCTCGCAACGCAGTATTTGAATCGGGACAGGGTGGAGAAATACTCGCAAAGGGCAAGCCCCTCCGCTTCTCCCTCCGGATGACCCGGATAGACTGCCACGAGCAGGATCGCATCCCGTCCCAGCATTGAAACGGCGTTTGCCACTGCCGGTAGGGTGGTCTCTCTCATGGTGGTGAGGGCTTTGTTGCCGCTTCCCGGCATGTAGCCCAAGTTGAACATACCCGCCTTGATGGGCTCCTTTACGAATTCGGGCGCCCGGTGGTGAGATGCGCAGATGAGTCGCCAGTTTTCGGGACATCCCGACTGCCTTAAGTGAGCCGAGGTGGAGGCGAGAGCCTTCGGTTGGATGTCGAAGGCGATGACGTGGCCGGTGTCTCCGACGGTCTTTGACAGGAATTCGGTGTCGTGACCGTTGCCCATGGTGAAGTCAACGCAGGTGTCGCCTTCTCCGAGATGGGACAGAATGAATTTTTTTTGCAGTGTGAGAAGATCCACCATAGCTTGCCTCCGGCTAAAATAATTCATTTTATTATAACTCCCCACGGCGGATTTGTCAACAAGCGGAGCTCCTTATTTTATTATCTAGAAGTGAAAAGCGGTGGGAGGGGGTGGTATCGGAAGGGAAAGTTATTGTAAGACCGAAAAGCAAACGTGATGCGGGGGGAAAAACGGGGCAGAGGGAAAGCAGGCGGGCGTTATCCGAAAATAAGACGGAAGGAAAAAGGCTTTTTCGATGATCGGGAGACCGTAGGAAAAGTTACCCTGCCTGCTCGGAGTTGACAGGGCTCCCAAAATGGGTTATAATATCTTCCTGTCGGCGGTACGCCGAGAAGGAGGGGTGCTTATGATGCTTTCGGATTTTCACACTCACACTACCTTTTGCGACGGTAGAGACACTCCGGAGGATATGGTGAAGGCGGCGGTGGAAAAGGGCTTTTTCGCTTTTGGGACCTCCGCTCACAATTTCATCGCTCACGATCCACCCTCATCCATGAGAAAAGAGTCCATCCCCGGTTACAAGGCGGAGATGAGAAGGCTGAAAGAAAAGTATTCCGGGCAGATCCGTGTGTTTTGCGGCACGGAGCAGGAGTTCTTTGCCACCGAGTCCACCGACGGCTACGACTACGTTATCGGCAGTGTCCACTATGTGAAGGTGGGAGAACGCTACGTCACCGTTGACAGAAGCCCCGAACATTTGAGAGCCGGGATCGTGGAGTGCTTTTCGGGAGATGCTCTCGCCTTTTGTGAGGCGTTTTTTGAAAATGAGGGTGCCGTGGCGGCCAGGACCGGGTGTGATATCATCGGGCACTTCGACCTCGTGGAGAAATACAACGAGGGCAACTGCTTTTTCGACCCATCCTCACCGAGATATGTGAGAGCCTATGAGCGGGCCATAGAGAGACTCATTCCGTCGGGATGTCTCTTTGAGGTCAATACCGGCGTCATCTCGCGGGGCTACAGAGACCGACCTTACCCGTCGGAGACGATCCTCAATACCATTCGCGAGGCGGGGGGACGGGTGATACTGTCCTCCGACGCCCACAGAAAAGAGAATGTGGGCTTCGGCTTTGACGATGCCCTTCGCCTTCTTGAAAAGTGCGGATTTGACGGTGTTGCGACGACTCCCTTTGAGTCGGGACGGCACAAAGAGACGAAATAATGAAGAAACTGCGTTGACATCGGCGCCATATCGTGGTAGAATAATCAACGTAAAAAGTGATCTTAAGGAGCAATAAAAATGAAATGGACTTCACTTAACGACCTGAGAGAGAAATACCTTTCTTTCTTTGAGTCAAAGGGACATCTCCGTCACGCAAGCTACTCGCTTATTCCGAAGGGCGACCGTTCCCTTCTTCTGATAAATGCGGGCATGGCTCCGCTGAAAAAGTATTTTACCGGAGAGGAAGAGCCTCCCCGCCACCGCATGACCACCTGCCAAAAGTGCGTGCGGACCCTCGATATCGACAACGTGGGAAAGACCGACCGCCACGGGACGTATTTTGAGATGCTTGGCAACTTCTCCTTCGGAGACTACTTTAAGAAGGAAGCGATACCGTGGGCGTGGGAGTTCTTAACGGAAGTCCTTGAGATACCCTCGGAGCTTCTCTATCCCTCCGTATTTGAGGAGGATGACGAGGCCTTTGAAATCTGGAACAAGACTGTCGGAGTTCCCGCCGACAGGATCGTTAGACTGGGACGGGAAGACAATTTCTGGGAGCACGGAAGCGGTCCTTGCGGCCCCTGTTCCGAGATCTACTTCGACCGAGGCGAAAAGTACGGATGCGGCTCTCCCGACTGCGGTCCGGGATGTGAGTGCGACCGTTTTATCGAGGTATGGAACAACGTATTTACTCAGTTCAACAGCGACGGAAAGGGCAACTACTCCGAGCTTGATACGAAAAACATCGACACGGGAATGGGTCTTGAGAGACTTGCCTGTGTCATGCAGAGTGTGGACAACCTGTTTGAGGTGGACACGATAAGAAAGATACTTGACAAGGTCTGCGAGATATCCGGAACTGTCTACAAGACCGACGAGACCAAGGATGTCTCCATCAGAGTCATCACCGATCACGCAAGAAGCTCGGTGTTCCTCATTTCCGACGGAGTCCTCCCCTCCAACGAGGGAAGAGGCTACGTGCTTCGCCGCCTGGTGCGCCGTGCTCTCCGTCACGGAAAGCTCCTCGGTATCCAGAGGGCGTTCCTCACGGACGTTGCCGAGGTGGTCATCGGTGAGAACAAGGGCGCATATCCGGAGCTTGCCGAAAAGCACGACTACATCATGAAGATACTCTCTCTTGAGGAGGAGAAGTTCGAGGCTACCATTGACCAGGGACTCTCAATCCTCAATACCTTTGTTGAGAACAGCCACGGCGGAGTTCTTGAGGGAAAGGACGCCTTCAAACTCTACGATACCTTCGGCTTTCCCGTGGATCTCACCCGTGAGATAGTTGCGGAAAAGGGACTTTCTCTCGACGAGGAAGGCTTTGCGGCACTCATGAAGGAGCAGAAGCAGAGGGCGAGAGATGCCAGAAAGAGCGTCAGCGGTTGGGACGGCTTTGAAAAGGATGAGCTGTCCGACGTGCCGACTACGGACTTCGTGGGATATTCCGACACCGAATGCGTCGCCAAGGTGGTCTGCATCATCGGAGAGGGAGAAAAACTCACGGGCGCATCCGATGGTGACATCACCGTGATACTTGACCGTACCGTCTTCTACGGCGAGGGCGGCGGACAGGTGGGAGATGTGGGTACCATCGCCGGTGACACCTTCGAACTTGAAGTCTACGATACCAAGAAAAACGACGGAGTCTACCTCCACCTTTGCCACGTTAAGGACGGAGAGGTGACTGTGGGTGACACCGTAACGGCATCTCTTGATATCGAAAGGAGAGATGCGATAAAGCGCAACCACAGTGCGGCACACCTGCTTCAAGCGGCTTTGAGACGTGTTCTCGGAGGGCACGTGGAGCAGGCGGGCTCCTACGTTGATGCAAATGAGGTAAGGTTCGACTTTTCCCATTATGCTGCCGTAACTGCCGAGGAGCTTGAGGCGGTGGAATCCCTTGTCAACGGGGAGGTACTGAAGGGCGATGATATCGTCACTGTGGAAACGGACGTTGAGACCGCCAGAAAGAACGGAGCCGTGGCGCTCTTTGACGACAAATACGGAAGCGTGGTCCGCATGGTTAAGATGGGGGAATTTTCCACCGAGCTTTGCGGGGGAACTCATTGTGACAATACTTCCAAAGTGGGGCTCTTTAAGATAGTATCCGAATCCTCGGTTGCATCCGGAGTCAGAAGGATCACCGGAGTCACCGGAGCGGGAGTGCTCTCCCTCTTGAGGTCAAAGGAAGAGCTGATCTCGGACACGGCAAAGAGTCTTAAGGCATCGAATCCCGCCGATCTTCCTCTGCGTGCCCGTCAGCTCACCGATGAGTTGTCCGAGGCAAAGCGCCAGGTGGAGGCTCTTAACGGAAAGCTTGCCGCAGGCAGAGTGGACGGACTTCTCTCTTCCGCAAAAGAGGTGGGTGCGTGCCGTCTTATCGCCCAAGACCTGGGGGCTACCGGTGCCGATGCCGCAAGGATGATATCCGACAAGCTGAGGGACAGAGATCCCTCCGTGGTGGCGGTATTCGCTCTTAAGAACGGCGAGAAACTGAATTTCCTCGCTTCCTGCGGTGCGGATGCGGTGAAAGCCGGCGCCCATGCGGGAAAACTGGTTGGTGCGGTCAGCGCAGTTACCGGAGGCAAGGGCGGAGGACGTCCCGACAGCGCGATGAGCGGCGGACGGGATGCCGATAAGATACCGGAGGCTCTTAAAGAGGCCGAGGGCATCCTTCTCGGAATGCTGAAATAATGAGACCGTTCGGGAGGCGAGAGCCTCCCGATTTTTTTGCGAAAAAGCAGACAGTATGTCGTCCTTTTTTTGTTGACAACGGAGTGGTGACGTAGTACAATCGAGATATGACGATGTGGAGGTGACGGGATGAAAAAGGCACGTGTTGGGATAATTGGGCTTTTGTGCCTTCTTGGGATCCTTTCCTCGTTTCTTTTCGGCTGCGGCAGAGAAGTGCCTGCAGAGACCGAAACACCGGACGTGACGGCGGAAAGTGAGAATGTCGAGACTACGGGGTTGAGCATTCCCCTCACTACCCTTGAGACCGACCCGCCCGTAACGGAGACTTTGCCGCCCGATACAGAGCACGTAACGGATCCTCTCGAAACTGAAGGGCGGATACCGGGCTTTAACTACGACGGCGGCGGGACGGCAATGCCCGAAGAAGGGGAGATTGCCCCCATCGCCCTCATGTATCACCTTATCCTTGATGAGCCCTATTCTTCCCTTGAGTCCCTTTTCGTCCGTCCATCGGAGTTGAGAGGACACATAGAGGTGCTCCTTGAGAAGGGCTATCGCTTCATATTTGCCGACGAGTACGGAATGTACGGCGAGAAAACGGTGGTAATGTCCTTTGACGACGGCTATGTTGACAACTACACCGAGATGTTCCCGATAATAAAAGAGTACAACGTGAAGGTGACGGTCTTTATGGTGGCAGGTTACATCGGAGGAGGCGAGTTTTTGTCTGCCGATCAGATACGCGAGATGTCCGAAAGCGGCCTTGTCAGCTTCCAGTCCCACACTTACAATCACAGGTCGCTGAAGGGTCTTACCGAGGATGAACTCGTTTTTGAATTCTCCGAGTCGAGTCGGATAATAGAAGGTATCACCGGACGTCCGGTACGGGCGCTCTGCTATCCCACCGGCGCGTATGATGAAAATACCCTCTCCGTGGCAAAAAACTACTACGACTTCGCCTACACCACCGTAAATCGGGTATCCACAGCCGGGGCGGATCCCCTTGCGCTGCCGAGACTGAGAGTCAGCAGAGGGCGGAGCAAGACCTCCTTCTCCTACATGATCCCGTAGGCCGCGGCCTCGGACGAAGAGAAAGAACATCCCGTCAAAGCGTCGAAGCAGATAGAGAAGTCTGTGTCGGAAGTACCATCCGACGGGGAAATACCGCAGTATTTGCCGGCGACAAAGTCCGGGTGGAATGAACGGTTTTGAGAGATATGGGAGGGACTTGATATGACCGGCTTCCGTAATGAAATACAAAACGGGCTTTGACCGAGATGGTCAAAGCCCGTCCCCAAGGGAGATGCCTTTGGGGTCTTTTTTGTTATCTGCCCAGTGCCGCTGCGCCGATTATGCCCGCATCGTTGCCGAGCTCGGCTATCTTGAGGGTGCATTGGGGGGTATCGCCTCTTGAATAGGTCTCCGCAAATACCCGGTCATTGATCAGATCCAGCAGATACTGTCCCTCACCGGAGATACCGCCTCCGATGGAGAGGACGTTGGGCTGGAAGATGTTGATGATGTTGACAAGTCCGCAGACCAGATAATCAACATATTCGTCGATGACCTCGCTTGCCGCCGCATCTCCTTTTTTCTTGGCCTGGAAGGCGGTGCGACCGGAGACTCTGTCGATGTCCTTGCCGATGAGCTCCTCCATGAGAGTGGAACGTCCCTCCCGTCTGCACTCCTCGATCTTGTTTTTTGTGGATATGACAAGACCGGTAGCGGAGGAGTAACGCTCCCAACAGCCCTTTCTGCCGCAGGGACAGTCTCTGCCGCCCTGCTCAATGACGATGTGACCGAGCTCGGCACCGGAGTAGTTGAAGCCCGTATAGACTTTGCCGTCTATGATGATGCCGCCTCCGACACCCGTGCCGAGGGTGATCATAACGGAGTAACGAGCACCTTTTGCGGCACCTGCCACTGCTTCAGCCAGAGCTGCGGCGTTGGCGTCGTTTTCAATGAAGACTTTTTTGTCGCATCCCAGCATCTCCGGGAGCTTTTTTGCCATATTGTATTTTACGAAGGGGATGTTGCTGCAGTAGAGTATCTCTCCGGTGTCGCAGTTGGCACTGCCGGGGGTGGCGATACCTATGGATGCCACCTCGTCCATTGAGACTCCTCCGTCGCTTGCAACCTTGCGGCAGAGAGCGGCGATGTCCTTCGTTATCTCGTCGGGGTGACGGGACGCCTTCGTGGGGGCGCTTGATTTGCAGATTATTTTGTGATCCTCACTTACGAGACCTGCGGCGATGTTGGTACCGCCCAGATCGATCCCTATGTAGTACATGGATTCCTGTTACCTTTCTTTGAGTAGTTTACTACCGCCTATTATATCGGCTTCCATCGGAAAAGTCAACCGTTCGGGAGAAAATAACGAAAAAGCCTCCGACTATCGGGTAAAAATGCCGAGTTTACAGAATATTTACATTCTAACAGGCCCTCATTTTTGCCCCGAAAACGGCTTTTTTGACGTTCACGATGGATGCCTCGGAGGCCATTTTCGGAAAATACCACGGTGAATGTCGAAAATGACGCGGACAGAAAAGGTAAGCGTTGCTGACTTTTTCTGCGGGTAAGTCGAAAATAATCATGGGAAGATTCCGGATTATCCTGCCGGATTTTTAAGAAAGGTAAAAAACGCTTACCCAATCTTGCTGTTCCGTGACACGCCGTTCGAATAGTCGGGAAGAGACAGGTCTTTGCGCGCTCGCCTGCGTTATATGAAGCTCATGCCGTCCGTCCGCCCGAACGGGCGAGAGGACTTCCCTTGACAGAGTTGCCATATTATGATATTATATTTTCGTAACGAAGCGGCACGGAAGTGTCGGCGGCAGGGCGGCGCCCGTGCCGCATTTCGATAACTACATCAGGAGGAACCTCATATGAGATTGACCGCAGCCAAGAAGCTGACAGCGCTTTTCCTTTGTGTGCTGATGCTGATTGGAACAGCCGTTCCCGCATTTGCGGCGGACAAGGACAAGTCCGCAGACGACGACGGGACCGGCAAACTTGTGACGGTAAGTGACAGCCTTAAGTTCATCACTTACGACGAGTACCTGACAAAATATCCCGACCGCGAGGAGGAGGGCGCACGTGCCACCAAGTCCTTCACCGTGGATGCGACGGATTATTATGTCGAGGGAACGACAGCCGACGTTGAAGTTACGGAGCTTGGCGGTGTTAAATGCATCAAGACTCCTGCGGAAGGCAACACCGCATGGAAGTTCATCGTCCCCGAATCCGGCTTCTATACTATGTCCATAACCTACCGTCCCATATCCGCACTCTACAACGACGTGGAGCGTGTTATGTACCTGAACGGTAAGGTGCCTTTCCAGGAGACGAGGCACATCGGTCTCTCCAAGACGTGGAAACTGAAGTATTCCGACAATTACGACGGAACACGTGACACTCTCTTCGTCAAGGATTCCAACGGAAACGAGATGAGACCCGACCTCAACCTGGACGATTCTTGGACTACTTACGAGGTATCCCACTCCGGCGGATACTACACCACTCCCTTTGAGTATTATCTTGAAGAGGGTGAGAACGTACTGGTCTTTGAGGCAGTCAACGATACGGTAGCTCTGAAGAGCTTCGAGTTCAAGCCCTACGAGGCGAGCCCCACCTACAGCTCCGTCAAGAAGGAGTATGAAGCGAAGGGCTACACCGAGGCTGCCGATGTTGCTACTATCTACATAGATGCGGAAGCGCCGACTCACGTATCGGACTTCATGCTCACTCCCGGAACGGATTACTCCTCCGCGGTGACCGAGCCTCAGAGCTCCACCAACACTCTTCGCAACGTGATGTCCTACTCAAGCTGGAATGCAGTGGGACAGTGGGTCAGATACTCCTTCACGGTGGAAAAGAGCGGACTCTATGTGATCGCTCCCAGATACGACCAAACTCAGCAGGCGGGTGCTTTCTCCTCAAGGAAGATCCGCATTGACGGCGAGGTACCCTTCGCCGAGGCTGAAACGGTGAGATTTAACTATAAAAACGACTGGCAGCTCAACGCCCTGTCCGACGATGACGGGGAAGCGCTTCAGTTCTACCTTGAAGCAGGTGAGCACACCGTCGAATTCGAGGTCACCCTCGGTGACATGGCAGTCATCATCAAGCAGGCCAACGACATCATGCAAAGCCTGAAGGACGACTACCTTGAGATCACCAAGCTGACAGGTCCCACGCCCGACGAGAACCGCGACTACGGTTTTGCAAGGATCATGCCCGACGTGGTGGCGGACTTCTCCATACAGAGCCACAACCTGAGAGCCATCTCCAATATGCTCTCCCAGACCAGCGGCGTAAAGAGCGATAACTCCGCAAAGCTTCTCACCATGGTGGAGCTGTTCCGTAAGGTCGGTGCGGACGACAAGAAAATCGCCGCCAACATGACCGAGATCAACAACCAGATCTCCGCATTGGGTGAGTGGATCACCGAGATCACGGCGCAGCCCCTCGGCATCGACTATATCCTCATCCAGCCCGCAAGCGCAGAACTTCCACGTGGGAATGCTCCCTGGTACAAGGCAACCGGCTATGAGTTTGCGAAATTCTTCAATTCCTTCTTCACCGATTACGACTCCGTGTCCAATGCGGAGGGCAGTGAAGAGGAGTACGACAAGGAGCTGCTGATCTGGACCACTGCGGGCCGTGACCAGGCGCAGATCACAAGAAACCTTATCTCCGAGGGATTTGCCAAGGAGACCGGCACCAACGTAACGTTGAAGCTGGCGGCGGCAAACACCCTTCTCGTATCGATCCTTGCGGGAGTTGCCCCCGACGTTTCGATAGATGCCACCAGCCCTCTTGAGATGGCGGTGCGCGGAGCTTTGATACCCTTTGACGGTTTCGATACCTTTGATCAGGTAGCGGAGCGTTTTGCCGACTCGGCAATGGTTCCTCTGAGATTATATGATGAAACTTATGCGATCCCGGTAGGCCAGACCTTCCCGATCATGTTCTACAGAGAGGATATCCTCGGTGACTTGGGAGTTGAAGTGCCGAAGACGTGGGATGAGCTTCTTGCTCTCGTGCCCGTTCTTCAGTTCAACAACATGGAAGTGGGTATCTCCTCCGAGTTCATCTCCACGTACGTCTACCAAGGCGGCGGAAACTATTGGGAAGACGGCGGAATGAAGACCGCCCTCGACTCCAAGGTATCCCTGGACGCATTCGATACCATGATGGACTGGTTCACTCAGTACTCACTGCCTATCCAGTTCAACGGACCCAACCGTATGAAGACCGGCGAGATGCCTCTCTTCATCGGTAACTATACCACGTACTTCACCCTCAGCGTGTCCGCTCCCGAGATCGCGGGACTTTGGAAGATCGCGGAGATCCCCGG
The DNA here is from genome assembly GCA_964629225.1 of uncultured Ruminococcus sp. GTDB lineage: Bacteria > Bacillota > Clostridia > Oscillospirales > CAG-272 > RUG14199. The sequence continues at coordinate 70,912 of CAZVQC010000006.1, forward strand.
ATACGTGAAGACCGACGAGGATGGAAACGAGTACATCGATAACCACACCGTTGCCACCTCCTCCGGTATCATTATGACTAAGAGCGTTAGAGACCAAGAGCTTGCATGGGACTTCATCGACTGGTACACCGATGCGAGCTTCCAGGCAGACTTCTCCAATGAGATGTCCATGCTCCTCGGACCCTCCGGCCGACAGGCTACCGCAAACATCGAGGCCTTTGAGGAGCTGCCTTGGACGGCAGAGGAGAAGAAAGTACTGCTCAGCGCACTTAACAAATCCGTAGGCATCGAGATCTATCCCGGTGACTACATGATCGTCCGCTACCTCAACTTCGCATTCAACGGTGCCTACAACGGCACGGGAGATGCATCGGAGCTGATGCAGAATTATGCACAAACGATCAACAAGGAACTCACAAGAAAACGTAAGGAATTCCATCTGATGGTCGAGGACGAGTGGCAGGCAGTCAAAGCCTTCACCGGACTTGAGACCTACACCGACTGGCGTAGGTATGCCGAGGCAAACGGCATTGAGGATTATCAGGATTTCATGGATGAGAACGGCATCACCACCGGCAACTACGCCGACTGGACCAGCGCCGTGAAGCTCAACGGATACGACCGGGATTACAAGACGTTCATCTCGGAGAACCGCTGACACGTTACTTGGCATGGATCCAAGATAATTATTGAGAAAAAATTCAGAATAGGAGAAAAACGACAATGTCAGAGAAAACACGCAAAGACGTGAATCGCAAGGACATGACCAAGTTTCAGTGGACGTTGCATCTGATGAAGCAGAACTGGGTCGGGTACGTATTTATCTTGCCCTTCCTCTTCCTCTTCATCCTGTTCACGGTCATTCCCGTCGTGGCGTCTCTCGGACTCAGCCTTACGTCATACAACCTTTTGGAAATGCCCCGCTGGGTCGGATTTAACAACTACGTAACACTGTTTCTCGACGACGAGCTCTTCATAACGGCGCTGAAGTACACGCTTATCTTCGCCGTTACCACCGGCCCTGCGTCCTACCTCCTCTCCTTTGCGGTGGCTTGGTTCATCAACGAACTTCCCCCGAAGAGCAGAGCGGTCATCACACTTATCTTCTACGCACCGTCCATCTGCGCCCCCTACACGATATTCTCTTACATATTCGACGGTGACGCATACGGACTTGTCAACTCGTACCTTCTTAAGCTCGGATTCATCTCGACTCCGATCAAATTCTTCAGCAATACCAAGTGGATACTTCCTCTTTGTATCGCCATCTCCCTGTGGATGTCATTGGGTACTGCGTTCCTTTCATTCATCGCAGGTCTCCAAGGCGTTGACAAGGCACAGTACGAGGCTGCGGCTGTTGACGGTGTCACCAACCGTTGGCAGGAACTTTGGTATGTTACCCTTCCCAACATGAAGAACCAGCTCATGTTCGGTGCGGTCATGGCTATCACAGGCTCCTTCGGATACGGTGCCGTGGTATCCTCCCTTGCGGGAAGTCCTCCTCAGGACTATGTGGGCTATACGCTGGCTCACCATATGTCGGAGTACGTGGACACCAGGTGGGAGTACGGCTACGGATCGGCGATAGCGTTCATAATGTTCCTTATTTGTATGGGCGCAAATATGCTGGTCAATAAGATGCTTGCAAAGGTGGGTGAGTGACGTGGCAAGAACTAAGAAACTCAGAACCAGAAAGCACGCGGTGGTACTGAACCGTTCAAGAGGCGGTGACTTCGCTATCAATCTCATGCTCCTCCTTTTGGGACTTCTCATGGCACTGCCGATGTACTACACCATCATCCAGGCCTTCAAGCCCCTGAACGAGCTGTTCCTCTACCCCCCGAAATTCTACGTTATCAGCCCTACGTTCGATAACTTCTCGGATATGTTCACCCTTCTTTCCTCCTCATGGGTGCCCTTCTCCAGATACATCTTCAACACGATCTTTATCTCGGTAGTAGGTACCATAGGAAACCTTGTGCTCACATCCCTCGCTGCATATTCTCTCTCGAAGATGCAGTACCCCGGAAGAAACTTCTTCTTCCAGATCATAGTTAAGTCCCTTATGATATCCTCCACGGTGACCGGTATCGTTAACTTCCTTATTATAGTAAAGGCCGGTCTGATGGATACTTATTGGGCCATCATCATTCCTCAGTGGGCGTCCAGCCTTAACCTCTACCTGATGAAGCAGTTCATGGAATCCAACGTCACGGACGCGGTGCTTGAGTCCGCAAGACTTGACGGTGCATCCGAGCTTCGTACCTTCTGGTCAATAGCGATGCCCATGGTCAAGCCCGCTTGGCTCACAGTCATCATCTACGCTTTCGTAGGTCTGTGGAATACCGGATCCAGCATACTCATTCAGTCGGAGGAGCTCAAGACCATGAAGTGGGCCATCGACCAGAGCCTCACCGGAGGCGTTTCGCGAACGGGTATCGTGGCTGCCTCGACGGTGCTGATGATGATCGTTCCTATTGCAGTGTTCGTCGTTTCTCAGAGTAAGATCATCGAGACGATGGGCTCCAGCGGTATGAAGGACTAAGGAGGCGGCATAATGAAAAAGACATTGAGAATGGCAGTTATGCTCCTGCTTGCGGCAATAATGCTCACCACTTCGGTGGGAGCCACCTCCGCATACTCCACCTACACTTACTCATCCGAGCAGTTCGTTCTGGATTCTCCCGACGCATACGTAGTCGACTCCGTTATAACCGGAGCGGATGCGGAGATCCAGCTTTCAAGACCCACCGATATCGAAGTGGACCCGGAAGGGAACATCTACATCGTGGATGCCGATCGTGCCTGCGTCTATGCGCTGAGCCCCTCATTCAAGCTGAGATTCACCATCTCCGCTTTCAATAACGAGCACGGCGTTCCCGATACTTTCATCAATCCCCAAGGCGTTTTCATCAACGACAAATACATCTACGTTTGCGACACGGACAGCGCAAGGATCGTAATGTTCGACCTTGAAGGCAACTTCGTTAAGACCATTGCGGCTCCCGTTTCCAACCTCTTTGAAGACGACGCAATCTACAAGCCCGTAGCAGTGGCGGTGGACGAGTACGGAAGACTCTTCATAGTTTCCTCCACAACTTATCAGGGTATCATCGTAATGAGCGATGAGGGCGACTTCTACGGATTCATCGGCGCCCAGATGACAGCCGCAAGCGGTGTCAACGCCATCTGGGAAAAGATCGGAGAGCTCTTCGGAGCTACCGACGATGATGAAAAGAACCTCTCCACGGAGTACAACAACATCACCGTTGACGAGAACAACTTCGTCTACGCCACCACCTCCACCATCGACAAATCCCTCCAGCAGGCGGCTATCACTTCCAAGAGTGGTACCTACGCTCCCGTAAGGAAGTACAACGCCTCCGGTGAGGACGTGCTGAGAAGAAACGGCTTCTTCGGCCCCGGCGGTGAGGTCATCCTTTCCGACAGCGTAGGCTCAAGCAAGACCGAAGCCTCCACCATCGTGGACGCGGCAGTAGGTCCCGAGGGAACCTGGTCCATCGTGGACCAAGACCGTTCCAAGATATTCACATATGATAGCGAGGGCAACCTGCTCTTCGCCTTCGGTGACAGCGGCAGTATGAAGGGTAACCTTGCAACCGCTGCGGGCATCGTCTATCAGGGTGACAAGCTTCTGGCACTTGACAAGGGCAACCTGAACGTTACGGTCTACAGGCGCACCGAGTACGGTGACATCCTCATCAATGCCATGAAGAATCAAAACGAGCGTAACTATGACTCGGCAGTCGAGGACTGGAAGGAGATACTGAGACGTAACAACAACTTCGACGTTGCTTACATCGGCATCGGTAACTCACTCATCCGTTCCGGTGACTACGACCTTGCCATGGAGTACTTCAAGTCCGCACATAACTTAGCGGGCTACGGCTCCGCTTATAAGGAAGTCAGAAAAGAATGGGCTTCCAAATTCTTCATCGTCATCCCCGTCATCATCGTGGTAGTCTTTGTGGGACTTACCTACCTTATCAGCTATTGCGGTAAGGTCAACAAGAAGGCGGCGCTTCAGGTGGGAACCAAGACCCTCGGTCAGGAGCTTGCCTACGGCTTCCACATCATGACACATCCCTTCGACGGATTCTGGGATCTGAAGCATGAGAAGCGAGGCAGTCTGCGCTCCGCATTCATCATACTGATGGTCACCATCATGGCGTTCTTCTACCAGTCCATCGGACAGGGCTACATCTTCAAGGGCGGCGACACGTCATACAGCAGTATCTACACCTCGGTCATCTCCGTTGCGGTACCTCTCGTACTCTTCGTTGTGGGCAACTGGTGTCTCACCACTCTGTTCGACGGCGAAGGTAAGTTCGGTGACATCTTCACGGCTACCTGCTACGCACTGTTCCCCCTGCCCTTCTTCATCATCCCCTCTGTCATTCTCTCAAACTTCCTTGTTGCCGACGAAAAGGGCATTATCACCCTCTTCTTGGCGATAGGCTACATTTGGGCGGGAATGCTCCTCTTTGTGGGAATGATGTCCACCCACGGCTACACGCTGGGTAAAAACATTGCCATCATCTTCTTCACGGTGATCGCAATGGCACTTATCATGTTCCTTATACTCCTCTTCACAACGCTCATGGGTCAGATAGTCGATCTTATCTCCAGCGTTGTCAACGAGATCGGTTACAGGCTCTAAGGAAAGGAAGGTATCAATAGTAATGAGATCAAAGAAAATACTGTCAGTCTTCCTTGCCCTTGTGTTTGTGATGGGCGTTATCGTGCCGGCGGCAGTCACTCCCGTGGGTGCTGCATGGGCAGATAAGGTTGACGAGGACGGAAACCCCATAATCAACTATTTCACAAAGTCCTACGGCAGTGATGCCGACAAGCTGTCGGACATGACACTGAAATACACGGCTCAGGACGGCTCATCCATCTATGTGGAAGAGTTCACAGGCGAGATCGCCTACCGTGACGCCGCAGGCAACACCCTCTTTTCGAACCCCTATGACGTGGCAACGGGAGCTAAGTCCAGCTCCACGAAGCAGAGTCTTCTCTCTCAGATAATCATCACCTACGGTGAGACGACTAAGAACGACAAGACCATGAACAGCTACGCCGATGCCGCAGTTCGCGGTCAGATCAAGACCAAGAACATCAAGAACGGTATCAGGATGGAGTACACTATCGGTGAGATCCAGGTAACAAGACTGGTCCCGAGACGTATTCCGAAGGAGCGTTTCGAAACATTGATCCTTGACCGGATCACAAACGACTTCCACAAGGAAAGACTTGCATCCTTCTATCAGCTCTACGACAGAAGCGATACAACGAAGACCGAGACCATGATCAAGGAGATGGAGGCTAAGTTCCCCATCACCAAGAGAATGGCGATCTACGTCTGCTCCGACGAGATCAACTCCACCGAGCTTAAGCAGCTTGAGAGCATCATTAAGACCTACTGCCCCCTCTACACGTACGATGAGATGGAGCAGGACCACTCCGATACCGACTACACCGGCGTGGAGGTCGCTCCCCCCTGCTTCAGAATGTCCCTTGAATACACACTTGAAGAGGGCAGACTCAGCGTCCGTATGCCCGCAAACGGCATCAGATTCGACGAGTCCAACTACAGCCTCGGCAGAGTCAGCATCCTTCCTTACATGGGTGCGGGTAACACTAACGGCGAGGGCTACACCTTCGTTCCCGACGGCTCCGGCGCTATCATCAGATACGCAGACGTCCGTGGGGTCAACAGCACCATCTATGGCAAGGTCTACGGTGAGGACTTTGCGTACCATTCCGAAACCAACCAGAACGACGTGAGGTATCCCGTTTTCGGTAACGTGGTGACGTCCACTCCCGGCAGAGCCGAGAGCACTACCACTCCCGGCAGTAACAGCACCACGTCCCAAGCTACGGAAACAGCGAAAAGCCGAGGATACGTTGCCATCATCACCGAGGGAGACTCACTTGCGGAGATAATTGCCGAGAACGGCGGTCCCCTCCACGACTACAGCACGGTGTTCGCACGTTTCACTCCCCGTCCCTCCGATAAGTACAGACTTTCAAGTTCCTCCGGAGATACCAATGAGGTGCTTAAGACTTCATCGAGAAAGTACACGGGCAGTTACGTGATCAAGTACACTATCCTTTCCGACGATACCGCAAACGGCGGTGCCGGCGGATACGAGTGCTCCTATGTGGGCATGGCGAAGGCTTACAGAGACTATTTGACAGAGATCGGCACACTGACTAAGCTCACAGCCGAGGACACCTCCGCCGACACGCCTCTCTACATCGAGACCTTCGGATCCCTCAAGACCTCCGATACGTTTCTTTCATTCCCCGTTACCGTCGACACTCCTCTCACCACCTTTGAGGATATTGAGACCATGTACGACGAGCTGACCGAGGGCGGATGTGCCAACATCAAGTTCAAGCTCTCCGGCTACACTAACGGCGGACTTGACAGCACTTATCCCACTAAGATAAGCTGGGTATCGGCTCTTGGCGGAAAGTCCGGTTTTACCGATCTTCTCAGTTATTCTACCGAGAAGGGCTTCGGAGTCTACCCCGACTTTGACTTTGCATACGTTGCAAGCACCGCATATTTTGACGGCATCTCAGAAAAGAACGATACCGTCAAGACTATCGACAGCAGATATGCTCAGAGAAAGTACTACGACTCCGCAACACAGAGCCTTGAAAGTGACAATTCCTTCATCGTCTCTCCCGGTAAGTTCGAAAAGTTCGGAGAGAAGTTCACCGAAAACTACTCCAAGTACAACACTTCCGGTCTCTCCGTGTCAACTCTCGGTGACGCCCTCAACTCCGACTTCAACAAGAAGAATCCTTACAACAGAGAGGATTCCAAGCAGTTCACAGTTGAGCTTCTGTCAACTCTTTCCGAGAATTTCGGAGATATCATGGTGGACGGCGGCAACTCCTACTCGCTGGCATACGCAGACCACGTGCTCGGCGCACCCATCGACAGCAGTAACTACATGAATGCAAGTGCCACCGTACCTTTCACCGGTATCGTTCTCCACGGCTACACCAACTACACCGGCGATGCCGTCAATATGGAAGGCGATATTGCAAGCACTATCCTCAAGACTATTGAGAACGGTGCCTCCCTCTACTTCACCCTTTCCTACCGGAACATCAATGACCTTAAAGAGAGCTCTACTTATAACAAGTACTTCTCCGTGGACTATGCAAACTGGAAGGACGAGGTCATGAGTCGTTACGAGCAGGTAAACGAGGTTCTGAAGGATCTCCAAAACGAGACCATAGAAGAGCACGAGTTCATCAGCGCATACAAGCAGCCCACCGATACCGAAAGAAAGGCTGACGAGGCAGAGCTTGAGGTGGCTAAGAAGAAGGCAGAGGAGGAGGCGGCAAAGAAGGCAGCAGAAGAAGAAAAGCGCCGTCGTCTTGCGGAACGTAAGGGCGAGCGTTACGTACCCTCCACTACCACCAATACCACATCTTATGAGCTGAACGTGAAGACTTCCCCCGCAGGTGAGGAATTCATCATCAACAGCAAGTATCAGACCGCAGAGGGAACTGTCGTCAGAACGGAATATTCCAACGGCGAAGGCTTCCTCATCAACTACAATTCAAGCGCAGTCTACGTCAGGTACGGCGGACAGGAATACTACATCGACGCACTTGATTTTGTAAAACTCGGATAAGGAGGTAAAACGATGAATATTCCGGCAGTAACCAGGAAGAAGAAAAAGATCAAGGCACCTGCAAAGCAGACCTTCAAGATCGCTTCCCTCGACAAGAAAAAAGCACGGGCAGGATGGCTCTTCGTTTTGCCATTCATAATCGGTTTCGTACTGATCTATCTTCCCATTATTTGGGATTCTATCACCTACAGTTTTTCACACATCAACTACCTTCAGGGCGGTGGTTTCAAGGCTGAGTTCGTCGGTCTTGAAAACTATACGGCGGCTCTGTTCGACAACAACAGCGAGTTTCTTGACATCCTCAAGTCCGGTATCGGTCAGCTCCTTCTTGAGATCCCGATAATCGTGTTCTTCTCGCTTTTCGTTGCGATCATCCTCAACCAGAAGATGCCCGGCAGAGCACTCTTCAGAGCGATCTTCTTCATCCCGGTCATCTTGACCACCGGACTTATTGCGAAGATCGATGCATCTCAGAGCATTCAGGACGTAATGAACACCACCAACGCAGTTGCGGGAGGTGTCTCAAGCAGTTCCGGAGTGGTGAACGCCCTCGATATTGAGGCACTGTTCTCCAACATGGCGATAGGCTCCGAGATAGTTGACATAGTCACAAGCTTCGTCAACAGCATCTTCGATATCGTCAACCGTTCCGGCGTACAGATGCTCATCTTCCTCTCGGGTCTTCAGGGTATCTCCCCTGCGATCTACGAGTCCTGCCAGATGGAAGGCGCTTCCGCTTGGGAGACCTTCTGGAAGATCACTTTGCCGATGATAAGCCCCATGATCGTAGTTAACCTGATCTACACTATCATCGACTCCTTCACATCCGAGTCAAACTCGGTAATGAAGTACATTTCAAGCATCTACGCAGGCTCCGGCGACAGCCAGGTAGTATCCTCGGCAATGTCTTGGATCTACTTCCTTGTTGTTATCGCAATAGTCGCAGTAGTTGCACTGATCTTGAGGAAATTCGTCTTCTACCAGAGAAGAGACTGAGAAAGGAGGAAAGACACATGAACAAAGCTGAAAACGCGACCCATGTTAAGAGAGAGTCTAAGAACTCCATCCGTGTGGAGTTTGACAGAACGCCTCTTCTTGACAGACTCAGGTCAAAGTACCTTACTACGTATTTCCTCCAGAGAGCGGCATGGTTCATATTCAGATTGCTTCTGCTCATCGGTATCTCGTACATCATTCTGTACCCGTTCATATCGAAGATAGCACTGTCTCTCTATTCCGCTCCCGCCGACTTCCAGGACGTCACCGTCAACCTCATCCCGAGGAACCCGACGCTTGACACCTACAAAGCCATCATAACCGAGAACAGATATTTTGAAGCATTCCTCAACACCTTCATCCTTTCCTTCTCCTGTGCGGTCATCCAGACATTCATCTGCTGCCTCATAGGCTACGGATTTGCGAAGTTCAAATTCAAGGGCAACGGTCTCCTCTTCGCTCTTGTTATCTTCACGATGATAGTTCCTCACTCCACGCTTCAGCTTTCAATGACCATGGAGTTCAGAAACTTTGACGTGTTGAATATCTTCAACTTCCTCGGCGGCGGTGTTATTGACGGTATCAACATCCTTGAGAACACCTACATCAGACTGACCAATACCAACTGGCCTCTGTGGCTCCTTTCCATCACAGGACTTGCCTTCAAGAACGGACTGTACATCTACATGCTCCGCCAGTTCTTCAAGGGCGTTCCCGATGAACTTGAGGAATCCGCATACGTTGACGGCTCGGGTATCTTCAGGACATTCATCCAGATCATTATCCCCCTGTCCGTGCCCATGCTGGTAACAGTCTTCATGTTCTCATTCTCATGGCAGTGGACCGACTACTTCTACGCTGAGACCTTCTACACCTCCTCCGGAGCGTGGCTTATGAAGGACATCGGAGTCGTTCCCTCGACTCTGGACGTAAGTTTCACCGGTGGCGCAAAGTACTCGACCGCTATCCTCAATACCTGCGGATTGCTCATTATTGCACCGCTGCTTCTGATTTACGTTTTCGCACAGAAGTACATTATCCAGGGTATCGAGCGTTCCGGTATCACCGGCTAATTCAAAAGGGAAAATACCAAAAAACAGTAACGGGAAGCTCTTTGGAGCTTCCCGTTGTTATTTTATCTCCGGAACTAAGGCGGGGAGGAACGAAAAAAGGAATTGAGAGATGGGTGAGAAAGTTGTAATTTGAAATTAGGAGTGAGGAATTAGGAGTGAGGAGTGAGGAGTGAGGAGTGAGGAGTGAGGAATTAGGAGTGAGGAATGAGGAGTGAGGAGCGAACAGTGGGTGGTGGCGGTTTTTGAATGAAGCGAGCGGTAATGTTGAAAAGATCACCGCCTGCCGTGCTTGGCGGGCGGTACTGTGCCGATGCTTGCTGTGGGGCGTTTTAAGGTGCCATTTGAGGCGGTTTATTTCCGGTGTGGGAAAGGTATGCTGCGGCAGCGGAGGCTTCCGAAAGATGCCTTAAATCGCGCTGTGGAGGGGCTCCTTTTCGGTAACTTGAAGTCATTTAACGGGGAGTCGGTGTCTCGGATGCCAAAGCTATTGAAAACCGCCTTAAATTGCCTGCGTATAGGTTCTTTTCAGCGTGGGATCTGGTCTTTTGAAAGTTCTTTTCCTTTCAGTTTCAAGAGGGCTTTTTGGAAGGATGATTTGAATTCCTTGGCGCAGCGACTGTTTTTTCAACTCCCTTGCGGCGAAGTATCGTCCTCTTTAGCCGCCAATGTAGCCGATCATGTTCGGTTTTCCGCTGACGGTTTCTTCATTCTTCACCAAAAAAGCACCGCCTGCCGTGCTTGGCGGGCGGTACTGTGCCGATGCTTGCTGTGGGGCGTTTTAAGGTGCCATTTGAGGCGGTTTATTTCCGGTGTGGGAAAGGTATGCTGCGGCAGCGGAGGCTTCCGAAAGATGCCTTAAATCGCGCTGTGGAGGGGCTCCTTTTCGGTAACTTGAAGTCATTTAACGGGGAGTCGGTGTCTCGGATGCCAAAGCTATTGAAAACCGCCTTAAATTGCCTGCGTATAGGTTCTTTTCATCGCGGGGGTGGTCTCTTAAAAGAACTTTCGCTTTCGGTCTAGATGGAGCTTCTCAGAAGGATACTTTGAATTCCTTGGTGTCGGTGATTGTCTTTTCCTCTCCCATGCAGCGGACTATTATCTTCTTATAACCGCCCATGTAGCCGTCCTTGATCAGTTTTCCGCTGACGGTTCCGTCCTTCTTCACCGTGAATTTGTAGAGTTCGTACTCACCCCGTCTGTAGGCGAAGTCCTCTCCGTTGTCATTGTAGTGCTCGTATGTGCCGCTTCCCGGATAGACCTCAAGGATGAGGGTGTCAAGGGGGATCTCTCCCACGTATTGCATCTTGGGATACTTGGGAATTATGCTGCCCGCCCTTGCGTAGAGAGGCAGAGTATCCAGGGGAGCGTTCGCAATTACCGTCTGCCCGCCTTTCAGCTTTTCACCGGTGTTGCAGTCATACCAGGTGCCGCTTGGCAGATAGACGGCTCTTTCCGTCATTCCCGGCTCAAGGACGGGGGCTGACATGATCCGATCTCCCGCCATGAACTGGGTGTTGCATCTCACCGCTTTGTCATCGTTTTCAAAATGGAGCGCCAGGGGGCGCATGATGGGAAGACCGGTCTTTTCTCCCTTTTGGAACAGATCGTAGATGTAGGGGATGAATGAGTAGCGCATCTCCACGAACTTACGGTAGATATCGAGGGTCTCTTTTCCGAATCTCCAGGGTTCCTGATAGCGGCTTCCTTTGTTACAGTGGTTTCTGAAAAGGGGAGAGAAGAGCGCCGCCTCCACCCATCTTGTGAGAAGCTCCGGAGTCGTGTCCTGAATGAATCCGCCGATATCCGTTCCCACAAAGCTCATTCCGGAGATACCGAGGGAGCAGAGTTGGGGAATCAGAACACGGAGATGGACCCACATACTTCTGTTATCTCCCGTCCAGGCGGTAGCGTACTTCTGTGTGCCGGCATAGCAGGCTCTTGTGATGACGTAGGGGCGCTTTCCGGTCTCATTTTTGATGCCGTTATAAGTGGCTTTGTCCATCAGGTGACCGTAGACGTTGTGCATCTCCGCATGGGTCGTCTCTCTTTCTCCGTCATGGAAAACCACGCTTTGAGGAAGTTCTCCGTTGAAGCTTGCGGGTTCGTTCATATCGTTCCAAATACCGGACACTCCCATGTCTGTGTGGAACTTAAGATTATTTGACCACCAATTTGATACCTTGGGATTTCCGAAGTCCGGAAAGAGGGATTCTCCCGGCCAGACCTTGTTGACGTAGGGAAGCCCGTTTTCGTCAGTTGCGAAGTAGCCCTTTTTGAGACCCTCCTCGTAGATGGGGTATCCTTTTTCTATTTTGATGGCGGGGTCGATGATGGTGACTACCTTGAAGCCATTCTTGCCCAGATCTTCAACGGTCTTTTTGGGGTCGCTGTAGCGTTCCTTGTTCCATGTGAAGATTTTGTAGCGCTCCATGTAATCGATGTCAAGATGGATGGCATCGCAAGGGACACGGCATTCCCGCATGGTATCGGTGATGTATTTCACGTCCGCCTCGTCCACATAGCCCCATCTGGACTGCTGATATCCAAGGGTCCATCTTTGCGGCAGAGGTGTGGTGCCGGTAAGGTAGGTAAAGAGCCCAAGTGTGCCCTCTATAGTGTCTCCCGCCATGAAGTAGTAATCAAGGTTGCCTCCGTCAACTCCGTACCAAAGGTAGTCCGGACTGTCCTTACCCATGTTGAAAACGCTCTTGCAGGTGTTGTCGAAGAAGATGCCGTAGACTGCACCGTGGCGTTTTTTGGAGATGTAGAAGGGGATGGACTTGTAGATAGTGGGCATCTGCTCGTTATGGATGTCGGAGGTATCGGTGTTCCACATAGTGTACTCGTAGCCCCGACGGTCCATAAATCCCGCCTTGTCACCGAGACCGAAGAGCATCTCGTCCTTCTCAAGGGATTTTACAATGTTGATCTCCTTGTCGAAGGCGGCACGGTCGATCTTATGTCCCTCTTGAGCCATGAGAGCAAGGTCGGCATCGCTCATTCTGATGACGGGGACCATTTCTCCTCTGTAGTCTCCGCAAAGGAGCGCTCCGTCCTTGTCGAAAAAGTCGGTCATCATGTCGTCTTCTATGACTGCCTTCAAGTGGGCGGTCTCAAGGGTCACTTTTCCGTCATCAAAGCTCCATGTAAAGGGGGTCTTTTTTGCTTTCTTGCCCTCGATCGCCTTTGAAAAATGTTCTTTTGTGGCAAAGGGGACGAAGATATTGAGGATGCGGTCGGTAATGACCTCCACCGTTGCGACCTTTGTATCGAAAGTCAACGTGAGCTTGTTGCCGTCGGCACTGCAGTTAAGTAATTTTCCGAATCTTTCCATAGTCACTCTCCGAAAAAAGTATTTACGCTTCAATATTACCATTGACGGCGCCCGCTGTCAAGCGACCTTCGGTAACCTATTTCGTTTTTTTTCATAAAATGACCGTGAAATACCACAAGGAGGATAATATGGCAAGCGAAAACGAAGCCTATGGATACTTTGTAGCGAGGGTCAGCGAAGGGAGAGGAGCGTACCCGGTGGAGGGTACCACCGTGAGGCTGTTGTCCTATGACGGGTCGGGAGCGATAAGAACTCTTCTCACCGACGCCTCCGGCATCACCGAAAAGGTGGGGCTTTTGACCCGTCCCGCAGACCTTTCCGAAAAACCGGGGGAAAAGAAGCCCTATCTCACCTACAATGCCGATGTGAGAAAGGACGGCTACTACCCGACAGTTATCTCCAACATACCGATATTTGAGGGGATAACCTCCACTTTGCCCGTGGATATGGTACCGCTGCCCTACGGCGAGAGTCCGTATGATGACGGCTTTGATGCCACAAGGCGCTTTGAGACGATCCCCGACAGCCCATTGGGAGGAAATGATGAATAACGGCGCAAATCTTCCCTTCATCCCCGAAACCGTCACCGTCCACTTGGCTCCCCCTGCCGCATCGGGAGAAAACGTGACGGTGCCCTTTGCGGACTACATCAAGAATGTGGCGTCAAGCGAGATCTACCCCACCTGGAGCGACAGCGCCATAAGAGCTAACATATTGGCAGAGATATCCTTCACCCTCAACCGCATCTACACCGAGTATTACAGGAGCCGCGGCTACGGCTTTGATATCACCAATTCCACCGCTATTGACCAGTCCTACGTTTTCGGACGGGACATATTTGACAATATCGGCATGACGGTCGACGAGATATTCAACGATTACCTTGTCAGAGAGGGAGCGGTGGAGCCTTTGTTTGCCTCCTATTGCAACGGCACCACCGTTACCTGCGACGGTTTGTCCCAATGGGGCTCGGAATCCCTCGGAAGAGCGGGCAGGACGGCATTTGAGATACTGACGAATTACTACGGCGACGATATCTCCATAGTTGAGGATGCTCCCATAGCCGCACCTACGGAGAGCTATCCCGGTGTGGCTTTGAGACGCGGTTCCTCCGGCAATGATGTGGCGTTCGTCCAAATAAGGCTCAACCGCATCGGCAGAAACTATCCGGCGATACCGGGGATAACGGAGGCGGACGGCATCTTCGGTGACAGCACCGAGGAGGCGGTGAGGGCTTTTCAGCGGATATTCTCCCTGACGGAGGACGGTATCGTGGGTCGTGCCACTTGGTACAAGATCCAGCAGATCTACTCCGGTGTGAGATCTCTGTCGGAGCTGACGTCGGAGGGGATCCCGATCGAGGATGTGACCGACATAGGGCCGAGAGAGCTTGGCATAGGAGACCGAGGAACGGGAGTAGTGGAGCTTCAATACCTTCTTGATCTTGTGGGAGACATCGTTCCCTTCATTCCGAGCCCGGGCACGGACGGCATTTACGGTGATGAGACCGCAAGCTCCGTATCTGCATTCCAGACTTATTACGGGCTGGATCCCACGGGAGAGGTGGACACGGTGACGTGGCAGAGGTTGGTGGCTGTCTACAGGGGGATACTTGAGACGTTGCCCGAGGGTAGCACGAATTCCCTTGACAGTTACTTCGGCACTCCTTTGACTGTGGGAGACAGCGGTATCTACGTTGAAAGAGTCCAAAGGCTTCTTGACTACCTTTCAAACTACTTTCCCGCAGTTCCTAAGATCACGGTTGACGGGATCTACGGCAGTGCCACCGCCGCCGCAGTCAGGGCTTTTCAAGAGGCTGTGGGGCTTGAACCCACCGGTAGGGTCGGTGCGGCGACTTATTCGAGGCTCGTGTCGCTGTACAGAGAGTATTCGGGCGAAAACGGGATATAGGAGGCAATTTATGAAAAACGCAGAGAGGCAGAGAGCGGTACCCATGAAGGCATTTCCGGAAAGCCCCGGCTACACGGTGGCGTTTGGAGAACGAAGTAACGAGGTGATACTGATCCAGGTGATGCTTGACACGCTGAAGATCTTCTATGACGGCTTTGACGGGGTCACCGTAGGGGGCTTCTTCGATGAGGCGACAGAGAAGGCGGTCTCGGATTTTCAACGGATAAGCGGCATTGATGAGACGGGACGGGTGGACGTCGTCACGTGGAACGCCATTGCCACCGAGTACAATAACACGGTCTACGAAGACGGCTGACTTTTTAGGGACTTTCCGATTTCGACATTATCCTCCTTCCTTTGGGGATACAATAGGGAAAATGGGCATCCGCAAAGGAGGACGTTACAATGAGTGCAAAATTCACAGCCAAGGCACAGCGTGCCCTGAACCGTGCGCTTACTTTCGCAAGGGAGATGGGGCATACTTACATCGGCACGGAGCATTTGCTCTTGGGGCTTTTGTCGGAGAGCGACAGCATCGCTTCCAATGTGCTTGAGGGCAGGGGGATAACCGAGGCTCCGATGAAGGAGCTTGTCAAAAAGGCGGCGGGTACGGGGGATGCCACCAATATCCAGCCCTCGGACATGACGCCGAGAACGAAAAAGGTGATCGAGGATGCGGCACGGGAGTCGCTGAAGTCAAAGAGCGGATACATCGGTACGGAGCACCTGCTCTCGGCCATTCTTTCCGAGCCCGGGTGCTTCGCCTACAAGATGATCGCCGCTCAGGGTATCAGTGCTTCGGTCCTGAAAAGCGATCTTTTGCCCTTTTACGGGACAGAAAATTCAAAGGGAAAAGAAAAAAGTCAGCCCTTCAAGATAGAGGGGGCTCCCATTCTTTCAAAATACGGTAAGGATCTGGTGTCATCGGCGGCAAGCGGTGAGGTCGATCCTGTGATAGGACGGAAAAGGGAGACCGAGCGACTGATGCAGATACTTACCAGGAGGACGAAGAACAACGCCTGTCTCATCGGCGAGCCGGGAGTGGGGAAGACCGCAGTCGTGGAAGGTCTTGCCGCAAGGATAGCGGAGGGAAGGGCTCCCGAGGGGCTTCGCGATCGGGTCATCGTTACTCTTGACATTCCCTCCATGATAGCCGGGGCAAAATACAGAGGCGAATTCGAGGAGCGGCTCAAGGGCGTGATGGAGGAGGTGTCGAAAAACAAAAGGATCATTCTTTTCATCGACGAGGTCCACACTATCATAGGCGCCGGTGCTGCTGAGGGTGCGGTGGATGCGGCAAACATCATCAAGCCTGCTCTTGCAAGAGGGGAGATGCAGGTGATAGGAGCCACCACTATAGACGAGTACCGCCGCCACATAGAAAAGGATGCGGCGCTGGAAAGAAGGTTTCAGTCGGTGACGGTGGAGGAGCCGAGTCCGGAGGAGACTCTTGATATCTTAAGGGGGCTTCGGGATAGGTATGAGGCTCACCACAGGCTGAAGATAACCGACGAGGCTCTTGTGTCGGCGGTGAAGCTGTCGGTGAGGTTCATCAAGGACAGATACCTTCCAGACAAGGCGATCGATCTCATTGACGAGGCATCCTCAAAAAAGCGGATAGAACTGTCCGCAAAGCCCGGCGAGATAACGAGGATCAAGGAAAAGATCCTCACGGCAGGTGCGGAAAAGGAAGAGGCGATACTCAGCGAGGACTATGAGACTGCGGCTGTGATACGTGACATGGAGAAGGATCTTATCTGCGAGTACCGCGAGAGGAAGGCAAAGGACGACCTTGATCGATGCAAAAGGTGGGAGCAGGTGACCTCGGAGGATATTGCGAGAATAGTTACCGAGTGGACGGACATTCCGGTGACGTCCCTCAGCGAGAATGAGGAGGACGGGCTGTTCCGTCTTGAAGAGAAGCTTCTTGAGAGGGTGATAGGGCAAGACGAGGCGGTGTCTGTCGTGTCCCGTGCGGTGAAAAGAGGAAGAGTGGGGCTGAAGGATCCTCAAAGACCGATCGCAACGTTTTTGTTTCTCGGTCCTACCGGGGTGGGGAAGACTCATCTTACCAAGACTCTCGCCTCGGCGGTCTTCGGAGGGAAGGAGCGGCTGATACGCTTCGATATGTCCGAGTTCGGAGAGAAGCACAGTGTGTCAAAGCTCATCGGCTCGCCTCCGGGATACGTGGGTTACGATGACGGCGGGTCCCTGACGGAGGCGGTGAGGCGGGATCCCTACAGCATCATTCTCTTCGACGAAGCGGAAAAGGCTCATCCGGCGGTACTGAATCTTTTGCTTCAACTGATGGATGAGGGCAGACTTACCGATTCAAGGGGAAGGGAGTGCGATTTCAAAAACACCGTTGTGGTACTGACCTCCAACGTGGGGGCATCCGACGGTCGGGATAGGCGGCACGCGGGTTTTTCTGAAAACACGGAAAAGGAACGCAAGGCGGCAAAAGAAGAGATACGTTCAAGGCTCAAGGGGACTTTTTCCCCGGAGTTTCTCAACCGTATCGATGAGACGGTAGTATTCAGGCGTTTGGATGAGGAGGATATCGAAAAGATAAGTGAGATCTTCCTCGGTGACGTTTCAACAAGACTTCGGGAGCGGGGAATAGAGCTGTTATTCGCTCCGGATACCGGTAAAAAACTTGCGAAAGCGGCATTCGATCGGGCAAACGGCGCAAGATCCTTGAAGCGACTTGTGGTGAGAAAGATCGAGGACTCCGTCACCGACGGGATCCTCTCCGGAAAGATCAAAAAAGGCGACAGAGTCAAGTGCGCCCTTGATGCCGACTTTAACGCAAGCTACAGTGTCGCTTCGGAAAAGGCCCTTGTGGGGTAATTTTTTGGAGGATTTTTTTGTGGGGGAGTCTTTTTGAAAAAAGACTCCCCCACACCCCCTCCAAAAA
>CAZVQC010000007.1:0-82206 GCA_964629225.1 uncultured Ruminococcus sp.
TCACACATTCCCGTGGCACACAGGGTGGCGATGCCGTAAGTGTGAATCCACGAATACTGCCTTATCAACCCGTAGCAAATGTCTGGTGCTTTTTAGGATCATAACCGCAAAACTTTCCGAAAAACGGAAGTTTTGCGGTTATGATTCTGAAAATGAGAGAAAACATGACTCTGCCGTCGGCAGAGCCATGTGCTGTTAAATGTCTGCTTCCTCGGTGTAGTTTTTGCCGTAGGCGAAGATGAATTCTTTTCTTGCGGCGAGGTTTTCACCGAGCAGGGTGTCAAAGATCTGCTCCGTCAAGACGGCATCCGCCTCCGACACTCTGATAAGACGTCTCGTTTCCGGATTCATGGTGGTTCGCCACATCATATCCGGTTCGTTTTCGCCGAGACCTTTCGATCTTTGGATATTGTATTTTTTGTTCCCTATTTTTTCAAGGACATCTGCTTTTTCCTTTTCGTCGTAGGCGAAGAAGACATCGTCTTTCGTGGAGATCTCGTAAAGAGGGGTCTCCGCAATGTAGATCCTGCCCTCCTTGATCAGGGTGGGAAGGAGTTTGTAGAACATGGTGAGAAGGAGGGTCCTGATCTGGAAGCCATCCTCGTCGGCATCGGTACAGATGATGATCTTAGACCACTTCAGGGACGCGATATCGAAGGGGGAGATATTTCCCTTTACCTTTTTCTCGCTGATCTCCACGCCGCAACCGATGACCTTGAGAAGATCCACTATGATATCATTTTTGAAGATCTTCTCATATGTGGATTTCAGGCAGTTGAGGGTCTTTCCTCTGACGGGTATGATCGCTTGAAACTCCGAGTCACGTCCCAACTTGCAACTTCCCATAGCCGAGTCGCCCTCTACGATGTAGAGTTCCCGTTTTTCGGGATCTTTTGAGCGACAGGCGACGAATTTTTCCACTCTTCCCGCCACGTCGTTTGATGTGGCGAGAGCTTTTTTTACGTCAATCCTGGTATTTTCCGCTTTCTCTCGGGATCTTTTGTTGATGAGGACTTGATTTAAGAATCTTTCTCCGTCGGCGGGCTTTTCGATGAAGAAGAACTCAAGCTGCTCCTTCAAAAAGGACGTCATGGCATCGGCAATGAAGGTGTTGGTTATCGCCTTTTTTGTCTGGTTAGCGTAGGATGTGACGGTGGAAAAACTGTTGGAGATGAAAACGAGGCAGTCCTCGATATCGGTGAACTTGATCTTGCTTTCATTTTTATTGTATTTTCCGGCGGCTTTGAGCTTTTTGTCAACGCCGTAGGTGAATGCCCGCTTCACCGCATCGTCGGGAGAGCCGCCTTCATCAAGGAAACTGGAGTTATGGAAGTACCTCAGTGCATTGACTCTTGAGCTGACACACCAGAGGAACTCTCCCTTCAGCTTGTATTCCGGCAGGTCTTCACGGTCGCGGCCCGAGGTCTCAAACTGCCAATAGACCGGCTCTGTCAGGGTGTTATCCCCCACCATGTCCTTCATATAGTCGTGGATGCCGTTTTCGTAGTAGTATTCCTGCGTTTCGAAGGTGCCCTCGGACACCTCGAAGTTCAGTATGAACTTGACTCCGGCATTTGCGGCAGACTGAGTCTTGAGGACGGTCTCAAAGTAGCTTCTCGGTATTGCGGTGTCGGTGAAGACTTCTCTGTCGGGACGCCATTTTTGAATGGTTCCGTGGCGAAGATCCTTTTTTTCGATGGTACGGGTCTTGAATTCGC
Source organism: uncultured Ruminococcus sp. (assembly GCA_964629225.1). Lineage (GTDB taxonomy): Bacteria > Bacillota > Clostridia > Oscillospirales > CAG-272 > RUG14199. The sequence continues at coordinate 1,719 of CAZVQC010000007.1, forward strand.
CATATGGCTCACCCTTTCGGAAACTCATTTCGGACACGGTGGTGCCGTTCGAAGAGATGACTTCGAAATACTCTGAAGAATACTGTGTCGCACAGGAGCCGAGGCCGTTCAGTCCCAGTGAGTACTGATAGACACTGTCATCTTCGTTATTTGAGTATTTTCCGCCGGCGTAGAGCTCGCAATAGATAAGTTCCCAATTGTAGCGCCCTTCCGCCTCGTTGTATCCGAGGGGAACGCCGCGCCCGTGGTCTTTTACCTCGATGGATCCGTCAAGAAATACCGTGGTGATGATCTCATCACCATAGCCCTCACGTGCCTCGTCCACGGAGTTTGAGAGGATTTCGAAATAGGAATGCTCACATCCGTCAAGCCCGTCCGAGCCGAAGATGACCGAGGGTCTCAATCTGACTCTGTCGGCGCCCTTAAGGGCTTTTATCGATTGGTCACTGTAGTTGTTTTTTTTCTTCTTATCAGCCATTTTTACTTCCCATTGGTTCAGTTTTGTTCCATTACCTGCTCTCCGCTTGAATGACCGTCAAGGGAGACGATGTAGTTGGTTTTGTAAGTCAGCTTTGCCTCGGCGCCGGAGGTGTCCTCAAGGAAGACCTTGAAATTGTAGCAGAATACACCGTTGTTTTTGACGGTCCCCTGGTACTCGACCTTGTAGGGGAGTCCTGTTGCGGCGTCTTTTTCTCCGTGTTTCGTCATGAACGTGGCTGCGGCCTCGTTGACTGTGGCGTTATCCTCGGAAAGCTCGGTGTAGATAACTCCGTTGACGGAAACGTAGTAGTCGACCGTCTCTGAGGGCTTTTCCTCATCCCCCTCTGTTTTTGCGGGGAGTGTCACTCTGAAAAGATAATACTCACTGCCATCGCTCTGGGCGGTCATGTCATCAGTCTCGATCACGGCACAATCATCGTCGGGGTACTCGCTTGCAAGGGAGTCCTTGAGAAGTGCGGATGCCTCGCTCCGAGAGTGGCGGATTGGAGCGCTGTCGTCAGTGGTATCGGGCGTGTTTGCGGTGTCCGATGCGTTGTCTGCGGTGTCACTGCCTGCAGAGTGGTCTTCTGTGGATATGACATTTTTTTCCTCCACGGGCGTTGCTTTTCTGATGAGAGAACAGGATGCGAGGGAAGATATTGCGATGAGAGTGATCAAGATGACCGAAATTGTTTTTTTCATTGTAAAAACCTCCGTTAGATACCGTTATTTATCGAGCCCCATTTTGAAGAGGCGGAATCCCGATTCGTTTGCCAACGTGTCCATGTTGTAGATGAGGAAGACCTTGTTGATATTTTTCTCTCTGCAGAGCTCGGCGGGAGAGCCCGTGTAGTAGCGTAGGTCGATCATCACCACGTCATAAGTTCTCGAAAGGAAGGGGACAAGGCTGTGGGCGAAGCTGTCCTTCACCACCAGAACACATTCTCTGTCGGCTCCTTCAAGAGTGATGTCGGTCTCGGCGGTGTTTCCGTCAAGAAAGACTTTGTATTTATCCTTGGTATCAAGGGCGTTCATGTCGTAGAGACCGTTAATTACCTTTCCGGTGGAGAGAGTCGAGGTCAGATCCCCGTCTCCGTCAAAGCGGAAAAGCTCGATGGTGTCGGGCTTTGTCCATTTCGTACCTGCCGTGGACCATGTGGTGCCGAAGAAACTGTCACTCACCGTCTCGACAGTGAAGTCGTCCTGTGTGAAGATGGGAAGGGAAGCGCTCTCCGCTATCGCTCCGTACGCTCGAAAAGCGCCGAGAGAGGTCCAGTGGTGGTCGGTCTTGTACATAACGTATTCGCCCTTTGAAAAGGCCTCTTTTATCGGCTCTCTCAGGTCGACGTAGTCAAGCCCCAGCTCCGAGCAGTCCTTTTTCAAAAGATTCCATGCGGCATCGGATGCATCCGTGCCGTAGGATGGGGGAATAACGTCGGTGACGGTATCCATGGTGCGACCGGCAAATGCGGATGTCACTTCAATACCGTTTTTGTCGCAGTGCTCCTTGAATGCGGCGATGCTTTCAAGGTTTCCTCTCAGTATCTTTTCGTCCACGGTGTCGTATCTTGTGACGAGGTAGCCGTCACCGGCGGTGATGACCCCGTTGTTTTGATCCTTAAGAAGGATCTTTTCGCAAGCCGCTTTGAGACCGATGAAGGCATTTCTGAAAGGGAACTGATCTGCCACATAGTTCGATATGTCGGTGGCAAACTGCCCACTTGTGACGGCATCAAGCGTGACTTTCGGAGCGGTCTGCAGTGCTCGGTTCTCATCCTCCGACATCTCCTTGTCCGGGAAGATGAAGAACAGTGCGGTAAAGACGAATATGAAGGAAAGGAACATCGCTACGGTGGCAATATTAGCCGCACGGTACTTCGGAGCCTTTTCCTTTTGCAGATCCATGTAAAACTGCTGTTCTTCGTCCGCAGTCATTTCTTTTTGTATCTTATCGCTCATGTTCTTCCCTCCTTTCAGAATCTAAAATAGAGAAACGGGTTGTAGGATGAGTTGACGAGATATGCCACGCATATGAGGAGAAGCGCTATGCCGCCGACGGCAACGATCCATTTTGCCGCCGAGTATTTTTCATAGAGTCGGTAATAGAGTTTTTTCGGATAGGGGGTAGATGCGATGCAAAGGATGAGAAACAGGAGGACGTTTGACAGAATATCAAAGTTGACGCTTCCGTTTGTGAGGGTCCCCTTTCCGAACATCAGACTGAGGTAGGACATTCCCTTTGACAGATCGTCGAAGGCGAAGAGCCACCAGCCGAAGAGGATAAGGATGAGGGAGTAGAGATGGGAGAATACGGCGGGTATCTTTTTGAGAGCCTTCATAAGGAAGGTCTTCTCAATAATGAGAATGATGCAATAGTAGATGCCCCAAAGCACGAAATTCCAGGATGCTCCGTGCCACAGTCCCGTTAAGAACCACACCACAAAGATGTTGAGATACATTCTGAATTTTCCCCGTCTGTTTCCGCCCAGCGGTATGTAGACGTATTCCCTGAACCAGGTGCCGAGGGATATGTGCCATCTGCGCCAGAAATCGGTGATGCTCTTTGACATATAGGGGTAGTAAAAGTTCTCTCTGAAGGTAAATCCCAGCATTTTTCCGAGACCAATCGCCATGTCGGAGTATCCGGAGAAGTCAAAGTAGATCTGGAAAGAGAAGAAGACGATCCCCACCCAGGCTCCGAGAGTGGTATTTGAGTCTCTCATGGACTCCCACACGGCTCCTGCCGAGTTTGCAAGCAGTACCTTTTTTGCAAAGCCGCATATGAAGGTGCGGATGCCGGACGACATCATCAGGATATTGCGGGGACGGCTCCGCAGTTCTTTGTCCACGTCCTGATATCTTACGATGGGTCCTGCGATTAGCTGAGGAAAGAGGGTGACGTAGGTTCCGAATGCCACCGGGTCCTTCTGCACGGAGGCATCCATCCGGTAGACGTCAAGCACGTATGACAGCGCCTGGAACGTGTAGAATGAGATCCCGATAGGAAGAGTAACGTTAATCCCCGGTATCGATATGAAGGGAAGTCTGTTCAAATTCCCGACTATAAAGTTGAAGTATTTGAAGAATCCCAAGAGCCCAATGTTGATGATTATCGCAACGATCATTATGATCCGTGCTTTTTTGCGGTCGCTATCCCGATATTTTCCCACGAAATATCCGGCAACGTAGTCAACCAAGATCGTGCCGATCATCAGAAAGACGTGGACCGGTTCGCCCCAGCCGTAGAAGAAGAGGCTGACGGCAAGGAGCACGGCGTTTCTCCACTTGAAGGGCACCGCAAAATACATTATCAGTGTTGCCGCAAAGTAGAAGAACAGGAATTCAAGAGATGAAAAAACCATAGTTACCTCCCGGAGCCGTCCCTGTCGGGGGTCTCTGTTTCGGAAAGATCCACCGAAGCCAGTTCTGCGGGCTTGATCTTTCCGTGGACCCGTTCATAGTAGGCGATGTTGGTCCTTGCCAGATGAAGGACGTAATTGTTCAAGGTCATGCCGTCGCTCTTTGCAACAAGCAGAAGTTTTTTGAGCATCTCTTCGTCCAGTCGGACCTCAAATGATACTTTGTTTTTCACAGATCGTTTTCTCCTTGATTTGAGTTTTCGGTGGGATCGACATAAGGATGTTTTTTCTTCTTTCGGGGTGTTGAGCCAAAGGATACGTGAAGCTTCTTTGACGGCACCGAAAGGATGAATACGGTGATCAGTATGAGCCCGATGCCCAGGTAGTCCTGCCAGACGAATTCATTGCCGAGAAAAACGGAGGCAAGCACCGTGCAGGATACCGGGTCTATGCAGGCTATCATGTTGGCCTTCACCGATCCTATGTCGGAAACGCCCTGCATATAGAGCGTGTAGCCCACAGCCCCTCCGATGATGACCACTCCGAACACCGCCGCTGCGGCGGGAAGGTCAAAGGGAAGGCGATACTGCCAGGGACGCACCACAAACAGCAGTATTATCCCACCGGAGAGCATTCCGAGACCGGTGGTCATGATGCTGCCGTATTTCGGCACGAGTCTTGTGGGAAGAATGGAGTAGAGCACCATTCCGAAGGCTGCCATCATACCCCAAAGGAAACCTTCTTTCGACATGGCGAGGGAGTGGATATCGGCGTGGGTAGCCAGCATAAAGACTCCGGTGAAGGCTAATACGACGGACACCGCCTCGGTCACCTTCGGCGGTCGCATATTCTTGATGCAGACTGCGATTATGATAATTATCGGGGACAGGTACTGAAGCACCGTTGCCGTCCCCGCATTGGAGGCGTCTACCGCTTTCAAAAACGTGAACTGACCTAACATCAGCCCCGCAATACCGTAGATGAGAAGTATCAGTGTGTCCTTTTTGCTTTTGAAGAGCTTTGCGGCGGTGTCTCTGCTTTTAATGAGGGAAAATGCGGTCAGAAGGACACCGGTAACGGTCATTCTGACACAGGTGAGCCATTCTGCGGGATAACCTCTTTTTTGCATGAGATACTGACCGCAGGTGCTCGATATTGCCCAGAAGAGTGCTCCGGCGACCGTTACGGCGGTACCCTTTGCGGAGTTCCTGCGGACGATCTTTCCTGCGAGCCTTTGCTGGGGATGAAGTGCTTGATCTTGTCTTTTCATAAAAACCTACCGTGGCGGCAGTCACAGAACAAAGAGTTTTATCGGCTTCACAGCCGACCCTTTTTCAAACTCTTCGACCCTTCCGAGAGCGATGAACTCCCCGTTTCCGGAAAGTCTCACGAGGGTCCCGATGTCAAAACGGGTTCCAAGCTTGCTCTGATAGAGTTCTGTGCCTCCCTTTATCAGTTTGACGTAAAAACTGTTGATATCGATATTCGGAAGCTCTTCAAACAGGCTGACCGTAGGCTTCGGCAGCAAGAGTCTCTCTTCAAAACTCATTTCCGACAGCTCCTCCACCGTCACCGCATCCTCAAGGGTGAAGTTCCCGGAGCGGGTGCGGCAAAGGCTCTTCATGGTGCCGCCGCATCCGAGGGCTTCTCCGATGTCGTTGCACAGGGTGCGGATATAGGTACCCTTGGAGCACTTCACGTAAAGTCGGTAGGTGTCCTCCGACAGCTTTTCGTATTTTATCGACTTCACCGTAATGGGCCGGGCATCTCTTTTTACTTCTCCCCCGTCCCGGGCGATGTCGCAGAGTTTTCTGCCGTCCACCTTGAGGGCACTGTACATGGGTGGCACCTGCATGAGGTCTCCTTCAAAATCGCAAAGCACCTTTGCCACCGCATCTTCGCTTGGAACGGTGTCGCAGGTCTTCAGCACTTCTCCGGTAATGTCCTGAGTGTCGGTGGTGATGCCAAGTTTCAGCTCTGCTACATATTCCTTGTCTTCGGCAAGGAGAAAGTCCGCAGCCTTGACCGCGCGGCCCAAAAGGATAGGAAGGACTCCCGTCGCCATCGGGTCAAGGGTACCCGTGTGCCCTACCTTCGGCATGTCGTAGAGCTTTCTTAAAATGGATACTATTTTGTGGGAGGTAACTCCGGCGTGTTTGTTCACGACGAGTACCCCCGTTACCGTAGCCGGTTTGTTTCTGCTCATTTGGGCATCCTTTCGTTCTTGTATTCCGCAACGGCCTTTGAAAAAGCGGACACTGCCGCAAGGTAGGCATCCTTCGGAGAGGATGCGGTCAGCGTTGCACCGGCGGCTCTTTGGTGGCCTCCTCCTCCGAAGGCGGCACACACTGCCGAAACGTCGATGGGGCAGTTCGCCCGTGATGACAGTTTGAATCTTTCTTTGTTTTCGGTATCCTGTCTCAGAACGAAGGCGACGAGGACGTTTTCAAGTTTTCTCGGAACATCCACCGCTCCGCCCAAGTTCTCGCTTTTAAGACCTTTTGACATTATCTCATCGGCAGTCAAAAGAACTCCGCAGAGGGATCCGTCCTCAAACAGCTCTGCCTTTGAAGCCACCAGAGCATTCGCTGCCATGTCGGACTCGGTGACGGTGTCGTGAAGGAGTCTTGATATCTCATCGGCAGCCATTCCGTCGGTGTCGGTTATTATTTTGAGAAGCTCGGATGCGACGGTGAAGGTCTTCGGAGTGGTGTTGCTGAACTTGAAACTTCCGGTGTCGGAAGTAATGGCTCCGTAGAGTGCTCTTGCGACGTTTCCGGAAAAGAATGCCTCCCCGTCCCTTTCAAGCATTTTTGCAAGGTCAAATATTATCTCTCCGCAAGCGGCGGCATCCGGAACGATCAGAGCATCCGCATAGGGAGTGCCGGATGAATGGTGATCTATCATGAGATCCGTTCTCTCTGCGAGATAGGACAGCTCTCCGAGCTGGATAGGAGAGGCGGTGTCCACCGTCACGAGGGTGTCAAAGGGGGCGTCTCCGTCAAAGATGAAAGTGTCCTCTCCCATTAGGATGGAGAGCCTTTTCGGAACGGCGGAGGGAGCGGCGACTGTGGCGGTCTTTCCCATGGATCTCATCAGCTTGCAAAGTGCCGATGCGGACCCTATTGCATCTCCGTCCGGGTTGGTGTGGCAGAGGATGAGGATATTGTCGGCGGCGGCAAGTTTGTCTGCAGTCTCTCTGAGAGTCAGCTTCCTGAATGATCTTTCTGTCATTTTGTCAGTCATCTCCGTCATCCCCGTCGTCATCGCTGATATCGAGAGTGCCCAAAATGCGTGCTATCTCGACACCGTGCTCCACCGAATTGTCGTAGATGAAGGATATCTCCGGAGTGATCCTGAGGTTGAGCTCCTTGGCGAGACGGCTTCTCACGAATCCCGATGCGCTTTTGAGTCCTTTTTTTATGTCATCGTCCTCTCCGGTGACCGAGGAGTAGAATATCTTTGCGTATTTCAGATCCGCCGTGACGTCCGCAGACGTTATCGTGATCAGTGCTCCCGACACACGAGGGTCTTTCACCTCTCTCAGTATTGATGAGACCTCCGACGCCACTGCGTCATTGATGCGTTCCTGTCTGAATTTTGCCATGACTGTCCTTTCGTCGGGGGCTTTTTTATGAGTCCCCCTCTTAAAGATCGGGATCGTTTCATTATCCCAAACTACTTCAGTTTCCAGTATAGCACAAAATACAGCAAAAATAAATACCCGCGAGTAAAAATTATATATTATCAAATTTCTTTAAAATCCGGGAGTTGATATTGAACTTCCGCCTTCGATGTGCTATACTGTTCACAGAGCCGGCCTCGGATGCCGTCGGATGAGAGGCATCCCTCGGTTTGGGACACGGCACCAAAAAACGGATCGATGATCAAAACGGTGATCGGGCTATGATCGGATCGATGATCGGGATCGGATCCGAAAAAAGACTTACTATCGGAGTGGCTATGATAAGGATACTTCACACCGGGGATATTCATCTCGACAGCCCGTTTTCCGGGTTGGATCCCCGCAGAGCGGAAATAAGACGCAATGAGCTCAGAGCGGCATTCACGTCCATGATGACCTATGTCAGAATGAACGAGGTCGACATCCTTTTGATCGCAGGAGACCTTTTTGACGGGGACTTTGCGACAAGAGAGACCGTCGGGCTGATAATCAGAGAACTTGAAAAATGCCGTGCGAAGGTCTTTATTACGGCGGGAAATCATGATTTCATCTCCCGGTCCTCCGTCTACTCCAAGGAGGGCATCTTCCCGGAGAACGTGTTTGTTTTCAAGGATGAAAACGTGGAAAAAGTCTCCCTTGACGAGCTTGGGGTCGATGTCTACGGTTTCAGTTTTCTCTCACCCTATTTGTATGAAAACCCGATAGTGGGGCACCGAGTCGAAAATGAGGACAGGCTGAATCTTTTGGTCTGTCATGCGGATACCCGCTCGGCATCCTCGGCTTACTGTCCCATCGATGAAAAGATGATCTGCGATTTCGGAGCGGATTACACAGCCCTCGGCCACATCCACAATGCCGGTGACGTGAAGAACGCCGGCGGGCACATCTACGGGTATTGCGGATGCCTTGAGGGCCGTGATTTCGGTGAGACCGGAGTCAAGGGTGCCCTTTTGGTGGAATGCGACAAGGATGGAGACAACACCGTCATCAAGGCAAAGAGGATCCGTTTTTCCAAGCGCCGTTATGAGAGTGAGGTGCTCTACGTTGACGGAGCCTCCTCCATGGGAGAGGTGAAGGATGCGGTGGAGAGATTCATCTCCGAGAGAGGCTACGGAGACGAGACCCTTCTCTCGCTGACTTTGAAGGGTTCGGTCTCTCCGTCTTTAGTCATCAATACCGACACGCTTGCGGAGGATATAGGAGGACTCTTTTTCCTTGAAATATCCGACGGCACGGTCCCCGATCCGGAGGGGGATAAGCTTGAAAGCGATGCCACCGTCAAGGGACAGTTCTACAGAGAACTTTTGCCCTATCTTTCCGATGAGAACGGGGAAAAGAGCGCAGTTGCGGCTGCCGCCTTGCGCTACGGACTCTCGGCACTTGAGGGAGAGAACATAATAGATTTTAACTGAGGGGCGACTATGTACATTAAGCATCTTCACATCGGGTCCTTCGGAGTGTTGGTGGAAAAGGACATCACCTTCGAGCGGGGGCTCAACATAATAGAAGGCGAGAACGAATCCGGCAAGAGCACCGTTGCCATGTTCATAAAATTCATGCTCTACGGACTGTCTGCGAAGGCTGTTGGCAAGGATCGGATATCCGAGAGGGAGCATTACGTCAACTGGAACACCGGAGTGTCATCCGGATGGATGACGGTGGAGTCGGATGGAGAAGAGTTTCGCATCGACCGCAGGATCACTTTGGCTGAGGATCTGAACGGCAGAGAAGAATACAAAGAATCCGTGAAACTGACAAGGCTCGCCACCGGCGAGGCCGTCAAGGGTCAGAAGAGCCCCGGAGAATTCTTCTTCGGTTTCCCCGAAAAGGTGTTCATGCAGAGCGCCTTTGTCAAAAACATATCCAGCACCGAGGTGGACAATGCGGGTCTCAAGGTGGCGGTGGAGAATCTTCTCTCCTCCGGAGACGAGGAGATCAACACGAAACGTGCTCTTGAAAAGCTGGATGCGGCAAGAAAGCTTCTTCTTCATAAAAACGGCCTTGGCGGAACTATTGCGGAGCTGACCGCAGAGAAAAAAGAACTTTACGGTCTTCTCGAAAGATCGAAGGACTCCGCCTCCGAGATCGTGGATCTTGAGGGGACGCTCTCCGATTTGACTGTGAAGATATCCTCAAAGGACGGGGAGTATGCGGAGCTGTCGGAGCTGTGCCGAGGATACGAGGCGGTCCGAAACGGTTCGAGAGTCAAGGAGATCAAGCGGTGTGAGGGAGATATTGCCTTTTTACAGAGCGAGCTTGACTCTCTTGACCCGGCAGTTGACAGACAGTTTCTTGCCAAGATCGAGCTTTGCGAGAGCAACGTGAGAGATACGGAAAAAGACATCTCTGTTCTGGAGGAAAAACGTTCTGAACTTGAAGAAAAATGCGAGGGCAGAAGGACGGAGGAGCCGCCGGAAGTGGAAGAGGTGGCGAAAAAATACGGTAAGATCAGGCACTCGGCGGCGTTTCTCACCGCTCTCGGTGCCACTTGTATCCCCTTATCCGCAGCGCTTCTCGCTCTCGTTTGGATCAAAGGTGCCGCCATCGGCAGTTTTCTTTTGCCCGCAGTAGTTGCGGGGGTGGCGTTCTTGCCCGTGGGCATCTGTTTTCTGCTTCTCGGTATTTTGAAGCGTAAGAGTGCCCGTGATATGCTGTCGTCCTTCGGAGCGGCTGACGAGGCGGAGCTTCGTGCAGTGGCGGAGGAAGAGAGAGAGCAGTACCGCTACACGGCAAAGCTTCTTGAAAAAATGGCAAGGATCGATGCGGTGATGGAAGAGGCCGTCGGTAAGCACGACCGTGAGATAGAAAACGGATATGGGCTTGCAAAGCTCGTGGGTATCGAGACGGGAGAGACGGTATTCGACGTTCTTTCCGCCGCAAGGGTTGCCGCCGAGGAGATCTGCGCCCGCAGGGAGACCATGGTATCCAAAAAGGAAAGCGCCAAGGGGCGCCTCTCCGCACTTCTTGAAGAAGTGGGGGACGTTGAAAACGAAGAGGCGGAAAAAGAAGAAAAACTGATCCTTGAATCCGAGCTTGGGGAAAAGATCCTTCGCATGACAAAGGAGGACTACTCCCGAAGTGTCAGAGAAAGGGATTTTGCCAAGAGCACCGCAGATGCCATGAGGCTTCGCAGTGCCGAGATAGAGAAGAGACTTGCGGTCCTTAAGGCTGCGGGAGATTCCCCGGCTAAGATCGCATCCCAGATATCCTGTCTTGAGAGAAAGATATCGGAGCTCACCTTCAAACATCGGGCTTTGGTCCTCGCTTACGATTCCCTTCTCCGTGCGGGAGAAAAGATGCGTGGGGACGTGATGCCCAAGGTGGCGGCAAAGGCTGCGGAGATTATGGATCGGGTCACCTACGGCAGATACGCCGATATCGGAGCGAATGAAGACATGGAACTTTCCTTTGTTACGAACGGGGAAAGACGGGACATCGACTTTCTCTCCGAGGGCACGAAGGATGCGGCGTACGTCAGCTTGAGAGCGGCGCTTGTGGATGTCATGTACTCCGGCAGCACTCCTCCGCTGATATTTGACGAATGCTTTGCAAGAATGGACAGACAGAGGCTGTGCCGCATCATGCAGGTGCTGGATGCCGAGGGGATGCCGCAGTGTGCGGTGTTTTCATGCAGAGATCTTGAGGCTGCGGCGGTGCCGGATGCCAACATAATAAGATTGGAGAGGTGAGCCGCTTTTCGGAAACGTGACAGATGGGCTGAGAACCGCCCGAAAACAGCGAAAAGATCCCGACGGAACCGATCTCAAAATGAAAGAGACCGTGATCGGAAAAATTCGGGGACGAATAATAATCTAAGGAAGAGGAGGGGAGCGAATGCTTGCCAAGTTCGATAAAAAATATCTTGCAAACGTGGCGCTTAAGATAACGGCGGTGCTTTTGTGCGTTCTTATCGCATTCTACTTGGGATACCACATCTGGCGCAAGGTAACGACTACGATTGAATCCATGCTGACGACACCCTTCTCGATTTCGGAAAAAAGCACCGGAAGCGGATATGTCATAAGAAGCGAGACTGTGATATCCTCAAGCGGAGGCGGAAGTCTTGTGGCAACCGCCGAGGAAGGAGAGAAGGTGGGCTATCTCAGCGAGGTGGCTCGGATCTACTCTTCCTCATCTCCCGACATTGAGGCAAGACTGTCGGAGATAGACCGTCAGATAGCCCTTTTTTCGGCATCCCTCAGCGACGGAGAACTTACGAGCCGTGATGTTTCCAAGATCGACGACGAGATCTACTCCACCTTGACGGACATGAAAAAAAGCGTTGCGATGGGAGAGTATTCCGAGGCTCTGTCTCAAAAATCGTCTTTGATATCCGGTCTTAACAAACGGGATATCGCCTCCGGAAAGACGGACGGTATTGCATCGGGTATAGCCCTGTTGCAAGCGGAAAAGCAGAATTTGACGTCCCGTCTCGGAAGTCTCATGTCCATAGTTCCCGCACCCTCATCCGGGTGGTACTATTCCGATGTCGACGGCTACGAGGGGATCTTTGATGCATCCTCGATAAACTCCCTCACGTATGAGAAATTTGAGGCCGCAGTTACCACGACACCGGCAGATACCTCCTTTGCTTGCGGAAAGATCGTGACGGATTGCAGGTGGTATTTCGTTTGTGATGCGGATGTGGGAGTTTTTGAAGACAGGAAGGAAGGGGAGGTCTGCACGGTGTGTTTTCCCTACAACAGGGGCATCGCGCTTGATATGACCCTTGAGAAGATATCGAAGTCCGAGGACGGTCTGAGAGCCATCGGAGTGTTCTCAAGCGACCGTATCCCGGAGGGGTTTGACTTCACCAGAATGCAGAGCTATGAGATAATAGAGAAGGAGTACACCGGGTTCAGGATCCCGAAATCGGCTGTGAGAGTCGAAAACGGACACAGAGGCGTCTACGTGCTGTCGGGTGAGATCATCCATTTCAGGTGGATCGACATCTTGACCGAGTTCGAGGGAAGCTACATCGTTTCCATGGACGGCGCTTCAACTGCCGCTACTCCCGTCATGCCAAAGGACACGACCGAGACGGATGAGGACGACGGCGAGAGCGACGGGGACACGGGAGAACTTCTCGGAAGCGACTGGATGATCAAATCAGAAAACAGAGGCACCAAAGTGCCGAAGAGCACCGCCGCGGGAATTTGGATCGATATCAACGAAAACGTGATCACCAAGGGCAAAGGGCTGAAAGAAGGCCGTGTTATAACGAATATAAGGTGACATTATGGACAGGTTAGCTACTATAAGAGACAATGCCCTCAGGGTGAGGGAAAAGGTTGAAAATGCGGCCGCGAAGCGTCCCGGAGGGAAGGCCCCCGACATACTTCTTGCCACTAAGACGGTGGAGCCGTCCGAGATACTTTTTGCCGTTCGGGAACTGGGCTTTACTTTGATAGGCGAGAACCGTGTGGGGGAGCTTGTGGAAAAGTACGATGCCCTGAAGGACGATGCGGACATCCACCTGATAGGTCACCTACAGACCAACAAGGTGAGAAAAGCGGTGGGAAAGGTCTCGGTGATAGAATCCGTGGATTCGGTGAGGCTGGCAAGAGAGATCGACAGGATCTCCGAAGAAGTAGGCACCGTGACTGACGTCTTGATGGAGATCAACATAGGACGAGAGGCGGCGAAGGGCGGGATCATGCCCGAAGCGGCAGACGAATTTGCCTCGGAACTGTCCGAGCTTTCTCACATAAGACCGATCGGCATCATGACGATGGCGCCGATCTGCGAAAAAATCGAGCAATACAGAAGATATTTCGCAGAAACTTATCAAATATTTCTTGACATTTCGCAAAAATACTTATATAATACAATAGAGCCTGTGTTATCAATGGGTATGAGCGGCAGTTATGAGGCCGCCGTACTGGAAGGTGCAACTCAAATACGGGTCGGCAGCGCCGTCTTCGGTAACCGGTCGTATCACTGACGTCTCTTTTCCGCGGTATTTCGGAGCCGCTTGGATCATCGACACGGAGGATGCGGCGCAGTGAGAAAAACAAGTTAAATTATTATTCGGAATGAATAACAAGATTCGGAGGAATTGAAACATGGCATTTGGATTTATGGATGGCTTCAAAAAGAAACCCGCTGAGGACAACTATAACGACAACTACGAGGACGATTACTACGACGAGTTCAACAACGGTGGATATGACGATCCTCAGGCTGACGATATGGGAATGCAGAACGGCGCAAATTCCGGCATGAATGCGGGAATGTCTGCTATGGGAAGCGGCGCTATGAGCGGCATCAGCATTTCGGGCACGTCCATTGAGATGAAGGTCCTCAAACCGAAGACCTTTGAGACCGTACCTCAGATAGCAGACCACCTTCTCAGCAAGAGGACCGTTGTGCTCAATCTTGAAGATGCTGACGATGCAACATCAAGAAGGATCATCGATTTCCTGTTCGGAGTAGCATACTCCATCAACGGAAGTCTTAAGAAGATAGCAACCAAAGCGTACGTCATCACTCCCAACAACGTCGATGTTGACGAAGCTAAGCTCACAACAAAGAAGAAGAAACAGCCTGAACCCGAGGAAGAGGAAGCTTCTGCCTTTGATGCTGAGATCTGAATTTGATAAGTTTTGATACATAAGGTCGGAGTTGTGCTGGGATAGTGTGGCTCCGACTTTTTTCAAGTTTCGGAGGTCTTTTCTTGCGTATCATTATCTATGTTATTTATTCAACGCTGAATTACGCCATTGAACTTTTGACATTGGCGATGGCAGTGCGTGCTTTGCTCAGTTGGCTGCTTCCCATGGCGTCCCATTCCTCAAGATTCGTGCAGGTACTCGTCTCGATCACCGAGATATTCATCTCACCGGTGAGGCGCTTTATGAGGAGGTTCACTTTCGTAAGGACATTCCCGTTGGATCTGGCGTATCTCGTCACATATCTGCTTCTTCATGCGGCGCAGACGGTCATCTATTCCGTTGGTACCGCACTGATGGATCTCTTCATTATTTGAAGGAGGCATTTTACGGTGTCTTGTGACGGAAAAATATTTGAAGGACGGGTGAGGGAGCTTCTCCGCCTGTCGGAATACGAGATGAGGGCATCCTCATTTCTCACTCCCGCAGAGCAACAGACTGCTTTTGAGATCGCTCTGCGCGAGAAGGAGAGCGACAGATGCTTCTTTTGGGGCGGTGCCTTCGATGCGGAGAGACGGCTCTTGATAGCCATCCCCGAATGGATGATACCGGACTACGGCGCTCTCGGCGGGGTATTTGACGAAAAGCGGGAGACGGTGTTTCACAGTATGCTGTCGGAAAACGAGGTGGATCTGACCCCGTTTTTGTCGGCGGTGGAGATGACGTCTGCCGGTTATGACGAACTTTGTCACCGTGACTATCTCGGAGCGCTCCTTTCGATGGGCATCGATCGCAGTGCGGTGGGAGATATCGCGGTGCTTGAGGAAAGACGGGCGGTGGCGTTCATGAAGCCTGCCGCTTGTACGGTGGCACTTTCCGAGCTTAAGCGAGCGGGGCGTGATACTCTTCGTGTCTACCCTTATGACGGAATCGGCGGCAAATGTGAAAGAGAGACTCTCAGGATCCCCAGAGAGTATGAATTCATTGACGAGACGGTGATGTCGGAGAGGCTCGACGGAGTTATCAAGGCTATCTGCAAGATGTCCCGCGACGATGCACTGGAGCTTGTGAAGCGGGGCGATGTTACGCTGAATTACAAACAGGAGACGAAGCCGGACAGGCTTCTCGTCCCCGGAGACGTTCTCTCGGTACGGGGGATCGGAAAGTTCATATACGACGGAAACGGCGGAGTCAACCGCCGAGGAAGAGTTAAGATCCATGTCAGAAAATACCTTTGACGGATCACTATTATAATTTGAGGAGGATAAGATGGGCAGAGAAGTGGAGGATGTCGTTTTCAGAAGGTCACTCAGAGGCTACAATACAGTGGATGTGGACGAGTATATCGACGCCTTGAACCGTGATATCGACTCTTTGAGAGGGGAACTTGCGGATCTTTACAAGAGGCTCGATGCCGCAAACCGTGAGATCGCGGGCTATAAGAATGCGGAGACCTTCAGAGGAGACCTTCTTGACGAGGCAAAGCACAATGCCGAGGAGATAATCAAGCAGGCTAAGAACAAGGCGGCTCACATTATCATCAAGACTACCAACCAATGCAATCACATAGTCTCCAATATGGTGTCTCAGGTAGAGGAGCAAAAGAAGATCTACGAGGCCACAAGGAAGGAAGTGCTTCGCTTCCGCAGTGAGCTTTTCGACAAGTACACCGACCATATTAAGCGCATCAACGCATTCACCGAGGCGGCGGGAGTTTTTGAAAGATCCGATAGCTTCAATGAGAGCGAGATGGACGATTACATTGCTTCCCTATCCGTGGATACCGACTTTACTAAGGATTTCGGTCTCGCTGCTCCCTTTGATTTCGACGAAGACAGCACGGCAGATCCGGTGAGCGAGGACGTCTCCGAAAATGAGACAATGCCCAAGGCTGAGCCCGAGGCATCGGTGGAAGCGAGGGATACTGCCGCATGTGCGGATGTTACCGACCTTGACGGCGGTGCCGAGGAGTACTGTGGGACGGATGAGGATGAGACCGAGGACGCCATTTCGGACGATACTTCCGTCGAGAAAGCTCCGAGCATATCGGAAATAACGGCAGATGAAACGGTGATACCTCCGACAGTGACGGCCTCGATACCCGATGAGGATCTTGACGAATTTGAGGACGGGAACGTCGGAGTCAGAGAATTTGACGGCCCCGTTACCGTAGAGGCGGTATTCAAGGATGAGGACATTGACGGGATGATATTGCCCGACGTGGGACCTGCAGTGGAGCCGATCACGGAGGAAGAGACGGCCGTTCCCGTCGAAAAGGAGCCTGAGGTTAGTCCTGCATCTCCCTCCTACGGATTCGTTATCGCTCACAAGAGAGACGACGTGGATGAGGATGACGACAGTGATGAGTTTTATGACGGTGGCGGTATCGATGCAAGTTTTGAAAGAGAGATACCCGCATCCGTGCTGGGGTCGCTCTCTATGGGTGCCTCGGACGGCGCAAACGGAAAAAAGAAAAAATGGACGGTAAAAAAGAGCAAGAGTCTGACGGACGAATTTGATGCTGTCAGATCGGAAGAGGACTGACAGGGCGCCTATGAACACTGCTAAAAAAAGGATCTGTTATTTTATTACAGCGGCCCTCGTTGTGCTCTTGGATCAGGTGTCGAAGTTCACGGTCAGTGCCGGCTTTTCCCATGAAGGGGAGAGCATCACTGTGATACCGGGGGTGCTTGACTTCACCTTCGTTCTTAACGAAGGGGCGACTGCGGGAATGCTTGCGGATCGAAGATGGGTCTTCATGACGGTGTCCGTAGTTGCGATAATTGCGATAGCACTGTATCTGTTTTTTTCGAAGAACATCGGCTCCCTTGCGGGGATCGCTCTTTCCGCAGTGGCAGGCGGCGGCATCGGCAACATGATCGATCGCACCGTCTCCGGAGCAGTGGTTGACTTCGTGGACGTGACCTGCATCGATATCTTTCCCTTCAACACGGTATTCAATGTGGCGGATATCTTCGTGTGCGTCGGATGCGCCGTTTTCATATTTGCGATAATAAGAGAAGAAGTGGCGGATGCCAAAGCCAAAAAAGCGACAGAAAACGCTGCAAAATGCGACGGCACCGACGGGTGCGACGGCGGAGACTGCCATGAGAGCTGATTTGAATGAAGCTTTTGAAGGTGAGGAGAGGGAGTGTGAGGCTCTGTTCTTCACGGCGTCCACCGAGGATGTGGGAAAGCGCACGGACGTCTTCGTGTCGGAAAGGTGCGGTATCACGAGAAGTGCTGCGGGAAAACTGATAGAAGAAGGCAACGTCACCGTAGGCGGCAAGGTTGCTTCAAAAAGCGGCAAGATCAAGGATGGTGACACGGTCGAGGTGCTCATACCGGAGCCCGAGCAGTGCAGTGTAGCCCCCGAAAACATCCCTCTTGACGTGGTGTACGAGGATGGGGACGTGATAGTGGTCAACAAGCCGGCGGGGATGGTGGTCCATCCCGCTCCCGGACATTCAAGCGGGACTCTCGTTTCGGCACTGCTCTACCATTGCAGGGATTCTCTTTCGGCGGTCAACGGAGTCTACAGGCAAGGAATAGTCCACCGTATCGACAAGGATACTACGGGACTTATCGCGGCGGCGAAGAATGACGTTTCTCACAACAGCCTCGCATCCCAGCTCAAAGATCACTCCATGCACCGTGAGTACCTTGCGATCCTTGTGGGAAGGCTTCCCGATAGCACGGGAACGGTGGACCGTCCCATCGGAAGGAATCCTTCGGACAGAAAAAAGATGGCTGTGGCAAGACCCGGTGACAGAAGCGCAAGGAACGCCGTTACCCATTACGAGGTCATTAGCGAAAATGGCGGTTTCACCCTTGCCAAAATGAGACTTGAGACCGGAAGAACGCACCAGATACGTGTCCACATGGCATCTGTCGGTCATCCGGTCCTGGGGGACGAAGTCTACGGCGGTGACAAGACCCTTTTCCAAAAGAAGCACCCGACTCTTTTCAAGGGGCAGATGCTTCATGCGGCAAGGCTCACGTTTGTCCACCCTTCAAACGGAGAGACCGTGTCCGTGACGGCGCCTCCTCCGGATAATTTTATAAGAGCCGCCGAGCTTTGCGGACTCATACCCGAGGGGGATTGGAGTTTGTTGTCAATGTAATGACAAACGGCGGAATTTAATTTTGATTATTCGGCATAATAACTGTTGATTATGATAGAAAATTGTGCTATATTAGGTTAGTGAGAAAAACAATATTCTAATGAAAAATACGGAGATGAAAAAAGATGACTTACAACAAGAAAACAGTTGAAGACATTGATGTCAGAGGAAAAAGAGTCCTTGTAAGATGCGATTTCAACGTGCCTATGAAGGACGGTGTCATCACGAATGACAACAGAATCGTCGGAGCGCTTCCCACCATTAAATACTTGGTCGAGAACGGAGCCAAGGTGATCCTTTGCTCCCACATGGGCAGACCCAAGGGCGAATTCAACATGCAGTACTCTCTCGCTCCCGTGGCAAAGAGACTTTCCGAGCTTTTGGGCAAGGAAGTCACCATGGCTGCCGACGTTATCGGAGAGGATGCAAAATCCAAGGCGGCGGCACTTAAAGACGGTGAGCTCCTTCTCATCGAGAATGTTCGCTTCCACAAGGAAGAGACCGCAAACGATCCCGCTTTTGCAAAAGAACTCGCATCCATGGCGGACATCTTCGTTAACGATGCATTCGGTGCCGCTCACAGAGCACACGCTTCTACAGCCGGCGTTGCCGCATATCTCCCTGCAGTTTGCGGATATCTTATCAAGAAAGAGATCACCATCATGGGTGATGCTCTTGAGAACCCCGTAAGACCCTTTGTTGCCATCCTGGGTGGCGCTAAGGTCTCAGATAAGATCGGCGTTATCAACAACCTTCTCGAAAAGGTAGATACTCTCATTATCGGCGGCGGCATGGCTTACACGTTCTTCAAGGCCTTCGGAAACGAGATCGGAACGTCCATCTGCGAAGAGGACAAGCTCGATCTGGCACGTGAGTTGGTTCAGAAGGCAAAGGAAAAGGGTGTTAATTTCCTTCTCCCCGTTGATAACATCATCGGCAGAGAGTACAAAGAGGACACCCCTTGCATGAGGATCTACTCCGACTCTATTCCCGACGGTTGGATGGGACTTGACATCGGTAAGACGACACAGGAGCTCTACTCCAAGACCATCATCGGTTCCGGCACAGTTATTTGGAACGGACCTATGGGCGTTTCCGAGTGGGATAACTTCGCATCCGGCACAGAGGCTGTCGCAAAGGCAGTTGCAGAGTCCGGCGCGGTTTCCATCATCGGCGGCGGCGATTCCGCAGCGGCTGTTGCAAAGCTCGGATATGCAGATAAGATGACCCACATTTCCACAGGCGGCGGCGCTTCCCTTGAATTCCTTGAGGGGCTTGAGCTTCCCGGTATCGCTTGCCTCCAGAATAAGTGATCGGAAGAGAGGACATCGAAATGGACAAGACAAAAAGACGTGTCGTTATCGCCGGCAACTGGAAGATGAACATGACTCCTTCCGAGGCTGTTGCGGCTATTAAAAAGACTGCCGAGCTGACAGAGGGCATGAACGGTTGTGACGTGGTACTTTGCGTTCCTTACGTCGATATTCCCGCATCCGTTGAGGCTGCGAAGGGAACTAACGTTAAGATCGGCGCCGAGAACATCCACTTTGAAGAAAAGGGTGCTTTCACAGGTGAAGTATCCGCCGCAATGCTCAAGGAGTGCGGTGTTGAATACGTTATCGTAGGTCACAGTGAAAGAAGACAGTATTTCGGTGAGACCGACGAGACTGTCAACAAGAGAGCGAAGGCCTCTCTTGCCGCAGGCTTCAAGACCATCGTTTGCCTTGGCGAAGTCAAGGATGAGAGACTCAGCGGCATCACAAACGAAGTAGTCTCCATGCAGACAAAACTTGATCTTGCGGGTATTTCCGCCGAGGATATGAAGAACGTTATCATCGCCTATGAGCCTGTGTGGGCAATAGGTACCGGACTTACCGCAACTCCCGAACAGGCTGAGGAGGTCTGCGCTCTCATAAGAGAGACAGTTGAAGGACTCTACGGCAAGGAAGTAGCCGACGGACTAACCGTTCAGTACGGAGGAAGCATGAACGATGCCAATGCCGCAAGCCTTCTTGCAAAGCCCGACGTGGACGGTGGACTTATCGGCGGAGCATCTCTCGTTCCCGAAAAGTTCCTTAAGATAGTTGAGGCTGCTCAATAATTTCAATAGGTTCTACCAAACGGGCTGCCGGGAGGCAGCCCGAAAATTTTGAAAAATTCGGAGATAACAATGGAAACCATTCTTTGCCTGGGAGTGATGCTGCTTTCGGGACTCATCATGTCAAGACTCATAAAGCCCCTGGGACTCCCCGCCGTTACTGCCTACCTTCTTGCGGGGATACTTATCGGGCCGTTTTTCCTCGGAAGGCTGGGCGTTGCGGGACTGGGATTTTCCACTCTTGAAAAAGTGGAGAGTTTCGGCCTTGTGTCGGATATCGCTCTCGGATTCATCGCATTTGCGATAGGAAACGAATTTCGCCTCTCTCAACTCAAGGAGACGGGAAAGCAGGCCACGGTCATCGGTATCATCCAAGCGCTCGTGGCAACACTGCTTGTGGATATCGCTCTCATTGCCGTCCATTTCATAGTAGGTGACAAACTGTCTCTTGCTGCCGCAATAACTCTCGGTGCCGTGGCATCGGCTACCGCCCCTGCCGCAACGCTCATGGTAGTAAGGCAGTACAAGGCCAAGGGAAAGCTGACGGATCTGCTCCTCCCCATAGTAGCCCTCGACGATGCTGTGGGGTTGGTGGTATTTGCAGTGTCCTTCGGCATTGCTCAGGCTCTGACGAGCGGCACGGTCAGCGTTACCTCCATAGTTGTGGAGCCTCTGATTGAGATAGTGCTCTCCTTAGCTCTCGGAGCGGCGATGGGCTTCATATTGAATTTTGCCGAAAAGTTCTTCCACTCCAGAAGTAAGAGGCTCTCCATTGCGGTGACCTTCGTGGTACTGTCGGTGGCGATATCCCTCATGTCCTTCCACATCGGCTCGGTCAAGGTCTCCTTCTCCTCGCTTCTCGTCTGCATGATGCTGGGAACGGTGTTCTGCAACCTTTGCGATTTTTCCGAGGAGTTGATGGACCGTTGTGACAGATGGACTGCACCGCTGTTCGTGCTGTTCTTCGTCCTCTCCGGTGCGGAGCTTGACTTCAGTGTCTTCTCCGACGTCGCTATCATCGCCGTGGGCGTTATCTACATCATCTTCCGCTCCGTCGGAAAATACGTGGGTGCCAGGGGCAGCGCAAAGCTGATGGGTTGTGATGAGAGCACGGTCAAGTACCTGGGCGTGACTCTTCTTCCCCAAGCAGGCGTTGCCCTCGGAATGTCGGTGACTGCCGCAAAATATCTGGGCAGTGACGGAGACCTTATCAGGAACATCATCCTTTTCGGAGTCTTCATCTATGAGCTCATAGGACCCATGGCAACTAAGATCGCCCTTACCAAGGCGGGCAATATCGTTCCGGAGGAGCGCAAGAGTTCCAGAGGAGCGAAGGTCTGACGGCTATCCGGACGACAAAAACAGCAAAAAGATCGGGGCTTGAAACACTGTTTCAAGCCCCTTGTTTTTCATTATTCGGGCATCGAAGATACCCATTTGATCAATTGTCAAAAGACCCGGCTATAATTTCCGATCTTGTCCGGTAGTACCGATGCTTCTCAATGTACATCAGTCTTTCTGCCTCTCTCAGCATTCCGTCAAGGTCATCGCATTCTTTTTTCCAAATGTATCCTATGGAGGCGCTGATGTCTTCATCTTCTATGCTCCGTTTGAAGGAGTCTGTCTTGCGGACAAAATCGGTGGCTTCCACGTCGGGACAGATCACCACGAACTCATCTCCGCCGATACGGTAACAGCATTCTCCGAAAGTGCTTGAGAGAAGCCGTGACACACTTTTTATGAATTCATCTCCGGATTCGTGGGATCTGGAGTCGTTCATCTGCTTCAGTCCGTTAAGATCCACATATGCAATGCCGATATCGGTAGGTCTTTCGGCACGGAGGAAGTTCAAGGTCTCGGTGTATTTCCGCCGGTTATAGAGAGACGTCAGCATATCCCGGTAACTGAGAAAATCAAGCTGCTCGTTCTTCTTTTCGATCTCGTTGTTACTTTGCTGAAGCTTTCTTATCATTTTCGTGTTCCACGCAAAGTAAAAGAGAAGAAGCAGGACTTGGACCGTTCCGGATATGATGAACTTTTGTCTGAGGCTTGCGACGTTTGAGAACAGCACGCTCTCTTCCGCGAATACCGCTATTTGCCAGTCGAACATTCCGAAGGGAGTGTAGTACATGTAGATGTCGTTCCCGGTGGTCTTTGAAACAAAGGCGATGGCTCCGGTCTCGTGATTCTTGATGGCGGCTTTGAGGTCTGTATCCTCAAACCCCTCGACACGCTCTCGCTCTTCCATTTCGAAGGCATTCCCAAGTTCTGTGTGCCAACTGTCCATAATGTAGTTGCCGTCATCGGAATCTATCATGCAGATGTTGGCAGCCCCATTGTAGATGACCGGTCTGAACAGGTCGGTCAAAGTGGTAAGGTCGATGACTCCGATCAGTACTGCGGAGATCTCATTGTCTATGATGACGGGGAGAACATAGTAGACGCAGGGCATCTCGGTCAAAAAGTCGGTCTTTCTGTCTGTGAGGTACTCGCCCTTTGCTACGATCCTGTCATAGTTGATCTCTTTGTCGACCTCAATGACCTTTCCGTCGGATACGAGGGTATTGTCCGGGTAGAGGATATCGATACGGGCGAACATCGTGGCATCCTTCAGCTCGTTGATGTAGAGGCTGGATACTTCGGTATATGAGTTCATATGGCCGTTGACTATGACGGTCTCGATCAAATGAAGTTTTGATATCTCGTCGGTGAATTTGATGGTGATCTCATTTGCGGTGTCCTGTACGGTGGTCTCAAGTTCCCGCCAACAGCGCTCCTCTTCTTTCACCAGTATCCCGGCGTACAACTGCTGTGAAATGATCACGGTCACGATTGCTATGCACAGCAGCGGAAGAATGTGTTTTGAAAATTTCATTTTTATCTCCGTGCCGAAATGTTTTTATCATGGAGCAATAATGCTCCGGTAGTTACGATGCTTGCAGGGTCATTTGCCTAAGAAGTCAAGACGGAATGCGCGACATCCGTTACATTAGTATAGCACCATTGTCGGACGGTGGCAATACCCTAGACAAATATTATCGAATAAAAATACAAAAAAATGTTGTTATTTACCTGTTATTGCCAAGCAAATTCCAGCTTTTGCATTTTATTCCCATCTGTTGGCATTTTTGATGGGCAACTGTAAAAAGGCGAATCTTGCAAGACGAAATTTGCTCTGTAATATGAGAGGCGTACATTGAGCGAAAACAGAATCCGGTCAGGTGGAGAAAGCGCAAAGCTCGGTCAAAGTATCCGGAGACCTTCTACGGTTCGCAGATGCTCGGATAGGTCGGTTAAGGCGGGTAAGCGACTCGGTGGTCGCCGATATGCAGGAGTCGGAACGGTTTGAAGGGACAGCCGACGTCAACGCTCTGTAAAGGGAATTTCAGCCCGTTTTCGGCGCTGCCGAGCTATGGGTGGTGATTCTCTCGCGGAGTCCAAGAATATCGCAAAAAAGCCGCTTTTAAGCGGCGAGAGACCGCCTTTGAATGAAGGCGGTCTCCAATGTTATTCGGCGCAGCTATTCGGCGCAGCTATTCGGCGCAGCTATTCGGCGCAGCTATTCGGCGGTCGGTAACGTCGCATCTTGAAAGTATCAATTTTTCACACTCGGATATCGGGAGGACTCTTGCAATGTAGAAGCCTTGCATCATGTCGCATCCGATGCCGCGAAGAAAGTTTGACTGCTCGGCGTTCTCTACTCCCTCACAGATTACCGTGGCACCGGAATTGTGGACGAGGGATACGATATCCCGAAGCATCTGACGGCGGCGGGATGTCTTGAATGAGGCGAGTAAGTCCTTCTCTATCTTGACGGTATCGATCTCGTTATCGTAGATGTCCGCAAGGGAGGAAAAACCCGCTCCCATGTCGTCGATCGCCACTTTGAATCCAAGTTTTTTTACGAATTCTATGTTCTTCGACACCGTGGCGGAATCGGTGCTTAGCAGATCCTCCGTGACCTCGATGACAAGGCGGCTGTGGGAAAAATTATATTCTGCCGCAATAGCGGAGATATTTTTTGCGTAGTCCTCTTTTGAAAAAGAGAGCCTTGTGAAATTGCAGGTGATAAAGAGCCTGTCAAGGGGCGGCTTTGACCAGCTTGCAAGCTTTTCACAGGCGGCCTTGAAGATCAAAAGGTCGTGCTCCACTATCATGCCCGTTCTGCTCAGGATCGGAATGTATTCGTGGGGGTGAAGGAGACCGTAGTCCCTGTTATGCCAGCGTGACAGCATCTCTCCACCGCAGAACCGGCCGTTCTTACAGTCGAAGATCAGTTGCATATAGGGGCGAAACTCTTCGTTTTCAAGGGCAGAGCTGAGTCCGGATGAGAGTTTTTGAGCCTTTTTGACCTCTGCTATCTGTTTGTCGGAGCCGAGGTGGTAGGGAAGGTCGTTTGCCTCGGCGTACAGGTAGCCCAGTTTCGCATTGTAGAGAAGTCTTTCCGTATCAGCCCCCGGATGCTCGCACATACGGCAGTATCCCGCTCTGAAGAGAGGAACCCGGTTCATGGCGAACTGAGCTACGTATTTGTTGACTCCCTCCACTGCTTCTGCGATCCGTCTCTCGGCGGTGTTTTCGTTTTCCGCCTGGTACAGGAAGGCAAAGACCCCGTTTCCGAGGTGGGCTACGTACTCGGTCGCAGCGGTGTAGCCGGTGAGTTTCACCGCAGCGTATTTTGCCGCATCCCGAAGGGAGAGTGTTGCCGAGAGCGCTTCAAGTGCCTTTTCGTCGATGCCGACATAAGCAAGACAGTAGAGTCCCCGTGACTGCTCCGAAATGAGGTTGCCGAGAACGTAATTACAGTAGTCTCCGTTCCCCACTCCGGTATCCTCGTCTATCAGTGCATCAAGCTCGCTTGTGCGTCGGCTTTTTCGGATGACTGCGATAGCGGTGATGAGTACCGATATCATAACGGTGGCGGTAAGAGCGGAGATAAGAAGGATCCGCTGTGCGCGGGTCATATCCCTTCCTTCGGTGGCGGTATCGATGATGATACCGGCCTTTTCATTATCCGGGATGGTCTGCAGAGCGCCTTCGATCTTATTTTTCAGTTCCACGGAGGCGATGGAGGTAAGACCGATGCCGTAGCTCACTGTTTCTCCGTTACGCTCGGCGGTTATGAAGGACACTTCTCTGACATTCGAAAAGGCCTCGCTTCCGATGACGATACCGGATACTATCTCCACCTGACCGTTTTTGACAAGGCTCTTCTGCCTGTTTTCGCTTCCCGAGGAGATGTAGGTGAAGTCGATGCCTGTAAGATCCGAGATCCTTTCAAGCATATCCGGGATAACGCCTTTGTATTCTCCGGTGTCTCTGTCATAATACTCTATCGGGTAGTTGTCGGGGTTCCCCGCAACGAACACGGAAACGGCGTTTCCTCCACCCGACGGCTCAGCCGTCACCGATGCCGAGACTCCGCTTGCCGATACGATCGCCACAAGAAGGGATATTGCGGCAATTACGGTCGCTTTAATACTTTTGTTCATCGGCTTCGGTTTCCAATGCGGAGATCTTGCCTTCCGCTATTGAGAGCTTTGTTTCGGTCTCTTCAAGGACGGAAGAGATCTCGTTCTTAACTCTCGATACCTTTCTTGAGTACTCGGCAAGTCTTGCTTTTTCAAGTTCATTTTTCCTTCGGTTCTCTTCAATGAAGGCTTCGTTTTCACGGATGGACTTTTCTCTTAATATCCGTGCAAATTCCTTTGCCTCCGCTAACATCGCAGCGATCTCCTCGGCCAGGGCGAGCTGCTTATCCGTGTCGGTACGGTAGTTCTCGTTTTCCTCGGTCAGCTTTTTTATGAGGGCTTCTTTTTCGGTGATCTCTCTTTTGAGGACGTCATTTTCTCCCTCAAGACACATCAGCTTCTCGCTTAGCTCCGTGTTTTTTGCGTTGAGTTCCGAGATGGTCGACTGTCTGTCTTTTTTAGCGTCTTCGACCTTTTGGGAGCAGACTCGGTTAAGATCGGCAATGTACTCATAGACACTGCTTTTTTTGAACCCGAAAAGTCCGCTCTTCATATTATTCAGTTCCATTTTGATCTCCTTATTTGAAATTGATCTTTTTGCGCTCTATCCTTCCCCATTGCAGTTTCTTTCTTCTGTAGCCGACGAATGACAGCCCCCTGACCCAAGCAAGGATGAAGCGAAGGAAGGTTATCTCAAACAGACACAGAAGGCAGGCCTTAAGGGCATCCCCAAAGGAGACCTTCAAGTCCGATGTGTAGATGCGGGAGAAGAAGGCTGTCAGTGACAGAACGCTCCCGAACACCGCGTAAATGAGGAAGAACAGTATCATGAACGGTACGTTGATCAGATCTACCAGATAGGCGAGCACCACGGTAAGTACTCCGAATATCTCGATGTAGGGTGACAAAAGCTCGTAGAGCAGAAAATAGAAGTAGGAAATGAAGCTTACAACACCGAATTTCGGATTGAACAGTATCCTTCGGTGCTTGTGCATGCTTTGGAAAAGTCCCAAGTGCCACCGTTTTCGCTGCTTTTTTAAGTCCCTCATTGTCTCCGGTGCCTGAGTCCAGCAGATGGCATCGGTGGCATAGCAGATGCAGTAGTCCATGTTGTTGATCCGACAGTATTCATGGAGCTTCACCACAAGTTCCATGTCCTCGCCGAGAGTATTGCTATCATACCCGCCGGCGGCTACCACCACGTCTTTCTTGAAAAGCCCGAAAGCACCGGATATGATGAGCGAACCGTTGAATTTGTCAAACAGTATCCTCGATGCCAAGAAGGAGCGGTCATACTCCAGCACCTGCATGGCGGCAATGATGTTCCTTGGAAGGCGGTAGCTCTTTACTCGGCAATTCTCAAGTTCCACGTCGTTTGAGAGGCGGATGAGCCCGCCGACAGCCACCACGTTTTTCTTTTGCAAAATAGGCTCGGTTATGTTCTTGAGTGAATCGTATTGAAGTACCGAGTCCGCATCCATGCAGATAAAATAGGGATAGTTTGCCGCATTGATACCCATGTTAAGCGCATCTGCCTTGCCGCCGTTCTTTTTTCTTATGACGGTGAGAGGCACCTTCGTGTCCGAGGTCTCGTAGATGAACTCCTCCGGCTGACAGGATATCTGCCTTCGTATGGGGCGGTCTACCGGATGCATGGAAAAGGCGGTTATCACCTCCGATGCGGTGTTGTCCGTGGATCCGTCATCCACCACGATGATCTCATACAATTTGTAATCAAGCTGCAAAAGTGACTTCACCGTTTCCACAACGGTCAATTCCTCATTGTAAGCGGGGACGACGATGGTTATCGGCACGAAGTAATCGCTTGGCAGGATGTTTTGAAGCTGCTTTTGCCTGTGGAGCTTGTAGAGCTCCGAGGAGCCCACCACCACCGACAGAAAGAGGAACGTGGAGTATCCTATGAGGTAGATGAGAAAAAATACCCCGACTCCTTTGAGAAACGGATCGATAAGACCTGTCATACCGTCACCTCCTTTCTTTCAAGTTCGCCTTTTTTGAGTTTGTACTGCAGTATCTCCGCCGCAAATCTGTCCTCTCCGTCAAGGACGTCCGCAAGCTCCGGATAGGTGATACCGAGTTTCTCAAGGCTGTCTGCGGAATTGTATCTGACGTACCAGTTTCCGCAGGTCAGATTGTGTTTCAGCAGTTCCACCGTTGTATCTCCCGGATAAGTCGCAAGAGCAGAGGAGGCAATGGCGGCGTATTGCCATTTGTCGCTGTCTCTAACGGAACTGAGGCGGCAGAGCGTCGCGTACGCCACGTCGTAGCGGTATTTTGCAAAGTAACGTATTGCGGAGTAGCGGAGCTCGTCGTCCTCACTTTCATCCTGCAGGATCGTGAAAACATACTCACAGTAGTCCGGCGAGGAAAAACGAATGAAGTTGAGGAGGACCACTCTCATCTCTGCCGAAAAAGAGTCAAACTCGGATATTATCAGATCGCTCAGCTCCTTGATACTTCCCATGAAATTGAGAAGGCCGTCCGTTATCAGCTTTCCGTGGTAGAACAATCCGCTTCGGTCGATCCGCTTCAGTGCTTCTATCACGCAACCGCTGTCTCCGGTGGTGTAGAGCGCCTGCATCACGTTTTCACGGCAGTAGATACCGGGCTCATCCAAAAGGCTCAGAAGGATCCCGGTGATAGAGGGAAAGGCCCTGTTTGCGATAAGGCGGTATTTTTTTACTATGTAGGGGAAGTATGCCGCCTCTATCCTGCCTTTGCCGCTGTAAGTTACCGTAAGCGAGATGAAGACTCCGTCAAGCTCGGACAGGTAGAGCTTGACTGCATCGGCGTCCTCAAGATAGGCTCCTTCAAGCATCCGATCGAAGGCCACCATGTTACCTACCCGTTTTAATTTCGATCTTAAATACCTTTTGTGACGGTCGTCGCAGGGAAGCCCCTCTTTTATTTTAAGGAGCTGATACTTGACCTCGGTGTAAAATCCTCGGCTCACCCGTTCGGTTCTCTTGTCACGGTGTTTTAGAAGGATCGCCGTGACGATGTTGAAAAGTATCATCGCAAGGCAGATGAACAGGTAGACGTAGATCATGGTCTCTACTTTCATTCCGCATCACCTCCCCAAAAGCTTTTCACATCGTAGTAGGATCTTTTGAGTCTCTCGTGAAAACTCACGTCGTTGCCCCATCCTTCAAGTTCAAAAAAGTCGAGTTCTACCCGCTCGGAGCTTCCCTGAGTTACTCCAACGTAGATGCCGTCGGTCTCGATGAATTCCACCCCGTAATTCCCGTCATAGTAGTCGTCGTGGATCATCATTCTCGAAGGGTCTCCGAAATTGAGAAGTTGCCATGGGAGCTTCACCTCAATGTAGTCTCCCTTTGCGCAGAAATCCGCAAGGGAGTTAAAATCGTCGCTTTCCGGGTTGGCGTTACCGTATGTGAGTTTTCCGGTCTCAAAGGTCTTCGGAAGGAGATCGCTGCTGCCGGGAACGGAGATCTCGTTCTTACTTAGAATAAGGGCGATGCTTTTGAAGACCGGAGAGTCCTTGTCCGGAATAAAGCCGGTCTCGTAGGTGTTGAATTTGTAGATCTCTGCCGAATACGTGGAGCGGAGAGCCTCGTAGCGCTCCTGCACCAGAAGACGGCTGTTTTCGGCGCCGTCAATGACCAAAAGCAGGTCGGCGGCTCTGCCGAATTTGAGATGGAGATCTTCGGCGTAGTTGCTTCCGGTCTTTTGGATGGTGTCGATGGGAATGTAAAAGGTCTCATTTTCGAAGTCAAGACCGCTTTTTCTTATCATGAAGTAGAGATACTTCTCGTCGTATTTCATCGATACCGACACGCCCCCGTTTTCGGTCACGGTGTCGTCATCGTTCCACTCGGATACGTCACCGTCTACATAGGACACGGACTCATCATCGCCGGGATCGAAGGTCATTATGCCGAAGAATTGCTCACTTGACTGGTAATCGGACCAATAGGGAGTTCTAATCAAGTCCACAGCATGAAGGACGTTCCACGTCCTCATGTACCACTCGTCATGCCATGAGAAGATGCAGCTTCCCGCACATCCCGCCTCCATGATATCGCGATAGCACTCTTCAAGAGCCTTTCCCTGACTGTCCTCGTTCATGGCGCTCTGACCCTGTCCGGCGCTCGCATTAAGACGGGACATCGTCCGACCGGTGGAAAAACCGAACTCGGATATCACCACCGGTATCGTGTGGTGGCTCGTAAGCATCGTAAGGTAGGCGCGGTAGGTATTCATTCCCTTCGACGAGGCGAATACGGTCTTATCAAGACCGTAGGGGCTCCAATCCTCCACGTAGGTCATGTAATCGGGGAAGTAGGGGTAGACGTGGTATGAAGCGAAGTGTCCTGACTTGAATTCCTCTGTGGGAAGGATGTGTTCCACGTCAATGTAGGCGCATTTTTTGATGACCGAGGTGTCGATAGTGGGATATTCGAAGGGGTCTGTGGTGGGCCAGTTTGAAAAAGCCATCAGTCTTTGAGCCCCATAGCGCTTCGTCTCGTATTCCGTCACCCCATCCGCCACTCTCGTAAGCATGGTTTCAAAGGGGGAGGCATCCGGGGAAGTCTTGAAGTATCTGCCGCTGTAGTTCAGCTTCGACTCATCGTCTCGGTATTTGTCGTCGGTGTAGGCCACCGTAAGTTCATCCCACTCCACACCCAGAATGTAGCCGATGACCCAATGGGAGATATCCTTAAGGTAACTTCCGTGGCCGGCGCTTGCCATCCTTCCGAGGGAGACTTTTCTGTTTCCGTGGATGATGTCCACCATTATTTTGCAGTCCTCAAGGAACGTGCCGTAAAAGTCCTCGTGGTAGGCATCTCTGTAGGAGTTCACGACGTAGTCGTTGACCCAGACTCCGTGGAGAAGATACAGCGGTTCCTCTCTGCCGCTGTTGTACTCGTAAAATGCTTCGTAAAACGGCTGAGATTGGATAGTGTAGATGCGCACCGTGTTGACGCCCATCTCTTGCATCAGCTCAAACCAACGGATATAGGTCTCCTTGTCGATGGCAAAGTCCGTGGACCATTCTCCCGGATACCCGGATCCAAGGTCGACACCTCTTATCTCAAAGGGGACAAAGTCGCCGTTTTCATCCTTCAAGAGGATCTCCTTCCCCTCGGCGGTGGCGTTGACCTCTATCTCGGAGAGTTGTAACAGCGGAATGTAGACGCCCACGTGAAAGTATAGGTAGTTTCCAAGCAGTACCGCAAGCAATACGGATGCTACGATAATAATAAATTTCTTCATTAGCCTCCTCCTTTTACTGCTCGTGGGTCTCGTGGGATCCGTGGGTCTTCGATGCGGCTGAATACTGTTTCAGACTTTCGATGTTTTCATCCATCCACCTGACCCGTTCATTAAGACAGTTCCTCATTTGGGCGAGGGCATCGTCGTAGCTTCTTAAGTTGCGTTCCTTTGGAATGAGTCGGTCTTCGCTTTCTTCAAATGAGTAGCCCCACACTTCGAAATTGCGATCGACGGCATCTCCCAGCCACGCGACCGTTTCGTCAATGTAGGCGTTGAGGTTTTCATCGGAAAGTACCGTCGTTCGCAGATATTTGTAGCGGTCTATCACCCTTTCGGTGAAATCTTCATCTTGGATGATCCTGTCGAACCAGACGGTACTGAACATGGAAAAACCGGTCGTGGGGTTGTCGGTCTCCTCGTAGTTGTCAAGGGCGTTGTTGAAATCCCACACGCACATTTTGTACTTCCTGTCCACGTCCTTGTAGATGTAGGTGGAGTAATAACCGGCATCTCTGTTGAGGGCGACTTCGTTGATTATGAAGTAGTCTACGAAGGAGTCCACATCGACGGTGCTCTTGTAGCCCCTTTTGTCATCGAAATCGTAGGAGTACAGAGCCTTTTCGAAATCGGAAAACTCAAGCTCGATATTCCGTATCAACTCAGTATCGAGGGATGACAGCCCCGGAGAAACTACGTTGATCAAGTTGTCTGTCTGCAGCGTGTAGATGCTGAAGGGGGCGATGTTTTTGATCCCGGTGTCGCTACCTCGGTCGTGCCTCAGTATGTAACCGGAGAAGGTGTTGCGCTTCTCAGTGGTGGACAGCTTTATTCTGGCGTCCTCGTCTCCTGCCGTAACGGTCTCCGTCATAAGGTAGAGTCCCTTGTACTCCCCGTTTATTATCAGCTCGCAAAAGCGGACATTCGGAGAGTAGTCCATGATCTCTCCCGCCAGATTGTACCACATATAGTTGCGTATCAGAGTCTTGTCGAGAAACGGCCCGTGAAGAGCCCATTCGTGATGGGCGGCCATGCCCATCATCTCTCGGTCGTTGTTGGTGCCGTCTTTGTTGACAAGTTCAATGAGATACGGCAGTTTGTCAAAGAATCTGGAGGAGTTTCCTCTGATCCTGATGCGGATGTCGCTTGAGAGGGTAGCCTTGTCGGAGGGGTGATTGTTTCCCTTTTTCGAGTCGATAACGTCCGCTGTTGCCGCAATAGTTTTGTTTCCGTCCTCCGCCATGCCGTGAAGTACCTTCCCGGATCCGGGGTCCAGGTAGGCTTCTCCCGGGATCTCAACTCCTCCGGTATCTATCTTGATTATCGGAAGGTGGGTGCAAAGGGAGGTGTCCGGGCAGACGTCACAGGGTGAGTAGCCCGATTCCATACGGTGTTGAACGTACCTTTCCTTTTCGCCGTCCGAAAAGATCCACGCACCGCCGATAACGGCAGATACCGCAAGTATCAACGCAACGGCTCCTATCAGCTTGTATTTCAAACCATGCTCCTTGTATCAGTTCGATATCTCGTCGTTCTGCATCACCACGTTGACGTATTCTACCTTGCCCGCTTTGTAGAGGCTGTCGGTGATGCCGCCTTCTGCTTTTTCCGCCTTGCGGATCATTTTTTGAGTCACCTCATAGATCAGCTCCACAGTCTCGGATGTTGTGTTTTCCACTCGGAGTATCGCCTTCCCGGAAAAAAGTTTGTAGATGAGGGATTTTATTATGGGCGTGCAGCCTCTGTCGGCACGAATTATGATGAGCATCCTGTTGTCGTTTTTGATGCATCCCAGTATCAGTATCACAAGGAAGACCACTGCACTTCCGATGGAGGCGACAAGAAAGTCTCCGACACCGCAGCATATGCCGATTATGATTGCCCAGAAAATGTAGACAGTGTCTCTTGAGTCCTTGATGGCCGTTCTGAAACGGACGATGGACAGAGCACCCACCATACCGAGGGACAGCGCAATGTTATTTCCGATAACTGTCATGACGGTGCCTGTGAGCACTGTGAGGATGACGAGGGAGGCGTTGAATTTCTTGCTGTAGATAGTACCTCTGTGGGAGATGAAATAGGATATGAAGATGAAAAATCCCAGCACCGCAGAGGCGGTGATATTCATCAGTATGTTCTCCCATGTCATGTCGCTTGGGTTGGTGAAAAGTTGGTAGATCTGTTCTCTCATGTCTTTTTCTCCTTATTAATTATTATAATCTTGTTTGATAGCCGTTTTGACGGGCCAGAACGTATTTGCTCACCGACAACTCGCTCCTGTTTGCCGGATCGATGAGTTCTCTTATGTATCCGAGCAAAAAGCCGTTGAACTTCACTTCCAGCACCACGTCGTATTTGTCTAACACCGGAACCATGTTAAGGCGGGGATCGAACAGGTCGAAACTGCTCTCGGTGGCTACGATGTTGTTGTCGAATGTGACTCTTATTTTGTTCTCCTTGGCGATGAAGGCCTTTCTGTTGTATTCCACCACCGTTTTTGGTCGGTATGCACGGCAGTGCATCAGTCCGTAACACTCTGCGGCAAACGGCTCTCTGTATTTGAGCAGAGGGGAATAATTGCCGCGGGTCAGTTCCGTCGCATCCTCGCGGGATATCCTTAAGGAGCGCTTCATCTGATTTGCCCCTTGTTTTTGTTTCATTTCAAGCATGGCAAAGTCGCCGTTCGGATCGTAGCACCTGAGGCGGATCTTCCGTCTCAGCTCCACTCCGTCCAGCTTTTCGAAGTAGTCCCCGTCGTAAGCAGTGTCAAAATACAGCGATCGGATGCGGTAGCCGTGAGTACCGTTGTGGGGATCACTCAGCATCACCTGCTCCACTCTGTGGGAGAGGGCGATGAACTCGTCTATGCTGAGAAGAAATTTTTTCTCCTCTCTGAGTACCTTATTCACAAAACACCTCCTGAAAATAAAAACCGACCGCACCTTTTTTGAAGAAATGCGGTCAGTCGGTCATACGGATCTCTCCGCTTAGATACTTAACTTTGCGTCCCATCCTTTCGAATGGTTTGCCCTTTTATTCGGTTTTCTGTTTTTCTGCCTTCAAAAAGGCTTCGAATTCATGCGCCGGCATGGGACGGCTGAAATAATACCCCTGCATTTGCGAGCATCCGAAATCACGGAGCATCTCTGCCTGCTCCAAGGTCTCAACTCCCTCCGCTATGACCGAGAGGTCAAGTTTTTTTGCCATGTTGATGACCGAGGACAGGATAGTTTGGCTTTTCTTTGAATTGTCGGAGGATGAGAGAAATCTCATGTCAAGCTTCAATTTGTCGATGCTGATGTCCTTCAGCAGATTGAGGGAGGAATATCCGGAACCGAAATCGTCCATCTCCACCTTGAATCCTGCTTTCCGAAGGTCACCTACCACACTTATCAATCTGTCTGCATCGTCGATGTAGGAGCTTTCCGTGATCTCAATGTGGATGGCGGAATGGGGAAGGCCGTTCTTTTCGGTGATGTCATTAAGTGCGCCGCACAGCCCGTCAAAGAAGACGTTGTTCCGCGAGAGATTGACGGATATGTGGACGCTGTCGTCGCAGATGCCGTCGCGCCTCCATTTTGCCATGTAACGGCAGACTCTGTCAAAAACGTATTCGTCAAGAATTCCGATACATCCGGTGCTCTCAAACAGCGGAATGAAATCCATGGGAGGGATGATGCCTCTACCGGGATGATCCCACCTGACAAGCGCCTCGGCTCCGATGATGTTTCCGCTTTCAAAATTGAATTGAGGCTGAAACCAGATGTCGAATTGCCCCTCGTCTATTGCTTTCTTGAAGCCGTCAAGAAGCTCTTTTTTATCCTCGCTGATCTTGCCGAATGCCGCATCCGTCACGTCAATGCACTCCATAAGGATGACATTTCGGTCCGGGTCGAGGTACCGGTAGGAAAATTCCTTGCAAACAACTCTTTTATCGGCGCCGGAGGCCAAGGTGAGATCCACCGTGTAGCGCTCCCTTTTTTCAAGCTCCGATCTTACCGTGGAAAGGAGGATAGCCCGTTCAACGGCGATCCTTTCCGTCTCCATGAGAGAGCCTCTTGCGGTCTTCACGACCTGCTCATCGTAGGTCTCCCCATCGTGCTTGCGGACTTTCTTCTCCCTGCCGAACGCTATCTCAAGGACATTATTCACTTTTTCCGTATTGCAGTCAATAAGCAGGATCTCTTCAAACGATCCGGTAATGAGACTGCAAACTAATTTGTCCCTGTCAATGCGGTTTACGATATCGTCATTTGACACCGTCTGTTACCTCCGATGGTTTGGATAGCTGCGTTTTGCAGACGAAAGGGAGGGGGGGATGGGATGGAAACAGCAGCATGGCTGCTGTCTTTGCGGAGGCTTCTTAATAGTGCCGATGCCGACGTGCCGCTTTAACTCATTCTATCACATAAGGAGGGAAAACTCAACAGTTTTTGAAAATATTTTTTGTGTTTTTGCCGTACAAAGAGCGTAGGAGAAGCAAAGAGGAAAAAAGAAGGGAAAATGAGGAAATAAAAGGGAACAAAAGGAAAAGCACTTGCCTTGGCAAGTGCTTTCGTTTCGTTACTTTCTGTCCGACAGCCTCTGGGAGAACATCCACTCTCCGATGCCCTCGGTGGATACCGCATTGTCCCAAACAAAGTGTCCGAGCCCGGGATACTCGGTGTATTCAAGCTTGGTGCCGCCTGCGGCTTTGACAGCCTCCACCATACGGCGGGTACCGTCGACGGGAACGGCTTCGTCAATATCTCCGTGGAAGGTGCGGATGGGGATGTCTTTCACAAGCTCTGCCTTTGTGGGATCTGATCCCCCGCATATGGGCATTGCCGCCGCAAAGAGTTCTCCGTGTCTCATGATGAGGTCCCATGTGGCGTAGCCGCCCATGGAGATGCCCATGACGTAGATGCGGTCACGGTCGGCGCCGTATTTTGCCGCAACGCTGTCAAGTATCTTAAGAACGTTGGATATCTCCCAAGTTTCCGGTACTTCGTCAACGCTGTAGCAGACTTTTGTCCAAGGGGTAGCCACCCACTGCTCGTCAACGGGGCACTGAGGGATGATCCATATCGCCTCTCTCACGTTGGGGGCGCTTTCAAGGTAGGGTACGATGGCGGTGCGAAGCTGAGTATCGTTATCGCATCCACGTTCGCCCGCTCCGTGCATAAAGAGCACTATCGGAAGGTTTCTTTTCTCCGCATCCTTGGGAAGCGCGAGGCAGTAGGGAGTAGTGCCTTTTTCACCTGCGTATTCTTCTTTTACCAGTTTTTCAAAATACTTTTCAACATCCGGTTCGTACATGGTGTTTCCTCCGTCAATTATCCCGTTGGGATCTTTCAAGGTATTTTACCACAAGCCGACGCTGTTTTCAAGGTTTTTAGGGTATTTTTGAAAAAACGGCATTTTTCGAACATTTGATCTTTTGATCCATTGACCTTTTCCCGATAATGTGATAAAATGTTTTCGAAAACGGCATCGAAGGTGATGAAAATGAAGAAGGTAACGAACTGTGAGGAGTGTGTCCACTACGATTACAACGGGGATACGGACTCCTACGAATGTAACGAGGATCTGGATGAGGATGAGCTTGTCAGGTTCGTCAAGGGTGACAGCGGAAGCTGTCCCTATTTCAGATACTACGATGAGTACAAATTCGTCAGAAAACAAAACTGACTTGATATCGGGGGAAAAGAATGCTTACAACGTCTTACGGAGCGGGGCTGATCGGGATCGACGGCTTCGTCGTGACAGTGGAATGCAACTGTACGAGAGCAGTGCCTGCGTTTGATATCGTAGGGCTTCCGGATGCTGCCGTCAAGGAGGCCGAGTACAGAGTCCAGACCGGCATTGCCAATTCCGGGATAAAGTCCCACGACCTTCAGATCAAGGTCAATCTTGCTCCCGCCAACATGAAAAAAGAGGGCTCATCCCTCGACCTTGCCATTGCGGTGGCGATACTTCAAGGCAAGAAGGTCATTCCGGAGATGGATCTTTCTAGCATGATGTTTCTCGGAGAACTTTCCTTTTCCGGCAGAGTGAGACCCGTCAAGGGAGTTCTCAATATGACCATAGCCGCCAGAGATCACGGCTTTAAGAGCGTCTTCGTTCCCCAGGACTGTGCGGCAGAGGCGGCGGTAGTCGGCGGTGTTGCGGTCTACCCGGTGGGAACTCTGTCCGAGGTCATCTCCCATCTCAATCACAAGCACGAGATAGAGCCTGCCACCCCTCACGTTTTTGAAGGAGACTCCTTCATCGATGCCGGACTTGATTTTGCCGATGTGAAGGGTCAGGACGGAGTAAAAAGAGCTCTTGAGATAGCGGCTGCGGGAGGACACAACGTACTTATGATCGGCCCTCCCGGATCGGGAAAATCCATGCTGGCAAAGCGGATACCCTCCATTCTTCCCGCAATGACCTTTGACGAGGCGCTAGAGACCACTAAGATCCATTCCGCATCCGGAATGCTTCCGGAGGGAGCGTCCCTTGTGAAGGGGAGACCCTTCCGCTCTCCCCACCATACCATGAGCGCTCCTGCCCTCGTGGGCGGCGGACGGGTGCCGACTGCGGGTGAGATATCACTTGCCCACAACGGAGTGCTGTTCCTTGACGAGCTTCCGGAATTTAACAAGAACGTGACCGAGAGCCTCCGCCAGCCTCTCGAAGACGGCAAGGTCACCATAACGAGAACCGCCGGAAGGCTGACCTTCCCCAGCTCCTTTATGCTGGTCTGTGCCATGAACCCCTGCAAATGCGGTTACTACGGATCGAAGGTGAAGGAGTGCGCCTGTCGGGAGGAGGATATCCACCGTTACCTTGCAAAGATCAGCGGACCCCTCCTTGACAGGATAGATATCCAGGTGGAGGTGCCGGCGCTGGCATTTGACGAGCTTTCCGAGAAAAAGAGAGCAGAGCCCTCTTCTGAGATCCGAAAGAGAGTGGAGAAGGCAAGGCAGATGGCAAGGGAGAGGCTTCGTGATGACGGAGTCAACTGCAACGCCGCAATGAAGACCGGCGAGATACGGAAGTATTGCGAGCTTGATGCCAAGGCCGCCTCTGTTCTCAAAAAGGCTTTTGACTCCATGGGGATGTCCGCAAGGGGCTACGACCGTGTCCTCAGAGTGGCAAGGACGATAGCCGACCTTGAGGGACGGGAGAATATCGATGCCTCCCACGTGGCGGAGGCTGTGAGGCTGAGGACTCTTGATAAAAAATATTTTTGATCTTTGAAGATGCTGAAAAAAGTCTGCCTTCCTTGCGGGATACCGAGGGGGCGGTGACGGGAAAACAGGCGGCGAATCGGGGAATATGGAAAGCCGTTAAGGCGAAACCGAGGTTCCAACCCCTTTTGACAACCTGCGGATGACATCCTAAAAACCTCCATCCGAAGAAACAAAATAATATTTTTTCTTCCATGCCCTTGTGTTTTTGCGGGAGGAGACCACAATATATCGTGTTTTCGGGAAAGAGTTTTGTCTTTCACAAAAAAACTTTCGCAAAAAGTGTTGACAAAGAGGCCCTTTAACAGTTATAATAACTATTGCCTATGCGAAAAGGACAATGTGTCCGCTAAACTAAAAAATAATAACATGAATACAATCAAGGAGGTGCGATAATGCTTAGAACATATCAGCCCAAAAAACGTCAGAGAAGCAAAGAACACGGCTTCAGAAAAAGAATGAGCACAGCAGACGGCAGAAAGGTCCTTAAAAGACGCCGTGCAAAGGGTAGAGTCAGACTTACTCACTGAGTAGGGGTCCTTCTTATTGCAGTCTCTACTGATGACTAACCTCCGCTTCCGTAGGATGTCGGGGGTTTTATGCTAAATCGGGACAGATCCCGTCCCGGTGAAACTGTTGTAAGGCAAGGTCTTGAATGGAAAACATTTCACTGAAAGAGAATCACCTTTTTTCGAAGGCGTACCGAGGCGGAAGGCGGCAGGTGACCCACACCGTGGCAGTCTACGTCATGAGGGACCGTGCAGAAAAAAGGCTCAAGAATGCCAATCCGGAAAAAAAGAGCATCAACCGTGTGGGTATCTCAGCCTCGAAAAAGATCGGAGGCGCAGTTGCGAGAAACCGTGCAAAGCGTGTCATAAGAGAAGCGTATAGGCAGCTTGACAGGGCTTACGGTGTCAGAAAGGGCAGGATAATAGTTCTTGCCGCGCGTGAGAGGGCAACTGTTTCGAAAATGCAGGACGTTTTACGTGACTTGCAGTACGCACTCACAAAGCTGGATATGCTTTTGACAGTTCCGGAAGAACGTTCTTTTTCCGAGACTTTGAATAAGACGGATAACGGTCTGAAGGAGCCCCCAAATGAGGGTCCGGAAGGATCCGTCGAAAGCGGGAGCGTGGCAGATGCTTAGCCGCCCACTCATCTTTCTTATCCGCCTCTATCAGAGGTTCATCTCTCCCCTGAAACCGCCTTCATGCCGTTTTATTCCCACCTGCTCCGCCTACGCCATAGATGCGCTTCGGGAATGGGGACTTGTCGTGGGCACGGCTCTCACTTTGTGGCGGATATTGCGCTGCAATCCCTTCGGCAAAGGGGGGTACGATCCGGTGCCGAAAAGGCGTGGGAGAAAAAAGCAAAAGAGAGACTCGGAAAAGATAACGGAAGACGAAAAGTCCGTCTTCGAAGAAACCAACCTTAAAAAGGAAGAATAATGGAAAGTATTGTTGATATAATCAGAATACCCATCGCATGGATACTCAAGCTCTGCCATGCGATCTGCCCCAACTACATGGTGGCGCTTTTGCTTTTCGCATTGGTGATGCAGATACTTCTGCTCCCCTTCGCCATTAAACAGCAGAAGAATTCCGTTAAGCAGGCAAAGCTTGCTCCGAAACTTGCGGCTATAACAAAAAAATACGCCGGAAGAACAGACCGTGCGACCCAGCAGAAGATGCAGCAGGAGCAGATGGAGCTGTATCAGCGGGAGAATTACAATATGATGGGCGGATGTCTTCCGCTTCTCATCCAGATGCCGATACTCTTCGCTCTGTTCAGGGTGATCACACAGCCACTCCGCTACCTTTGCGGATTGAGCACAGCTTCCGTCACTACTATCCTTACAAAGCTTTCCGAGCTGGGTGTTGACACTACAGCCGGATATCCTCAGATCACGGCGATCAACAAGCTCCGTGACATGGGAGCGGCAGAGGCGGCATCTATTACCGAGGGCATCGAGAATTTCAATTTCGACTCTCTCCCGGTATTCAAGATGTTCGGCGGCAAGATCGATCTTTCCATCGCTCCCAAGGACGGCGGATGGTGGATGCTCCTCATCCCGATAGTCACCATAGTCGCCCTTATCATCAGCCAGATGATAACGAAAAAGTTCACATACCAGCCGCCCAATGCGGGAGATGCCAACAACAACCTTGTGATGAAGGTGTTCATGTACGCGGGAATGCCCCTGCTCTCCGGTTGGATAGCGTATCAGTATGCGGCGGCTCTCGGCATCTACTGGATATTCAGGAACCTTTTGTCTCTTGTGCAGCAGATCGTACTGTCGAAGGCGATACCGATCCCTCACTTCACAGAAGAGGACTACAAGGCGGCTGAAAAGGAGATGTACGGCTCCTCCAGAGCGAAAAAGAACGCACGTGCCCTTGATCCGAACAGAGAAAGGCCCAGAAGCCTTCATCACATCGACGACGATGACGATGACACTTACGATGACGGCGGCAGAGTGACCAGATACGATGACGAGGACGACGATGCCTCCGCATCTGTTCCAAAGTCCGTGCCCAGCTCTGCTGTGGAGGCACCCATCAAGGACGACAAAAACAAAACTTACAAGAAGAAAAAGAAATAAGAAAGCAAGGTTTCAAACAGCAATGAATGACGAAATTATCGTAACGGGGAAGACCGTCGAAGAGGCCATGGCTCTTGCTGCGGCGCAGTATGGCGGTGAAAACGTTTCCTATGATATCGTTGAAATGCCGAAAAAAGGATTCCTCGGCATCGGCGCATCCCCCGCAAAGATCAGAGTGACCGTTAATAAGGAAGAGGAGATCGATCTGTCGGATCTTGTCACCTCCGTAAAATCAATGAAGGTCGCTACCAATAAGGGCGGCTC
The DNA here is from genome assembly GCA_964629225.1 of uncultured Ruminococcus sp. Classification (GTDB taxonomy): domain Bacteria; phylum Bacillota; class Clostridia; order Oscillospirales; family CAG-272; genus RUG14199. The sequence goes on from CAZVQC010000007.1 coordinate 42,883, forward strand.
CGGCGAGACTTTCGAGAAAAAGAAGGAAGCAAAGCCCGAAAGAAAATCCCGTCCCGAAAAGACGGAAAAGGTCGAAAATACCGAAAGACCCGAAAGAAAAGAGAAGCCCGCAAAGCAGGCTCCCGCAAAGGCCGATAGACCGGCCACCGAGCAGCCCGTAAAAGAGCCGAGAGTCATCGTCGTCACAGACGAGGAAAAGGCTTTCGCACTTGATTTCGCAAACAACCTTCTCAAGAACATGGGCGTTGATGCCACCGCCGCATTTGACGGTATCGAAACTGCCGGCGAAGGTGGAACCACCTATCCGAGACTCGTTATCTCCGGAGACGGTGCGGGCATCCTCATCGGTCATCACGGTGAGACCCTTGACGCTATCCAGTATCTTGTCAACCTCAGCGCACTTCGTCGCGGAGGAAACACGCAGAAGGAATTTGTCAAGATCGTAGTTGACATTGAAAACTACAGAAAGAAGAGAGAGGAAACTCTCAGAGCGCTTGCGCGCAGAATGGCGATCAAGGCGCAGAAATACAAGAGGAACGTGGTGCTAGAGCCCATGAACCCCTATGAGAGAAGGATCATTCACTCCGAGATCCAGGGCTTTGAGAATGTCTCCACCCACTCCGTAGGCTCCGATGAGAACCGTAAGATCGTAGTGACTTACGAAGGTGCGGACAAGATCGAAAGAAGACCCCGCTCAAGATACAACCAGAGGCCTCGCCGTGAAAACGTTGCGACAGGGAACGTCACCGTAGAAGATACGGCAAGTTTTGAGAGCGAAGAATAATTGATCAAAGGGGAGCAGAGTCTCCCCTTTTTGACCGGAGAGTACTATGTTTGATGATTTTTACCGTCTCCTTTCGGAGGATGCCCTTTTGACGGAATGCGGAGTTCTTTGTGAGGACGTGGCAAGGAAACTGCTCGTCCACGCAGAGGAACTGGCGGACAAGGGAAAAAAATACAATCTGACGGCTATCACCGACCCAAAGGAAGTGGCAGTCAAGCACATGGCGGACTGCCTCCATGCAGCCGCCGCAGTAAAACGTCTCACAAGGGGCAACAGAGCCTCTCTGATCGACGTTGGCAGCGGGGGCGGGTTTCCATCCCTCCCCATTGCCGCAGCCTGCGAAAACATCTCCGTTTGGGCTCTGGATGCCACCGAGAAAAAGTGCGGCTTCATAAAGGACACCGCAAAAGCGGCGCAGATACCGATAACAGCAGTCTGTGCCAGAGGGGAGGAGTACGCCGCCGAAAAGCGGGAGTGCTTTGATATCGCCACGGCACGGGCGGTGGCGGCACTTCCGATACTGTCGGAGCTTTGCCTTCCATTTGTGAGACCCGGCGGATATTTTATCGCCATGAAGGGCCCTGCCGCCGATGAGGAACTTGAGAATGCGGAGAACGCCTTGAGGATCCTCGGCGCAAAGCTTGAAGAAAAGGCGGAGTACCGCCTGAGTGACGGCAGCATACGTTGTCTTCTCATCTTTAAAAAGACGGCAAAGACTCCTTCCGGATACCCGCGAATGTACTCGAAGATCAAAAAGAAGCCCCTTTGACGGGTGCTTTCAATGATCGGCTGAAAAAACGAGGCTTGAAACTCGGGTTCAAGCCTCGTTTTTTGTCCGCCGAACTGATTCGACGGTTCGGTCGCACTTCGGTATTTTCAATGATGTAATGGCCGAAATAACCCTCGTATTGAAATTTCGTCGCTCTTTACCCGACACGCCGTCAGGTGCTTGACAATCGGTGCGGGCTTTGGTAAAATAGTAATGTAGAAATTTTTGCGCCGTTATTCCTTTTGACAGCGGGAGAGCTTTTTAGAATGCTTTTTTGATCTTTTGTTTTTCTTGCCCGTTGGATCGGAAAGGATACGGTCGGTTTTGTGACCGAATGAAGGAGGGATATGTTTTGGGTAGTGAGATGCTGTTTGCCACGGATTTTGACGGGACTCTCAATTCATATTCCGCTGGTATCAGCGAAAAGACCGTTAGGATGATAGAGGCGTTTCGTGATGGGGGTAATTATTTCGGCGTTATCACCGGGCGCAACGTCAACAATATTGCGGGAATAACGGAAGCCATCGGAGATCATCTGGATTTTCTCATGTGCATGACCGGGGCATATGCCGCCGACGGCGCGGGAAACATCATTTTCGAGGAAAGGGGAGATGGCGGGATACTTGCGGATCTTCTTATGACCATATCCGATCAAAAATGCCGCTATCTCAGTTATGCCGACGGGAAGGACGCCTATCGCATCGACGTGTCAAGACCCCTTCTGCCGGATTCTCCTGATGTAAAAGAGGCTATGCGCCACAGATCATTTTCCCAGGTCAACACCGCCTACAATACGATGGAGGAGCTGGAGGCTGCCATGGGAGAGCTTCTTGACAAGTTCGGTGAGAAGATATCTCCTCAGATCAACGGTACCTGCCTTGACATACCACCCTTCGGAGTCACCAAGGGTACCGCCGTGCTTCGCATGGCAAAGCACTTTGGAGTGTCAGAGGGCATGATATTCACGGCGGGGGACAACGACAACGACATCGCAATGTTAAAGATGCATTTCGGTTTTTCAGTGCCGAACGGTACGGCGGGGGCAAAGGCCGCCGCAAAGATGATATTTCCGGAAGTGGGAGATATGCTTGAATACGTTCTCAAACTATCACAGGAGGGCTCGTTATGAATGCGACTCTTGAAAAGGGATCCAAGGTCAAAAGATCCGAAAGAAGGATAATCCACATAGTCAATCCCATGTCCGGCAGCGGAAGAAAATTCAGGAGGACAAGGGATACCGTTACTTCCCTCGGTGAGGAGCTCTATCTCACCAAGCGCGAGGGTGACTGCGAGGATTTCGTATCCGAGATGCTGGTAAAAGATCCTTATTGCCATATAGTGGCCCACGGAGGCGACGGTACTATGAGCGAGGCGGCGGGAGGTATCGTGAAAGCGGGTGCGGGGGAGACTGCACTGTTTTCCGGAGTGCCTGCGGGAAGCGGAAACGACCTGCTTCGCTATCTTTTCAAAGAGAAGAACGTTTTCGGGCGGATCTACCCCACCGACCTTATCAGCGTGGGCGGCAGATATGCTATCAACGAGATCAACATGGGCTTTGACTGCACCGCAGCATCCGAGGCGGAGAGGATCCGTAAGGTGCCGGGGATAGGCGGCAGTTTTTCCTACATAGCCGGAGTTGCCACCGCATTCGTGAAAAAAGAGGGCTTTCTTTCCAAGGTAACTCTTGAGGGAGTACCGGATCAAAACGGAGAGCATCATGACGAAACCATTGAGGATGAGCTCCTTTTGGTCGCTCTTGCCAACGGTCAGTATTACGGAGGCGGGTTCAGAGCGGCTCCCACGGCGGATACGGGAGACGGGTATCTGGATGCCATCATCGTAAAAAACGTGCCGAGAAACGTCTTTGTGTCCCTTGTGGCGGACTATAAAAACGGGTCCCACATCGACAGAGAGACCGGAAAGGTGGCGGCTAAATTCAGAAATTTCGTCAGATACAGACGGTGTAAGAACTTCTCCCTCACCGGGATAAGAGAATTTTCAAGAGACGGGGAGATAACTCCCGCAAAGGAGCTTAGAGCCGAAATACTGCCGAAGGCGATACTCTATACTCCTCCGAAAAGCGCTTGGCTGAAATAAAAAGCAAACAGCTAAGGCGGGCAAACGGAAATATTGAGAAGAAAAATGAAGCGGATACCGGTGAGGTATCCGCTTTGGCGTGAGGTCAAGAACCACTTTGCGTGGCTAAGTATCCGGCAAGAACGGGCATCATCGATCGGCAAAGAAAAAGAGACTTGGAACTCTTTGTTCCAAGTCTCTTTTCGATTGCTTTTGCACCGGTCGTCACCTGCCCGAAGTGTCACGGCAGGCAGTCGGCTCTATTCCCGCTTTTCTTTTTTTAATGCGATATGTTGCTTCAGTACCGACTTCACACGCTTTTTGATACCGACTTCTCCGAATGCCACGGGGCAGGCGGCAACGGAGCGTCTGCTGAGTATTCCGGAGGTGCGGTAAGGGAACTTGATACCAACGGATCCAAAACGGTGTCGACTGCCGGTATGCCGGTGCTTAAGGTCACTGAGGGCGCGCCCGTTCGGGGGATACTTACCGTCTCGGCGCTGGGAATGAGGCTGAATATGCTCTTTGGCGAGACGAACATAAGAAGTCTTAACGCCACCATCCCCCAAAGCAGCACGTTGATCCATTTCGGCGCTTTTTTATGAGAAGTCGCATTATGAGTACTGCGAGCACCGTCCATGCGGCGGATATGCTCATGTTGACGGTCTTAAGGAAGATATCACTCATTGTCTTTTCTCCCTTCTGCAGCGGTCGATCATGCGCTGAAGCTCGTCCAGGTCCTCATTTGACATCTTTTCTGTTGCAAAAGGCGGCGACGAATGCGGGAAGGGAGCCCTCAAAGGTCTTTTCCACCATTTCATCTATCTGCGCCGCTCTGACCTCGTCCTTGGATACAAGGGAGGTCACTACGGTATCCTCGTTTTTTAGGACTCCCCTTTCGAAGAGCCTTTTTATCACGGTGTAGGTGGGGACCTCCATCCGAGCCTCTCGCGGCACAGTGCGACGAGATCTCGGCTCTTGACCGGTTCGTTCTCCCACAGGATCAGGCAAAAGCGGTATTCGCTTTCAAATATCTTAGGGGGCTCATCGTTGTCTCCTCTCTAATATGTTAGAGTACAATACTGCTCTAACATATTAGACTGAGCTTGTCAAACCCCGAAGAAGTTTTTTATTCGGTATTTTGAAGGTATTCTATCTCGATATGGGACATTGTGAAGCTTCTCTCTCCGCTATAGGAGAGTTCCGTGGGTGTGCCGTCGGTCAAGATGACGTAATAAGTGCCTCCGTACTGCGATATTGTGAGGACGGTGCGTCCGCTGTCGTCCTTCGATATGTCGGAGACGGACTCCTCCGTCAGTGAAAAGGCGGAGAATATCGGCTCAAGCCCGGCGGAAACGCTCTTTTCGATCTCAAGGGACACGTCTCCGTTTGAAACGGTGAAGCCCCGTTCTCCCTTGGTGAAGACCGTTCCCGAAAGTGTTGACGGGGCGGTCAATTCAAGATCTTTCGCTTCTTTTGAAAAAACTATCTCAAAGTTCTCTCCCGCGGAGGAAAAGGAGGCTTTGACACTTGAGATATCATTTTGATAATCGAGGACGGAGGAGCCGTTTTTCGGGGTGCATCCGGGAAGCAGAAGGATCAGTATCGGAATTACCGCCATAATTATCTTTTTCAGCATTTTAGGCCACCTTTGCAGAGTAACGTGATATTACATTCTATTTTCAAGAGGATTTTTTATTACCGAGGGGCGGGGCGCTATTGAATAACTTGGTTTTTTATGATAAAATCAAATAAAAGACGGATAGGAGGCGGCGTGATGCTCTCGGACATTTTCAAAAGTGAAAAGATATCGGCTTATGGGGCACTGCCTCTCTCTGCCTGCACCGTTCTTCGGGAGCGGTATTTCAAGGACTTTTTCGAAGGGGAACTGTTTTGCGTGATGCTGATAGTGCCCTATCCGGCTCAAAGGAGAGTCGGGGCGAAGTTTGCTTCTTTTGCGGTGATACCGGACTACCATATCTTTTTTAAGAGGCTTGAAGAGCGGATACTGCCCTATTTTTCAAAGAAGTATCCCGGCAGGAGATTTCGCATTTTTTCCGACGTATCTCCCATTGACGAGAGGGATGCCGCCTGCCGTGCGGGACTTGGAGTCATGGGTGACAACGGGCTTTTCATTGCAAAAGGTCAGGGGTCCTTCGTATTTATCGGTGAGATGGTGACGGATCTTACCTCCGCCGAACTTGAGGGCGAGGGCATCGGATGCGGCACTTTCGAGCCGTCGGGATGCCTTCACTGCGGAAAATGTGCCAAGGCGTGCCCGGCAGGATGCATCGGCGGGGATAAGAGCTTTTGCGTGTCGGCTCTTACTCAGAAAAAGGGAGTTTTAACGGACACGGAATGTGATATCATCAAAAAGAGCGGATATGCTTGGGGCTGTGACGTATGTGCCCTTGTCTGCCCGCTTTTTGATGATGGAGATCGGGATATAAACAGCTATTTTACCGAGACAGTCCTCCATGTGAAGGGCTTTGAAACTGTGGATGTGATGGACGGTGAGACTTACTCACGCTACGCGTTCTCTTGGAGAAAAAAAGACGTCATCAAAAGAAATTTTGACATTCTCGGTGAAAACAGGGAAGATAACGGGATAACGGAGGGAAAATGACTGAACTTATTACCGGAAGTGCCGGCAGCGGAAAGGGCACTTACATTATCGAAAAAATAAGAGAGCAGCTTGAAAAGAAGAAAAGAATGTTCCTCATCGTTCCGGAGCAGGAGGCTGTCATTTGGGAGAGGCGCATCTGCGCCGAGCTTCCCCCTGTGAGCGCACTGTATCTTCAAGTCCTCAGTTTCAAGCGACTTGCAAACGAGGTCTTTAGAACCATTGGAGGGATCTCTTCCGACTTTTCGTCAAAGGGAAAGCGACTTCTTCTCATGTGGAGCGCGGTTCTGTCGGTATCGCAGGAGTTGTCTGTCTATGGCGGAGACGGGGGCTTTGAGGACAAGTATGCTTCACTTATGCTGGACGTGGTGGATGAACTGAAGCGGAACCGCATCGGTGCAAATGATCTTTCGGAGGCATCGAAAAGGCTGTCGGGAGAGGAAGAAGGGGCACTTGCAAAGAAGCTTTCGGATATCTCGCTGATATACGGAGCGTATTCCGCGATCTGCAGTGAGACTAAGGGAAAGGATCCGGGAGACGCCCTTGAGGAGTTGGCGGCGGTGCTTCACGGAAGCGACTTTTTTGTCGGCAGTACCGTGTTCATCGATTCCTTCTACTCATTGACTCCGGCGGAGCTTGAGGTGCTGTATTGCATTCTCAGGAGCGCCGACGATACCTTCATCACTTTCACCTTCGATCCAAAGGCTAATACGGTCCATTTTGAGCACGTGAAAAAGTTTTTTGAGGACGTGAAGTACCGGTGCCAAGTTGCGAAAAGCGATCTTAAAGAAGTGAGGCTCAAGGGCAACCGTCGCACGGAAAGGGAGGATCTTAAGTACCTGTCGGAGGCACTTTGGGACTTTTCCGCAAAGCCGTTTGAGGGAAGTTCGGATGGGATACGTATCATCGGTTGTTATGACAGGTATGAGGAAGCCCGTGCGGTGGGTGCTTTGATAGAGAGATTCGTTTCGGAAGGGACAAGGTACTCGCAGATAGCGGTGGTGGCAAAGGACATCGACAGACTGCGGGGGATAATCGACAGGCAGCTTGATGCCCTCGGAATACCCTACCACATGGCGAGAAGGAGCGGACTTAAGAACGCTCCGGAGGTGAAACTGGCGGTCAGTCTTCTCAACTGCGTCGGCAAGGGGTATCGGCGTGAGGATGTCGTAGCCTGCCTTAAGACCGGTCTTTGCCCCGTGAACGACGGTGAGAGTGCCGCCTTTGAGGAGTATGTTGACACGTGGAACATCCGAGGCAAGAAGGCGTTCCTTTCGGATGACGGTTGGAGCATGAATCCCCTTGGATACACCGCTAAAATGACCGAAAGAAGCAAGCTTGAGCTTCGGGATGCAAACAGAGTACGGGAGGTGCTTGCCGCTGCCTTCAAAAAACTCACGGCGGTATTTGACGGCGGTACAGCGACGGTGCGTGATATCTGCCGTGCTCTTTATGAAGTCTTTGACGGGTGGGATGTCTTTTCCTCCTCCATGAGAGATGCCGAGCTTCTCCGCCTGTCCGGTCGAGATTCCGATGCCGCGATGGAGGAGAAGGTGTTTGAACTCATCGTTTCCGTCTTCGACGTTATGGAGCAGACGGTGGGGGACGTGAGGCTTGATGCCTGCCGGTTTGCAAGGCTGTTCTTTGCAGTAGCATCCACGTTCGACACCGGTGCGATCCCTGCGGGGATCGATATGGTGACACTGGGAAGTGCCACCGGTGTCCGTCTTGACGGGATAAAGCACGTTATCACCGTGGGATGTGTTGAGGGAGAGTTCCCGGCATCCGGAGAAAGACATGGAGTCTTTTCCGATGCGGACATAGAGGCTCTTGAGAAGGTAGACGTCAGATTTTTGGATGCGGATGACATGAATGAGGATCTTTTCCGCTTTTGGCGGACGGTATCCTGCTCGTCCGAGAGCGTTACGCTGACGGTACCCCGTGCAGACGGCGAGAACACATTGCTTCCTTCCGTTGCGGTTAGAAGGATAAAAAAGCTTTTCGGCACCGTCGAAGAAGAGTTCTCCGACGGTGCCGAGAGGGACGGGGTGTTTTCAAAAAGAAGTGCTGAGGCTCTTGCTCCCTATCTTGAAGGAGGAGCCGCTCTCGGTGTTATTCGCCGCATTGCGGATGAGGACGGAGATATCGATATTCCGAAAAAGCAGGAATGTCCTCTTTGCGCCGACGGTGACAGGGTCTCCAAGGGATGCGCCGATGCACTGTGGGGCGGCGGTATGTCGCTTACTCAGTCCCGCATCGACAAGTTCTCTTCCTGCCGTTTCGCATTTTATATGAACTATGTTTTGGGCCTTGAGGAGCAGAGGCGGGCGAACGTAAGTGCCGCCGACAGCGGAAACTTCATTCATAAGGTGCTCGAAGTCTACTTCGGCGCCGTTAAGAGCCGTGACGAGCTTCCGGAAGGTGAGGAGATGAGGCGTAGGATATCCGAGATAACGGAGGATTACGCAAGGGACTCCATGGGCTCTGCCAACATCACACCGAGACAGAGATTCCTTCTCGGAAGACTTGAGCGCAGCGCGGTGATGCTTACCGATCTGATATCGGAAGAGTTCAGACAGTCAGGATTCTTCCCGTTTGCATTTGAGATGCCCTTTAACGGAAAAGAGGGAAATCCCGCCCCACCAAGATTCGAGACAAAGGACGGGACACCGGTGACTCTCTACGGAGTCATCGACAGACTTGACACCTTAAGGACGGAGGATGCGGTCTATGTCAGAGTGGTGGACTACAAGACCGGTACCAAGAAGTTCGATCCTAAAAAGATAGAAAAGGGAAAGGATCTTCAGCTCCTTATCTACCTTTTTGCTCTGTGCAACTCGGGAAAAGCGGACTTTAGGGAGCGGATAGCACCCGGCGGCAGGGCTCTTCTGCCTGCGGGGGCGATGTATTTCAGCGCTCCGCCGGACAGCGCAAAAAGTGACTGCTATACCGGTCCGGAGTACGGCACGGACGTAGCCAAGAAAAACGTCCTCAGAAGCGGTATCTTTCTTGACGATGAGAAGGTGCTTCGAGCAATGGACAGCGGTCTTAGCGGAAAGTTCATTCCGAAGTACAAAGCGGGTGCCACTTCCTTCGCAACACTTGAACGCTTTGGAGTGCTGTCGGGAGAGATAGAGTCGATAGTAGTGTCCATTGCGGACAGCATCAAGGGCGGAGACTGCAGAAGCATTCCGGCTGAGCCGGGACGGAACGGAAGTTGTGAATACTGTAAAATGAAGCCGATATGTCGGCACATTGAAGGAATGGGAGGTGAGAGCGATGAGTGACGGCAAAGTATGTTGGACAAGAACTCAAGAGAAAGTTATCGGTTCCAAGAAATGCGGGATACTTCTTTCCGCCGGAGCGGGAAGCGGTAAGACTGCGGTATTGACCGAGCGGGTCACGAGGCTTGTCATGGATGAGAAAAACGGGATCCCGATCTCAAGGATGCTCATCGTCACCTTCACCAAGGCCGCAGCGGGAGAACTGCGGGACAGGATAAGAAAGAAATTGACCGATGCGGTCGGAGACCGCTCGACTCCCTACCTTGTGAAACAGCTCGTGGATCTTGAAAACGCCGAGATCGACACCATATCGGCGTTCTTCTACCGTTCCGTGAGAGCCAATGCGCCGCTTTTGTCGCTCCCTCCGGACGTGAGAGTGGGGGAGACTGCTGCTGTCTGCGCCATTGAGAAGAAGGTAATGCGAGACGTGGTGGATGACTTTTTTGACACGGCAGATTCGGACTTTGAGGAACTTGCGGACTGCCTGTCATCCTCAAAAGATGAGACGAAGCTTGACACGGTGCTTCTTGAACTGGCCAAGACTCTCAGAGGAAAAGGCGTCTCTCCCGAAAAGATAGCAAGAGAAGCTTTTGACCTTGAAAATGCGGAGGACTTTCTCGACTCCGCGCCCGGCATCTTTCTGAGGGAGCGAATAGGGGAACTTGCAAAGCACTATCTTTTTGCATTCGGGGTGCTTTTGGAGGCTGTTGAGTCCGATGAGGACGTTATGAAGGCCTATGGCGACAATTTTGAATTTTTTGCTTCTTACCTCACCGCCCTCAAACGGGAGGCGAAGAGCGGCACCTACGCCACTTTAAAAAAGCTGATCGATGAGCCGATACCGAAACTCGGATCCCTCAAATACAAGACGGAGGATGCCCTCTGCTTTTCCGATCTTAAAAACCGCCTTTCGGATTCCATAAAAAAGCTGAGAGCAGAGGTGTTCGATGCGGAAGCTCCCGTTCTTCAATTAGTGATAGAAAAGAGCTGCCGTATCAGTCGCAAGATCGCTCAGGTTATGGAATGTTATTTCGATCGGCTTGCAAAGGAGAAAAGGGATCGGGGCATCGTGGATTTCGATGATCTCGGACTGATGGCAAAGAAGATATTCTGCAATGAGGACGGAGGCCCCACCCGTGCGGCTCTTGAACTGTCCGAAAAATACGATTGCATCTTTGTTGACGAGTATCAGGACACCGACGGCATCCAAGATGCGGTATTCTCCGCCATAAGCACCGGTAAAAGCCGCTTTATGGTAGGTGACGTAAAACAGAGCATCTACGCTTTCAGAGGTGCCGACCCGTCGGTATTCAATTCCTACCGCGACAGATGGAAGAGCGGGAAAGACGGCAGTGGTGAGAATGACTGCGTAACGGTCTTTATGCGTGAGAACTTTCGCTCGTCAAAGAACGTTATTGATTTTGCGAATCTGGTGTCGGAGGTAATGTTTGACGGCTCCGATACCCCATTTGAAACGGGAGACCGTCTCATTTGTTCGAAAAACGGCGGTGAGGACAACGGGAAGAAGACGGAGATCTGCATCGTCGGTGAGGACAAGGAAGCGGGGATATCCGGAAGGGAAGCGGAGTGCGAATACGTAGCGGATCGGATAGAGGGAATGCTTGCAAGGGAAAAAAAGGACGACGGCACTCCCGTCACCCCCTCGGACATTGCCGTGCTTTTGAGAAATGCCACCCATGCCGGAGAATTCGCCGCCGCCTTGAAGCGCCGCGGGATCCCGGTGTCCGACCTTGCCACCTTGGAATTCTTTGAGCAGAGTGAAGTTCTGCTTGTACTCAGCATTTTAAACGCCATCGACAACCCGCTCAGGGACATCTACCTTGCGGGGACTATGAAGAGTCCGGTATTCTGCTTCACCGTGGACGATCTTCTGAAGATTCGACGCAGCGGTAGCGACTGTCCGCTTTGGCACAGCGTTCTTGATTACTGTGAGCACGGGGAGGACAGAGAACTGTCCGGGCGATGCTCCGACTTTGTGAGATTCATCGAAGCGTACCGATTTGAATCAAGGCGGATGGGAGCAGACAGGATACTGTCATCTCTCTATCAGTCCCTGTCCCTTATGTGGCTCCGTGACGGTATCGGGGACGGAGTGCTGTCCGGACAGCGGATAAGAGAGAATCTCACCATCCTCTACGAGTACGCAAGACGGTTCGAGGAAAATAGTTTTTCCGGACTTTCCGGCTTCATAACGTTTCTAAGCGAGCTTGCGGAAGAAAAGAAAAAGAGCGCGGATATCTCATCCGACGGCATGGTGAGAATAATAACCATCCACAGATCGAAGGGACTTGAGTTTCCGGTCTGCTTCCTTTGCGAATGCGACGTCAAGTTTTCGGACAAGGAACTCAAAAAGCCGATATTGCTTGAGGGAGATATGGGGCTCGCTTTCAGGATCAAGGATGAGAGCGGTCTTGTCGCCTGCAACACGCCCATGCGCTATGCCGCAAAGGAGTCGATGCGGCGCCGTGCGGTCTTTGAGGAGATGAGGGTGCTTTACGTGGCCCTGACCCGTGCAAGGGAGAGAATGATAGTCACCTGCGCCGCGAAGGGGGATCCCCTTGAAAAAGCAAAGGAGGATTGGCGGTTCTATGACGGTTACATAGGAAGTAACGCCGTCTGCTTTGCCGACTGGATACTGCCGGCGGCAATGGGAGCGACAGAGAATGGAGAGGATAGCTTTTTCACAGTCATTGAGGCATCATATTCAAGCGTTTCGGAGGTGTCGGCACAAGGGACCTCGGAAGATGCCAAATGCGAAGAAAACGGCCTATATGAGCTCTACAGAGAGCGTTTCTCGTTCGACTACCCCTTCGGGTATCTCGCAAATATTCCCGCCAAGCTCACGGTATCAAAACTGAAGCCGGATATCCTTGACGATGACGAACTCACCGGAGGACTTGAAAGCGGAATGAGGCTTGTGGCGGAGAGCTTGAAAAGACCTATCGGAAACATCAAAAACGCTTTTGACGGGCACCGAAACAGAAGGAGGAACGACGCTCCGGTCCCGGCATTCATGCAGAAGGATCGCACAGTGGATCCGGCGGCTGCGGGAACTGCGACCCACGTCTTCCTTCAGTTCTGCGATCTTAAAAAGCTATGCGAGGATCCAGACGGAGAACTTGAGAGGCTGGTGTCGGCGGGATTCCTCGATCGGACGATGGCTGACATTGTCAACATGGATGAAGTGAGGATGTTCAAGGACAGTGAATTCTTCTCTGACATCCTTGATGCTTCCGAGATACGGAGGGAATTCCGATTCAACGTGGCGATACCTGCGGCGGAGCTGACCTCCACGGAATACTTGAGGGAACGGTTCGAGAAAAACGGAGACACCGTCACGGTCCAGGGAGTCTGCGACATTATACTGAGAGACCGAAAGGGAGAGTTGATACTGGCGGACTACAAGACCGACAGGATCCCGGAAGGAATGGATCTTGAAGATGCCCGAAGGATGTTGTCTGAGCGCCATCGGGATCAGCTGAACTACTATAAAAGGGCACTTGAGGCGATATACGGAGAAGAGATCCGCCGAGTGCTGGTCTACTCCCTCGCCCTCGGCGACACCGTCGATATTTTTTTGAGGTGAAAAATGAGAAAAGAAACACAGAGAAATACCAACCCCTTTCCCTATTCCGACACCAACAAGCGCTACCACACCTTCGACTATTTCGTTCGAAAGACCTTCGGTGAAAAATGTGCCAAGATATCACTTGATGCCGGGTTCACCTGCCCAAATATCGACGGAAGGACCTCTACCGGCGGCTGTATCTACTGCAAGAACGGCTCCTCATCATCCCACGGAAAGAGCCTTCGGGAGCAGTATCTTGCCGGAGCAGAGGTGATGAAAGCGAAATGGGATTGCCGACTTTTCATACCCTACCTTCAGGCTCACACCAACACTTACGCCCCGATCGAGGTGCTGAGACGGATCTATGAGGAGGTGTCTTCCTTCGAGGGAGCCGTGATGCTTTCCATTGCGACAAGGGCGGATTGCCTTGAAGATGAGGTGGTGGAGCTGCTCGGAGAAGTATCAAGAAAGATACCGCTGACGGTGGAACTGGGACTTCAAAGTGCGAAGGACGAGACAGCCGCTCTGATCAACAGAGGTCACACCTACGGTCAGTTCCTTGAGGGATACGAAAGGCTGAGAGCGCAGGGAGGCAACATAAGGATCGCCGTCCACCTCATAAGCGGGCTTCCCGGAGAGGATCTCGGGGACATGGTGGAGAGCGCAAAAAAAGTCGGAGCCCTTCGCCCCGATATGATAAAATTGCATCTGCTTCACGTGCTGAGAGGGACCCCTCTTTCCGCAATGTACAACATGGGAAAATACGTTCCCATGACCCTTGAGGAGTACGTTTTGGCCGTCTGTGATCAGCTTGAGGTGATCCCTGCCGAAACTGTCATCGGCAGAGTTACCGGAGACGGGGTGAAGGAGGATCTTACAGCGCCCCTTTGGAGTCTTAAAAAGACTGTTGTGGCAAACGAGATCGACAAAGAGCTTTTCAGACGGGACAGCTTTCAGGGAAAATATTTCAATCGCTGAGAAGTGAAAAACGGCGGACTTTAACGTCCGCCGTTTTCTGTTTGAAAGTTATGCAAGCTCCGCCCGGGATGCAAGGCATTCACCCAGCCTTGCGTAGCCAAGGTCGTTGAGATGCGCCTGATCCGCATATTGAGGATATGGGGCATCGTATTTTTTGTTCGGGTCGTAGTCGGGTCTTATCGCTGTGGGGGAATTTGCGAAATAGTCCCAGGTAAAGCGGTTGATGCCGCTGGTCTTCCAGGTGTTGCAGAATGGGAGGTTAAAATATGCCGCAATATCCTCGATGATCTCCGACATGGTCTCAAGGCTCCTGCCGCTTCCCCTTGGGAAATCTTCGTATCCGTCCCGGTCCACCCAATCGTATCTACCGACGCAGTGAGGAGCCGCAAGCATGATGTGGCAGGTGATATTTCCCGTTTTCTTCATCATGCCGAAAAGATGCTCAAGGACGAAATCGAATTTTCCGTAGAGGGTGTCATCCTTCGGGAACATATCTCCTCTTTTACCGTATTCCGCATGGCGCTCGTTGTAGGGCGCTAAGATGATGATGAGATCCGCCCATTTTACCTCGTCCTCGGACAGAGGGTGGAACGCGCCGGAGCATCCGGTCTTCGGATCGTATTTGACGTCCGGAGTCTCACTTGCCCCAAGTCCCATGAACATATCCACAAGTCCGATGCCGCCGTAGGCGTGGGTCTTGACCTCGGCTCCGGTGATCTCACTGAATTTTTTTTGCCAACGTCCGTCGGACGTGATGCTGTCTCCTATGCAGAGAACGTGTTTCTCTTTCCACTTGCTCATGAAATGCCGCCTTTCGATCTTCGCATATAATGTACTGTATGAAACAATGATAGCACAGTCGGGGGAAGATTTCAAGCAAAAAAGATCCGCGCTTTTCGAAAAAAAGGCTGTCAAAAAGATTTTTGAAAGATTTTTCGATACCACTTGTATTTTTCTTTCGCATGTGCTATAATAATTCCCGAAATGAGGGATTTTTTGCAAATTCCGACTCGGAATTATTCAAAAATGCAAGTCCGGAGGTTTTGAGCATGACTGAATTTAGAAACATGACGAAGGCGCAGCTTGAGGCTGTCTACAGCGAGACGAAAGCGGAACTTAAAAGATGGGAGGAAAGGGGAGTCCATCTCGACATAACGAGAGGAAAGCCCGGACAGTCCCAGCTTGATCTTTCCAGCGAAATGCTGACGGTCGTTTCCGACAGGGACGATTGCTTTGCCGAAAACGGGCTTGACTGCAGAAACTACGGTATCCTTGACGGGCTTCCGGAGACCAAGAGACTTTTTTCCGATCTTCTCGGCATCCCCGCAGAGAGGATCATGGTGCTTGGCAACTCTTCGCTCAACGTGATGTTCGACACCATAGTAAGAGCGATGCTCTTCGGTGTTGCAGGAGGATTTGAGCCTTGGTGCAGACAGGGAAGGATCAAATTCATCTGTCCCAGCCCCGGTTACGACAGGCATTTTGCCATCTGTCAGAAGCTGGGCATCGAGATGATCCCCGTGGCGATGACTCCCGACGGCCCCGACATGAACGCCGTCTACGATATCGCCTGCTCCGACCCGTCGGTAAAAGGCATCTGGTGCGTTCCCAAGTTCTCGAATCCCGACGGTATCACCTATTCCGACGAGACGGTAGAGCAGTTTGCGGCTCTTCGTCCGGCGGCTAACGACTTCAGGATATTCTGGGACAATGCCTACTCCGTCCATGAGCTGACGGACGAGAAGGTGGAGCTTCTCGACATCTTCAAGGCGGCGGAAAAATACGGCACGGAGGACAACATATTCTATTTTGCCTCCACGTCCAAGATAACCTTCCCCGGATCGGGTGTTGCCATCATGGCGGCCAGCGAGAAGAACATTGAGCACATCAAGCCGATACTTGCCACGCAGACTATCGGATACGATAAGATTAACCAGATGCGGCACGTAAAATACTTCAAAAATGCCGAGGGCATCAGAGAACACATGAAGAAGCACGCCGCTATCATCAAGCCCAAGTTCGATATCGTGACCTCCACCTTCAGGCGGGAGCTTGGCGGTCTCGGCATTGCTACGTGGAACGAGCCCAAGGGCGGGTACTTTATCAGCCTCAACGTGGAGGACGGCCTTGCAAGACGTGTCTACCGCCTTGCAATGAAAGCGGGAGTCGCTTTGACCCCTGCGGGAGCAACGTATCCCTACGGAAGGGATCCGAGAGACAGAAATATCCGCATTGCTCCCACTTATCCGGATGACAAGGAGCTTAAGGATGCCCTTGAGATACTCTGCCTCTGCATCAAGAGAGCCTCCGCGGAAAAGCACTTAAAGGAGCTCTCGTAACAGTTCACGGAATGAAAGTGCGCAAACGGAAGGGTGAAAAAATTAAAAGGTCGGGCAAAGCATTTTGCCCGACCTTTTAATATCCGCTGTGCCGTGTGATACGAGAAGTAAAAACCCTGCTTTCGCAAGGCGGGATCCTCACCGTTGCTTTGTGCTACCAACATCCGAGGAGGCGCGTCACGCAGAGGCGCCGTCGGGAGGTCTGCATACCCGCTTTCGGAATTCGGAGCCCTTTTATCAATTGTGGGTCTTAGGTCTCGCATTATCACGAACACAGCAGATATCACTGTTATAATATGCTGTTTTTTTGAGGGGATACCTCATTTTCGAAAATAATTATTTTCCTTCGTCGTAATCCACGTCGTTGAAGCTGTCGTCGAAGATGTCTGCGATGCGGTCGAATTCCTCATCGTCCTCGATAGTGGAAAGGAAGACGTCGCCGTTTTCGTCGACTTCACGGCGGAGAATGACATATTCTCCGTTCTGCTTTGATTCATCGGCGGGAATGAGGGCGTTGTAAGTGACGCCGTTCTCCATGTACTTGCCGATGAGCTCGTAATCTTCGTCTACTCCGTCCTCGTCTGTGAGTGTGTAGATCTCGGTGTCAAAATACTCTTCGTCATTGAATCTTTCGTCTGCCATGTTATGTTTCTCCGTTTCTTTTTTACAGCGGTATCCGAAGGGCGGAAGTTCTCGCCTCTTGACAGTCCCTTGAAAACTATTTTAAAGTCTTTGGAAACCGCCGGTTTGAATTGATTTTTACCGTTTTTTGGGGCTTTGCGCTTTTTGATGCTTCTTTGGATTGCAAAGCCTTTGCTCCTCTTCAAAACTGTCACTTTTGGGATTCGGAACAGCTTCTGCGGAGCGATCGGCTCAGTGTCCCAACGCACCCTCTTCGATACTATTCTATACTATGTTGGGGTGCCTTGTCAAGGGGGTCAGCCGATTACGTTCTGTTACTTTTTGATCCTTGCAAGGGAGGATATCCCACGTGTCAACTCTTTTATGAAGGCATCCACTTCGCTCTCGGTGTTCAGGTGGGAAAAAGAGAGCCTCAGGGTTGAGTCCGTGTCGGTCTCGCTGAGACCGAAGGACAGAAGTGCGGGACTTAAGTTTCTCGACCGTGCCGAGCAGGCGGAGCTCTTGGAAACGCAGATGCCTGCGGCGGAAAGGAAATTCAGCATAGTCTCGCTTTTGATGCCGGCAATCGTCATGCTGAGAATGGAGGGGATCCTCTTTTCGGGGAGATTGAGCCTCACTCCGGCGGTCTCATTGAGGCGTTTCTCGGCGTATCTTGATATCTCACCGATCCTTTTTTCACGGTCATCAAATTCTCTCATCCCTTCCTCTGCCGCCGCGCCGAAAGCGGCGATGGCTGGAACGGATTCCGTTCCTCCGTGGAGACCATCCCCCTGACCGCCTCCGAAGATGACGGGGGAGATATTACGCGCTTTAATGACGCTTTCAGACAGGAAGAGAGCCGCCGAGCCCTTCAGTGAAAATATCTTGTGAGCGCTGACCGAGATCATGTCCGCGCCGATAAGCGACGGTGCGATCGGGATCTTCATGTAAGCTTGGACACAGTCGGAATGAATAACTGCCGCAGGGGATGCGGCTTTTATAATGTCGGACGCCCCTTTAACATCGTAGACGGCTCCCGTCTCGTTGTTGACGAGCATCACGGAGGCTACTATAACGTCCTTTGTGACGTTTTTCTTCAGCCATTCAAGATCGAGCTTTCCGCCGACTGTGGGAATCCTCAGAACATTGAAGCCGTTTTTTTCAAGATTCTCCGCAGTTGACTCCACCGAAGCATGCTCACCGGAGGTGATAGCGACAGTTCCGCGCCGTCCGTTTTTTTCGGGTCTTGCTTTGGCATTTATGACGCCGTTAATTGCCAGATTGTTCGCTTCTGTGCCGCTTGAAAGGAAGATGAGTCGTCCCATTCCCGGTCGCCTTATCCCCATTGACGAGGCGACACTTCGGGAGCATTTCTCAAGAAGCCGTCTTGCCTCTCCTCCCGCGGCATGAGCGGATGAGGGATTTCCCCACACCGTTCTCATGGCGTTTTCCGCAGCAGCTATTGCCGCATCGCAGGGCTTGGTTGTGGCACTGTTGTCAAAATAGATCATGGTATGTCAGTTGAATTTGAAGTTGTCAAGCATCTTTTGGACATCATCAAGGTGAGAGTCAAAGATGTCCGGCACCGACGTGTAGGTGAATATTATTATCTGAGGGGCGCTGAAGGACTCTTTTTTTACCGTGACGACTTGCATGAATTTGTAGGTCACCTCTCCCAGCTTCCCGGTATAGACGTATTTTTTTGCCCCGGACGAGTCAAGAGCCGTCTCCTCTGTGGATATCAGTTCAAACTCGGAATAGGTGCTGTTGAAGTCCTCAAGAAATCCGTCCCACCAACTGTCTGCCGTAAAGTCGGTATTCTTGGCGGAGAAGGACATAACGCTGACATTTGAGGCGTCGCTTGAAGAGTAGTAGGCAGTGGTGGCACCCGATGCCACGTCGCACTTCCAGCTTGACGGAACGTAGAACGAGTAACCTATGTTCTCGGCGGATGCTTTGACCATTCCGTCGGGAGCGGAGGTGTCTTTCTCACCGCAGGACGTCGCAAGCAGAGCGACCGTTGCCACTGTGATGATCGCAAGAAGAGTCGATATTACTTTTTTCATGATGTTGTCTCCTTAATGGCGGGGTGACGAAGCATCTCCCGCAATATTTTTTCCGCCTCCGAATAGGTGGTGGCGTGATTCATTCTGTCTCTTGTAACTGCGCTCTGGCGCATTCCTTTGATAAAATGGGCAGCCCGTCCTCTGGACTCCCGTATTCCACGCTCTTCTCCCTTCTCAGCGATGATGTCTTTGATAAGTGAAAGTGCCGTGTCTATTCTTTCTTCGTCCGATGGTGGAGTGAACGGTTCTTTGGACATAGCACACCGGATCTTTTTGAAGATCCATGGGTCACCCAGTGCCGCCCTGCCGATCATGACTCCGTCACAGCCCGTCGTATCACGCATTTTAAGGGCTGTTTCGGGGGAGTTCACGTCACCGTTGCCTATTACCGCCACTCCACTCGGAACTGCGTCTTTTACCCGCTTTATCACGCTGATATCGGCACCCGGACCGTACATTTGCTCCCGTGTGCGGCAGTGGACCGCAATAGCACTCGCTCCCGCATCACAAAGAGCCTTTGCAAACTCCGGTGCATTGATGCTGTCGCTGTTCCACCCGGCACGGATTTTCACCGTCAGTGGCAGTCCGTATCCTTCAAGGGCACGTGACGTGGCTCTTACTATTTCGGCGGCAAGACGGACATCTTTCATCAAAGCGGAGCCGTCGCCGCAGGAAACTATCTTTTTTACCGGACACCCCATGTTGATGTCTACGGCCACCGGCGAGCGGTGGAATGAGGCCCCGTTAAAGGAGGCTTCTGCGACCATGACGGCGCATTCCGCCATCTCTTTCGGATCATGTCCGAAAAGCTGGATAGATACCGGTCCCTCTCCTTCTGTTATCCTTGCAAGCTCACCGGTCTTTGCATCCCCGTAGCACATTGCCTTTGCCGAGATCATCTCGCTGACGGAAAAGGTGCAACCGAGGCTTTGGCACAACCGCCTCATGGGGCTGTCCGTGTAGCCCGCCATGGGGGCGAGCACCGTAAAAAACGGAATTTGTGACACGTTGATCCCCTCCTGACCGACTGCTCTGCCGTCGGTAATAGGATACCACATTCCGAGCAGCTTTTCAAGTACTAAGAAATAAAAAGCGGAGTTGCCTCCGCTTTTTGGAAATGTTATTCAAGTTCAAAAGCACCTGTGTAGAGCTGGTAATACTTGCCTTTTTGGTCGATGAGTTGTTCGTGACTACCTCGTTCGATGATCCGCCCGTCCTCAAGAACCATGATAACGTTGGAATTACGGACTGTTGAGAGCCTGTGGGCGATGACGAATACCGTTCTGCCTTTCATGAGGCTGTCCATGCCCTTTTGAACGAGGGCTTCAGTCCTCGTGTCGATAGAAGAGGTGGCCTCGTCAAGTATCATTACCGGGGGATCCGCCACTGCCGCCCTTGCGATGGAAAGAAGCTGGCGTTGACCTTGAGAAAGGTTGGCGCCGTTTCCGGAAAGGGGAGTGTCGTATCCCTGGGGAAGTCTCTCGATGAAGTCGTGGGCGTTGGCAAGCTTTGCCGCTGCAATGCATTCCTCGTCCGTTGCATCGAGTCTTCCGTAGCGGATGTTGTCCATCACCGTTCCGGCAAACAGGTTCGTGTCCTGAAGGACGATGCCCATGGAACGGCGCAGGTCGGCTTTTTTGATCTTGTTGATATTGATGCCGTCATAACGGATCTTGCCGTCTGCGATATCGTAGAAGCGGTTGATAAGGTTGGTGATTGTGGTCTTTCCCGCACCGGTCGCACCCACGAATGCCACCTTTTGTCCCGGCTCTGCGAAAAGTGAGATGTTGTGGAGCACCGTCTTTTCGGGAACGTAGCCGAAGTCCACGTCGAACATTCTGACGTCGCCTCGAAGAGGTGTGTAGGTGACGGTCCCGTCCTCGTGGGGATGCTTCCATGCCCACGTTCCGGTGCGCTTGTCTGTCTCTGTTATGACGCCGTCCTTTTCAACGGAGTTGACGAGGGTAACGTATCCGTTGTCCTCTTCCGGTTTTTCATCCATCAGTCCGAAGACTCTCTTAGCGCCCGCCATAGCCATTACTATGGAGTTGAGCTGTTGAGATACTTGGGAGATGTTGGAGGAGAACTGGCGGGTCATATTGAGGAACGGCACTGCCGCCGCAATGGATAGCACGCCGACTCCCGACAGAGAGACGTTGGGCGCTTTGAGAACTATCAGAAGCCCTCCGAGCAGAGCGATGACGGCATAGAGGACGTTACCGATGTTGCCGAGTATCGGCATCAGGATGTTGGCAAAGCGGTTAGCGGCTTCCGAGTCTCTGTAGAGCTGCTCATTCAGCTTGTCAAAGTCACGCTTTCCCGCTTCCTCATGGCAGAACACCTTGACGACTTTTTGCCCGTTCATCATTTCCTCAACGAAGCCCTCCGTCTTGGCGAGAGCCTGTTGCTGTTTTACGAAGTATTTTGCGCTGTTTCCGCCGATCTTTGCGGTGACTGCGAACATGGCGATGATACCGAGAATGACGGCGAGGGTCAGCCAAAAGCTGAAAGAGAGCATTATGATGAACACCACCGTGATAGTCAGC
The DNA here is from genome assembly GCA_964629225.1 of uncultured Ruminococcus sp. GTDB lineage: Bacteria > Bacillota > Clostridia > Oscillospirales > CAG-272 > RUG14199. The sequence goes on from CAZVQC010000007.1 coordinate 64,558, forward strand.
GCCGATGAAAGAAGGTTCGGCAGGCTCTGGCTGATCAGCTGGCGAAGAGTGTCAACGTCGTTAGTGTAATAGCTCATGATGTCGCCGTGGGAATTGGTGTCGAAATATTTTATCGGAAGGTCCTGCATTCCCTCGAACATTCTGATCCTAAGCTTGCTTAAGAAGCCTTGAGTTACCGTCGCCATAATGCGGTTGTAGACGAAGATGGATGTGAGGCTGATAAGATACATTCCCACAAGGCAGAGAACGGTGACAGTTATCTGCTTCCACACCCCGTCGATACCGACCTTGAGTCCCTCTTCGATCAGAGAGATTATCCTGTTGTTGAACAGTGCCGGGAGAGCCGACGATATTGCAGTTATGATGATCCCTATGATGACCACTACGGTCTTACCCGGATAGAATTCGAAGAGCAGCTTGAGCACTCTGCCAAGGGTCTTTTTATCCTCGGCTCCGAGTTTTGTCTTGCCCATGTTGGGAGATTTTCCCATGGGGCCTTTTACCGGCTTGTTACTCATCATCGGCACCTCCTTTGTTCTGGGATTCGTAGATCTCACGGTAGATGGGATTTCCATCGATCAGTTCGCTGTGAGTTCCCACCGCGTTGATCTTACCGTTTTCAAGGACGATGATCTTGTCCGCATCTTGGACAGAGGATATCCTCTGGGCGATAATGAGCTTCGTAACCTCGGGTATCTCGTTTCTCATGGCGTTTCGGATAATGGCGTCCGTCCTTGTGTCAACGGCACTGGTGGAGTCATCCATGATGAGGATCTTCGGCTTTTTGAGGAGCGCTCTTGCGATGCAGAGGCGCTGCTTCTGTCCGCCCGAGACGTTGGCGCCGCCCTGCTCGATGTAAGTGTCGTAGCCGTCGGGGAATCTTTCAATGAACTCGTCGGCGCAGGCCAGCCTGCAGACACGCTTCATCTCCTCGTCCGTAGCATCCGCGTTGCCCCAGCGCAGGTTGTCCTTGATGGTTCCCGAAAAGAGGATGTTCTTTTGAAGCACCACTGCCACATTGTCCCTCAAGACCTCCACGTCGTAGTCTCTCACGTCGTGTCCGCCGACCTTGACCGATCCCTCGGTCACGTCGTAGATCCTGGATATGAGCTGAATAAGAGAGGACTTTCCGCATCCGGTACCGCCGATGATGCCGACGGTCTCCCCGGAGCGGATGTGAAGATCGATGTTTGAGAGAGCGTAGCTCTTTGCTTTTTTGGAATATTTGAAGTTAACTCGGTCAAAATCGATGCTTCCGTCGGGAACTTCCCTTATCGCACCGTCGGGGGATACGATGGTGGGCTCCTCGTCGAGCACCTCGCAGATCCTTCGTGCGGATTCTGCGGACATGGTGATCATGACAAAGATCATGGACAGCATCATAAGGCTCATGAGGATCTGGAATCCGTAGGTGATCAGTGCGGAATACTGTCCCACGTTGAAATCGAGCCCGTTGGACGTTATGATGACGTAGGAGCCGACGGAAGATACGAACACCATGATGGAGTAGACGCAGAATTGCATGATGGGAGAGTTGAGTGCCAGTATCTTTTCGGCCTTCGTGAAGTCCTGTCTCACGTCGTCGGAGGCTGCGGCGAATTTCTTCTTTTCGAAATCTTCACGGACGAAGGACTTGACGACTCTCATTCCCTTGACGTTTTCTTGCACCGAGTTGTTGAGAGCATCGTATTTGTTGAACACTCGCCTGAAAAGAGGCATGCATTTTCTCGATATCGTGAAAAGGGAGACGCCCAGTATAGGAGCGACAACGACGAAGATAAACGCCATCTTTCCGCCCATGGTAAATGCCATCACCAGTGCGAAGATCATCATGAGAGGTGAGCGGACAGCTGTCCTTATTATCATCATGAATGACATCTGGACGTTGGTCACATCCGTCGTCAGCCTCGTAACAAGGCTGGATGTGGAGAATCTGTCGATGTTTTCAAACGAGTAGTCCTGCACCCGATAGAAGAGCCTCTGCCTGAGATTTTTTGCAAATCCACAGGAGGCCTTTGCACAGGTCGCGCCTGCCGCCGCACCGAAACCGAGGGCTACGAAAGCAAGAATTACCAGAATTATCCCGTCTGTCAGCAGTTCCTTCAGTGAACAGCCCGCCTTGATGGAATTCACAAGATTTGCAGTTATGAAGGGAATGATGCATTCCACCGCGACCTCGAACATAATGAGTATCGGGGTCAGGACAGTCGGTACTTTGTATTCACCGATGCATTCCTTGAATTTTTTTATCATTGGTTACCACCTTCCTTCGTTTTTTCGTTTCCTTCGAGATTGTGTTTTATCTTGTCAAGGACAGTGTAGAAGCTCTCAAGTTCTTCTTTTGCAACGCCGTCTGACATTCGCCTTTCAAGACTTTCTCTGTCGTCGTCTATCATGACGGCAAGCTTCAGTGCCTCCGGAGTGAGAACTATCTTTTTCAGTCTTGCATCATAGGGGACGCTGACGCGCTCTATCAGGTTCTTCTCCTCCATCAATCCCATGACAGACGATGCAGTGGAGCGGCGGTAGGAGAACATCTCCTCGATGTCCTTTTGGAAGATGTCCCGATCCCGGTTGTGGTAGAGAAATCCGATGATGTAGCCATGCATATTGGTCACCTTGTCGACGGTCTTCTTGATTCCGGATGCCTCCACATTGCGGCGTAAGAGGTTGGAGATGCACATGATCTCCTTTGAGAGGATCCTAATTTCGTTTTTCGGCTCAGCCGGTCTTTTTTTCATTTCATCGGCCGGTATCATAGCGATCCCTCCTTTTTAAGTACCCGACAGTTTTCTTGAGGCTCCGATCCTTTCGCCTGCAAAGACCTTTTCGGGATCTGTTCGAAGTCTAACTGTTCGGTGTCTAACATTATGACATGAAAACAAAAAAATGTCAATGTATCAATTGCACAAATGTGAGATCCGGAACGGAGTATTTTTTTCTTATTATCCGATGTTTTTTCGTTTTAATTATCAAAAACAAGGGATCCCGCCGAAGAAACGTTCCTCGGCGGGAAAGAGGTATTATTATCGGTCGGACTCAGTCGATACCCAACAGCAGCCTCTTCAATTTGAGAAGATCCCTTGCGGAAACGATCCCGTCTCCGTCGGTATCCGCCGCATCAAGGTCCAGCTTTGGGATCTGTTCGGCGGAATATCCGTCAGTCAGATACTTTTTCATCGAGAGAAGGTCCTTTGAGGAGATGATCCCGTCTCCGTCGATGTCTCCGCTCCATTTGGTAACGGTGATGTCGAACCTCAAGATGACGTTGGAGGTTCCGCCGTTCAGAAGACTTTCGTCGGTCGGCATGAAATAATAAGTATCGCCTCTTTTGACTTGGAAGGAGGTGACTACGGAGCCGTCCGCTTCCGTTTCATCAAAGCAGTTTGCGCTTTTTTCGGTGATAAGATATCCGTCCTTGTCAAAAACGGAAATGCAGGGCAAAACATCGTACGTCTCTCCGGAGGCGCGGATTTCGACAGTACCGTCGTGCGTTGCGGTGAAGGAGTAGACTGCAAGGTCCTCCCCCACGGTGGCGGTAACTTCGGTGCTGTCCGTGACGGCTTCGGTGACGTAGTCGGCTACCGTTCTGACCTCAGTTACGGAAGCCTTTGCAAGCATCCCTCGGTAGAGAAAGTCAAATGTGGTCTCGGAGAAAACGGTGGCGTACTCGACGTATCCGTCACCGAACTTGATAAGGCTCGGAAGATTTGCTTTGTCTGACGTGAACTTCGTCTCGGCTCCATCTCCGGTCACAGCTTTCAGCGAGAGTCCGGTGAAGTCGGAGGCCTCAAGGTCGTAGCCCACGTCCCTAATGCAGACGATGCTTTCGGCTTCGCTTGTGACCTCAAAGGAGGTGATGGAATTTGTGATCTTTTCGAACTTTCCGTAGATGGCAAGGGGATCCGTCAGCTCCGAGTCGAAATATCCTCTTCGAACGAAGCCGTAGAAGAGATTCTCACCGTCATCGGAGAATTTGAAATCGAATGAGAGATAGCGGGCCGATCCCATCGGTATCTCCACTTCATAGCTCCAAACGTCATCGTAAGTGCCGTCAGAATACTCTATTCTGACGGAAAGCTCCGACTCGTTGAACTCGATAAGGTCTCCGTCCTCCGGATACCAAAGTGCGATCGGTTCGCTTAGGAACGAGAGGGAAGTGATCTCCTTGCCAAGAACGGTGAAATCGAAACTTCCCACGGGATAATTCCTGTAGAATACCGTGACCTCGTGCGCTCCGACATCCCAAGGATCGAAAAGCTGACCGTCCATAAGAACGATATCCTCTGCGGCGTTGGGATCGTTGGCATAGACCGTCTCCGATGAGCCGTCACTATAGAAGATATCAAACGCAAGACCGTCGGTCATGTCGGTGTAATAATAGAAACTGCCGTCCTCGTTGAAGCAACCGTAGCCTTCTTTGACAGAGGAAGTTATTTCGGGAAGCTCGACGATCTCGCTTCTTTCGTATCCCGGATCGGTGACAGTGACCTCGTATGTGTCATATTTACTGCCGCAGCAGACTCGGACCTCCGCTTTTCCGGGATCCATCGGAGATACTTCTATGGAGCCGAGAACGGCAAAGACCCCCATTTCTTCCAACTCTTCAAAGTCTCTGTCATAGTAATATCTTGTGACGGTTCCGTCCTTTGCCGTTATGTCGACCACAAGACCGGAAAGATCCGGCTCGTAACAGTAAAAGACCTCTTGTTTGGCACCTTGAGCGTCGTAGAAGTTGAAGATGACCGAGTCGGCGTAGCGGTCATAGGTGTCTTTATAAGGCGGAGATACTATCGTGACTTTTGAATATTTTCCGGCATTTCCCGTGGACATTGCGATCTCACCCATGAAACTTGCGAAGAACAGAACGCTGAGCGTTCCGTTTTCATCCAGCTCTCCGATGCCCGATGCGATCAGCATGTATTCCCCGATGTATTCGACACCGGATGCATCGAAAACGTAATTGAGCGGAGAAAGACCGGACTCCTCGGTGAACGTGATGTTGACCGCCAGCCCCTCGTAGCTTCCGATGAAGAATCCGTCTGCATCAAAATCCGAGGCAGAATAGGAGAAGGGGTCCGCCGTGATGACGATGGACTCGATAGTGCTCTTTTTGACAATGATCTCATAAGAGCATTCAAGACCGTCAAGCTCCGAGACGGCAATCAGATACTCGGTTCCGGCAGTCAGGTGGACTCTGAGCAGAAAACCACCGCATGCGATGCCGGTAAAAGAGTAGTCTAAGAGGGTATCGCCCTCTCCGATGGCACCGAAAAGGATAGTTCCGTCGGTGTAGGATGCCGAGGAGATCTCGTAATAGCCGGTCTCGCTCGGAACGTAGGTGTGGGCATTTTCCCCACTCGGAAGGTCGAAGGGACCGTTGACGCCGAACTCAAGCTCGCCGAGGTATTCGGCGGCAGAAGTGGGCAGAACAGTGACAAATGTCGGTATCAGCACTGCAAGAGCGAGAAGAACGGACAGTATCTTTTTCATTATTGACTCCAAATAGAACGTATGTTAGAAAGTGAGAAGCTGCCGTGTCGGTGTTTTGGGCATCGACACGGCAGTCACGGTGTTATTCTGTTGCTTTTTGTTGTTCGAAGATCATCTCACGCTGCGGTAGAGAGGACCGTAAGCGGCACAGGCTCTGAAATCTTGGCCTTCTTTGTCCATTCCGAAGGCGTTGAATGATGCGGGACGGAAGATGTCCTCTTCGGGTACATTATGAAGAGCAACGGGGATGCGGAGCATGGAGCAGAGAGTGATGAGGTCTGCGCCGATGTGACCGTAGCTGATAGCGCCGTGATTTGCGCCCCAGTTGTTCATCAGGTCGTAAGAGCTCTTGAAGGCACCCTTGCCGGTGAGGCGAGGTGCGAACCAGGTGCAGGGCCACGTGTAGTCGGTTCTCTTCCAAAGGATGTCATTGACCTCTTCGGGAAGCTTGATGGTCCAGCCCTCTGCTATCTGTAGCATGGGACCGAGACCCTTGACCAGGTTGAGTCTTATCATCGTAGCGGGCATTTCCGCTCTTGTTGCGAATCTTGAGGAGTATCCGCCGCCTCTGAAGTATCCGAGGTCAGCGTAGTTCCATGTGGTGGCGTCAAGGATGCGCTTTTGATCCTCTTCGGTGACGTTCCACCATTCCTTCATAACGTGCTCGCCGTTTTCTCCGAGAGCCTCTCCGGAGGCATCAAGGCAAGCGGCGCCGGAGTTGATGAGGTGGATGAAGCCGTCGGATTCGAGGGCCTTTCCTTCCACTTTGTAGCCGGTAGCCTTGTAGACAGCATCGGGGCTCCAGTATGTGCGCACGTCTGCGAAGATCTGAGGACGGTTGGTGAGAAGCTTCATAAAGAGCATTCCGAGACTGTTGAGAACGTCGTTTTCGGTGGCGAGGACATAGGGCTCACGGGCGCCGTTCCAGTCAAAGGATGTGTTCAGCATGGATTCCGCAAAGTCGCAGTTGGGATAGAAGTCTGTCCACTGACGCTGACCCTGGAAGCCGGCTGCGATGGCATTGTGTCCGACAGCCTCCTCTTCGTTGCCCTCTGGAAGGTTCTTGTTGCCGTTCATAAGATCCTTTATGATGACCATCATCTTTACTACGAATTCCCAGTCGGCATCTTTTTCCGCTCTTGTTTTCTGAAGAGCTTCGGGGTTCTTGTCAAAGCCTTCTTTGCAGTGAGCCTTTGTCCATGCGAGAGCCTTTTCGTATTCTGCATGGTCGTAGATGCCCTCGGTCATCCTTCTTATGATCTCTACCTCGTCCACGGATTCAACTCTCATGCCCAGATAATCCTCGATGAATTCCGGGTCTATGATGGATCCGCCGATACCCATGCAGATCGAACCGATCTGAAGGTATGATTTTCCTCTCATGGTAGCGGCTGCAACTGCGGCACGGCCGAAGCGGAGCAGCTTTTCTTTCACGTCATCGGGGATCTCTGTTGCGTCTGCGGGCTGAACGTCATGTCCGTAGATGCCGAATGCGGGAAGTCCCTTCTGTGCGTGGGTAGCGAGTACGCTGGCAAGGTAGACGGCGCCGGGGCGCTCGGTGCCGTTGAAACCCCAGACGGCTTTGATAGTCTGAGGATCCATATCCATTGTTTCCGCGCCGTAGCACCAGCAGGGAGTGACTGTCAGTGTGATGGCAACGCCCTCTCTTTTGAATTTCTCGGCGCAAGCTGCAGTCTCACCGACTCGACCGATGGTAGTATCTGCGATAACTACTCTCACGGGCTCGCCGTTGGAATAGCGGAGATTCTTTCTGAAAAGTTCCGCTGCGCTCTTTGCCATGTTCATCGTCTGCTCTTCGAGGGATTCGCGAACCTTGAGGGCTCCGCGTCTGCCGTCGATGGTTGGACGGATGCCGATTGCCGGGTATTCACCGACGTATCTGTTTTCAGCCATAGTGTTTTCTCCTTCACAATGCTTTGAATTTTTATAATAGGGAGCACTCTTGCTCCTCGGTTACCTTTTTGTCGCTTTCTTTGCGAGGACTCTTGCGGGAAGAGGCCTATTTACCTTCATTGCCCCCTTCGGGCAGAATTCTTGGCAGCAGAAGCAGCGTATGCAGGCCTTTCTGTCGATAACGGGCTTCTTCTTTTTCATATCTATTGCGTGGGCGGGACAGATATCCGCACATTTTTCGCATCCGACACATTCCGCTTTTTTTACTTTCGGCTTTGATGCCAAGGCGGAAAAGGTGATCTTCTTGAATAGTTTTCCCGAAATGCCCACGAGCCCACCGAAACTTTCAATATCCTTCGCCGTGCGGATGTTTTCAAAATCGGGAACGACGGTGTTCGCTCCGTCTCCCACGACGGTGACGTCATCCGGCAGACTTCCGAGCCCCCGATCTATCGCCGCCCCCACGGTGGGTACCGCCGACGGGTCAAGTCCGAGTACGCTCAAAAGGAAGGTGTCAAGGTCGTATTGCGATCTCGATGCCGCCAGTATTCCGATATCACGGGGATTTCCCATGGTCGGACCGTTGCCCTCCATTCCGGTGATCGCATCCGCAATGCTGAGGACGGGTCTTATGAATTCGTTGAGATCCACCAGCATATTGGCGAAATCTGTCGGATCCGGAAATCGGTAGTGATACTCCGGCTTCACTGTTCCGGGGACTGCCCCGAAAAGATTCTTCACCGCCGCCGACATGGACATCATGCCGTGGGTCTTCAGCTTGCACACGTTGATAACTGCGTCCGCATCCTTCAGCCAAGAGGTGAATTCGAAGCCCTTAAGGACTTTTGCTTCTTCAAACCCTTCGCAGTATCCGACGGAAAGATCTTCGTTCATCTCGGCAACGTCGGAAAGACCGGTCATCCCGGTGGCGGACAGGACTGCTTTTATGTGGGTCTTGGTGAAAGGACCTCCCGGAGAGTCTCCGATCACTGCGGTGGCACCCCGCTCCGCTATCCTGCGGCAGAGCTCTCTCACCACCGCCGGATGGGTAGTTGCCGCTTTTTCCGGTCTCATGGCGGAGACGAGGTTGACTTTTACGGCAATCCTCATGCCGGGTCTTACGAAGTCAAGCCCTCCGATCGGCCCTAAAAGTCGGTCGAATGCGTCTCCTATCTCTTTTTCGGAATACCCGAGGCATCTTACTGCCGATACGGTCCTGTTATCCATTTTATATCAGCATCCTCGCATCTTTTCGTTCTCTGTTTAATATTGTAACACAAAAAGATCCGAATGGCAAGGGCAGCGCGTTCTTTTTTGAAAAATAGGCGGCATAATGACTTTTTTCTCACACTGCGATCCGAGACCCGGTTTCAGCGACGGCACCTGTGCTTATTTTGAGATCTTACCCGCCGGGTACGATACCGTCCCCGTCACCTGCGTGGACTTTTTCGTTCCGGATGAAAAGGGAGTTAAGAGAAAGAGCCTTACGGTGAGAAATGTCAAGCTTGAAGTTTGATCCTTAAAGAGCGAAAAGTAATGCCCGATGCGGAAATGCATCGGGCACTTTTGTTGCTTTTTTCTGTCGGTCAGTCTCTCTTATTTGCAGTCTTCAGCATGACGTCATGGTAACCGCCCTCGACGATACTTGTGGCGGATACGAGGGTGATCTTTGCGTTCTTTTGAAGTTCGGGAATAGTCAGCACTCCGCAGTTGCACATGGTGGATCTGACCTTGTAGAGGCTCTTCATAACGTTGTCGTGAAGGCTTCCGGCGTAGGTGACGTAGGAGTCGACACCCTCCTCAAAGGAGAGCTTGCTCTTTCCGCCGAGATCATATCTCTGCCAGTTGCGGGCGCGGTTGGAACCCTCGCCCCAATACTCCTTCACGTAGGTACCGTTGATGTTGAGCTTTGTGGTGGGGCTTTCGTCAAATCTTGCGAAGTATCTGCCGAGCATGATGAAGTCGGCACCCATTGCCAGGGCAAGTGTCATGTGATAGTCGTGGACGATACCGCCGTCTGAGCAGATCGGAATGTAGATACCGGTCTTTTCGAAGTACTCATCTCTTGCCGCCGCTACCTCAAGGACTGCTGTAGCCTGACCTCTGCCGATACCCTTCTGCTCACGGGTGATGCAGATGGAGCCTCCGCCGATACCGATCTTGACAAAGTCGGCACCTGCTTCCGCAAGGAAGAGGAAGCCGTCTCTGTCAACAACGTTTCCGGCGCCGACTTTGACGGTGTCACCGTATCTTTCTCTGATGAAATCGATGGTCTGCTTCTGCCAGCAGGAGTGACCCTCGGAGGAGTCGATGCAGAGCACGTCCGCTCCTGCTTCCACAAGTGCGGGGACTCTCTTTTCGTAGTCAAGGGTGTTGATGCCGGCGCCGACTACGTACCTCTTGTTTGCATCCAGAAGCTCTGCCGGGTTTTCCTTGTGCTGGGAGTAGTCCTTGCGGAAAACGAGATATTTGAGGTGGCCGTCCCTGTCTATGAGAGGGAGGGAGTTCAACTTGTGATCCCAGATGATGTCATTGGCTTCTTTTAGGGTGGTGGTGTCGGGAGCGGTGATGAGCTTTTCGATGGGAGTCATGAACTCACGGACCTTGAGATCCGTGGACATTCTGCTGACACGGTAGTCACGGCCGGTAACTATGCCGAGAAGTTTTCCGCTTCCGGTGCCGTCGTCGGTTATGGCAATCGTGGAGTGACCGTTTTCTTCAACTACTCTGAGCACGTCCGCAAGGGTGTCATCGGGAGTGAGATTGGAGTCACTGACCACAAATCCCGCTTTGTAATTCTTGACTCTTTGGACCATTGCGGCTTCGCTTTCGATGGATTGAGAGCCGTAAATGAATGATACTCCGCCTTCCTTTGCCAGTGCTATTGCCATGGTGTCGTTGGAAACGGACTGCATGATGGCACTGACCATAGGGATGTTGAGGCTGAGAGCAGGTTCTTCGCCCTTTTTGAATTTTACGAGAGGGGTCTTAAGATCCACGTTGGCGGGAATGCATTCCGGGGATGTGTAGCCCGGGATGAGCAGGTATTCACTGAAGGTGTGCGAGGGTTCGCTGTAGACAAACGGCATGATGTGTCTCCTTTTCTTGTTTTCATTATTTTTTACTGCTGTTTTCCTATCGGAAAAAGAGATTTTTTAACGTATTTTGCGCTGCTTTTTGGCATCTTCGGCTCGGATGCGAGACGTCACGGGCAACGGAACCTGTCCCGGTCTTGCTTCAAGCACGGAGAGCACGGTCTCGGCTTCATGGCAGGATCCGGATCCGGTTCGATGCAGGCGGGATCCGGCTTTTGTTTTGATATCGTATCCGTTTTGCGGTTTGGCATCGGTTCTGTCCGTAACTTCAAAAGAGCGGTTGGCGGCGATGCTTTGAAAAACCGCCTTTGAACTGCGCGGTATTCGGAGCTTTTATTCGGTCATTTTTTCTTTCCTTCGCGAATGTCCAACTCCTGCGATTTTGCGCTGACTTTGAAATTCTTTCCGATGGACTCGGTAATGAAGGTGTTACCTCCCATGACAGAGCCTTCACCGATAACGGTGTCTCCGCCGAGGATAGTAGCATTAGCGTAGATAGTGACGTCGTTCTCCACCGTAGGATGACGCTTCTTGCCGGAGAGCTTCTGCCCGCTTCTGGTGGAAAGGGCACCGAGGGTGACACCCTGATAGAGTTTCACGTTGTCCCCGATCACGGTAGTTTCTCCCACTACGACGCCGGTGCCGTGGTCGATGAAGAAATACTCTCCTATTTCGGCTCCGGAATTGATGTCGATACCGGTCTTCCCGTGGGCGTATTCGGTCATTATTCTCGGAATGAACGGCACGTTCATCCGATAGAGTTCGTGGGCGACACGGTAGACGTAGATAGCGAAGAATCCGGGGTAGGAACAGATGACCTCCTCGCGGCTTTTGGCAGCCGGGTCTCCGTTGAATCCCGCTTCCACATCCTTTAAGAGCGTCTTTTGAAGGATCGGAAGTCTTTCGAAAAATCCGTTGCAGACGGACTCTGCAGCCCGTTCGGTGTCGGTGCAGTCTCGGTCACTTCCGCTTTTGTAGGAAAGGGCAAGCTTTACCTGGGGTTCAAGCTTGTTGTAGATTTCCGTGAGACGGTTCCCGATGTAATATTCCGGCACAGCATCGGCAGAGAATCTGCCCTCGAAATATCCGGGGAAGAGGACTCCCCGAAGATCACGGAGGATATCGATGATGACGTTTCTGTCCGGAAGTGCCCCTTCATCGCGGAGCATCAGTATCTCCGAGGCCTCATAGTTCTCCCTGATGCCTTTGACGGCGCCTTCAATGGCTCTTTTCGTTTCGTCTGTCATGTGGGCTCCTTTCGGTCACTGTTATTTAGAATATCCGAAATGCGGAATCGGTCCCAGGGGTACTGTTTCTCCGGCAGTGAAGAGAAGACGAAAGTCTCTCCGTCTCTGCCCGGAAACGTCAGCTTGAAGCACCATAGTGCGATCTGACACTTGCCGTCCCTGCTTCCGTATTTGCCGTCGCCTAAGAGGGGCATTCCTCTCGATGCGAACTGGACTCTTATCTGGTGGCTCCTCCCTGTGACAAGCTCGACCTTCACAAGAGAGATGCCGTCCGTTTTTGCCATGCGTTCAAAGCGGAGAGTAGCACTCTTGACCCCTCGGCGCATCCTTTTTACAACGAAGCTCTTGTTTTTTGACGAGTCCTTAAAGAGCAGATCCGTCATTTCTCCCGTTTCGTCGGGTGTTCCGTTGACGACCGCAAGATATTCTTTCTTGATGAGCTCCTGTGAAACGAGATCCGAAAGATAGGCGGCTCCTTTGCGGTTCTTGGCAAAAAGCATCGTGCCTCCCACTGCCCTGTCAAGGCGGTGGATGGGAAAAACGTCGCAACCGAGCATTTCTCTCAGTATTCCCGGCATTGATGAATCGTCCTCGGTATCCTCCGAAAGCACTCCGCAGGGTTTTACCGCCACCGCAAGGTATTCGTTTTCAAAAAGGATCTGGACTTGACTCATGTGGGACCCCTTTTCAGGATAATTTTATTGATTATATCACAACTTCATCCCCGTTGCAACCGAAAAAACAAAAAACTTTTTTCTTTTCGGAAAATAAAAAACGCCTTTGCAAAAGCACCTTTGAAAAAGTGCTCCGAAATGCGTTTTTACTGTGTTTTTATTCGAGCTTTTCCGAGGACTCCACGCAGGCGTTTTAAGAATGTTATCGGTCGGTCGCCCTGTGAGTGACCGTGGTGGGACACGGGGGGATACTTTCGAAAAAAGGTGCGTGACTCAAAAAACTACTTTCGGGCTTTTTCGGCGCTCCGGGGAACTTTGAGGCATAGGGGAACACGGTGAGTTACCTTGGCATCAAATTGGACCTACTTCGAAGACGGTCAAATTTTTCAAGTCTTTTTTCTGTCACAGCGGCGGACGGCTTCCTCTGTCATCCCGTTGCAGATCTCAAAGAGTCTGTCAAAGCGAGCCATTACGTCGCCGGACATTCCGCCGCTGAACCAGTTTGTGAGAAGACCGTAGCATTCGTTTTCATAGATCCCGACGATAAGAGATCTGTCGGCATCGGAAATATCGGAATCAAGGCAGAGGTGATCTACTCGCTCACACGCTACTCTGTGAAGGAGCTTTGAGAGATAGCACTCCACAACGCCTTTGCTTGAGGAGTTGAAAAGATGGAGGACTTCTTTTTTGTGTTCAAGGGAAAAGTTCACCGTCACCTCGATGCTCCGTCTGATGGATCTTGACGGACGGTACTCTTTGGCAATGAAGTCCACGGTCTCGTTGATTATCTCGTCAATGAGAGAGGGGATGTCGTTAAAATGGTAGTAGAAGGAATTGCGGTTGATGCCGCAGGTCTCTACGATGTCCTTCACCGTGATCTGGCTGAGCGGCCGCTCTCCCAGCAGCTTTATAAAGGTCGTTTTGATGGCTTTTTTGGTGAAACCCGGCATGATCCGTCTCCTTTCTCGTTTTTTTGATTTTAGCATAACCGAGGGTGTTTTTCAAGCCCGACACATTCCAAAAAACTTAATTTCGGCAAATTTGTTGAAAGAAATGTTGATTTTCGCCGCCGAATGTAGTATCATGGAGATGTAAAAATAACTGCCTTGGGGCACGGAGGATATTATGGCAATCGTAACTACTACAGAGATGTTCAAAAAAGCGTATGAAGGCGGCTATGCAGTCGGCGCATTTAACATCAACAACATGGAGATCATCCAGGCTATCACAGAGGCCGCAGCAGAGGCAAAGAGCCCGGTGATCCTTCAGGTATCCGCAGGGGCACGCAAGTACGCAAAGCACCCCTACCTTATGGCGCTTGCGAGAGCGGCGGCAGAGGACTCCGGTGTTGATTTTGCTCTTCACCTGGACCATGGCGCAGACTTTGAGATCTGCAAGTCCTGCATCGACGGCGGTTTCTCCTCTGTTATGATCGACGGATCCAAGTACTCCTTTGACGAGAACGTAGAGCTGACAAAGAGAGTCGTCGATTACGCTCACGAAAGAGGCGTAGTCGTTGAGGGTGAACTTGGAAAGCTCTCCGGCATCGAGGACGACGTTAATGTGTCCGCAGATGACGCAATGTACACTAACCCCGACGAGGTGGAAGAATTCGTTTCAAGGACCGGTGTTGACTCCCTCGCCATCGCCATCGGCACCAGCCACGGCGCATACAAGTTCAAGGGAGAACCGAGACTCCGCTTTGACATCCTTGAGGAGATCATGAGACGTATCCCCGGCTTTCCCATCGTGCTTCACGGCGCATCCTCCGTCATCCCCGAGTTGGTGGATGAGATCAATGCCTGCGGCGGTGACCTTTCCGGCGCAAAGGGAGTTCCCGAAGAGCTTCTTCGCCGTGCGGCTTCCCTTGCAGTCTGCAAGATCAATATCGACTCCGACATCAGACTTGCAATGACGGCCGGTGTTCGCCGCGTCCTTGACGCAAAGCCCGATGCATTCGATCCCAGAGAATATCTTAAGGTGGGCAGAGAAGAAGTCAAGAAGATGGTCCTTCACAAGATCTACAACGTGCTCGGCTCTGCAAACACTCTTTGATCCGCCTCGGCAGGATACGCTGTGGTGTCACTGCAAGTTGCGGAAAGCGACGGCAATCGGACGGGCGTGACGGCTCTGCCGGTCAATACCGATAATATGAAAGAAGAACGGGGGAGCTTTTCGGCTCCCCCGACAGGTTCAAAATGAAGTACTTTGAAAAATACAAGATCAACGTGCATGACGTTGACTACAGTGAAGTGATAACGCCCACCGGGCTGCTCCGCTACATGCAGGACAGTGCCAACTGTCACCTTGAGCATGACGGGCTGTCGTATGAAGAACTTTTTGATCGCGGCTACGCCTTCATTATCAGCCGCATAAGAGTCAACATAAGTGGGGAACTTCACTCTCACGAGACCGTGGAGGCCTCCACGTGGCAGTCTGCCACCCACGGCGCCACCTTTGAAAGGTGCTATGAGGTGACAAGGGACGGAGTGACCGTGGCGGCGGCACGCTCAAATTGGGCGCTTGTGGACATCGCCACAAAACGGATCTGCAGAGTTTCCGACATTATAGAAGATTACGGCAGGGCAGAGCCGCTTGACATCGAGCTTCCGCGCCGTCTTGCCTTTCCTTCGGAATTTGAAAAAGTGGGAGAAAAGACAGTCTCTTATTCCGACATTGATAAAAATATGCACATGAACAATACCCGCTACGGGGACATGTTCTACGGAGCGATACCGGAGCGGTCGGGACGGCTTGCGGTGATGGATATCTTCTACCGTTCCGAGGCCCCCTTGGGCGAGAAGCTTGAGATCTTCTGCAAGGAGGGTGACGGCGGATACTACCTCAGATCCGTCAGGGAGAACGGCAGTATCAACGCAGAGGCATTTTTCGGTTTTGAGAAAAAATAAGAAAACGGGAGCATCGGCTCCCGTTTTTTGCCACTTTTATTTTCCCATTTCAAGTGAGAGTATCTGCTTTTTAAGCGCCGCAATTATCGGAGGGATCAGCGCTATCTGGAGTGCTATTCCGGGTATTGCCGTTACGATGGCACCGCTTAGAAATGCCGAAAACGAAAAGCCGCTGCTGCCCACGGCGGCGATCAACGTGCGAGCGCATCCCCAAACGGCTCTTCCGCCGATCATGGCAAGGAGAAGCTCCAAATAGTAAAATGGAATCCTCTTCGGAAAGAGGCGAAAAAACAGCCCGGACAGAAGCCCGTATGCGGCGAGTTCAAACGCCATGGACGCTCCGGTGGGAAACATGGGGGGCATTCCCGTCAAAGCGAAGCGGAGCAGTGGAGATACAAAGCCGGTGACTGCCCCGAAAACAGGACCGCAAATGAATCCCGCAAGGAGCACCGGCAGGTGCATCGGGCAGAGCATCCCGCCTACAGCGGGGACCTGCCCCGTTAAGAAGGGAAGGACGAGGGCAAGAGCCAGCATCATTCCGGATAAAATAGTTTTTTTGAGTAGTTTTTCTTTCATTTTCAAAATAAAAAGATACCGAGACCCTTCTGAGCCACGGTATCTTCGTAATACCTCATTATGGACGTTATTTCGGATCGGCACTTCTGTGCACGGCGGTGCTTCGGCATCTCACCACTGTTATTATAGCGTGCCGTTTTCCATTTGTCAAGCGGCATCACTCTGAAAGAAGCCGTCTTATCTCCTCTTTCGCTATCTCCACAGCGCTTTCTATCAGTACCCCGGTGGATACGTCACGGCATCCCGCGATGCGGGTGTCGCATTTTCCGGATGGGATAAGGATCCTTATGGCATCGCTTGATGCCACTGCCTCAGCCGCCCTCGGCGTTATCTCGCCCAGCATTGAGTTGGCGGCGATGATACCGACGGGACCTACGATGATATCGGCGCGGGAAGAGTTCACCGCAATGGCGTTCTCTCCTGTGGCGCCGAATACTCCGGACTTCAACATGGCTTGAGTTGCGGCGCTGTTAGTGCCCACTGCGGTTACGGTGACTCCTTCAAGGGCGGAGAGTTCCGCGCAGAGCCTCTGACCGATTCTGCCGCCCTGCCCGTCTATGACAAGTATTCTGACATTTTTCACTGCTTTCCTCCAAGTCGGATCCCCCTCTCAGCAAAACCTTCGATAATGCGGTCTGCTATCTCATCGGGGGAGAGAAGATTCGGTGCATTTTCATCCGGGAATACCGTCACGGCATCCTTGTATCTTTTGAGCCACGTGAGCTGTCTCTTTGCGTAGTTTCTCGTGGACTGTTTTATCATGTCGCAGGTCTCGTCAAGGGTCGCCTCCTTCGCAAAGTACGGAGCGAACTCTTTGTATCCGATGGCTTGAGCGGCACATTTTCCTTTTTCAAAGAGCCCCGCTTTAAAAAGTCTTTCGGCTTCCGTTGCAAGACCCGCTCTCATCATTTCATCGACCCGTCTGTCGATGCGGTCGTAAAGCACGGTCCGGTCACGGTATCCTATCGCTCCGATATGAGCATCATACGGAGGGGTCATTTCTTTTGACAGAGTATCCCATTCGGTCTTCGTCCGCCCGCTGGTCTTGAATATCTCAATTGCGCGGATGACCCGCTTCACATTATTTTCGTGAATGCTGTCGGCGGCGGTGGGGTCGATATCCCTAAGCATCCCATGGAGGGCGGCGTTTCCGTTGACCGCTGCAAATCTTGCAAGCTCCTCTCTTAGAGTATCGTCTCTTTCGCTGTCGTTCTCGGTGTAGGAGGAGGTCAGCGAGTCAAGGTAGAGAAAGGTGCCACCGCAAAGTATGGGGCATTTTTTCCGTGCCGTGATATCGTCGATCGCTCTTTTTGCCGCCACGCAAAAATCCCCTGCGGAATAATCCTCATCCGGGGATACGATATCGATAAGGTGGTGACGGACGAGCGCTCGATCCTCCTTTGTGGGCTTTGCCGTTCCGACGTCCATCCCACGGTAGATCTGCATGGAATCGAAGGAGACGATCTCGCCGTCCAGCTTTTGTGCAAGGGACATGGCAACGGCTGATTTTCCCGATGCGGTCGCCCCGACCACTGCAATAAATTCCTTTGGCATTCGATCTCTCCTTTCTTTTTCTCAGTGAATTATAGCAGAAAAAAACGGATCTGTAAAGAGGGAAAAAGGGGAAAGTGAGAAAGGTGAGAAAGTAATAAGTAAGCCCCAAGAACATAGGGTTCTTGGGGCTTTGGAGGCGCCACCCGGATTTGAACCGGGGAATAGCGGTTTTGCAGACCGGTGCCTC
>CAZVQC010000008.1:0-65003 GCA_964629225.1 uncultured Ruminococcus sp.
AATAAAAAATCGAGTATTCATAAAGTCAAATCCCTTATGAATACTCGATATGGTCTGAGTGACTGGACTTGAACCAGCGGCCTCTACCACCCCAAGGTAGCGCGCTCCCAACTGCGCCACACCCAGACGCCATGCTTTTGACAGCTTGATTATTATAGCACAGGTGATTTTGAATGTCAAGGGAAAAAAGCACTTTTTTTGAAAAAGGCGGGTCAAAGTTTTTATTAGCGTAGTTTTGGGCAAGATAAAGTGCTTTTTTGAGAGGGTATCCAACAGATTTTTGTATCTATGCAGATAATCTCCGTAATTACGATATTTTTTCTTCGCACTACTGATAAAAGATTGTATTTCTGCATTACTCTAAGCACTGTTTTTCGGTTATAGTTGATTCCTTGTCTTTTCAGCCATATATGCACTCGGCGATATCCATAGGTTTTGCCACACTTATCCTGGCATTCTCTTATCTTCTCGGCAAGTGGAAAGTCTTTTTCAGGCATTTCCGTTCTTCTTAAATAATCGTAATATCCGCTTCTTGATACATTGAAAAACTTGCACATTGCACTCCTTATGATGCTTTATTACTCTGTATTTTACGCTTGGTCTCACTTCCTTTCGGTGAACGAGAGAAAATCCCGCATCAGTTCATTTTCCATTTCTAACCGCTTTGTTTGTCTTTCTTTTCTTTCAAATTCATATTGCAATTGAGTAAGCCTGCTTGATTGTTGTATTGACGGTGGCAAGCCGGTTCCGTCTTTTCTCGGTCTACCTCTGTGCTTTAACGGAACTCCCGATTCAAGTTTTCGTTGAGTTTTTCTATACCGCTTGAAAAATTCTTTTATTTGTTCTTTGCTAAATCCGAGTTGTTCTCCTATTTCTCTTTGTGTTAATCCTTGTTCTTTTAATTCAAGTATTTCTTTCTCATGCATTTTGATGTGTCTGTATTCTCTTGCCATAAAAATTCCTCCTATGGTTTTATTATACCATAGGAGGTGGCTTTTTTCTATTGTCCGCTTTTACCGGACCTGTTCAGTCGAGGCTACGGGGGCATTTAATCCGTGAAAAGCGGTGGGACCGTCGGTATTAGTTGTTTCGGTCCCTTTCTTTTTTCGGTATTTTCACAAGATATTTGGGGTGCTTTTTGAGATAGGGGCCAAAGTAGACGGATGCCGCGCCGAGGGCGGCAAAGGCGGCAAGGGATACCGAGGCAAAGATCTTTGAGCCGACGGTCCTTGCGGTAAAAAGCAAAACGCCGAGGGACATGAGGATGCCGAAGACTGACAGGATGATGCCGAAGGCTGCAAGGAGGGTATCTGCCGAACGGTCAAAATTTTCGGGGGCACAAACGGAAGTCAGTTTTTTTCTATCGGGCTCCCGTCCTCCAAGTATTGAACCGATCACATCAAAGAGGGTCTCCATCTCCTCATCCGGATCTCCTCCCACCATGATATTCTCGCAGATAAAAAGCGGCAAAGTGTCATTCGCTCTCTCACGCCCGATAAAGCACTTTTTTGCGGTCTTCATCTTGATCCCAATATCCGACCGAAAATTTCTTTTATCCGCCGAAAACGGCCTGTATGAGGCTGAGAACACCACTTCTCCGTCTTCCTTTCGGTACATCGGATATTTTCCCGAAAAACCCGCCTTTTCGGCCGCTCTGTCTGCGGCTGCGATCGCCGTTTTCATCGCCTCTGCCGGATAGGAGGGCGAGGGCGCTCTATCCGCATTGGCAAAGGCGCATATCGGGGACAGATCGCGGCAGATACTCACAAGAAGCTCCCGCCTTTGACGGAGGATCTTTTTCATTTTTTCAGCCGATACTATCTCACCGGAGCCGTGACGGGATGCGGCGTACTCACCTATCGCCCGTGACGTATCTCCGTCATAGTGGGACAAAAATTCTTCCGCCTCAACGTAGTCCTCATCCCGAAGGTAGGTACTGCTTTCCGGAGAGGACAGAAGAAACATCGCCGCTGCGGCAGACTGGATCCTCAAGTCGTCACCGTTCAAGACCTCCGTGCCGAACAGGGAGGCTATCCTGTGGGTGTTCTCCCCGCAGGCGATGACTTTCTCGGTCACGTCTCCCGTTTCACCGGAATACAGGTCAAATATCTCCACACTGCCGGATATGTCCGTGTACTCCGCCCTTTTGATCTCGGGTGCTTTTCTGCCGTCATCGGCATCGATGTAGGACACGGATCCCGCGCCGGGCTCAAAGGTATTTCCGAATATGACGTCACCCGATACGGTGGCTCCTTTAAGCGTTATCTCGCAGGAAAAATAGTCATCCTCTGCGGTGAATACCGTTTTTCCACTGTCCGATATCCCATGAAAGGTCCTTTTATCAAGGACCTTTCCGAGGATATCTATCGATATTTTCCGTTTCATCTCAGCCTTCTACCACGTAGATGCGCTCGATTACGGGAGGATTGATGGGAGTGGACTTCTCGCCGTAGAGATTGGATTTGACCGCAGTAGATGCAATGGCATCCAGCACGTCAAAACCGTCAGTCATCATTCCGAATGCTGCGTAGTTGCCGTCAAGGAACGTGGAGTCGGCATCACAGATGAAGAACTGACTTGTAGCGGAGTCATTCACGTTGGTCCTTGCCATGGAGATGACGCCCCTCTTGTGGGATAAATCGTTGTTAACTCCGTTTGAGGAGAACTCACCCTTGATGGCGGGACGATTGCCGTTTCCGGTGCCGTCACCCTTGGGGTCTCCGCCTTGGATCATGAAGCCCTTGTAGATGCGGTGAAAGGTAAGGCCGTTATAAAAGCCGTCGTTGACGTAGGCGAGGAAGTTCTCCACCGTAATGGGCGCCTTGTCCGGATAAAGCTCAAGGGTCATGGTGCCGAAGTCCTTCACTTCTATTGCCACCTTGACGGGAGCGAAAGTCTCCGCCTTAACGTTTTCCGAATCCTTGCTCTCCCCGTCCGTCTTTCCGCAAGCGGCAAAAGCGGTAATGGGAAGTGCCATCATAAGTACCATTGAAAGAATTCTTTTGATCATTTTTCTGTCCTTTCGATATCGGTCGAAGCCGTTATTGTTACAAGACGATTTTAGCAGAAAAGCTCCGCTTTGTCAATCCGTATCCGACGTTGTTGCGTTTTTTGAAAAAAACTTCCGCTCTCGCTTTTTCTTCGGTTGACACCGCCCACCGCAGGTGGTAAAATAACAGGGTAGTATTTCAAAAAGCAAGGAGTTACCTCCGAAAGATGGAACAAAAAAGCATCGCAAAAAAACTGAGGGGCAGTCTCACCCTTCTTCTGACGGCTCTCATATGGGGCAGTGCCTTCGTGGCGCAGAGTGCCGGAATGGAATTCGTCGGCCCCCTCACCTACAACGGGGTGAGAACGCTGATAGGGGGCATCGTCCTGATACCGGTGGTGTTCCTCTTCGGTTCTTTTTCAAGAGCGAAGAAAAATAAGAAAATGAAGCTGTCCGTCATCGGAGGCGCGGTCTGCGGAGTTATCCTCGCCGCCGCCAGCACGCTCCAACAGTACGGTATCAATGAGACCACCGTGGGAAAAGCCGGGTTCATCACCGCCCTTTACATAGTTTTGGTGCCGGTGTTCGGGATGTTCTTCGGAAGAAAGACCACTGTCATAACCTGGATCTGCGTTGCCATGGCAACGGTGGGATTCTATCTGCTCTGTGTCAAGGAGAACTTCAGCATTTCAAGAGGAGACCTTTTGGTCCTCGCCTCTTCCCTGTTCTTCTCATTTCATATCATGGTCATCGACAGATTCAACGGCATGGGCTGTGACGGAGTGATAATGTCCTGCGTTCAGTTTTTGACGGCGGGGCTCTTGCTTCTTCCCTTCGTATTCATCTTTGAATATCCGACAGTATCACAGCTTCTCGATGCAAAGCTCACCATTCTCTACGGAGGTCTCCTCTCCTGCGGAGTGGGCTACACGCTGCAGATCATCGGTCAAAGAGACACCGAGCCTGCCGCCGCGACCCTCATCATGAGCCTTGAATCCGTTTTTGCCGCTCTGTTCGGATGGTTGCTTCTCCACGAGACACTGACGGCGAAGGAACTCGTGGGCTGCGCTCTCGTTTTCATCGCCGTTCTCGGCGCACAGATGAGATTTGAAAGAAAAAAGACCGGTGTTCCGCAGCCGTAATGACCGTAATAAAAGATCACCAGAAAAGCGAAGCCACCGGCTTCGCTTTTCTTTGTCAGTGGATGCGTCACGTCTTTCTTCTCCGTGCCTGATCTGTGGAGGGATACGGACGGACAGGCAAGGCGCCCGTGTCAAAAGACATGCTATCATGTCTCATCGGAGCTTTCTCTCATCACAGATAAAAGCACTCTCAAGCAGAACGCCCTCCTCCGTCAAAAGCCCTCAGCCCTCAATAAAATGAGCGGTATCAAAAGCCGATACCGCTCATTCTATTAGTTTAAGGAGGTCAAATCGGACTTACGTGCCGAAGCACCGCCCATTAACTCAATTTTAACCGACTTATCAGTTGACTGCGAGGGCCTCGATCTTGCTGTAAGTCTCGTCAACAGCCTTCTGGAGTCTTTCCTTCTGTCTGTCGTATGTGGACTTGATGGAGCCCTTCTTGTTGTACATCTGGCCGAGAATACCCATTACGCCGTTGCTGTCGAAGTCCTTCTTCTCACCTACATGGAAGATATCCGTCCACTCATAACGGCCGGTATTTCTGACGATGTCCAGCATATCCTTGTTTCTCTCGATAGTGGAACGCTGAGACTTGATAGTTGTGTCGTAGTATGCGGAGACAACGTTGGTGGATCCTTCTGCACTGGACTTGTATGCCAGGTAATCAAGGATGTAACCGGTACGCTGATAGGAAGCGCTTCCGCGGTCAGCATCGGTACGGATGGAGTTGGGAAGAGCGAACACGCCGCCGCAGGAGTCGATACCGGAAACGTATTCAGCCTGGTTGGTATCGCACTTCGGAAGCGGTACTACGCCGTAGCCGTTCTCCATGTCCTTCAGCTCTCTTGTGATCTCGGGAGTACCGGAGAGGAAGAGGCTGTGGCCGGTTGCGAAGTAAGAACGTGTGTACTGCCACTCGTCAAGGCCGCCGAAGTCTGCATTGGCTTTGATGTCCTCGGTGGTGAACACGTACTTCTTGTTATCGAAGGTGTTTCTGATTTTGGTGATGAGATCGATGACCTTGGTCTCGCCGATAGCAAGCTCATAGTTGCCGTCAGCGTCCTTGGTGGTACCGGTAACGCCGCATCCGCGAAGGAGGCCGTCGCCGGAGCCGTCGGTGATCATACCGTACTGGTCTTCCTTGGTGAACTGACCGTCGCCGTCCTTTTCAATGCTGACAGATTCAACAAGGCTAATGAACTTGTCGATGGTCCAATTGTTAGCCTCAACGAGATCCTGAGGATCCTCAAGGCCCAGGTCGGTGACGATGGAGGGATTGTAGAACAGGCAGCTGGACCAAGAGAGCTTGCTCATGGTGATGTCGTTAACTGCCAGGTAGGTCTTTCCGCCGATGGTGAGATCCTCAAGAGCGGTGGGGTTCCAATAGCTCTCGGAGAGCTTGATGTAGCCCTGCGCGTCAAGGTCTCTGAAATCGTGGTAGAGATTGTCCACAACGCCGACGCCGAGGCGGTTAGCCCAGCTGTAGATAACGTCAAAGGAGACATCGCCGGCTCTGTAGAACTCGTTGAGCTGTTCAACTGCACCCTGGGAGTTCTCAAGGCGTTTTTCTACAATGTTGACGTTGTACTTGTCACGGCAAGCGAGGTTTCTGTAGTAGACTGCGTCGTTGGTAGCGGTGCCCGTAAGCTCCTCTGCTGCGACCCAGTTACCGCAATAATACTCGCCTCCTGCGGATGAACCGGTGTTGGTGGTCATCGTAAGGAAAACAAAGTCTTCGCCGTTGTAGTTAGCTGCGGGGAATTGCGTGTCCACGTTTGCGCTCTCTCCACCCGGCGTAAAAGCGGTGGAGTTGTCAGTACAAGCGGCAAATGCGGGAATGCACAGGCAAACCACGATCAGCATTGCTATGATGCGTCTTGCTTTCATAATGTACCTCTCATATTAAAATTTTTATTATGATTTTATTTGAAGCGCCTCGCGCTTGTTTTTTACTTGAGTATCACAGGCTCAAGTCCCAGCGTCTCCGCAAAGAACTTAGCCTCCTCTATGCTCGCACCGTAAATGAGGTGGGAGTGATGGGTCACGCCGGCATTGCTGATGCCCTCAAGGAAGGCTCCGAGAGGCATCGTTGGCTTCATCCAACCGCGTACCGTGCCGATGAAGTTGTCCTCTCTGATGTCGAGCATCTCAACGGGGGAAATCAGCATGGAATAAGTTCCCTTTTCGTTTTTGAAGGTGTTGAGGAAGAGCGCACTGCCTCCCTTGTAACATCCGTAGCCTACCACCGGGTCGTCCGCCTCACCGAAAATGAAGGGTATCTCCTTCATCTCATCCTCGCCTGCCGTCAGGTCGGGATTGTACTCTCCCATGTGGCTGAGAAGGAGTGAACCGTTCTTCCAATCGGGGCAGAATATCTCAATGAAGGTAGCCTCGTCAAAGCCTCTCATAAGAGCACCCGTAACTGCGGCGGTGAGGACATCGCCCTCCCCGGCGTAACCGATGCCTCTTGCCATGGCCTTGCAAGCCTCCATGAAGGGCATTATGCGAAGTCCGTTCTCCGGACGGATCTCACGGAAGTTCACCGTGAAAGCGGAGAGACCGTGCTTTTCTATCCAGTGGCGAACAGCGATGCAATCCCTTGCGGTCTTGCGGTGAGCATCCTCACTGATGTCACCTATCTGAACGTAGTGCTCGTAGTCGAATGCGATCTCCGCATCAATCTCCTCATCGGTAACGGCATCCGAAAGGGCTTTCAATTCTTTGCCGTCCGAATAGACCGGGGTGACACCGAAGGTCTCCTCAAGTTCTTTATCGGAGATAAGAAAATCTCCCATGCCGTCGAAGCTTCCGCCTACTGTACCTACCTTGGTACCCTTGAGACTTGCCGCTCCCACCGCCGCCTTGACGAGGCCTGCGGCACGCTCCACCACGTTGCTCGTGGGGAAATGCCCTGCGGCGATAGCGTACTTTTTGCCCTCTCTCTTCAGCATATTGGTCATGTCCATCACACCGTGGATACCGTGGCAGAAGTTGAGCTCGCCCGGATCCTGGAGAGAGCTGAGATCGTAGACCTCGGTGGTATCAAGCACCACAAGGGGAAGGGCCGTTTTCGAAAGCACCTTGTAGGATTCGAGGGACGGAGAGTAGGCTGCGTGCCACGTGACGATGCAGTCGGCACCCTCGGCCTCGTATTTTGCGACTTCCCTTTCGAAATCGTCCTTCACGTTGCAGAAGGGACTGCGAATAACGTCAAAGCCGAGTTCCTCAAAGCGAGCCGCCAGTTTTTCGTAAAAGGGCTCCGTTCTGGGACGGACCTCAAAGCCGCAGTCATCATAAAGTTTTATGTAGAGCGGCAAAAAGCCGATCTTTATCTTTTTCATATCAAAGTCTCCCTCCGTCAAAGTTCGTATCCGAAGAGCCGCGATGCGTTACCGTACATTATGTCGGATACCTCATCCCTTCCGAGCTTCAGTATCTCGGCACATCTCTTGAAGCCTCTCAGCTCCTCGTACATGAAGGTGGTGATGTCTGTCTCATCCGTCTCCCTCATATGAGGGTCATTTGAAACGTCCCCGTAGGCGCCTCTCGGGACCACGTTGACGTAGCTTCCGTTCTCGACGATGCGGTACATTCTCATTTTCGTGATCGGCATATCCGAGCCGAACATGAGACGGCGGGGACCAACTGCCTCGATGCAAGCCACCATGGCCTCGGTGAGCACATTTGCGGTGAAGTCGAACATCATATTCTCGGTGTTCTTCAAAATGTCGAATGCGTTTCCGATATCTTCGGGAGCGTACGCTCTGCCGATATGAGCTATTATTATCTTCGCATTCGGGTATTTTTCCTCGATCTCCATCATCTGAGCGAGATTGATGGGATCACGAAGTCTGAGAGAGCGCGGGATGTGGAGCATTACGATGCCACCCACCTCGTTCATCAGTTCAAGGTGCTCATGAGTGAGGAAATCGAATATCCTGACCTCTCCCGCCGGGATGTAGGAGGGGGAATTGTTGAGATAGGGCTTGATGCCGCAGAAACCTGCATCAAGAGCGGCTCTTATCTCGTCCTTGGTGCTGTCCCAATTGGTGCAGTAGAGCGCGGGAAGACCGTGCTGCTTCGCACAGGACAGTGCGTAGGGGTTGACCTCATCCAGCTTGCAGGATGGCATTCCCATGACCACCGCTCCCACCTTTTTGCCGGGGAACATCTGGGAGTAGGACTGTATCATGTCCTCCACCTGAAGGTCGGGGGCGACTATATGGGGCCACATGACGCAACCCTTTCTGTCCTTTGAATCCCATCTCTGCATTTCCTCTTTGTAAAGATGGACGTGACAGTCGATTATTTTGTCCGGCAGAAAATCGGAAAGTTCCTCTTCCCAGACCTTTCTGTCGTAGTCAGTAACATTAACGCCGAACATTGCGATGCCTTTCGTGTTCTAATATATTATAGTACTCCGATATGATATTACCACAGAGCGGCGCAAAAGTCAACACGAATCGCACTATTTTACATTAATTTTCACTACCGGAAACTGTTTCCTCCCCTCATTTTTGTAAAAACGCGCCTTTTGGCTCTGCCACCCGGATCAATCCCGAAGATACCCCAGGTGAGCTATGCGGAGGTCTGTCAAAGCAGATTGTCGGCAAAGACAAAGCATCCGACGTTCCGCAACCACCGAGGGGGAGTTTTCTCAAATTGCAAAAGCCGTGCCGCCGTCATCGGCGAAGACGGAAGCAAGATAGACTCCGACGGATGGCAGGAGGGAAAATAAGAGTATCCGAGTGAGAAGTAAAGTGTCGGCACAAACGGACAAAAAAACCGACGGCAAAGGCCGTCGGTCGTTAAGTCAGTATTTTTTCTGTTTTTTTCTGAGTCCCGACAATGCTCTCGCAATGGCGATCTTCGACTCCTCGTGCTGGATGATGCTCTCCTTCTCCTTTTCAAGCATGGCAAAATGGCGAAGTTCGTCCGGAGAAAGATGCTCTTCCGCAGCGGCACATCTGCTTGTAAAAAAGTAGACGTGGTCTCCGCTGACCTTAGCCACTCCCTCGGTGGCGTAGATCTCCCTTTTCTCGCCGTTCACGGAGTATTCCACCAATCCCGACACGGTGCAAAGAGTGATGGGGGCGTGACCGGGAAGTATCTCGAACTTACCGCCCTCAAGGGTGAAGTTGATGCTGTCCGCCTCTTCCCTGTGGAGAAACTTCTCCTCGGGAGTCATTATGTCGATGATGAGCTTTCCCATATTGCCTCCTGTCTTGGTGTCTTCAAATGACGTCACAGCCTCTTTGCCTTTTCTCTTGCCTCATCGATATCTCCCACCATGAAGAATGCGGACTCCGGGATGTCATCCGCTTCCCCGTCTACTATCTGGCGAACGCTCTCCACCGTGGCATCCACGGGGACGTAGCGTCCCTCCTCTCCCGTGAAAGCCTTGGCGACACTCATGGGCTGGCTCATGAAACTCTGGAGTTTTCTCGCCCTGTAGACAAGCTGTTTGTCCTCATGGGACAATTCGTCCATTCCCATGATGGCAATTATGTCCATCAGGTCGTGATAATGCTGTATCGTCTCCTCCGCTGCCTTTGCCACTCTGAAGTGGGTCTCACCCACAAGAGCGGGGTCCAAAAGTCTTGATGAGGACGCAAGAGGATCCACTGCGGGATAGATGCCGAGTTCCGATATCTCCCTTGAAAGAACGGTGGTGGCATCCAAGTGAGTGAAGATGGTCGCAGGCGCCGGGTCGGTCAGGTCGTCGGCAGGCACGTAGACTGCCTGTATGGAGGTTATGGAACCGTTCTTTGTGAGGGCGATACGCTCCTCAAGTTCTCCCAGTTCCCCTGCAAGAGTGGGCTGGTATCCCACTGCGCTGGGCATCCTTCCGAGCTGAGAGCTGACCTCGTTGCCCGCCTGGACGTAACGGTAGATATTGTCAATGAAGAGGAGAACGTCTTGGTTCTTTTCGTCTCTCAGGTACTCGGCTTCCGTAAGACCGGAAAGGGCGACTCTCATCCTGCTTCCGGAGGGCTCGTTCATCTGTCCGAAGGCGAGGATCGCCTTGTCAATGACTCCGCTCTCCGTCATATCTCTGATAAGTTCACCCCCCTCACGGGAACGCTCTCCCACCCCGGTAAATACCGAGTATCCTCCGTGTTTTTCCGCAACGTTGTGGATAAGCTCCATTATCATAACGGTCTTACCCACTCCCGCGCCTCCGAAAAGGCCGATCTTACCGCCCTTCGGATAGGGCACCATAAGGTCGATAACCTTGATACCGGTCTCAAATATCTGTACTGCGGGAAGCTGCTCGGAAAATGCCGGGGCTTTTCGGTGAATAGGGAGATACTTATCCGCTCTTATCTCTCCCTTGCCGTCGATGGGACGGCCCAAAACGTCAATGACACGTCCGGTGACACCGTCTCCCACGGGAACCTTGATGACCTCATTGTCGGAGATGACGTCCGTGTCGCATCTGACTCCCTCCGTGGCTTCAAGAGCTATGCATCGCACCAGCCCCGGAGCCACGTGGGATGCGACCTCCATGTGAAATGAAGCATCTTCGGTGAATACGAGGCTTCGTATGTCCGGCTCTTCTCCCGGAGCAAATCTGACGTCTATGACGGGTCCCGATACCCGGGCAATATGTCCTCGTACCGTTTTTTTCATGATATCCTCCCGGCACTGTCGCCTGTCTCTGCCGTGTTTTCGGCGGCAGAGGTTATCTCTATCAGTTCGTTGGTTATGGCAAGCTGTCTCAATGAATTGAGCTTCGATGAAATATCACGGATCATACCGTCCGCATTATTGGTGGCGCTTTTCATGGCGTTCATCCTCGCCACGTGCTCACTCACAAACGACTGGTACATTGCCGAGTAGACGAAGCCTCTTATGAACTGCCTCGTCAGGTCAAAAAAGACCTTATCCGCCGACGGGTAAAAATCCATCATAGAATGGTCCATAACATCATTGGATGGACTGAAGAAGTCGTTTGAAAGCGGCAGCAGCCGATAGCACTTCGCCACCTGCTCAATCTGGCTGAGATACTTCGTGTAGATGATGTCCACCTCGCAGATCTCATCGGTCAAATAGAGCTCTATCAGTTTGTCCGCCACGTCCTCCGCATACTCGATCTTCGGGAAGTTTCCGGGATAGTTCCACTCCTGATCCGGATAAATACCGGCAGGCGCCAGCATATTCTTCACGTATCCTCCCTTGATCACCACGTAGGGATCCTCCGTCGCCAATATCTTCTCTTTTGCAAGAGCGGCGATGTTGGCATTGTAAGAGCCGCACATACCCTTTTCTGCGGCGATTATGATGAAGACCCGTCTTCCTCCCTTGGAAAAACTGCGCTTGAAGGGGTGGTCAAAATCACGGCTCATGGCAAGCAGTTCTCTTTTGGTCTCTCTGAGGGTCTGCATGTACTCCGCCGCATAGGAGATGTGGGAGAGACAGCGTCTCATCTCCGATACCGAAAGGAGGTACATGGCGTTGGTTATCTGCCTCGTCTGCTTGACCGCGGCAAGGCTGTGACGAAGCTCACTGCTGTTTTTCATCCCGCTCCTCCTTTTTCTCGGTTTATGAAAGTCATCCAATCCGCCGATAAGTCTTCGGAAGATCGGTATCAAAGCTCACTTCATTACTTTTTTTCCGCACCGGCGGTAAAATGATCCGAGACGGCGCCCACTATGGCATCCTTGTCTTCCTCGTCAAAGTCACCGGTCCGGTCGATCTTCATCATTATGTCCGGTATCCCGGCGGAAAGAGAAGCGAGTAGCCCTTCGATGCTGTCGGAGAGCTTCCTTACCGAGAGTTCTTCAAAGAGCCCCTCTCTGTAGGAGATCAAAAGCGCTACCATTTCCGAAAGGGAGTAGGTCCTGCCGCTCTTCTGAACGAAGAGACGGGTGAGTTTTTCTCCGTTTTCCAACATCTTTTTAGTGGCGGGGTCAAGATCCGCGCCGAATCTCGCAAACACCGACATCTCACGGTATTTGGCAAGATCGATACGAAGGGTGTTCGACACTTTTCTCATTGCGGGAGGCTGTGCCGCCCGTCCCACCCTCGAAACGGAAAGACCGGTGTTGACGGCAGGTCTGATACCGTTGTGGAACAGTTCCGACTCTAAGAATATCTGACCGTCGGTGATGGATATCACGTTAGTGGGAATGTAGGCGGAGAGATTTCCGTCCATAGTTTCTATGATGGGCAGTGCGGTGATGCTTCCTCCGCCCTTCTCCTCTGAGAGGCAAGCCGCCCTTTCAAGCAATCTTGAATGGAGATAGAACACGTCACTGGGGTAGGCTTCACGTCCCGGCGAACGGTGGAGCAAAAGAGACAGTGTCCGGTACGCCACGGCGTGCTTTGAAAGATCGTCAAAAACTACCAGAACGTCCTTTCCTTTTGCGGCAAAATATTCTGCCGCGGAAGCCGCCGAATAAGGTGCCAGATACTGCATTGCAGGGCTGTCGGAGGCAGTCGAGGCAATGACGGCGGAATAGTCGAAGGCTCCTGCCTTCTTCATTTTTTCGATAACGGAGGCAACGGTGGAGGCCTTTTGTCCGATGGCACAGTAGATGCAGATAACGTCCTTGCCCTTCTGGTTGATGACGGTATCCACCGCAATAGTGGTCTTTCCCGTCTGTCTGTCTCCTATTATCAGTTCTCTTTGTCCCCGTCCGATGGGGATCATACTGTCAATGGCTACGATGCCGGTCTCAAGAGGAGTGTCCACGTTCCGCCTTGAAACGAGATCCGGAGCGGGTCTCTCACAGGGCATCATCACCGAGCCCTCATATTCCGCCCCGTCAAGGGGACGTCCCACCGGATCGACTATCCGTCCGATAATGCTTTCGTCCACGGGGATCTCACAGATGATATCGGTGCCTTTGACGGTGTCCCCGATACCCACGTGATCGTCACGGTCTAAAAGGACCGCTCCTACTCCGTTCTCCTCAAGTTCCATCACCATTCCGAAAACGCCGTTATCAAATTCAAGTAGCTCTCCGAACACTCTGCCTTTGATGCCGTCTATCCAAACTACTCCGTCTCCGGAGCGGGCTACCGTACCGTAGCAAAAGACCTGCGGTTTGAGATCGAAAGAGTCGATCTGCCGTCTGATGTGGTCACTTATCGCACTCATGATCCGCCTTTCCACCCTCAAGGACAGATGCCAGCCGTTCGAGATGAGTCTTAACGCTCATGTCGTAGCACAGTCCGTCTGCCTTCACGGTAAAGCCACCAATTAAGCCGCTTTTATATTCTACTTTTGTCGAAGAAACACCGAAATGGTTAGCAAATTCCTCTGCCAGTCTTGATGCCGTCTCCTTAGATATTTTGTCCGAAACAGTCAGAATGATCTCTTCCATCGGATCACCCTTTCCTTTCCGCAGATTCCTTGAAAAATTTCTGTGCCATATTGATGGTGTCGCTGTCTGTGACCCGTCTTTCAAGGATCTTCTCGGCTATCTCAAGGGCGAGGGAGACAGTCTCCTTCTCGATCCCCTCAAGAGCCGCTTCTCTGTCCGCTTTGATCTTCGCTTCGGCAAGCGAGAGCACTTTCTCCGCACGCTCGTTTGCCTCGGCCACGATAGCATCCGCTTTCTTCTTTGCCTCGGCTATCACCTCGGCGGCACGCTTTTCCGCCGCACTCTCCGCATCAGCCAGAGCCGCTTCGTATTCTTTCTCCGATCTGTGCGCATTTTCAAGAGCACGCTCGGCTTCTTCTTTGGTCTTGTCGATCTTTTCTTTTCTCTTGTCAAGGAAACTTCTCACCGGCTTGTAGGCAAGAAGTCTGACAAGCACCACCATGATCAGAACACTCAGGATATTGAGTGCCAAATCAAGTGGGAACTGACTGGGAATGTTCATTGGGTACCCCTTTCACCGAAATACTTTCGAAAGGCCGTCAACCTGCCTTGGATGCGAGAATAAGTGCGATAACGAAAGAGTAGATCGCAATGGATTCCACGAGAGCAAGACCGATAAGAAGAGTTGAGGATATCTTACCGGAGGCCTCGGGCTGACGGGCGATGGATTCAAGTGCCGTTTTTACTGCGATGCCCATGAAGATAGCCGCTCCCAGGGCCGGAATAAGTGCGAGTGATGCGCTGATGGATGTCATGTTAATTATCTCCTTTTTCTGTGGATCAACTTGTTTTTATTATCACTGCCGAATGGCAGGCTTTTGCGTGTCAATTTTCCGGCTCTTCCGTCGCCTCATTGATGAAGGTCAAAGAGAGCACTATGAAAATATAAGTTTGTATTGCGGGATGAAACAGATTGAAGAAAAGTCCAGCCGCAGAGGTAACTCCCGCAGAATATCCTCCGAGGGATGCCTTGAGAAGGTCCATTACGATGAGTCCTCCCAGCATATTGCCGAAAAGACGACAGGCAAGGGACACGGGAACCGCCACGTCCGACACGATCTTCATCGGAAACATCATGGGAGATGGGGATGCAAGACTCTTTATCCTTCCCGACAGTTTCTTCTTTTTGATACCGTAGTAATTGATGAGGAAGAAAGTGAGAAGGGATAGTGCGAAGGTCACAGTAAGATCCGATGTGGGAGCCCGTTGACCGAACACCTCCGTCAGGGCACAGCCGATCATATAGACCGCCACAGCCAACATATAGGAGGAAAGCCCCCGTCCGAGATCCACCGACGTTTGAGAGGATACGAACCCGTCCACAAGCTCCACCACCGTCTCTGCCACATTCTGGATGCCCTTCGGGCGCTCCTCGGTGAATTTCGGCACCGCTATCAGCCTAAAGAGGATGAGAAGCACCGCTATCACTGCCACCGTAACATAAGCGACCACGGTGGTGCGAGCAAACGAAAAGCCGAAAAGGGTCACCCTGTCGGAGAACATCTCAATATCCTCGATCACAAGGGATATCCCGTCACGGCCGGAAAGAGCATTCAGAAGGCTTCCGACGAAATACCAGCCGCAAGCCACCATGCCCACAAGGGTCAAAGTATTCTTCCTTTTGACTTTCTTCGGTGTCTTTGGCTTCAATAAAAACCGAAGCACGAAAAGCGCAATGAAGACCGCCGCCGACAGAGAAAGCCTCAATATGTCCTTGAGCCCCACGTTTTCACTTCCTTTCGGATAAGAGGGCGATGAGAAGAGCCGCCAAAAACATGCCGGCTCCGAATCCGATACCGCAGACAAGAAGGCTCCTCTCCGCAAAAAGGATGACCAGCGCTATCGCCGCAGCGTAAACTGCGATCTTTGCGGCTGCCACCGCAAGTATCTGTCCGACCTTCCGCTCGGCACGAAGGAAGCGTGTCATCAAAAATCCCGTTCCGGATATCTGCGCCGCCCCTACAAGGGCCGAGATCAGAGCATACAAAACATTCATGGATATCTCCCGTAACTCCGTATAATATAATAATATTCGATATTTGAAAACACATTATACTCCCCCTTATCCGCTTTGTAAAGACCTTTTTCGAAAATTATCATGATAACTTTCTGTTACTTTTCTCACGCCGCATCCCACAGAGATGCAACCGGCGTTCAAAAACTATTGTGGGACACAAGGGCAGTAACGGAGTCTCCGTAACGAACGGTGATGACGGCAACGGAGACGGCGGCAAAAGCAGTGGCGTTAACAACGGGGTCAGTTAGGTTGTCAACAGCGAAGAGAGCGATAACATTGGTGACGGCAAACTGCGGCGACAACATTGAACGCAATGAGATGGCGGCACAACGGTAGTGTCGGTGGCAGTGCCGATGACGGAAGCGACAACGCCGTCGACAAAAGAGGCGGTGATAACATCGATACCGGCAGGATCATACGATACTGCGGTGACAGCGGAGAGTACGGTTGCGGCAATCACGGCAACAACCACGGCAGCAGGACTTAATTTTAAGATCCCCCAAATAAAGGGGACCATGCCGCCGAAGCATTTTTTTGAAGTCATCGATGATAACAAAGCATCCTTGAACCTGAGGCTCCCGCTTCGAAGTCGAGTACCGAAAAAAGCGAAGCCCCTAAGGGCTCCGCCGGTGACAGTTTCTGTTTTAATTAGGGCTGTTTCAGTGAGATACCGCCGCTATCGGACGGTGCCCTTCACAAAAAGGAACTCCTTAGAAGAACAGTTCTCTAAGGGCACGTCATTTTGACTTTGCAAGTCTCACGATGTCTCCGACTCCGTCAAGGACCACCGTAGGCCGGTATGCGTAGGTGCGCAGGGTATCCGTGGTGGAAACTCCCGACAGCACCAGTACGGTGGAAACGCCGCTTTCAAGTCCGGATATCACGTCGGTGTCCATTCTGTCACCGATGATAACTGCCTCTGCCGAGTGGCAGTTCAACATTCGAAGTCCGGTCCTCATCATGAGGGGATTGGGCTTTCCGCAAAAATACGCCTGCACTCCCGTGGCCATTTCAATGGGGGATACCAAAGCACGGCAAGCAGGTGCGATGCCCACTTCGATGGGACCCGAAACATCGGAATTTGCTCCGATGAGTTTTGCCCCGTTCATAACGAGATTGACCGCCTTGGTGAGGGAGTCAAGAGAGTAGGTCCTTCCCTCTCCCACCACCACGTAGTCGGGATTGACGTCATTCATGGTGCAACCCGCTTCATAAAGGGCATTGAGAAGCCCTGCCTCTCCGATGGCGTAGACCGAGCACCCCGGCGCCTGCTCCCTTAGAAATGCCGCTGTCGCCAAAGCACTCGTGTAGAAGTGGTCCTCAGTAACGTCAAGGCCCATCCGCTGAAGCTTCTGTCTCAATTCTCTGGGGGTAGAGCCGCTGTTATTAGTGAGAAACAGGTACTCTTTCCCCTCCTCGTTCAGCCAGTTTATAAATTCGGAGACTCCCGGCAAAATAATGTTGCCGTGATAGATGACTCCGTCCATGTCGCAAATGAATCCTTTTTTTGCATTGAAATCAATGTTTCCCATCTTCTTCTCCTTATTATTTCACTTTTCATTCTAATAGTATTGTACAATGGCAAATGAAGAATGTCAACAAGTATCAGGTTAAATTCAGGTAAAAGAACGGTAAAAGCCCCCTAAGACGTCATATCAGATCATTCAAAGCAAGCACCGTAAGAACACAGGCGGCGATGACGAAAAGTGCGGTCACGACGACAAATGGGTTGATCTTCCCTTTTGGCGACTCCTTCTCTTTCGCAAAATGAGACGCTCTGAGTGCCGTCACGATGGGCTTGTAAAGCAGCATGGTAAGTCCTGCGTTGGCGCTTCCTTTTATCAAGTTGAAAGGAAGGAACGCAGAAAGGAGCATGGCTTTTATCACTGTCCGTTCAACACCCATGTAAAGAGGCGTGATAAGGTAATTCCAAAGCACCATAACAACGGACATGACGGCTACTCCCGAAATAAGCCCGAGGACAGCTCCGGACAGCTTTCTGTTCTTCTTGTAGATCACCGATGCGGTGCAAGCGAAGGCACAGGATGAAATGAGATTCATGAGCATCCCGACAGGGCCCGTTCCGCTCACCGTCACCATTTCGATAATTGACACCGCCAAAGTCACTCCGAAGGCTTCGATCGGCCCAAACAGCATTCCGCCGACAGTAATGATGACGTCCTTCGGCTCATAGGAAAGGAACGGAGCCGCCGGCATTATCGGCGGTACCAATTTCCCCAAAAGAACAGCTGCAAATGACAGAGCCGTCAGCATTCCGAGAGCGGCGATCCGCCTGAGCTTATTTTTTTGAGAAGTCACGGGGACTTTTTCTGTTTTTTTCATATCGACACCTCGCAAAAACAAAACCGAAAGGACAGAGCCTTTCGGGAAAATTGCGGGAATACCCGTCTTCTTTCATCCTGACTTTACAGTCGGTACCGGAATCACACCGGTTCTGCGCCGAGCGCTTGCGGACTTTACCGCCGATCGGGAATCTCACCCTGCCCTGAAGACCTGTTCTTTTTTCACCTTATTATAACACTCTGCCGTGTCGAAATCAAGTATTTTTGAAAAGTTGTTGATTTTTGTTTCAACTGCACCGAAGCACCCCGATTCCTTGTTCATTTTTTACATTGACACTTTTCTGCCGCTATGTTAGAATACCATTGTAAATTTGACTATCGGACGGTACGAAATGAACGCAAGCACGACCCAGGACAACACTCTCAGAGAACTGATCAATCTGGGAGAGGCTCTTCTTATGAACGGGGCCGAGGTCAACCGTGTGGAGGACACCCTTATCAGAATGGGCAAGGCGGCAGGTGCCGAGAGCATCAACGTCTTCGTCATCACATCCGACATAGTTGCCACCATACGTTATCCGGACGGCTCCGAGATCACCCAAACGAGAAGGATCAACCACTCCGCCTCGGTGAACTTTGACGTGATAGAAAAGCTCAACGCTCTCAGCCGTGAATTCTGCATCTCCCCCATTTCCGACAGCGAACTCCATGCAAAGATAGAGTCGATACTCGCCTTGAAGCCCCGCACACTGACTAAGTATGCCGGCAACATAATTGCAGCAGTCGCCTTTGCCGTGTTTTTCGGTGGGGGCTTTGCGGAATGCGTTGCGGCGGCGGTGGCGGCACTTATCATCGCCTTTTTATCCCACAAAGTGGCACCTTACCTCAAGAACACCATCATTTTCAATTTTTCTGCCGCCTTCATTCTCGGAATATTCCTCACCGTGTCATCTCATTTTTTTCCGATATTTGACTGCCCCAAGGCTTTTTCCGGAGCGCTCATGCTCCTTATTCCAGGAGTTGCGATAACCAACTCCGTCAGAGATATGCTGGTAGGGGACACCATGTCCGGAATACTCCACCTCATAGAGTCCGTGCTTTGGGCGGGTGCCATCGTCGTAGGCTACGTACTCGCCGCTTATTTAACGGAGGTGATACTTTGAATCCCATCATTCAAACTGTCGCCGCCGGGGTAGGATCTCTCGGCTTTGCCCTGCTTTTCTCACTCAAAGGCCGCCACCTGATACCTGCGGCACTTGGAGGAATGCTGTCATGGGCGCTCTACCTGCTTCTCGATGCATCGGGGATCGAGATCTTCTTCTCAGTCTTCGCCGCAGGGGCGTTTGCCTCCTTCTATTCCGAGATAGTGGCGATGATAGGAAAGGCTCCCGCCATCCTCTTTAGGATCCCCGCATTCGTTCCCCTTGTCCCCGGACGGGACTTCTACTACACTATCGAGAGTGCCGTTAACAGAGACTGGGCGGCATTCAGGGAGAACGGACTGACCACCCTCATCTGGGTATTCGCTCTTGCGGGAGGCACCGGTGCCGTTGCGGTCTTCCAAAAGCAACTCAACAATTTCAAAAACAAAAGAAAAGAAAAAAGAGAAAAAAGAGCGCAGAAGCGCTGAAAGAAGGGGCTGTCTTGGCAAGACAGCCCCTTTTCGGTCGGGCATAACATCTTAAGGCATTCTTAAAAGTTTTCCGTCTTGTATCTTAATCGATAACTTGCTATCATATTATCAAGAAAAGTGCCGACCGGTCGGCAATATCGGAGGATAATATGTTAGAAACCAAAAATCTTACCAAGATCTACAGGCCGAAAAAGGGCGTGCCGGTCACTGCGGTTAACAACGTCTCTCTTAAGTTTTCCGACACCGGAATGGTGTTTCTCCTTGGAAAGTCCGGAAGCGGAAAATCCACGCTTCTCAATCTTTTGGGCGGACTTGACAGTTACGATGATGGGGAGATACTGATCAGCGGAGTATCCTCAAAGACCTTCACTCCGGAGCATTTTGACTCCTACAGAAACACCTACCTCGGCTTCATTTTCCAAGAATACAATATCTTGGACGAGTTCACAGTAGGGGCCAACGTAGCTCTTGCCATCGAGCTTCAAGGTAAAAAGGCCTCCGACAGCGAGATCAACAGGATCCTTTCCGAGGTGGATCTCGACGGCTACGGCATGAGAAAGCCGGGGGAACTGTCCGGAGGTCAAAAACAGCGTGTGGCCATCGCCCGTGCTCTTGTGAAGGACCCGGATATCATCCTTGCGGACGAGCCCACCGGAGCCTTGGATTCCACCACGGGAAGACTGGTGCTCGAAACTCTCAAAAAGCTCTCAAAGAAAAAACTCGTCATCGTGGTATCCCACGACCGTGAATTTGCGGAGAACTACGCCGACAGGATCATCGAACTTGCCGACGGCAGAGTCATCGGAGACACGGAATACTTCAACTGCGCCCCCGATGCCGAAGGTGAGGGGCTGTCCTTCGGAGCAGAGGGAATCACCGTATCCCCGAAATACCGCCTTAAGGAAGACGACCTGAAGGCAATCAATGAGTATCTTGAAAAAGTAAAAAGTGACGGTCCCGTCACCATCTACCCTAAGAACAAAAAAAGAAAAAGCGCTCCGTTTGATGAAAAAAACTTGAAATGCGATGAAAAAAGACCGTTTCGGCTCATAAAGTCGAAGTTGCCCATGAAAAGTGCCTTTCGCATCGGTGCGGGGGCACTGAAATACAAAAAGATACGGCTTGTCATCACGGTGCTTCTGTCCTGCATCGCCTTCGGTCTGTTCGGGCTTGCGGATACCTTCGGAGCCTACGACCACATCACCACCTGCACCGACTCCATCATTGACACCGGGATAGACTACGCTTCGGTATCGAAGGCAAAAAAGGTTTCGGACAGTGACGGCTCGACCTACTTCCGGTCCTACGGCTACCGGATCTCCCGAGACGACATCGAAACGTTCTCTGAAAAGACCGGCATCAACATGATCGGAGTGTTTGAGCCGAAGGATATCTCCCTGGTCTTTGACAGCAACTACGACTCCTCGGTCCCCCTCAGTGAGACAGATTATTCGGTACTGTCCACCTGCTTTTCCGGTCTTGCGGAAGCAAACGGAGAATTCCTTGCCGCAATGGGATACGAGACTATAGCCGGCAGACTGCCGGAAGGAAACAAAAATGAGATCGCCGTCTCCTCCCACATTGCCGACACCTTCATAAAAGCAGGATACAAAGCGGCAACCGAGGATGAATATCAAAAGATAGCAAATGCCTCGGAGCTTGTGGGAAAGGTCCTTCGTCTCGGAGACACGGAATTCACCGTAGTGGGCATTATTGACACCCACTTTGATACGGACCGCTATCTTCCTTTGACGGTCACGGACAAAAATATCAGCACGGCTGAGGAACTGGTGCGCTACGCACTCGCCCACGAACTCTCCTACTCGCAAAACTACAGCCTCCACTGCACCGCTATCGTGGGAGAGGGCTTCATTGAAAAAAACTATCCCGATGTGGGGTCGAGAATGATCACCGACGGCTATCTCTATTTTCTGGATCAAAAGAAGGAGAGCATTGAGATCGATCCCTATTACATGGCATCCATCGGGGACAAAAACCGAGACGATATCATCTGGTTTGAGGACGGAAAAGAGTCCCTCGGCGACAGAGAGATCGTCATCTCATCCGACCTTTTTGAATTTCTTTCGGTCATCGGAGAGGGGGATATGGACAGTTCCTACTACGGCACCGAGCCGTATTCCACGGTGAGGGTAGAGCCTTCTTTTGACGCTCTTAAAGAAGCGGCGGAAAAGGCCGGAGAGATGACCGCTACGGTAAGAAGAAACAGTGACAACTCGGAAATGGAAGAATTGGAAGGGTACCGAATAGTGGGCTACGTGGACTCATCCGAAAAGTCCGAGTACTACGGTACCGTCATCACAAAGGAAGAAGAATGTCGCGGGCTGATCTCTCCGGATGACGGTCGCTTCGATTTCGCAGTCGGTGCTATGCCGAAGGCAAGAGACGACATCAAAACTTTTCTTGAAGTAGCCTACGATGAGAGCGGAGACACGAAATACCCGGCGAAGAACTCCGTCACTTACGAGCTTGATTCCGTCAACGACGTGTTTGTCACCCTCTCAAAGATCTTTCTCTACGTTGGCATCGCCTTTGCGGTCTTCGCCTCGATATTGCTCTCAAATTTCATCGCCGCCAGCATCTCCTACAAAAAGCAGGAGATCGGCATCCTCCGTGCCATCGGTTCCCGCAGTAACGACGTGTTCCGGATCTTCTTCTCCGAGAGCTTCATTATCGCCATGATCAACTTCATCCTCTCTTCACTCGGAGTATTTGCTGCAACGGCGATCATCAACAGCATATTGAGAACGGAGGCGGGACTTCTCATCACCGTACTATCCTTCACTGTCCGCCAGGTGGCTCTGATTTTTCTTATCAGCATCGCAGTCGCCGCCCTTGCAAGCTACATCCCGGTAAAAAGAATAGCCTCGAAGCGCCCCATAGATGCAATAAGAAGCAGATAACAGAAACCGACAATTAGAAGACCTCCCCGCTTTTTGCGGGGAGGTCTCATTTTTTACAGATGCCGAAAAGTTATTACTTTCCTTCTATCGCCTTAAGAGCATCCTCTATTCCGGCAAGCTTCGCTTTGTATCGCTCAAGTTTTTCTCTCTCGGCGTTAACTACCGCTTCGGGAGCACGGGAGGTGAAGTTCTCATTTGAGAGTTTTCCGTTTGCACGGGCTATCTCGCCCTCCACGGTCTTCAATTCCGCCGTAAGACGGGCACGCTCCGCTTCAAAATCAATGATGTCCGCAAGAGGAATGTAGATCGCCGCTGCATCGGTGATGATACGAACAGAGGAATCGTCATCGTAGGAGTCCACTACCTCCACCTCGGATGCAGAGGCAAGGCGGACGAAGAAAGGATGGACCTTCTCCCCGAAGGTAGCACCGTAGGGGGTCACGATGAACACCTTCGCTTTTCTCGAAGGAACTACATTCATCTCAGCACGGCGTGTGCGGATGGCTTTGATAGCATCGATGACCTTTTCCATGTCTGCGCTCTCCTGAGCGAAGACGGTACTCTCATCGTATTCGGGATAGCTCTTCACCATTATGCTGCCTTCTGCTCCCGGAAGGCCGGAGTATATCTCCTCGGTGATGAAGGGCATGAAGGGATGAAGCAACTTCAAAATGCCCGAAAGAACGTAGCCAAGCACATTCTGAGTAATAGTGCATCTTTCGGTACCGCGGTCGTTCATGGAAGCCTTTGAAAGCTCGATGTACCAGTCACAGAAGACATCCCAAATGAAATCGTAGAGCGTAGAGAGCGCCATTCCAAGTTCGTATTTTTCAAGGTTCGACGTGACAAGGGCGATGCATTCGTTGTATTTCGTCAGCACCCACTTATCCTCGATCGCGAGCTTGTCACTGTCCGGAAGCTCGATCTTCTCAATGTCAAGATTCATCATAACGAATCTTGCCGCATTCCAAAGCTTGTTGGCGAAGTTTCTCGCCGCTTCGATCTTCTCATCGGAAAATCTCATGTCGTTTCCGGGGCTGTTGCCCGTCGCCAGAGCAAATCTCAGGGCGTCGGCACCGTACTTGTCTATGATCTCAAGGGGATCGATGCCGTTTCCGAGAGATTTTGACATTTTACGTCCCTGTGCGTCTCTTACAAGGCCGTGGATAAGGACCGTGTCGAAGGGGATCTCTCCCACGTATTCAAGCGCCGAGAAGATCATTCTAGATACCCAGAACGTTATGATATCGTATCCGGTGACCAAGGTCGATGTGGGGTAGAAATACTTCAGATCCTCCGTTTCCTTCGGCCATCCCAGTGTGGAGAAAGGCCACAGAGCCGAGGAGAACCACGTATCGAGAGTGTCGGGATCCTGAGTCATCTTTCCGCCGCAATCGGGACAGACCTCCACGCCGTTTCTGTCAACTACGGTCTTTCCGCAGTCATCACAGTAGTAAGCCGGGATACGGTGCCCCCACCAAAGCTGACGGGAGATGCACCAGTCACGGATGTTTTCCATCCAGTGGAAATAGTTCTTTTCAAAGCGCTCGGGAACGAATTTGATCCTTCCGTCTCTGACCGCATCAATGGCAGGCTTTGCAAGAGGCTCCATCTTAACGAACCACTGCAGGGAGGCACGAGGCTCAACGGTAGTTCCGCAGCGGTAGCACGTACCTACGTTGTGCTCGTGGGGCTCCACCTTGAGAAGATATCCGCCCTCTTCAAGGTCTTTGACGATGGCACGCCTTGCATCGTACCTGTCCATGCCGGCGTATTTCGGGTAATCATCTGTGATCTTCGCATCGGGAGTCAACATATTGATCAGTTCAAGGCCGTGCCGTTTTCCAACCTCAAAGTCGTTGGGGTCATGGGCAGGGGTTATCTTAACACAGCCCGTTCCGAACTCCGGCTCAACGTACTCATCGGCAACGACCGGAATCTTCCTGCCCACAAGAGGAAGCACCAGCATCTTGCCCACTATGTCCGTGTATCTTTCGTCATCCGGATGAACTGCCACGGCAGTGTCACCGAGAAGAGTTTCGGGACGGGTGGTGGCGATCTCAACGTATCCCGAGCCGTCCTCAAACGGGTATCTTATGTGCCAGAAATTGCCCGGCTGATTTTCGTACTCCACCTCTGCGTCCGATATGGACGTGAGACAGTGGGGACACCAGTTGATGATCCTCTCACCGCGGTAGATAAGGCCCTTCTCGTAGAGTCTCGTAAAGACCTCTTGAACGGCCTCGGAGCATCCCTCGTCAAGGGTGAAGCGTTCTCTCGTCCAGTCGCAGGACGAGCCCATCTTCTTGAGCTGCTCGATTATTCTGCCGCCGTACTTGCGCTTCCAATCCCAAGCCCTCTCAAGGAAGCCGTCACGGCCGATATCGTCCTTGGTGATGCCTTCTTTTCTCATTGCCTCGACGATCTTCGCCTCAGTCGCGATGGAGGCGTGATCCGTTCCGGGAAGCCACAGTGTGGAAAAGCCCTTCATCCTCTTGTATCTTATGAGGATATCCTGAAGGGTGTTATCCAGTGCGTGGCCCATGTGAAGTTGCCCTGTTATGTTCGGAGGCGGTATCACGATAGTATATGAGGGCTTTTCCGGGTCCCTCGTGGGGGTGAAATACCCCTTCTCGCACCAGTCGTTGTAGATGCGGCTCTCAAAGTCCGCCGGACAGTACGTCTTCGGCAGTTCCTTTTTCATTCTTTCATTCTCCTTGATATTGTTTTTATTCTCATCCGTTGCCCGAAGGCGGATCTCTAACGAAAAAAGCACCCTGAATATCAGGGTGCAAAACAGCACGGTACCACCTGGATTCGCTCCAACGGAGCGCACTCACGGAAAAATCCGTTCTTCCTTAACGCGGAATACGTCGGAGTCTACGAGCGAATATCGCCTTTCTTTCCGAAACTCGGGGACTACTTCATCCGCCGTACGCTACAGCGTCGCACCGCACCGCTGCTCTCTTGAAACGCCGACTCGAACTACTTCTTCCCGTCACTGTTTTTCCAATATGCTACGATTTTAGCACAACCGTCCCTTTTTGTCAATAGCGAAAAAGTCCGGCTATTTTATCTTTTTACCGCAATAGGGGCAAAATGAGAGCTCTGCGGAAACGTTCTTCTTGCAAGAGGGGCAGATGACCGCGCCCTTGGAACGCGCAAGTTCCTCTTTGAGAAGCTCCATATCGGCTCTCACCGACTCGATCTTTTTGAAGAGCACTTCTTCCTTTTCCGGAACGTCGTCTCCCCTTGAATTCTCATAGTGAAGCTTGCCCAGCTTTTCGTAATGCTCGTCAAGCTCCGACTGAAGATTTGCAAGAGAGAATCTGATCTTTGCATTGTTGGCGGTCTTCTCCGCCTTTTTGCCCACCGTCTTGGCGGCTTTTACCACGTTATCGGAAAGCTCGTCAAAGAAATCCATTCAAAACACCTCTTTTTTCTGTTTTCGGCAAAGGTTCTTGCCGATGGCGGCATCAAAGTCTTCGCCGCTCACTACAATTGTATTGTATCATATGTGACGAAGATATTCAATATGAAAAATCAAAAAACGTGCCGAAAGACTTGATTTTTTCATTGTAAGTGTGATATAATTTATCTAACAGTGTTAGCATTATCGGAGGATGATAAGATTGAACTACGAAAAGGCCGCCGAGGATCTCATCGCTCTGAAGGCGGAGCTTGAGCACCTTCCGGTGGGGGAGATACTGACGGAATTC
Source organism: uncultured Ruminococcus sp. (assembly GCA_964629225.1). GTDB lineage: Bacteria > Bacillota > Clostridia > Oscillospirales > CAG-272 > RUG14199. The sequence continues at coordinate 26,060 of CAZVQC010000008.1, forward strand.
TCAACGGGGGAATACCTTGCCCTTCATTTTCTTCTTTCAAGAGGGACCGCAAGACCGTCGGAACTTCGCCGTTCCATGAGGGTATCCTCGGCAAGGATCGCCGCCCTGCTCGGTCATCTTGAGAACAAAGAGTTGATACTTCGCCGTCACGAGACCTTGGATGAGCGCTGTATCAGCGTGATACTCACCGACAAGGGACGGGAGCTGATAGAAAAGAAACGAGCCGAAGCCACGGCGGTCATGGCAAGAATGCTCTCGGTGCTCGGTCCGGATGATGCAAAAGAATATCTCAGACTACGGAGAAAGCTCATAGAAGCCGCCGTAACGGTATCAAGCGAGGAGGTGTCGACATAAAAAACAAGTTGCAAATAGAAAAAACAAGGACGGCTCTCACGGAGAAGATCAAGGAGTCCGCCCTTTCGGTGTTGCCGATAGTGCTGATAGTGACGGTGCTGTGCCTGCTCGTGACTCCAACGGAGACCGACGTCATGCTGGCATTCCTCGTCGGCGCGGTACTGCTCACGGTCGGCATGGGACTGTTCTCCCTCGGAGCGGAGATCTCAATGATCCCCATCGGATCGAAGACGGGAACGGCTCTTACAAAGACCAAAAAAATGCCGCTTATCCTATCGGTATCGTTTCTTCTCGGATTTGCGGTGACAGTTGCCGAGCCGGACCTTCAAGTGCTTGCAAAGACTGTCCCTCACATCGACACGGGTCTTCTTTTAGTCACCGTGGGGATCGGAGTCGGCGCATTCATGTCCATCTGTATGCTGAGGATAATTACCGGAGCAAAGCTCAGGTGGCTTCTGATCGGATGCTACGGAGTGATCTTCATTTTAGCGGCGTTCACCGACAAGAACTTTCTCAGCATCGCCTTTGACTCCGGCGGTGTCACAACTGGGCCGATGACGGTGCCCTTCATACTCGCCATGGGTGTGGGCGTTGCCAACATAAGAAGTGACTCCCGTGCAGAAGCCGACAGCTTCGGACTCGTGGCTCTGTGCTCAATAGGTCCGATACTCGCCGTTATGATACTCGGACTTTTAGACGGAGGAAACGATGCAGTGCTCAATTTGGAGACCGTCTCCTTCGGAACTACCACCGAGGTGGGCAGCGCCTTTTTGAAAGCGATCCCCGACTACCTCAAGGAGACCGCTGTGGCACTGCTTCCGATCATCGTCATCTTTCTCATCTTCCAGATAACGGTGTTCAAAATGTCGAAGAGGAACTTCCTTCGTATCATGATCGGAATCATCTACACTTACGTGGGACTCGTTCTTTTCCTCACCGGTGTCAACGTGGGCTTCTCAGCCCTCGGTTCCACCCTCGGAGAGGCTCTCGCCTCCAAATACAAATTCCTGCTCATCCCGCTCTCAATGCTCCTCGGATGGTTCCTTATATCCGCCGAGCCTGCGGTGGGAGTGCTTGAAAAACAGATAGAAGAGGTCAGCGCAGGTGCCATCCCCGGCAAAGCCATCAAGATCAGTCTTTCGGTGGCGGTGTCCCTTGCAATGGGACTTTCCATGCTTCGTGTCATCACCGGCATCTCACTTTTGTGGTTCCTCATTCCCGGCTACCTTGCAGCCCTTACAATGTCATTCTTCGTGCCCGACATCTACACAGCCATCGCCTTCGACTCCGGCGGAGTCGCCTCCGGTCCCATGACGGCTACATTCATGCTCCAGTTCATGACCGGTGCCTCCATAGCCGTGGGCGGAAACACGTTGAGCGATGCCTTCGGAGTCGTGGCACTGGTGGCAATGATGCCCCTTTTGTCGATCCAGACTGTCGGCTTCATCGCCGAAAGAAGCGCCCGTAAAAGGAATGTGGAGACCGGATCATACGGAGACTTTGATATCATCGAACTATGGGAGGATGCGGCATGAACTACGTTATCTCAATAATATCTCCCACTGCCCTTGCGGGGTTGCAGAACATTTCCGCGGAGCTTGAGATCCCCCTGAGCATGACTTTTCTCGGTCACGGTACCGCAGTACAGAGCATGCTGGATCTTCTGGGAATAGAATCCAACGAAAAACGCATCGTGATGTCCGTCGCAAACGATGAAAAAACGGAAAAGCTGATAGCGGCGGAAAAAAGATATCTTCATATCGGGGTGCCCGGTCACGGGATCGTAATAGCACTGCCGATAAAAAGTGTCGGAGGAGGAAAGACAGTGAATTATTTCGGAAACGGTGAGCCCGGCGCAAAGGCGACACCGCCTCAAGGCTGCGCTTACGAGCTTATAATAGCAATATCAAACGAGGGTCAGACCGACCTTGTCATGAATGCCGCCCGTGCCGCAGGTGCAAGGGGAGGCACCGTCCTTCACGGAAAGGGCACCGGACCTGCCGATGCGGAGAAGTTCTACAACATCTCCATCGCCGGCGAAAAGGAGGTCGTGATGATAGTTGCCGCCACGGAAAACAAGTCAGCAATAATGCGATCCATACTTGAGAAAGCAGGCCCATCGACGAAAGCGGCATCCATCGTTTTCTCCCTTCCCGCCTCCGAGGTCGCGGGCTTTGCGGTGGACTGAGCGGCAAAAGCGTGATCCGATCGGACCGTTTTTTGAAAAAACTCAAAGTGAATGCCGTCACTCATTGACTTTTTTATCCGATTGTGATAGGATGAACTAAAGAAATAAAACGCAAGATGCGGAGGATACATTACTATGAAGACTATCAAAGACAAGCAGATACTCGTCGCCGCCGACGTTGCCGGAGCGGCACTTAAGAATTCCATCGTAGCTCACCTCAAAGAAAAGGGCTGGACGGTCACCGATGTGGGAGTCAAGGACGAGAACGAGGAGCATCCCGAAATGTTCCACCGTATCGGCATCAAGGTAGGTTCCATGATAGCCGAGAGGGAGTTTGAACGCGCTCTCATCTTCTGCGGCACCGGAATGGGCATCCACATTGCGGCAAGCAAATGCCCCCATGTTCATGCGGCAGTAGTCGAAAGCCCCCATGCGGCGCTCAGAGCCATCACCGGTAATAACTGCAACGTCCTCGCAATGGGCGGTCATTACATCGGTCACAACCTGGGTATCGAGATCGCTGACCTCTTCCTTGAGAACAACATGGGAGACGGCTACGAGTGGTGGCCGAACTTCTACGAGTTCCACAAACTGGCATATGACGAGCTTGAGGCCTTCGATTACGAAGAATACAAAAAGAACGGCTTCAAGATGAAGATCTTGGGTGAGGTAGAACTTGAGGGGACTGCGAAGCCTTCCGACGTGAAATAAGATACCGAAAAATGCGGGCTTTCGCCCGCATTTTTTCTTATTTCTTTTCGTCTTTCAGAGAGGCCATATAACGCCGTTTTTGGCCCGATATCGCTTTGAGAAGCTATTCTGTCCCGTGGTGAAGTATCATCGCAAAAACAAGCGTTAAAAACAGTGAGAGAGGCACGAATACGAGAGGCTCTCCCGTCACCGGAAGGAAGATATCCGGACGAAGCTTTCCGAGACGCATCATCATAAGCTGATATTTCTCTTGGATAAGATAGTACTCGGCGGAATAGATGCCGAGTCTTGAAAGGGTCCTCGGCAAAATAGCACCTTTTCTCTTTGCAAGAAAAGGAGCCAACGCAAGGGCAAAGAGCACTCCCGCGGCACCGTTTAGAAGCCGTCCTACTATCGGCGTCTCCCAAACAAAGTACAAAACGACGGATAAAAGCAAGTAGGATGCCGCCGCAACGCCCATGGAAGGCATTCGCCTGTCGGCTGCCACGTATTTCCCGATCCAAGTCCCGAAAAAGAAGACCGGCACTCTGAGAAGAGCTATCTCAACGCGAGAAAACACAGTCGGGAAAACAAAGTAAAGAAGCACCGAGATTCCCGCAGTCAGCACCGCTGCCGCAAGTACGGCGCGTACTCCCCACCTTTTCACCGCCTTGAAAATGAGAGGGAAGAAAAGATAGAACAGCACAAGCAGAGAAAAATACCAAAACGTTCTGTCTCCGGTCACCCAAAGGTCAACGAGAAACAGTTTCATCAAAAAGTCAAAAACTCCGTCCGCCGTAAAAACGGCACAGACGAGAAGTATCGGCAAAAGAGGGGGCAGAAGCCGAAGAAGCCGCTTTTGCCAAAAGGAAAATACGTTTCCGTTTTTGGAAAAAGAAAACCAAAGCCCCATACCGGACAAAAGCAAAAAAAATCCACAGCTCCGCTTCCGAAAAACCGAAGAAACAGAAGAAATGATCCCTCCGCCGGTTCATACGGTGCATGAACTATCGCAATTATCAAAGTGGCAAGGCCAAAAAAACGCCCCTTGCTTTGCTGAGGCAAAAAAGCCCACCGTGTCCACACGATCCTCTCATTATTTCAAACCTTCATTTTCACCGACCGAAGTCGGCAGTCTCTTCAAAAAGAAGGCGGCGCAGGGCCGCCTTCACTATGTTACAGTATCAAAGTCGCCTGTTTGAAGCGCAAGCTCTCTCATTCATTCGCTTCCTTGAGAAGGCGAGCCTCAGCCTCCTTGCACCAGAGACCGTTGGATCTCGAGCAGATCTCGGAAAGATCCGCGAAGAGCTCAGCGTGGTCCGGATACTTCTTTGCCGCCTCGGCAAAATCGGATATCGCAGTAAGAGGCAGTGTTATGTGCGTGTAGATGAGTTTCTTTCCGCCGGGGATATTCGGCAGATCGAGAGTTGTCTCGGCATCTGCATTAAGTCCGCCGATATGGGTGATCATTCCGGCAGGTCTTATGGCCCCCTTTTCCATCAGCGCAAGAGACTCCTTCATATCGTCCGTATTGCCGCCGCTGGTGCCAACGATGTGAGTGGCGCCGTAGTGGACGTTGTAGAAGTTGAACATTGCGGAAAATGCCGGGTTGGTGGGGCCTGCAAAAAAGTTGAGGCATCCGTCACGGGAGAGGATGGCATCCGCCATCTCCACCACCGACCTTACGGGAGCAAAGGCGAAGACGTCATTGAATCCGACACCGCCCGTCAAGTCTCGCACGTACTTCACCGGGTCGTCAAGTTTTCCTGTGTTCAGATAGATAAGCTCGGTTCCGTGAGCCCTTGCATCCTCCACCGTAACAAGGGATGCCGCTCTCTCAAGTCTCGCATCGTCAAGATCGGTGACGACAAGGAGCTTCGGTGCTCTGCCGCTGTGGATAGCATAGTCCACCGCACCCAGTCCCATGGGACCCGCACCTGCAAGTATCGCCATATTTCCGCCTTCCACCGTCCCCATATCGTGGACGTAGGTGCCGGGTTTGATGTGATAATTCGCATGGAATCCGCCGACGATGCAGCTCATGGGCTCGGACAGACTTCCCCAAAAGAATGCATCTCCGTTGTAATGAAGGAGGCATCCGCACTCCATTACCTCATTCGGAATGATGACGTAAGTGGCTCCGCCGCCGATATAACGGTAGGAATATCCGGGGGCGGCAAGAGATCCCTTGTAGTTGAGGGCGGGTTGGATAGCAAAGCGATCTCCCGGCTTGAACTCATGCTGCCACTTTTCTCCCACTTCTATTATCTCGCCGCAGAATTCGTGACCCAATATGATCGGATCCTCCGCCACGTTATCGGGAACTCGCTTGTGATCCGCTCCCTGAAGAGCCGCCTTGTGGGAGGACATGCAGATGCTGTCACAGACCACCTTCGCCAGTATCTCGTCGCTTTTGATGTTGGGAAGTTCGAACTCCTCGGTACGGATGTCATTCTTACCGTACAGTCTCATTGCCTTGGTCTTCATTTTTCTACCTCACTTTTTTCCGATGTCGGTAAAACCGACCTTTCTTCTCACCTTTGACATGGTGCGCATAGCCGCATAGGCGGCCTCAGAAGCGCCTTTTACCATGACGGACTCAAGATAGCCTTTGTCCTTCGAAAGTCTCGCAAATTCGCTTCTTACGGGCTCCAGAGCGTCTGCTACGGTCTCACCGACTGCAAGCTTGAAATCTCCGTATCCGCGACCTTCAAACTCCGCAGTTATCTCGCCGTCGGTCTTGCCGGTAAAAGCGGAGTAGACGGACATGAGGTTCTCAATGCCCTCCTTGCCCTCTCCTCTGCAGACCTCTCTTCCGGAATCGGTAACGGCTCTCTTGAATTTTCTTATGACGGTGTCGCGGTCGTCAAGGATCCTGATCACGGCATTCTCATTATCATCCGACTTGCTCATTTTCTTCGTGGGTTCCGCAAGTGACATCACCTTGGCACTGGTCTTCGAAATGAATCCCTCCGGCACCACGAATGTGTCTCCGTAGATACCGTTGAACCGTCCGGCAATGTCACGGGCAAGCTCAAGGTGCTGCTTTTGATCCGCGCCGATCGGAACAAGTTCCGTCTGATAAAGCAGGATATCCGCCGCCATGAGAGACGGGTATGTGAAGAGACCGGCGTTGATATTGTCGGCATTCTTTGCGCTCTTATCCTTGAACTGAGTCATTCGGGACAGCTCGCCGAACATAGTGTAGCAGTCAAGTATCCAACCCAGCTCCGCATGAGCGGGCACGTGGCTCTGCACGAAGAGCACGTTTTCTTCCGGATCCAGTCCGCAAGCGATGTAGAGCGCCAGCGTGTCGTATGTACGGCGCCTCAGCTCCGCAGGATCCTGTCTCACCGTGATGGAATGAAGATCCACGACACAGTAATAACAGCGATACTCATCGGAGAAGGCGGAAAAATTCTTCATGGCACCGAGATAGTTTCCCAGCGTCAGTCTTCCGGTGGGCTGTACCCCGGAAAAAACGACCTTTTTATCCTTGAACATCAAAACACCTCTTTAATTTCTGTCTGACAACATAATATTATATTACAAAAGCCACCGTCTGTCAATCTCTCAGACGATTCTTTTTCCCCACAGTCTCACCGCTTTTTACGGGAGTTTCAAGACCGAGGGCGGTCCTTTCAAAATATCTTTCTTCGATGAGCACCCGATCCTTCTCAAAAAGCAGGATAACGGTACTTCCTCCGAACAGGAACGTCCCCTTTTCCTCTCCCTTCACGGCAACGTCGGTATCCCGATTCTCGATCCGTCCCACGAGGAGTGCTCCCACTTCCATTTGAAGGACTTCTCCGAAGCCGTCGGTCTCGATGAGGCAGTACTCTCTTGAATTTCTCGCAAAAACGGGAACAGTTTCAAGGGCAATGGGACGGACTGTGTGAAGTTCCCCCTTGATCTTCCTTTTTTCAACGATCCTTCCGTCCACGGGAAAAGAATATCTGTGATAATCATCAACGCAGAGGCGAAAAACGAGGCAGACACCGTCACGATACCTTTCGGCAAGTGCCTTATTATCCAGAAGATCTCCGATTCGATACTCGCTCTGCTTCACCGGGACAACCGTATCCCGACTTATTTTGAAAGCACTGAGCTTCCCGTCGCAGGGAGAAGCCACATCCCGAATATCACCCGATACCGGACGTTTTCCCTCTTTTATTTTTCTTGAAAAGAAACGGTTGAATGTCCCATATGGCGCCCCCTCATAGTCGGAAAGGTCGATACCGTTCTTTTTTACGAAGGGTGCAATGAGAGGTCTTGAAAGCGGCGTTGAAAGAAATGCTCCCACGGTGACGGATATCCCCCGTCGGCAAAGCACCTTAAGCAGGACTCTCCCGAAAAAGCTTCCGTAGAGGAATCTAAGAAGGGCTCCTTCTTTCTTTTCATCGGCCATTTTCATTTGAGCATCCTGCCGATGACGATGAAAAGAAACTCAACGAGTCCCGCAAGAACCATTATAATGATCCCTTTAAGACCCGGCTTTCTCACCTTGAATTTCGAAATGAAAGCAAGGCCCGTGAGAACCACAGCGCCCAAGTAGATGGGGGCAATGTCGAAGGAGAAAACGTAATTCAGCACTATTATGAAGGGGAATATCAGCGCCGCCGACGTTACGGGAAGTCCCACATAGTACTTTCTCGTTCCCTCCTCGGTCTTCTGCCTCTCCTCCTCGGTCACGTTGAAATACGCAAGTCTTATCAGCGCCGCCAAAATATAGAGCACCAAAACTCCGAAAAGTGCCCCGTTGAGAAGTATCTTCCAAACGATACCTCCCTCGATCTGTTTCAAAGCACCTACGACCGATGAATAACGGATGAGTGCCGCACCGATGCAAGCGGGCAAAACACCAAAGGCTACGATATCGGAGAGGGAGTCGATCTGGATACCGAACTTCTCCTCAAGATCGTCTCTTCCTTTTTTAGTCCGTGCCACCTTACCGTCAAAGGCATCGCAAAGTCCGCAGAACAGAAGGAATATCGAACCTATGAACGGATGTCCGGGGCCGCTTAAGGAGACCACGATACCCGTCCCTGCCGAAAGCAGAGAAAGGTAGGTCAAAATGACCGTGTAATTGTAGTATCCTATCATTTCGCATTTCTCCTTTTTTGCAATCTGTATTTGACTATCACGGAGATACCGCAGAGAATAACGCACACATAGAACGACAGCGCCCGACTGACGATCTCAAGAGACGCCCTGTCCGGGTCGCTTGCAAGGGTGACCGCCTCAAATCCCCTCAGCATCAAATAATCCGTGATGCCGACGGCGCCCGGGATCGGGACGAAGTTCGATCCGATCACGGAAAAACTCTGCATGGCAAAGACGTTCGCCGCATTTCCGATACTGCCGCCAAGGGCAAGGTAAGTGAACATGGCGACCGCAATGACACTTCCACGCTGAAGCAGATTCCACACAAAGACCATGAAGGTCTCTTTTTTTCTTTTTTTCATTATCCGAGCAGAGGCGGAATACTCCTTCATGGTGTTCCGCATCTTTTCCGTTTTACCCACAGGGTCTTTTACGAGTCTCAGCTTCGCTCCGACTTCTATCGCCCCAAGAACTATCTTCTCAAGCAGCACTTCGTTTTTCACAAGCAGTGCAAAAAACAAAACAAGAAAGCACTGTGCCGCAAATCCGACTGCGATGAAGACCTTGGAAACGGTGTCGTATTTTAAGAAGATATCGAAGCGGGTGATGAAACTGACCGTTCCGATCACCACGATGGACAGCGTGTACATAGTCAAATTGGTGAGAAGTGAAATGGTGGTATCCGTTCCTGCAATACCATCCTTCATCATAAAGTAGGCGCAGGCAGGCTGACCGCCGGTGGCTGACGGAGTGATGGCTGAAAAATAGATATCGCTTCCGGAGTAGAAGCATCCGTCCAAAAGCCCCTTTTTTTGACCTACTGCCTTCAGCGACGTAAGAATGCCCAGTCCCTCAAAGAAGATGAATCCGAGCGCGGCAAGCACTGCGACGGCAAACCACATTTTATTTGAGTTTTCCACAAGGGAAATGAAGATGTCGAAAGAGAAGGACTCACTCTGCTTTGCCACCGTCCACACGCTGACGGCGGCGATGATGACGAGCACTGCCACCCAAAGTCCCTTTTTCTTTCCCGGCACTCCGTTTGTGCCGCTGTCATTTTTTCTCATATGAAAGCACCTTTGATACTGTGATGTCGTTGATCTTTGAAAACACCCTGTAGCCCTTCGTTTTAGACGTGACAAGAATAGACGCTTCCGCAACAGCCACACCCGCTATGATATCCACCGCAACGTGTTGCTTTACGAGCACCGTAGAAGCGAAGACACCGAGGGTGAGCGCAAGGTGAAGCACCTGCCAAAAGCCAAATTTGCCGCTTCTTTTCAGAGAATACCTGAAGCATATCCAGCTTTCAAGGCAATGTATCGACGGGAACAGGTTGTCCGGACTGTCCACGCTGTAGATGAAACGGACGAGTGCGGAAAAGAAGTCCCCGCCCGTCACCTCAGGCCTCATCATTGTGGTGGGCAAAACGAGGAAGAATGCGGCAGCTATCACCTTGGACACGGTCATGGTAAAAAAGAAACTGTTTGCACGGTCCTCCATGTCCCTTGCCGCCGCAAGAAAGGAAAGACCCCACTGGAGATACGCCGCAAAATAAAACAGGATAAAGACCGGAAGAAAAGGTATCTCGGCATCGATTCCGATGGCGAGGTCATGATGAACTGCCGAAGAGGTAAAAACCCTCGTCAGGTAGAACGCCAAAAGATTGATCACCACTTCCGTAGCAAGGGGTATCCTTGCCCGAACGGGGATCAGTCTGTCAAGAAAGCGCTTCATGATATCTCCTCCTTCCGACCGTCTGCAAAACGGAGATTGAAGATCGCCGTCTTGCTATTGTACCACATTACGCAAAATAAAACAAGCCCCCGACATCGGGTAGCATTACAGGCTACATTTTACCGCAATTGAGAAAAAAACGCAACCCCCTTTTTTTAAGATACCATTAAAACGGAAAAAGTTTCTCATATGATCCCCCAGATGCGCCATATCTCCCGCCTTACCGCCTCCGCGTCCTCCTCGGTCGCAGTCACAGAGATGCAGGTGTCGCTCTTGGAGAAGGATCGGACTCCGTCAATACTCGCTATGGCGGCGGGTATGTCTCCCTTTCCGAACCCATCGGAAAAGACACTGAAAAGAACCCCGTCAAAGGCTTCCGCTCCGCCGAAACTGCTTTTACCGACGTCTATTCCCACCGTGCCCTCGAAAACCGCACCGACGGAAATTTCCTTCGACGTGTCAAAGCTCCAAAACACCAATGCGGAAAAGGGAAAAATCCCTTCAACGGCACTCTCAAGGCGTTCCCTGCGGTATTTCAAAACGGTGATCGGTCTTCTGATCCACACTGACGTTATCCCGCCTTCAAGATCCATAACAACTCCGACAATTATCAAAGAATGACAGAAAAAATCCGCAAATGAAACGGTGAGATGGGCTCTCTGTTTCATTTGCGGTTTTTCACTGTTTCACTGTCATTATACGGAGATCCTCAAGTTCCGTTAAATCAGTCCAAGATCCTTATCACCGACTCCACGTCTCCGAGTTCTCCTGCGGAAAGGTGGGCTCTCATATCCTTTTCCTTCATAGCCCCCGTTATGAATTCCGCATACCCCTTGGGCGAGCCGGAAAGCTTCCTAACGTCTCCGAGTATCAGCGACACCGCTTCGATGCTTTCGGCGGCGCTGTCGCTCTTCAGTCTGATATAGTAGCGGAATGAACCGTTCTCAAAGGGAACGATGAAACTGTCCTCCGCCCGGTGCCAACGCATATGGAGCTCCGCTTTTACGGCACCGGTCATGATGGAGACGATATCCGACACCATGGCGGATGCGGTGGGATAGCTGCCCGCACCGCGACCGTAGTACATAACGTCTCCCGTCATCTCAAGGGACACCTTGATGCCGTTGTAGACGTCCTCAATGTGGCTTATCGGATCCGAATAAGACACGAACTGAGGGCAGACGTAGAGACTCATGGAATCCCCGTAATTTCTGAAGCTGCCGATAAGTTTCACCGTGCCTCCCCATCTTGATGCCGCATCCATGTCAAGATTGGTTATTTTGGACATGGTCTCGGTGTAGACAGCACTGCTGTCGGCAAGCTTATCCGTTGTGACGGCGGAAAGGATGATTATCTTTCTCTGTGCGTCGATACCGTCCACGTCGGCAGTGGGATCCGCCTCTGCGTATCCCAGTCTTTGAGCCTCCTTAAGAGCGGAAGCAAAGTCCACCCCGTCGTTCTTCATTCTGGTGAGAATGTAATTTGTGGTGCCGTTCATGATGCCGTCGATCTTTTGGACGGTATCCATTGCAAGAGACGTTCTCATGGAACGTATCTCCGGGATACCTCCGCCCACGCTGGCCTCAAAAAGGTAGTGGACTCCATGCTTCTTCGCCGCATTCATCAGTTCCACTCCGCAAGTGGCCACAAGCTCCTTGTTGGAGGTGACAACGCTCTTCCCGGCGGTGAATGCCGCCATAGTGAACTCGTACGCCGGATGAACGCCACCCATGGCCTCGCAGATTATGCTGACTTCCGGGTCTCCCACTATCTTGGAGAGGTCTCTCACCACCCTGTCGCCGTAGGGAGAATCGGGGAAATCCCTTTTGTCGAGAATGTATTTCACCCTAATAGTGTCGGACGTCATCCTTCTTATGGGCAGTTCATTCCTCTTAATAACGCTTGCAATGCCGCTCCCAACGACACCGAAGCCAAGTATTCCGATGTTTGTCATTTCAATCTTCCTTTCAGTTTGCGCTATCCGGGTTGTCTTCGGCCGTATCGGGGAATGCAAGAGAGAAAAGTTCCCTTGCCCGATCGAGTTCTCCTTTTAGGAACAAATACCCGAAGATCGCTTCAAAGCCGGTGGATCTTCTGTACTGAGCGGGAGTAGCACTCTTTGGAACGTTCCCCGTGTGGTAGTTGTTGCGGGCACGGCGAAATACGTCGTGCTCCTCCTCCCGAAGATCGGGAAGTATCCGTTCAAGTGCGTCGGACTGAGCCTGCGCCGTAACGTATCTCAGTGCCTCCTCACTGAAGTGCCCTCTTTCGGGGATCTCGGAGGAGACCATCCGCTCTCTCACAAGCACCTCGTAGACGGAGTCTCCGAGATAAGACAGTGCCGCCCCGGAAAGATCTCCGACTTTTTTGTGTTCATTCATCATTGCCTTTCCTTGCCGGGTCAAATGATCCGATCAAAATATCTCAGTTTTATCTTCCTTCCGAATGAAAGTCCCGTGTAGACAGAGACGGTAATGTCGGTGTAGTATTCCGCCAAAGCGCACATCTCCTTGAAGGACAGCCCGCTTCCGTACTCGGACTTGGTCACGATACCTGCTATCTCCGACGTTTTGTGACCGGAGATATCCCCGAATTCACGGTCCATTCGGCTTCCGTATTCCGACAGAAGCTCGCCTTTTTTCGGGCCGAGTCCGGCTGCGTTCAATATCGTGAACATGGATCTTATCATCTCGGATGCTGCCTCTTTTTTGTCGCTTGAGGGATCCTTGTAGAATTTCTCATCCTGAGCGTTTTTCACGTGGACGAACCTCGCATCACGATCACGCTTTGCCCGCCGCTTGAAAAGGGCTATGACGATCCTGAATGCAATGTAGAGAAGTATCAGCCCCGCAATAACGGCGATGACTATCTTGAATCTGAGCCAGATCTCACCGGCGGTGAGGGGCACATTCTTTTCATTCGACCAGTCTATGCCCTTCTCCTCAAGGGAGGCTATTATCTCCTCCATCGTCTTGTCGTCGGAATAGTCGGTATTGGGATCGGACAAGACCTCATCCTCTCCGTCGCCACTCTCTTCGGTCACATCCTCATCATAGTCCGCCGAGTACATTCCGTCGGTGAAAGACTTGGTGGTCTCGTAATTTATCCAGCCGATACCGTCAAAGTAGACTTCGATCCATGTGTGAGCATCTCCGTCCGTTATATCACTTGTGAACTCTGAGCCGGTCAAAGTCCTGTAGCCGTGATACCAGTCGTTGGCAAGATATCCCTCGGCATAGCGAACGGTGACTCCGGCAGAACGGAGGAGCAACGTTGCCGCCGTGGAAAAATGAGTGCAATAACCTTCCTTGGTTTCGAAAAGAAAGGCTTCGATCACGTCGGTATCCGACCTTGAGGGCTTTTTAGGGGAGAGAGAATAGGTGAATTCATCGCTGTCCAAGTGATCAATGACCGCTCTCACCTTCTCATGAGTGTTGAGGGGGGCACCCTTTTTCTCCTCCGCCTCCTTCATTATCGTCTCGGCAAGCTCGCCTATCCTGTCGCTGTCAACGGGAGTTGAGTAAGTCTCTTTTGCGTACTCGCGGTATTTGAGCTCCGATGCAAGGCTTTTTTCAAAGTCTTCCCTTTCCTCCTCGGTCATCTCAAGGATCCGCTCTCCGAGATCGGAAGAAACGGACAGCGATGACACCGACGCCGAGTACTCGGAAAGCAGGTATTCCGTATCTCCCTTGCCAAGCCCCTTTGACAGCGTAAGAGCACTTTCAAGTATCGTCGCCTCATCCTCTAAGATGTCTCCGATCTTCGGATTCCCCATACGGTGGACGTAGGCTACGAAAGCATAGCCATCTCCCGCCTTGCCAATTTCACGGGAGGTGAAGACTCCATCAAAGAAAGAATAGTAGCGCAGCTCCGTCTTCTCCGACGTATCGGCATCCAGCACTCCTATGGATGATGAGAATACCGATGGCAAGAACAGAAGCTTACTGCCCCCCGAAAAACGCTGCAGCCCGATCTTCTGAACGGTGAATCCGTAGGCGGCAAAGTTGTTCCCAAGGGAAGAGGTCGGCTTCACGGCGCTTTGGGGCCACAGATATGAATAGGCACTCGACATGACCGTATCGGGAGAAAAGCCCTCCCCAAAACGGCTCTCGTACTCCATCACCGCAGTTCCGATAGGGTACGACCAGGTGCCGTTGCCCGCATCGTAGTCCGTTGCAAACCGGCTCCTGAAGTAAATAGGTAGCTCTCTGCCGGACTCAGCCCTGAATATAACAGTATCTTCAAAGGTCCGCTCGTCAAAGGTCACCTTTTCAAAATCGAATTTCTCACTTGCGGAATAGAGCTCGCTTGAATTGAGATCCACGCTTCCGCCCATGAGAACGTCGGTCAAGTAGTTTCTCGCCTCCGAAATGGGACCGTCTATCGCTTCTATGGTGCGAAAGGGCTTTGTGGTGACAGCAGAGGGTATCCAGACCGCAAGAAGGACCACAACGGCAATGGCAGCACCGGCAAATCCGCCGGCGGCGCCGATTCTCTTCCTTTTTTCTTCCTTCTCTTTTCTCTCGGCCCTCACTCTGTCCCGGTCGCTTCTCAAAAGCCTCTTTTCGGCACGCAATTCTTTTTTTGCCGCCACACGGGCTTTTTTTGCGGTCTTCTTATTCTCTCTATCCTCTTTTTTCTTCTCGGTCAAGAGACGTTTTTTGAAGGCCTTTACCACGGCTCTCGCCCGCTTCTTTCCCATTTGGGCGGTCAGTGCCGCACTGTAGAGCTTCTCGGCGGCGCATTTTCTGTCAAGTCTTGCAAGCCGTGCCCTCGCCTTTGCTCTTTTTCTCTCCTCCCGCTTCAGTCTCTTTTCCTTTTTCTTTTCAAAGTTCTTTGCGTACCTGCCACCGTACCGATAGTCAAAGGCGAACAGTGCCAAAACTGCGGCAATATACGCCACGGTCAGCGCAAATCCGCCGTTCGTCCTCGGCATATTATAGGTGAATATCGGGGCGAAAAAGAGCGCTATCAACACGGCGTTTGCCACAATGGAAGCCCTGCGTATCACGAAAAAGCACATGAAGACCCCAAGCAGAACGCTTATGAGCAGCGATGACCAGACGGTCAGCGTTTCCGCATCAAACTGATAGCCCGTTCCCAGCATATAGGAGGAAAAGCCGAGAAATCCGTTCAATGCAAGCTTTCGAAGCGCACTGTTGAAAAGATAACGGAACACATTTTCCACAAGCGCCAAAGGACTTCCCTTTATCAGCATGGAAACTGCCAACACGGCAAGGGAGCCGGTCGGGATCGCGATCTTAGTGATCTTATTGTAAGGTGCAAAAGCGGCAAGCATGGAAAACAGGAAGGAAAACACCGCCATCACCCAAACGGAAAGGGTCACCGTTCTGAAATCGGCCGTAGGATCGTAGACTCCGACTCCGTCAAACAAAAACAGTTGGAGTCCGAGGAGCCCCACAAATGCGGCAAGCCCCCGAAGTCCCATTCCCACAAGCACCGACACGGTGTTCATTCCGTCCGCCGGGGATAACTCGAAGGATTGATCCTTTGCGGAGATGCCGGAATAATTCTTTATTTTGTTAAAAAGACGCTTGATGCCGCCAAGGGCTCTTGATACTGTTTTCAAATCAAGCCTCCTTATCCTCTTTTATCATCTTTAGTATCACCGATCCGACACTTCATAGTAAGTCCGACCGGTAATGTCTGTCATTTCCGCTATCTTGACGGTGCGAACACCCCGCTTTGAAAGTTCGGATGCTGCCTCATCGCAGTACGCCTCTCTCTTGGATGGAGAACCGTATCTGTCGGAAAGAGAGAAAAGAAACGCCGTCGCTCCCCCTCCGTTTGCATCTCCGCCGAACACGGAAGAAAGCTCTTCAAGCGATCCCAAAGACACGGGATCGATATTGGCCGTCACTATCTTCACATCGGCATCCTGAGTGCGAATGAACTGAGCAAGTGCCGACACCTTCTTGTCCGACTCTGCAAGAGGGGCTCCGGACAGTCTCGCACTGAGGTCGGAAAAACTTCCCACAGTGGGATCAAATACGGCAACGCCTCCATCGTAACGGGAGTCAAACCACATCACCGAGCAGGAATTGCCCTTTGCCACTTCTTTTCTCGCAAGAGCGATGGAAAATTCGCACACCGCATCGGCGGAATACTCGTCGTAATCCTCCTCTGCCTCGGGTCTGATCCTACCGCCGAAGGCATCGATATCGGATCCCGTTTCGGCAAGCGGCTCATCAAAGCTTTCGATCAGCTTTTGAAGATCGTCATCGGCGTCGAAAGCCGGCCCTACCTGATCCGGAGGAGCGGTGGCTTCCTTTTTTTCGGGACGGATGCGCCGTCCCTTCTTCGGAGCCTCGTCAATGAGGGTATCGACCGTCTTTATCAGCTCTGCCTTGTTTTCGCTGACTCCCGATGCTATCCGCTTTTTATACTGTCTTATCCTGCGGCGCACGAGACGCTTTTTGCGAAGCCTTGTGAAAAATCCGTCCTTTTCATCCTCACCTACCTCCTTGATGGCTCTTGCTGTCAAAGCGGCGGTAACGGCGTCGAATCTTTCCTTTTCTTTTCTCTTTTTCCGCCCGGCCTTCAGAGAATCCTTAAGAAGCTTTGACACCTCGTCCGGTTCCTTTTCACGGTACTTCTCTGCCCTTGCAAAATCCGCAAGGATGAAGACCTGACGTTTTTCTCCGGGGGAGTAGAGTTTCACCTTGATATCATCCGTTTTAGATGACAGCTTCCAGTGGATGTCCTTGATGGGGTCTCCCGGTTCATAGTCCTTAACATCTCCCGCTTCCACTTTTTCTCCCGGATCAAAGGGAGACCTTCTGACTGAAGGAAAGTCCGAAAGGGGCTCTGCAGCACGTTCTCTCACCTCAGTGATCCTCGGTGACACGGTGATCCCGGCAAAGCTGTGAGCCTCCGATCTGAAGAAAAAGAGCCTTAACGGATCGCTCACAAGGATCTCCTCCACTCCGATCTCATAGAAGCCTCTGTAGCGGAATCCGATCTTTCTTTTGATACTGTAAGATCCGAAGGGAGTCATGGAGATGCAGGTGCGTGCGGTGCGGCACCTGACCTCACCCTCCGCCTCTCTTAAAAACGCATCCACGAAAGGAAAAGGAAACACCGAATCATTCGCAATCCTAATCTCATACTCGAACGGCTCGCCCTTTTCCGCATGAGTCTTCTCGCAGATAACGTAGACTCGGATGGAATTCCGTCCGATGAGAACGTAGAGCAGTGACAGGATAGGCAGGAACACAAGCGATACCAAAAGGACACTTGAGATCGGATTTCTCAAAAGCTGAGTAAAGACCACCGAAAACAGGAGCAGTGCAAGATAGAGCCAAAATCTCGGAAGAATACCGAAGGCTCTCCTTTTTCTGTTATTCATATCTCGTCTCCGGTACTGAATTATCTGTAGTTCTTTCTGAAGTACGGCACTTCCACCTCACGCATCACTCGGTCAAGAACGTCCTCATTCGAGAGTCTCTCGAACCTTGCATCCTGGCTCGGAGTGATCCTGTGAGCCGTGACCGGCTTGTAGACTGCGGCAACGTCCTCCGGAGTCACGTAATCACGGCCGGAAAGGAACGCAAACGCCTTTGATACTCTCATGAGAGCAAGGGATGCACGGGGGCTGGCACCAAGGGACACCAAGGGGCTCTTACGGGTCGCTGCCACCAATGCCACGGCGTATCTTGATATCTCGCTCGCCATCTCCACCTCCGTGACGGCGTTTTTGATCATGGCGATGTCATCGCCTGTCACCACCGCCTCAACGGAGTCAAGAGGATTGGACTTTTTTCTTTCAAGTATGATGGACAGTTCCTCATCTTCCGTGGGGTATCCGAGGGAGATCCTCACCGCAAAACGGTCAAGCTGTGCCTCGGGAAGCGGATAAGTTCCCACGTAGCCCTGAGGGTTCTGCGTTGCGATGACCATGAAAGGTGTCGGAATATCGTAGGTGACGCCGTCAACGGTGACACGTCCCTCCTCCATAGCCTCAAGGAGTGCGGATTGAGTCTTCGGTGAAGCACGGTTGATCTCGTCTGCAAGAAAGACGTTGCTCATCACAAGACCTTCTCTGAATTCAAAGCGCTCGGACGAGCGGTTGTAGATGTTGTAACCGGTGATATCGGAGGCTGTCACGTCGGGGGTGAACTGAGCACGCCTGAACTTAAGTCCCGCTGCCTTGGCAACGGCCGCCGCAAGGGTGGTCTTACCGACTCCGGGAACGTCTTCGATGAGCACGTGGCCTCCTCCGAACATAGCGGAAAGAAGAAGCACAGTCTCATTGTGCTTTCCGATAACTACCTTCTCGATCTCTCTTATGAAGGCGAGGGCTTTGCTTCGGGAAGCCGCCGCTTCCCCGGACATTTCTCTGCTTATTGCCATGGTAAAACTCCTGTCGGTTAGGATTTTTTATTTCATTCTAACATATCCCACTTAAAATTACAATAACCGTGACGGATTTTGAACTGATATGACGGCGTTTTTTGAAAAGCTTGCGTTTTCCCGGTGATGAAAAAAAGAAATGGACAACCGAGAGAAAATGTGATAAAGTGGAAAAGAAAGGCGGTGACCCGATTGTACAAGCTAATGATAGTGGAGGATGACCGAGGTATCAGAGACTCGGTGTGCGACCTTGCGAAAAAATGGGGATTTGAGACCTTTGCCTGCGAGGATTTTGAAAACGTGACAAAGTGCGTCGCGAAATTCTCACCCCACGTGATACTTCTCGACATCACCCTGCCCTACTTTGACGGTTACTATTGGTGTGCGGAGATAAGAAAGATATCGAAGGTCCCGATAGTCTTCATCTCATCGGTATCGGACAACATGAACATCGTAATGGCGATGAATCTGGGTGCCGACGACTTCATATCAAAGCCTTTTGACGGTGCTGTTCTGATGGCGAAGCTCAAGGCGATACTGAGGAGGAGCTACGATTTCTCCTCCGACAGAACGGTCATCGAGCACAGAGGAGCATTTCTCAACACCGCGGACGGCTCCCTTCGCTTCAAAGACGGAAGGATCGAGCTGACAAAAAACGAGTATCGGATCCTTCTGTGTCTCATGGAAAACAAGGGCAGTACCGTCAGCCGTGAAAAGCTGATGGAATGCCTTTGGGAGACCGACTCCTTCGTGGATGAGAACACACTGACGGTCAACGTGGCAAGACTTCGGAAAAAGCTAGATTCTGCGGGACTTGAGCAATTCATAAAGACCAAGGTCGGAGTAGGTTACTTCATAGAGGACGAAGAATGATGGTTTTAAAATGTTATCTTAAAGAGCACTTCGGTTGCATTGGAGTGACTCTGCTGTACTTTTCCGTATTCGCCGCCGTTTTACGCCTTTACTCACTTCCGGTAAAAGCGGCGTTTTACCCGGCGGTCCTGTCTCTCGTATTGGCTGTTGTGATATCGTCCTTTGACTTTGCAAGATTCAAAAAACGCCATGATGCTCTCTCGGGAATAAAGGAGCATCCCACGGAGGAACTCCTTCTTACCGATGACGGATGCGGTCTTATCGAAAGCGACCTTATCGGCATCATAGAAAAACTGAAAGAAGAAAACGAAGAGGCAGCCTCGGCGGCGGCAATAAGTCAGAAAGAGCGCACGGACTACTACACCGCCTGGGCGCACCAGATCAAAACGCCCATCTCCTCGATGTACTTAATGCTTGAGGGGGAGGACAGCCCCCTTTCAAGAAAACTTCGCTGTGAACTGTCCCGAATAGAACAGTATGCAGAGATGGCGCTGACTTACCTGAAACTTGACTCGGATACAAACGACCTGGTACTGAAGGAGCATTCCCTTGACGAAATGCTGAGACACAGTGTCAAAAGGTTTTCCTCGGAGTTCATCACAAGACGCATCTCCTTGGATCTTCAAGAAACGGGCGCCACCCTCATTACCGACGACAAGTGGTTCTGCTTCATAACGGAGCAGTTTCTGTCCAACAGCCTCAAATACACCAACGCCTCCGGGCGCATCCTCATCTTTCTTTCGGACGAGAAGACTCTCTGCATAAAAGATACCGGCATCGGGATCGCCGCCTCCGACCTTCCAAGAGTTTTCGAAAAGGGCTTCACCGGCTTGAACGGCAGACAGGATAAAAAAGCGACGGGCATCGGACTTTATCTTTGCAAGGAGGTAGCGGACCGACTCGGCCTCACCCTTTCGATCGATTCCGGCAAAAACGGCACGTCGGTCTTTATCGGTTTTGACCAATACGTACTCAGGGGAGAATGAGCCTTACAAAAACGTAAGATTTCAAGGGGAAATGTTAGCCGATCCGATGGCGGAGCATTTCCCTTTTCTGCTATCATAGCAACATAGATCTCGGAAAGGACATTCAAAATAATGAACATACTTGAAGTATCCGGTCTCAAAAAGACCTACTCCGGACGTTTCGGAGCAAACCGCACGGAGGCACTTAAAAACGTCACCTTCAACGTCAAATGGGGAGAGTACGTGGCGGTCATGGGCGAATCCGGATCGGGAAAGACCACCCTTCTCAACATTCTCGCCTCCCTTGACCGCCCGTCCGGAGGAAAGGTGCTCCTTGACGGAGACGATATCTCCCGCATCAAAAGCTCTGCCCTCTGCGAATTCAGGAGAGACAATCTTGGATTCGTCTTCCAAGAGTTCAACTTGCTTGACACCCTGTCGGTGGAGGACAATATCCTCCTCCCCCTTGTGCTTCAAAAGCGCAGTACGGAGGAGATGCGGGAAAGGCTCGCGCCCCTCGCTTTGAAATTCGGCATTTCGGACATCCTTAAAAAATATCCCTATGAGATATCCGGCGGACAAAAACAGCGTGCCGCCGTCTGCAGGGCGCTCATCACCGACCCGAAGCTGATACTTGCGGATGAGCCCACCGGCGCTTTGGATTCCAGAGCATCCGATGAGCTTTTGAAACTCTTCGGGGAGATCAACAAAAGCAGTCATACGCTGCTGATGGTCACCCATTCCGTCAAAGCGGCAAGCACCGCCGAAAGAGTCCTCTTCATAAAAGACGGCGAGGTGTTCCACCAGCTTTTCAAGGGAGATGACGGAAACGAAGAATTCTACAAAAAGATCAGCGACACGCTGACTCTCCTTGCGACGGGCGGTGAGACGGTATGAAGGGAATGTTCTATCCCAAATTCGCACTGTCGGGGATCAAAAACAATAAGCGGTTCTACCTGCCTTATATCCTGACCTGTGTCGGGATGATAATGATGTTCTACATAGTGAATTTTCTCGCAGTCAGCAAAGCCGTAGGATCGGTATCCGGCGGCGAGAACGCACAGATGATGCTGAGGCTCGGAGCATGGGTGATCGCCATCTTTTCGGCGGCATTTCTCTTCTACTCAAATTCCTTTCTCATGAAAAGGAGAAAAAAAGAATTCGGACTCTACAACGTCCTCGGAATGGAAAAAAAGCACATCGGCATCATCCTTTTCTTTGAAGACTTCTTCGTATTTCTTTTCTCATCGGTGACCGGACTCCTGTTCGGCATCCTGTTTTCAAAACTGTTCGAGCTCGGTCTCGTTCGAATGATCGGAGCAGACCCGTCCTTCGTATTTTCCGTATCACTTAAAAGGCTGACCTTCACGGTGGCGGTATTTGCGGTAATATTTTCCCTTCTGTTCTTGAATTCGATAAGACAGGTGAGATCGTCCGAGGCAATAGCGCTCTTAAACAGCGAGAGCGCAGGAGAGAAGCCCCCTCGTGCAAATTACGTTCTCGGCATCCTCGGAGTTCTGATACTCGCCGCAGCCTACTTCCTCGCAGTCAGCATCAAGGAACCGCTCTCCGCTCTCAGTCTGTTTTTCGTGGCGGTGATAATGGTCATCGTCGCCACCTACCTTATCATGATATCCGGCTCCGTCCTTCTCTGCCGTATCCTTCAGAAAAACAAAAGATACTACTACAAGCCCGAACACTTCACCTCGGTATCCTCAATGAAATACCGAATGAAGCGAAACGGCGCAGGGCTTGCTTCCATTTGCATCTTGTCCACCATGGTACTTGTCATGATATCCTCCACCGCCAGTCTCTACTTCGGCGCAGAGGATGCCCTAAGGGAGCGATACCCGAAGGATATCAACGTAGATCTCAATTTTCTGTCCCCCGATGCCGCAAATGACTCGGCAATCGACGGAATTTTGAAGACTATCGAAGATGAGAGCGAAAGATCCGGCATTGTGGAGATATCTCCGGAATATTACCGCTGGTGCTCGTTCTACGGACTTCTTGAAAAAGACGGAAGCATCAACTTGGATCCAACGGAGGTCAACAATTTTTCGGCATCTGCTCTTGACTCCATCTGCGGATTCCGTTTCATTCCCGCCTCGGACTACAACAGGATAATGAACACAAAGCTTGACGTCAAGGAAGGAGAGGCACTCTACTTCACCTACCGATTCGACGAAAGCCCCGAACTTATCAAAGTCGGAAACACGCCTCTTACACTGACAAAAAAGGTCGAAAAGATCCCCACGAACGGCATCATGTCGGCGGATATCACCCCATCCCTTGTACTGATAGTGAAAGACCTGCCGTCGGCGCTGTCCTCCCTTGCAAATGAAAGTGACACGAGTGGTGACAGTATCGTTATGACGAAACTGAGCTACGGATTCGACTGCAAAGCCGACCGGGAAAAGCAGGAAAAACTCTGCGAGCGCCTTCTCGAAGTTTTCGGAACGTCGGAAGCCGAAAAACAGTTTGGGATAACATCAAAGGCCGTCGAATGCAGAGAGGCTGACAAAGGCGACTTTTTCGCTATCTTCGGAGGACTCTTCTATCTGGGAATAGTTCTCAGCATCGTATTCGTCATAGCCACCGTGCTGATGCTCTATTACAAGCAGGTGACCGAGGGGTACGAGGATGTGAAACGCTTCGAGATAATGCAGAAGATCGGAATGACCAAAAAAGATATCAAAAGAAGCGTCGCCTCTCAAATGAAGGTGGTATTTTTCCTGCCTTTGACGGCAGCACTGCTTCACCTCTGCTTTGCATTCCCCTTGGTAAAAAAACTGTTGACCCTCTTCAACCTCAACAACCTTCCCCTCTTCATCCTCTGCACGGCCGTTTCTTTTGCCGTCTTTACGGCGATGTACGCCGCAGTCTACCGGATAACGTCACGGGCATACGTGAGTATCGTGGCCCCAGCGGAGAAAAAATGATGAAAGAAACAAAAACGGTACTGTCAAAGGTCCTCGGCATCGTCGGGATGGCGGTAGCCGTGATACTTGCAATACCGACCATACTTCTCACCGCTCTCATCGCCATAATAAAAAAAGTCACCGAAAAAGCCGCACGCAGTCTTCTTAAGTGACTTGAGAAAAAAATAGGAAAGTTTTCCCCATCGACGTTATTTTCTCCCATTCAAGGCTACAATAGCAATAAAACAATGGGAGGAACCAAAATGGAACTCAAGGGATCAAAAACAGAACAAAACCTGATGACCGCATTTGCCGGAGAATCGGAGGCGAGAAACAAGTACTCCTACTTCGCCGCCAAAGCAAAAAAAGACGGCTTTGAGCAGATAGCGGAGATATTCTCCGAAACCGCATCAAATGAGATGGCACACGCCAAACTGTGGTATGAACTTCTCAACGGCGAAGTGGGAGACACCAAAGGGAATCTCATTTCGGCGGCAGAAGGCGAGCATTTCGAATGGTACGATATGTACGCCCGTATGGAGAAGGAAGCACGGGAGGAGGGCTTCGACCAAATAGCCTTTCTCTTCAAAGCGGTTGCCGACATTGAAAAGCTTCACGAGGAACGTTTCAGAAAACTCGTCGAGAACCTGGGCGGCGGAAAAGTATTCACGAAAGATGGCGACCGGATCTGGATCTGCCGCAACTGCGGGCACATAGTCATCGAGAAAAGTGCCCCTGCCGTCTGTCCGGTCTGCCGTCATCCTAAAGCATTCTTCCAGATAAAAGCGGAAAACTATTAAAAAACGCCCGGACGTTGAGTCCGGGCGCCTTTTTATTCTGTGACGGAAAAGCCGTTTCCGTCACAGTCCACAGTGAGCTCGCTTCCCGGTGCGATATCCTTCGAAAGTATCTCACGGGCGAGAAGAGTCTCGATGTTTTTCTGAATGTATCTCTTCAGCGGACGTGCGCCGTAGACGGGATCGTAGCCGTTTTCTACAATTGCCTTCTTGGCGTTTTCGGTGAGCTTCACGGAAAGTTCCTTTTCCGAGAGCCGTCCGTCAAGATCCTTCAAAAGAAGATCGACTATCTTCGAGATATCCTCTTTGGTCAGGGGCTTGTAGAAGACGGTCTCATCAAGACGGTTGAGGAATTCCGGACGGAATGAATGGCGAAGCAGTTCTTCCACCTTACCCTTTGCCTCCTCGGTTATGCTGCCGTCGGGGCCGATGCCCTCAAGAAGATAGGAGGAACCGAGATTCGATGTCAGTATTATGACGGTGTTCTTAAAATCCACGCATCTTCCTTGAGAGTCCGTGATCCTACCGTCGTCAAGTATCTGAAGAAGGATGTTGAAAACGTCCGGATGAGCTTTTTCGATCTCATCAAAGAGCACTACCGAATAAGGTCTGCGTCTCACCGCCTCCGTCAGTTGACCGCCCTCTTCGTATCCGACATATCCCGGAGGCGCTCCGATGAGACGGGACACGGAGAATTTCTCCATGTATTCGGTCATGTCGATGCGCACGATGTTCTTCTCATCATCAAAGAGAGTAGCCGCAAGGGTCTTTGCAAGTTCGGTCTTACCGACACCGGTAGGGCCGAGGAAAAGGAACGATCCGATGGGTCTTGAAGTGTTTCGTATTCCGGCACGGCTGCGAAGTATCGCATCGGACACCTTGGACACAGCCTCATCCTGACCGATAACACGCCGGTGAAGAACATCCTCCAAATGAAGGATCTTCTCCCTTTCGCTCTCCATAAGTCGGGATACCGGTATCCCCGTCCAACGCTCCACGATGGCGGCGATATCCTCCTCACCCACACGGTCTTGAAGCAAGGAGCTCTTCTTTCCCTCCTCGGCCTTCTTTTCTTCCTCCTCAAGCTGCTTTTGAAGAGTCGGAAGCCGTCCGTACTTTATCTCAGCTGCCTTTGCAAGATCGTAGTTCCTTTCGGCGCGCTCCATCTCCGCATTGCATCCTTCTATCTCCTCACGGAGCTTTTGTACCTTTTCGATTGCCGTCTTCTCATTGTCCCACTTTGCCTTGAGCTTGAAGAATTCCTCCCTCATCTCGGCAAGTTCTGCCTGTATCTCCGAAAGATGCTCTGCCGAAAGGCGGTCATTTTCCTTTTTCAGTGCCGCCTCCTCGATCTCATGCTGGATTATCTTTCTTCTTAACACGTCAAGCTCCGTAGGCATGGAATCTATTTCGCAGCGAAGCATCGCACAAGCCTCGTCCACAAGGTCAATAGCCTTGTCCGGCAAAAATCTGTCGGTGATGTAGCGGTTTGAAAGAGTCGCCGCCGCAATTATTGCATTGTCCGCTATCTTTACGCCATGGTAGACCTCGTACCTCTCCTTAAGTCCCCGAAGTATCGCAACGGTATCCTCCACCGTAGGTTCCCCCACGAGCACCGGCTGGAATCTCCTCTCCAGTGCCTGATCCTTCTCAATGTATTGGCGGTACTCGTCAAGAGTGGTGGCGCCGATGCAGTGAAGCTCTCCGCGGGCAAGCATGGGCTTCAGGATGTTGCCGGCATCCATAGCGCCTTCGGTCTTTCCCGCTCCCACGATAGTGTGAAGCTCGTCGATGAATAGGATTATCCTGCCGTCGCTCTTCCGTATCTCCTCAAGAACGGCCTTGAGCCTTTCCTCGAACTCTCCCCTGAACTTAGCACCGGCGATAAGAGCGCCCATGTCAAGGGAAAAGACCGTCTTATCCTTGAGATTTGCCGGAACGTCTCCGTTGACTATCCTTTGGGCAAGCCCCTCGGCAATGGCAGTCTTACCGACACCGGGCTCGCCGATGAGAACCGGGTTGTTCTTAGTCTTTCGGCTCAGTATCCTCATTACGTTTCTTATCTCTTCATCCCTGCCGATGACCGGGTCAAGCTTCTGCGCCCTCGCCCTTTCCACAAGGTCAACGCCGTACTTTTTAAGTGCGTCGTAGGTGCTTTCCGGATCGTCAGAGGTGACTCTGGTATTTCCCCTCACTTCAGACAAAGCTTTTAGAAAGGCCTCCTTCTTAACGGAGTATTTCGAAAGAAGCTCCTTCACTGTCCTTCCTCCCTCCTCGATGAGAGCGAGGAAAAGATGTTCAACGGAAACGTATTCGTCCTTCATGGAATCTGCAATCTTTTCGCTTTTGTTAAGTGCCCTGTCGGTATCTCCGGAAACGTAGATCTTGCCCTCTTCTCTTGCTCCTCCGCTGACCTTCGGCAGCTTGTCCACCTCGGTCTTAGCAGAGGAAAGAAACCGATCTGCATCCACCTGCATCTTCCTAAGAAGTTCCGGTATCAGACCGTCTCCATCGTCCGCTAAAGCGAGTAAAAGATGGATAGGCTCCAATTGCGGATTTGAATACTCCACCGTAAGATCCTGAGAACGGCGGATCGCCTCAAGGGACTTTTGTGTGAATTTTTGAATGTTCATATTACTTCCCCTTTCTTTGTACTAGTGCAGGGGTGGGACGGTCCATACCATACCGTCCTCCTATTTCATCCTGCAACCTAATTATACTTCGAAAAATCACACAATTATTCATGCTTGTGTTTCCTAGTTGTTAATTTTAGCACTCTTTAATCGAGAGTGCTAAAACGAGACATTGCCGACCGTATCTCCTTTCCCCAGCGAAGACCGACTCAATAAAAAGTATCCTCCGATCTCGGAAGAAGCCCCATTCTTTGCATGACCGTCAAAAACGCCCATGAGCATCATTTCAACCGACAAAAAAGGGCTTGAACATCCTGTCAAGCCCCATTTTTTCTTTTACCGCTCTTGAAAGATCCAACGCCGATCCGGCCCCCTCTGCTTTCAAAATACTCCGCCAACGGTCGATCTCGCAATTGAGCCGAACGTCTCGTTCGATCCCTTACTTCGCCGTACAGAGGACGAAAACTACCTTACCTCGGGATATCCGTCCTTCAGCCCATCATCGTAGCATGCCCTCTCGCCGCCGATGAACTTCGGCCTCACCCTTGCCGCAAGCACTATAGCCTCACCTATCCTGTCCTGCTTGAGCCGAAGAGGTACCGCCACTTTTTTAAGATGCATCCCGATCAAAGTCCCGCCTATGTCAAGACCTCCGTCTGCTCGTATCTCCTCAAGCGCCACCGGCGATGAAAAATGCCGGTACGCCGCCGTGGCAAAGGAGCCGCCCGCCTTCGGCATCGGAACTACGTTCACAATATCCGCATAGGGAAAAGCATCCCTCTCCACGATAAGAGCCCGATTCAAATGCTCACAGCACTGAGCCGCAATGAAGATACCGAGGGGAGAAAAAACCGAATCAAGCCCCTCAAATACCGCCTCCGCCAACTCATATACGGAGTTCTCCCCCGGATGCATCCCCACTATCTCACTGGTGCTGCACCCGATAACCACAGTATTCCCGCTCCTAAGATGAGCAAGGGAAACAAGCTCCTCCGCAGCATGAGCCGCCTCCCGCTTCACCCGTTCAATAAGTTCCATAGAACCGCCCTTACAAAGCATCTCTTCTGTCACCATAATAACACCACCGAAAAAGACCCTTTCGTCCCAAATAACAAATAAAAAACTAAGAAGCAAAGCACACGGCAGTGACCGAGAATAGCTCCAAAACACCAATCGCCGCCGCATTACCCCACCATTATAATACCTTCCGCAGAAAATTACAATACCCACTCCCAAATTACCGCCTGCCTGTGTGCAATTACGAAAGCGACAACCTGAAAAAGCAGAAAACACTCGCCACCCCAACAACACTTACCCACTTTCATTCTTCCGTTTCACCGACTGCGTTCACCAAAAAAAGAGCCCGAGGGCTCTTTTTTGGTATCATTCATTTCATTTTTTCATTCGGTGGTTTCTCTGTCGGTTAGTTTCAATTTTCGGTTCGATTTTCCGTTTTTCGGGGTGCCTAATTGTGTTTCGAATGCGCCCTTACGGTTCCGTCACGCATTTTTTTGAAGAGGAAGCGGTGCTTTTTGCCGTCGGGGAGCTGCTCTGTATTTTGCGAGAGCATACTGTAGCCGAGGGAGGAGAGGACACTGCTCAGTTTTTCAATGTCGAGTTCCTCCTCACAGCGGATCACGATCTCGCCGTTTTTACGGGATGACTTGACACTTTTTACTTTGAAACTGCTTCTTATCGCATCATTGACGTGGGACTCACACATGGAGCACATCATACCATCCACTTTAAGAGTTATCTTGAACACCGTTTCTACCACCCTTCTTTATTTTTCCAAGCCGTCGGGACAGGCGCAGAAGGAAGCTCTTCAAAACGGTCACCGCAAGTAGTGACAGCATCAATATGCCGGCGGCGACTGCCGCAGTCAGAGTTTCCATTTGCCTTGTCCCTTTCTTTTATTTTTGCTCCGTCTTGTGGCAGGAGCCTGCCATAGCGCAATTGGCGCAGTTACACCCGCAGGTGGATCTGCCCTTTTTCTTTTCGATTATGATGCTTGCCGTCACTGCCGCAAGTATTGCCGCAAGGGCAAGGCAAATGAGGACTGTCGCAATATTACCTGTTATCCACGATATCATGATACGAGGCTCCTTTCACAAGCTCAATTTTACTTACTTGCTTTGACTTTTTTAGTCAGTTTGGTAGCCTCTTTGTAGGGACGTACCAGCATGAATACCATTGCCGCAAGTACGATAATTGCAAAAATGATACCCACAACGTTTGCCTGACCGATGAAGATACCGCCGAACTGGTTGACCATCAGTGAAATGCAATATGCGAAGCCGCACTGGTATGCTATTGCGAACCAGGTCCATCCTGCGTTGTTCATTTCACGCTTGATGGCTCCAATAGCCGCAAAGCAGGGAGCGCAAAGCAGATTGAAGATCAGGAAGGACATTCCGGTGACGCCGTTGAAGGTCTCTGCAAGAGTTGCCCAGACGTTGCCGGATGCGCCGTAGAGGATACCCATGGTGCCGACGATGTTCTCCTTTGCCACAAGTCCCGTAACGGATGCGACCGTAGCTTCCCAAGTACCGAATCCAAGGGGCTTGAATATCCAGCATACTGCCTTACCTATTGCCGCCAGCATGGAGTAGCCGAGCTCATCCTCGGCGAGCATTCTGAAACTTCCGTCCACGAATCCGAAGTAGCTGAAGAACCATACGAAGACGGTGGAGAGAAGGATGACCGTACCCGCTTTCTTGATGAAGGACCATCCGCGCTCCCACATGGAACGGAGAACGTTTCCGAGGGTGGGAAGATGGTATGCGGGAAGTTCCATTACGAAGGGAGTGGGCTCGCCTGCAAAGCCCTTTGTCTTTTTAAGCATGATGCCGGACACGATGATAGCCGCCATACCGATGAAGTATGCGCCGGTGGAGACCCATGCGGATCCGCCGAAGATCGCACCTGCGATCATTGCGATGAAGGGTACCTTTGCTCCGCAGGGGATGAAAGTGGTGGTCATGATAGTCATGCGGCGGTCGCGTTCGTTTTCGATGGTACGGGATGCCATGATGCCGGGAATACCGCAGCCTGTGCCCACGAGCATCGGAATGAAGCTCTTACCGGAGAGACCGAATTTGCGGAAGATCCTGTCAAGAACGAAGGCGATACGTGCCATGTAGCCGCAAGCCTCAAGGAATGCAAGCAGGAAGAAGAGCACCAGCATCTGGGGAACGAATCCGAGCACTGCGCCCACACCCGCCACGATACCGTCAAGGATAACGCCGGAGAGCCATTCGGGGGAATTTGCCGCCTCAAGGCCGTTTCCGATAAGTACGGGAATACCGGGCACCCAAATGCCGTAGTCGGCGGGATCCGGCTCAAAGAAACCGTTTTCCTTGAAGTATTCCACCGCCTCAAGGTAGGTAACTCCAAGAACATCCTCGGAGTCCGCATCTGCTTCGGGGATCTCGGAGTAGTAGACAGTCACGTCGAAGATCTCAAGGGTCTCCTCATCTTCCACTTTAACAGTTGCACTGCTCTCATCGGGCGTTTTAAGGCCGCTTATTGCGGCGATAGCACCGTCCTCGATAAATTCTTCATCCTCGGTGTCAACCTCGCCGAAAAAGGCTTCTATGGCGGTCATAGAGTCGGAATACTCATCGGATGCCTCGCTGTATGATGAGGAACCGATGCCGAAGAGATGCCAACCGTCTCCGAAGAGGCCGTCGTTTGCCCAGTCGGTAGCCGCACTTCCCACGGTGACCATGGAAATGTAGTAGACAAGGAACATAACGACTGCAAAAATGGGCAATCCGAGAAAACGGTTCGTTACGATCCTGTCGATCTTGTCGGAATACGAGAGCTTGCCGGAGTTTTTCTTCTTATAGCAAGCCTTGATAATGGAAGCGATATAGATGTATCTCTCACCGGTAATTATGGACTCCGCATCATCGTCCATCTCCTTTTCGGCCGCCGCAATATCCTTCTCGATGTGGTCGAGAGTCGCCTTGTCGATATTCAACTGTTCAAGCACCTTGTCGTCTCTCTCAAAGATCTTGATGGCGTACCATCTTTGCTGTTCTTCCGGAAGAGAATGGACTGCCGCCTCTTCGATGTGGGCGATGGCGTGCTCAACGCATCCGGAGAAGCTGTGCTGAGGCACCGTCTTCGTGCTCTTTGCCGCTTCTATCGCCGCCTCGGCAGCTTCCATGATACCCGTCTCCTTGAGAGCGGATATCTCAACTATCTTGCATCCGAGCTGACGGGAAAGCTCCGCTGTATCGATCTTATCGCCGTTTTTCTTCACCATATCCATCATGTTGATGGCGATGACCACCGGGATGCCGAGCTCTGTAAGTTGAGTGGTCAGATAGAGGTTTCTTTCAAGGTTAGTGCCGTCCACGATATTGAGTATCGCATCCGGTCTCTCACCGATCAGATAATTTCTCGCAACCACCTCTTCGAGAGTGTAGGGAGACAGTGAGTAGATACCGGGAAGGTCGGTGATGACTACTCCGTCATGCTTTTTCAGCTTGCCTTCCTTTTTCTCCACCGTGACACCGGGCCAGTTTCCCACGAACTGGTTGGAGCCGGTCAAAGCGTTGAACAGGGTCGTCTTACCGCTGTTCGGGTTACCCGCAAGGGCAATTCTTATGTTCATTCAAGTTTCCTCTCTTTCCGTTCTTTGGTTAGCCAACGCTAACTTATCCCCGTAAAACAAGGTGCCAAAGCACCGGTTTTACTCGATCTCTATCATCGCGGCATCGGCTTTTCTAAGGGAAAGCTCATAGCCCCGTACAGACAATTCTATCGGATCTCCGAGGGGTGCTGCCTTGCGGACGGTGACATCAACGCCCTTGGTGATGCCCATGTCCATGATGCGCCTTTTGACCGCTCCCTCGCCGTGCAGTTTGACGACCTTAGCCGTCTCTCCGACCTTAGCCTCTTTGAGTGTTCTCATCTATCGTTCCTCCTGTTAAGAATTACTTATTCACTGGATCAGACCATGATCCGCCTTGCCATCTCTTCACTGATGGCCACTCTCGAATCTTTAACATTGACTATTATGTTGCCGCCGAGAGCGTTAACTATGGTGACGCTGCCGCCGACTACGAATCCGAGAGTCTCAAGATGGGCCCGCACCTCCGGGTTCCCGCCTACCTTTTTAATGATGTTTTCTTCTCCCTTTTGGGCAATGCTGAGAGGCATCATTACGTTTCCTCCGTTCTCCACGTTCGAATGCGAGGGGCTTCGATCTCATGGCTAAAAAATCGAAATGCCCGTTTCGCATTCAATGATGATGGGAAATCCAAGCTCGGTTAGCGGTATCTAACTGATGCTGTAAAAAATTAATTAGCACCCGCTAACTGCCATTATGATACTACCGATCCGCTTTGATGTCAATAGTTTTTTCGAGGATTTTTCGTTTTCAGCGAATAAGCCAATTGGTTAGTTCCGGCTAACTCCAAAATCCGTGCATTTTGACGAAACAAGAAATAATGCCACCTATCCGCAATTCGTCCATGACATTTCACCGATCGCGTTAATTTGGCGATGGATCGGGGCATAACGAATTCTTTTGTCCCCTTTTTAATTAATGGAGACATTCACCCGGTCAAAAGAAGAATATCATCGCCAACGGCACCACTCCTACGTCCGGCACTGCAAAGCGACCTACGTCCGCTTTGCCCGCTGTCCCCCATTCCTTACGAAATGATGAAGTGGGCATGCCGCACAGATCCCGCTTTCCGAATGCTCGCTCACTCGCCGGAACGCGTGACGCGCGGCACTCGGCGCCCCTCCGCTCCACCGCCTCCGGCGACGTCGCGGAGCCTGCGCCTCCCCCCATCCACCGCTGACGCGGTTCCCATTCCCCCGACGGGGGAAGGCCCCGCAGCTCCGCTGCCAATATAGTTCCCGTCGGTGAAAAGCTTCCCAATAATAATTAACAGCACAGCCCCAAGCCCCCGCAAGTTCTCCGTGCCCCAAATAACATCCGAACAAAAACCACCGATACTGTCAAGAAAATGAACAGTTGCGGTGGTGACGGTATCACGGGGAACAGTTGCGATATGGTATTTTGACGTTTGATCTTTCAACCTCATAATTTCCATTATTTACTATTTTAGAGGGCTATCCCCTGCTTTCTTCTCATCTTTTTTCCCATTTTTTACTATCTCGACACGAAATTTGAAAATTTTACAATCCACAAGATCTCGTTTGCTATTCGTACACTATTTTTCATTCTATTGTTCTTCAATGAATAAAAGCAGGTACATTATCGCACCTGCTCTTCGTTGAGTTCATCACTCAACGCTGTGACAAGCCGGATACCCCCGAAAATACCACGATGTCCCTTTTTCGACAAAAAGCGCCAAAAGCCTTTGATGACGGGGAATTCGTAGAGTTCATCACTCTGCGAAACAAAATTTTATCCAGTTTGTGTCCTTATCATAGCACAAAACATCCGAAAATGCAACATTAAAATCGAAATTTATGATATTTTTTTAATGCGATTGAAAAAATGCCCCTCAAAACGGCATTACATAGTGAGGAGATGCTCATTTTGACCGCTTTCGGCAGTCAATTCGGCAGTCACGAAGAAAGTCCAAGATATGGCAAAATGAAGAGAGGTCATTCGGATCTGCGGATCCTTTGATACATATTTTATGAGGAGGCCTGTAAAAATGGCAAAGGGAGAGAACATTTTCAAAAGAAAAGACGGACGTTGGGAGGCCCGATACATCAAGGGTCACGAGCTGTCCGGAAAGATCCGCTACGGGTTCTGCTACGGCAAGACCTACAAGGAGGCAAAGGAGAAGGTGACCAAATGCAAGGCGGCACTGGCGATGGGAGAAGCGCCGAAGTCCGCTTCCGGCAGACACCGCTTCGCCTTCTATTGCGACGAATGGCTGAGACTGAAGGAGACGCAGGCGAGGGAATCCACCTTCGTGAAGTACCGTTCGGTGCTTGATAAGCACGTAAAGCCGAAGCTCGGCGGGGTCTATCCCCTTGGATTCTCAACGGAATTCATAAGTGAATTCTCAAGGGAGCTGCTTTTTGAAGAGGGGCTGTCTCCCAAGAGCGTACGGGATATTCTCATGGTGCTGAGGGGAGTTCTCAAGCACACGGCGACTCGGTTCCCCGGCACGTTCCCGGTATGCGAGGTAAACTACCCGAAAGTGCCGAAAAAGGAGATGCGGGTGCTTTCAAGGGAGGAGCAGGAGAGATTCGTCAGTTACATGATGACGGATACCGACGAGTGCAAGTTCGGTCTTCTCCTTGCCCTTTTTACCGGGGTGAGGATAGGGGAACTTTGCGCCCTCAAGTGGGAGAACATCTCGACGGAGGACAGGACGGTGAGGATAGAAGCCTCCCTTCAAAGACTTCAAATATCGGGCAGTGACGGCGGTGCTAAAACCCATATCGTCATCGGTCAGCCCAAGAGCGACACCTCCAAGCGGGTGATTCCAATGACAGAGTCCCTGTCGGAGCTGTGCCGCCGCATGAGACCCGAGGACAGCGGCACCTACGTGCTCACCGGGACAGAGGAATTCATGGATCCGAGGGTGCTCCAGTACCGGATAGAAAAGTACACCGGCGACTGCGACCTTAAGGGAGTCCACTGCCACACACTGCGCCACACCTTCGCCACGAGGGCTGTGGAAGTCGGGTTCGAGATAAAATCTCTCTCGGAGGTACTCGGACACGCAACCACATCGGTAACATTGGAAAGATACGTCCATTCTTCAATGGAACTGAAGAGGTCAAATATGAACAAGCTGGCGGCGGTAGGGCTCTAATCTCCGCAGTCAAAACATTGTGTCAAAGCACCGATAACGGCACTTGAATACGGCATCGCAAAAGCCTTTGAAACGGAAAGAACGCAGAGTGATGAACTCCGCGAAAAAAGCCGGTGGGGATGGAAACAGTTCTTTCCCCATCGACAGTGACGGGACTTCTCCCATCTTTTTTCAGTCAAGTTTGTAACGACTGTTAAAAAGTGCTTTTGCGATCCCCGCAAGCGGACACCGAAGATCCCGCCAAAACCACAGGAGATACCACAATGCTTCCACAAAAGGTACATGAAAGCCAAAAAGCCGCATTGATGGAGGCCACGGTAAAGACAGTCGTTGATCACGGATTTGAGAAGACCTCTTTGAGGACCATAGGCAGCATAAGCGGCGTCAACGAAGTCTATATTTACCGTTACTTCAAGAACAAAGACGACCTGCTCGCACAGACCTTCCGTTATGCAGACGAATTCTTTCTGAATTTCATTCTTGAAAACTTCCCGGTAATGAGTTTTGAAAGTGTCGATTATGAAATGAGATGCCGGATGCTCTTCAAAAAATGCTGGGACTGTGTCATGTCACACCGTGACTGGCTGATCTTTTACATCCGATATTATTATTCCTCCGCTTTTATTAAAAATTCATACGACGATCACATCGCCCGTTATTCGGTGCTGATCGACAAGATGAGACCTGCCTGTCACCCCGATGCGGAGGTGGAGACGGTGCTCCACCACATATTGGAGACCTTACTTGGACAGGCGAGAAAACAGATTACCCATCCCCAAGACGAGAAACAGGCCGAGAGCGACACCTTTTGGCTTCTCTTCAGCGTGCTCAAATGCGGCAAGGGGATATGAAAGGAACTGCAGATGGCGTCAAAGCAGAAAACCGTAAAAATACTTATCGCCGTTTTGGCGACCCTCTTGGCACTGAGTCTGATTGCCCTCGGCGCTACGGTGATAGTCAACAAATTGAGAAGCAGAGAGGTGCAAGTCAGCGTACCCGACAATTTGATAACTCCCGATGACGGATCGGTCGGAGACGGTTCGGATGCGCCCACAGCAGACGGTGCCGACGGCACCGCAGATACCGATGTCGCGGACACCGCCCCTTCGGACACCGCATCGAATACCGACACCGCCGCCGATACCGCAAAGGACGGCACAGCCGACGGCAATGCCCCGGAGGATGCCAAGTCCGCCACGGCACTTCGACTTTATGATAAGAACCCCCGTGAGAACGACCCATTCCACGTGGTCAATATGTTCCCCGGTGACAGGATAACTCAATACTACCGAGTGGAAGTATCCTACAGAGGCACGGTGACCGTCCATTTCGGCACGGAGATCCGCCCCGGATATGAAAAGCTATCGGAAGTATTGAAGGCTAAAGTCACTCTTCTTACCACCGGCGAAACACTGTATGACGGACTGATGGCAGAGATGCCGGAAAGCCTTGACCACCGCCTCGGGAGCGATACGGAAACAAATGACGAGCTCTTCTACGAGATCACCGCCTACCTCGACACCTCGGTGGGCAACGATTACCAAGACAAGGGTCTGGTAGCCGACTTCACTTGGTGGGTGGAAGAGACCGGAAACCTCACCCCCTCACAGCAGACGGGAGACTCATTGGTCGTCCTGTTATCGGTAGCAGCCGCTGCCTGCGTATGCTGTCTCATTCTTATTATTATCATCAAACGCAAAAAGGAGGACGGGGAAAATGACTAACACCTCGACGGCAAAGAAGCTCACCGGCGGCATCGTGGCGATAGTGATACTCGCCATCTGCCTTGCCGTCACCACCTTCGCCCTAATTTGGGCGCAGGTATCGGT
Organism: uncultured Ruminococcus sp.; assembly: GCA_964629225.1. GTDB lineage: Bacteria > Bacillota > Clostridia > Oscillospirales > CAG-272 > RUG14199. The sequence continues at coordinate 62,289 of CAZVQC010000008.1, forward strand.
GGAGAACAACCTGTTCCACACCGGTATTATCGACATCAATTTGAATGACGGAAAGCCCGTCATCCAAGAGCACGAATTCCTCTTCGAGCCCGGCATGACCGTCAAGAAAGACTTCTTTATTGAAAACAACAGCACCTGGGACGTCTACTACAAGATCTATCTTGACGATGTGGACGGAGGCCTTGCAAACGTCCTTCAAGTCACCGTATATGACGGAGACCGAGACCTCTACAGCGGCACTGCCGAGGAACTCTCCGGCACCAATGTCGTCCCTGCGGACGATACCTTGAAGCCGGGGGAGAGACGGGATCTGACAGTTTGCTTCTACTTCCCAAGGGAGCGGGGCAACGAGGCTCAAGGACTGGATCTCACCTTCACCATGTGTGCCGACGCTACCCAGACCAAGAACAACCCTTACAAGCTCTTTCACTGATGCTGAAAAGAGGCGACAAAATGATCTTTGCAAAACATAAGGACCCGTCAAAGCTTCATCTGCCGGATGCCAAGATCCCGACCGATACCGAAAGATGTGTCCTGTGCGGCACCAACACGGGAATCCAAAAGACCGCCCCCGTGGGAATCCGTCACTTTTATGTCAGCGGAGCAGGTCAGCTCTGTGAGCACTGCTACCGTGAGACCTACGAAAGAACCTGAGGAGATCTTATGAAAGTACTCAAAGTAATACGCAGCGTGTTCGTGTGGATATTCATTGCCCTTGCTGTGGCAATGATGGTATTTACCATAGTATCTGCCGCTACCTTTGACAAAGCAGACCGCAATATTTTCGGCTACAAGGCGTTCATCGTCCTGTCGGACTCCATGAAAGCCACCGATTTCGATGCGGGAGACTTGGTTCTTGTCAAAGACGTTGATCCCGCCACTCTCAAGGAAGGCGACATCATCTCCTACACGTCACAAAATACCGAAAACTTCGGTGAGACGGTAACGCATAAGATCCGTACCCTCACTACAGACGCAAACGGCGAGCCCGGATTCGTCACCTACGGTACTACCACCGGCAAGGATGACGCTACCGTGGTCACCTACCCTTACGTTCTCGGAAAATACCAAATGAGTATCCCGAAGGTGGGAACGTTCTTCCAGTTCCTTAAGACGACTCCGGGTTACATAGTTTGTATCTTGATACCGTTCCTCGTTCTGATCCTCGTGGAAGGCATCCATTGCATCAGCCTCTTCCGCAAGTACAAAGCGGAACAGCAGGCAGAACTGAAAGCAGAAAGAGACAAGATCGAAGAAGAACGGGCAGAAACCCAGCGCATGATGCAGGAGCTGCTTGAAATGAAAGCAAAAATGGAAGGTGCTCCCGCATCAGAACCCGCCGCAGTCCCACAAGGCTCCACCGAGCCGAAGGCGGACACCGAAGCGGCACCCGAAACTGCCGATACCGGTGAAACCGATTGACCCGGATACCGTGTCCTCTCTTCCTCTTATTAGGACACGGCATCTCCGCCCACAACGCTCCTCATCTCTTCAGGGAGCAGGGCGGTAGCGGATCACCTCCTCATCTCTTCAGGGAGGCCCGCTTGGTGGCCCAAGCTTCCTCTTCTCTTCAGGGAAGCCGGCCGGCGCATTGTCTCCTCCTCTCTTCAGGGAGACGCGCATCACCGATATCCCCCCGCCCCGTCCCCTCATCAGACGGGGCAACCGGGGAGGATGATGAAGTGGATCTGCCGATCGGCAGTGAAAAAAGCAACATTAGATAAGAAGATCGGAAACTCCGGTCAATGAAGAACGGCCGTGCGTATCACGGGCACCACCGACGTCACTTTTTTTCATGATTCGCCAAGCGGCGAAGATAACTTCCTTTCTATTTGCCCCCTTTCGCCTCGGCGGAAGGGCGGTCAAAGGGCACAAGCACCCTTTAGAGAAAACACAGTCGGACACTCGGAACATCTTGGTGATCCTCCTTCCTCCCGATGTGTCCCGACAACGTTTTCTCGGCTTGCGGCCTTTGACAGCTCGGGGCACGTTGCCTTCGGCAGTGATATTGCGCTTATCACAATGAAAAATAATGCGGTGCTTCGCACCGTGATGCATCGACTTTGGCGATGATACGATCGCTTTTCGCCCGGCGAAAAGCCGCATTAGTTACAGGACGTTTTCTTCCGAGAAACTCCATTACCATAACGTGCCGCTATCCAAGTCCGGCGCTGCAAAGCGACCTACGTCCGCTTTGCCCGCCGTCCCCCATCCCTTACGAAATGATGAAGTGGGGATGCCGCACAGATCCCGCTTTCCGAATGCTCGCTCACTCGCCGGAACGCGTGACGCGCGGCACTCGGCGCCCCTCCGCTCCACCGCCTCCGGCGACGTCGCGGAGCCAGCGCCTCGCCCCCATCCACCGCTAACGCGGTCCCCCTTCCCCCGGCGGGGGAAGGCCCACCCCGCAGCTCCGCTGCATAATAGTTGCCGAAAAGCACACTGTAGCCACGTCATCACCGCACAAACTTCACCAAAGTAAGTTGTTTTCCTCCGGAAAACTCCATTGGTGAGGAATCCCTCCGTCATCTAATTCATCTAATTAATGCAGCTTTTCACAGAGCGAAAAGCCACCTCAAAAGACCCTCCCCTTTCCTTCCTATCAAAGGCCACAACAGGAGGTTGTGACCTTTGATCGCCGGGAAAGATGCTTCGGCAATTGCCGAAGCATACCGTAGGCAGGCGAAAGCCGCCGGATATCAGCCACTCCCGGGG
>CAZVQC010000009.1:0-20950 GCA_964629225.1 uncultured Ruminococcus sp.
ATACTATCAATAATGAGTACTCTATACATTATATCATACATTATATTATAATGCAAGAAAAACAGGTACAAAAAAAGCTCCAAAAAAGTGCTTTTCACGAAAAAAGGTACGGTTGGAAGGACCGGATCGGAAAACAGAGTTAAAAAAATTCAAAAAGGGTTGTTTTGGCGAGGATATTTTTTGGACGGCTTCGGCTTTTGAAAACATTTTTTATTTTTGAAAATTCAACTATTGAAAAGTTTTTTTCGTCTTATGTCGGAGAAAAGATAATCTCATTCGAAAAAACAAAAAATCCCGAAAAAGAGATGAAAAACGAGACTGTCTTTCCCGACAAAGTCATGAAACCGTCCACAACGGCATTTAACGGGCTTTTTTGCCGTTTTTGGGATAGCGTGGCGGTCTTTACTCACAAAAACAACAAAAGGCTAAAAAACGGCAGAAAACGGCATTTTAGAGGGAGGACACAGTTTGAAACTTTTTGAAATAATAACGGAAAAAAGTGATAAAAATTTTTGATAGAGAGGCGGGAATGACGTCTCGGTTACTGATAAAAAAGACACTTAAAAAGAAAAAGTGCTATGGAGCACTCTTTCTGTCAGATCTTGTTTTTGAAGGAGATATCGGATCTTAAAAAGACGTTAAGGGAGCCGTTTTGATCTAAGGTCGCAAGGAAGACGTCCTTTAGATCGGAAACGTTCTTCTCACCAAGCAACTTAAAAAGGGTATTTTCATCGATACCGGATGCCCGAAGCGCCTGTTTTTCAATTTTTCCGTCGGTAATAACCGTGGAGGACAGTTTTTCCTGTGGAGGAGATACTCCCATATCCTTTGGTATGACGGGTCTTTCAGATGAGGACGGTATGAAGGACATTTTGCCGTTTGACTCAAGCACCACAGTATCTAAAACAGAAAGATCGAAGTATCCCGCTATCCGACAATTCTCCAAAAATTCGCACAAGTCGATGCGGGCTTTTTTCATCTCTTTGAAACTGAGTTTTCCGTTTTCCATGAGGATGATGGGAGAGCCCTCCACAAATTTTCTTACAGATGGGGATTTGTTGGTGATGACCGAAAGAAGAAAAGTGATACCTCCGTAGAACACCATGGCACAGATAAATGGCATGCTTTCCGAAATGTCGGAAACTGCCATTTCCGCGGCAATGGAACCGACGGTGATGCTGTTCACATAGTCAAACACCGACATTTCCGATATCTGGCGGTATCCGATGAGCTTTGTAAGAACAAAAAGTACCGAAACGGAAATAAGTGACGTAAGAAGGGTCTTCAAAACTATCATAACTGCCTCCGGTATAAATGGCCAAATAAAAAACTCCGATCCCGATTATTATTCCGGATCGGAGGTTATTTTATTCGGTATTACTCGGCTTCTTTCAAATAACGTCCTATCACTCTTGCGGAGATATCGGATGCCACCTTAACGAAGGATGGGTAGACAAGCTCGCTGTTGCCGTCTGCATTGTCGGAAATGGATCTGACTGCCGAATAGGGCACGTGATTTACGTAGCACACTTGGGCTATTGCTCCGCCTTCCATCTCGCAGGCAACGGCGCCAAACCTTTCGGCTATGCGCTTCTTGTCCTCGCTTTTTGCAACGAAGGTGTCACCGGATGCTACGGTGCCGACGGAATGGGGAACGTTTTCAAGTTCCACTGCTCTCTCAAGAGCGGCAGTTACCTTTTTGTCCGTCGGAATGAGGACGATATTGATGCCGGAGATAAGTCCCACCGGGTCACCTATTGCGGAGGTGTCCATGTCGTGCTGAACGAAACCGTTTGCAACGGCAATGTCGGTGACAGTCAGTTTTTTTGAGAGTGAACCGGCTACTCCGGTATTGATTATGACGTCCGGACGGTATTCAAGTATCATGGTCTGAGCACAGAGCGCGGCAAAGACCTTTCCGATACCGCATTTTGCCACCACGACCTCTTTTCCGAACAGCTCTCCGCTTACGAATTCGATGTCGGAGATGACCTTGACTTTTTTGTTTTCGATATTGTCCTTGAAAAAGGCACATTCCGATTCCATTGCGCCGATGATGCCGATCATGATATAACTCCTTTTATGAGGGATAGGAAAAGTTGTTTTCAGCGTATTTCAAAATGTCGGAGAACTCCCGTGCCACGTTTTTTGCCGCTTCAAGTTCAAGACAGCGGTAGTTGCCGCATTCTGTCCTTGATGCTCCGAAGACGTCGCCGTCGTGATCTGTTATCTTTGACAGCACTTCTTTTATTACTCCGAGAACTTCCCCGTTTTCGGCATCTCTTACAAGAAGATAAAAGCCGGTCATGCATCCCATAGGTCCGAAATAGATAACTTTTTCACCGATCTCGCTGTTTCTGACATAGGTAGCAAACATGTGCTCAAAAGTGTGTGCCTCCAAAACGGTCATGTAGTCGCCGTTGTTGGGTTGCTTCAGCCTCATGTCGTAGGTGGTAACGTCCCTGTCTATTCTCGACACGTAGATGCCGGGTAATATCTTATCATGGTCAACGGTGAAACTGGTTATTCTTTTGATATCGCTTTTTTTCATTGTTTTTCACTCTTTTCCGGAAGCAAAAAGCGTCGGTAGCGGACGATGTAGTCAAGTCCGGACCAAACCGTCATTACCGTCATTACTGCTGTGGTAGCGTAAGATAGGGGGTGATATTTGAAGATATTATCGGAAAAAGCACCCGAAAGAAGACTTTCTATCACCGGTTCCAGAATTATGGTGATGATGCAGACCATTTGAGTAGTCGTCTTTATCTTACCGAGCATACTGGCGGCGATGACCTCACCTTCTTTGACTGCCGCAACAAGGCGGACAGAGGTGACTGCAAGTTCTCTGAACATGACTATCGCCACTGCCCACACGAAGATGGAAGGGCTGATCTGCTCGGTGTACTTCACGAGGATACCGAGAAGAGCCGCAAAGACGATGAATTTGTCCGCAAGGGGATCCATGAATTTGCCGAAGTCCGTAATGAGACCGTATTTTCTTGCGATCTTCCCGTCTGCAAGATCGGTCAGACAAGTGATGATGTAGATGGCGGCACAGACGATACGAGAAACGGTTCCACCGTCGGTGAACATCATTACCGCAAGAAAGACCGGCACCATTATTATTCTGAAAAGGGTCAGTTTGTTTGGAAGATTCATGATACGAAGATACCTTTCCGCTGAAATGTGATATTAATAAGACAAATTGCTCTTAAGAAAGATGATAGCACATATTAACTAAAAATACAATAAAAAATCAGAAAAGTCTTTCCGCTCCCGCAGTCCTGACACGGAGAATGCGGCACGAGCCCTCCCCAAAGTAACTTTCGATGTAATTTTTGTATTCGGCGGCATCCTCTTTTCTGACGAATGCCTGAACAGTTCCGGCAAAGCCGCCGCCGTGAACTCTTGCCGCACCCCTGTGGGTCTCAAAAAAGCTTTCGCTGAGATAAAGAGCAAGGGAGAGTGAACGGTCATATGAAACGTCAGCCGTGACGTTTTGAAGGTATTTGAAGCTTGAATTACCGGAGGATAAGACGAGGGAGAGAAAAGATTCCATATCTCCCGCAGCCATTGTCTTTTCAATCTTTTCCACCCGTTCGTTCTCGTCGAAAAAGTGGAGAGCGCGAAGAACGGCTCGATCGTTGCAGTATTTTCTCAGTGCCGTGATATTGTCAAGTATCGCAATCTTAGATCCCACCTCGCTTAAGGTGTTCTTTTCGAAAAATGAGGCGACTTTTTTCATTTCCGAAGGAATCGCAGCATATTCTGCTGTCAAATCGCAGTGATCCCCACCGGTGTTTGTTATGCAGAGAACGAATCCGTTTTTCGAAAGGTCGAGATCAAGCTTTTTGACTTTGGGTTCGGGACTTGAAAAATCGAACATGGCAAAACCGCCCACGGCGCAGGCTACTTGATCCATAAGGCCGCAGGGCTTGCCAAAGTATTTGTTTTCGGCGTACTGTGCCGCCTTTGCCAGAGTTATCTCATTCACGCAGTCACCGTTGTAAAATGAGGATAGCATCTTGCAAACGGCCACCTCGAAGGCGGCAGAAGATGAAAGTCCGGATCCTGCCGGAACGGACGACACCGTGAAGGCGTCAAGTCCGCCGGTGCGAAGGCCAAACTTGGAAAAAGCGTTCCGACATCCGGCAATCAGGGCAAAGCTTTTTCCGTAATACTCCGGACGAGGGGACAAGAGATCGTCTTCCGACACGGTATCGATGTCGTAGCCCTCACTTTTTATTCTTACTGTACCGTCATCTCTTGCGGCAGCAACGGCAATGACGGAGATATTGACTGCGGCAGTTATCGCCTTTCCGCCGTTGTGGTCGGTGTGGTTACCGGATATCTCGCTTCTTCCGCCGACGGAGAAGACTCTCAGGTCTCGGTTTCCGCCGAACGTCTCGTCAAATCCTGCTACCGCTCTCTCTATTTTTGCGATCTCGCCGTCGCACTCATCGGGGTCGATACCCAGCCGCTCAACAAGGAGTGACTCGAATTCGGGGGTGCGCAAAGATAATAATAATTCTTTTTTTTTCATTAGAAACCACCGGTGCTTAATCTTCTTTTTAAGAGGAGAAGGTCGGTGGATCTTATCCTGCCGTCTCCGTTGATATCGCAGAGCTTAATGTCGTAAGAGTCGTTGTAAGATCCGCTGAGAATGACAGACAGGATCAAAACGTCTCGGGCATTGATCTTTCCGTCCTTGTTGATGTCACCCACAAGATACTCATACTCGTAAAACTCCGAAAGAAAGATCTCGCCGCACGCGGTGCATTCCTTCACTCTGAATCCCTGAGTTTTTTGAGTGGCGGCGGTTATGACCGTCCACGTATTTGCAGAATGTCCGACAGGGTCGGTGGCCACAGTTTCACAGACCTCGCCGCATACCGTGCAGATCTTCACATTGACACCGCTGTCGGTGCAGGTGGGAGATGTTGAAACAAAGTAATTTTTCGACGGAGTGTGATCCTTTGCGGGAAGGCTCTTATAGTCGCATTCTTTATTGCATATGGAGCAGATACGGAAGATCTTGCCTTCAGCCGTGCAACTTGGATAGCTCTCAATTTTGTAATTACCGCTCGGAGTGTGACCGTTTGTAGGAAAAGTTTCGATCACCTTCTCGTAACCGCAGTCGGAGCACTTCACGTAGGTTTTTCCGTCTTCGGTGCAGTTTGCAAAAACTGTAACGGGATCCGAGAAAGAATGATCCTTTTGATCGAAGGTCAGCGTACGGAGTTTGATATGACACCACTTGCAGAATGTGGATATCTCACCTCCCTCACAGCCGGGAGCGGAATAGCTGTCCTCCTCGTGGAGGCAGACAAATTCAAAGCCGTTTTGAGCGGCGTACTCCATCGCCGCCGTTCCGGCGTGACCGTAGATCTTGAAGCCTGCCCTTGCCATGGGAAGTCCGTTTTCGTCGCTTAAAAATCCGATCGCCCGCTCCCCTATGTATGTGACGGAGTCGGGAACTGTTATTTCTCCGAGAGACGAAAGATCGAAAAATGCCTCATCTTCTATTTTGGTGACAGTGCTAGGGATGGTGATGCTCCTCACGTAGGGGAGAGAGAGACAGGTAAAGGTGGATACCGTGACGGTGCCGTCGGGGATCTCGATCGCTTCCGGGCGCTGAGAGGCGGTATAACGGGAGTTAAGGGTGATCCCGTTTACGGTGTTGATGCCGTAGGGAAGTTTTTTCCACCATGCGGTGTCCGCAAAGGCCCTGTAGCCGATATGTGTGACACTTTCCGGCACGGTGATATCGCCGAGTGATGAGCAGGTATCAAAAGCGTAGTCCCCGATGTAGGTGACCGTGCTCGGTATCACTACCTTTTTGATGACAAGGTCAGCTTGGAAAGCTCTGTTTCCGATATGTGTGACACCTTCCGGAATAGTGAAATCAAGATTTCTGCACTGGGCAAATGCCGAGTCACGTATCTCGGAGTAACTGTCCGGAAGGGAGACGTCCGTCAATTTGAAGCAGAGGGCAAAGATGCCCTTTGGAATGTATGAGAATGACTTCGGCACATTGGCGCTTTTAAGACTTGAGCAGTAGCGGAAGCAGAAGTCACCGATGTATCCGACGCTCTCCGGTATCTCCACCGCCAAAAGAGCTTTGCATTCCGAGAATGAGTACTCTCCCAAGTATTCGAGGGTGGAGGGGAGGGTAACGGTCTTTACGGAAGTGAAGGAGAAGAAAGCGTAGTTTCCGATGGAGGTGATACCGTCTTCGATGACGATGTTCTCAATGCTTTCAAATATCTCGTAGTAGGGAGCGCGGTCGGTCTTGGTGCGATCCGCTATCTTTCCGTTTCCGGAAACGGTGAGAGTTTTGGTCTCGGCATTGAAGACCGCACTCATTCCGTCGGTAGTATGGTAGGTACTGTCCTCCGTCGCAAAGACCGAGGCGGGCGCCGCGGCAGAAACGAGTATCAAAAGTGACAGAAGAAGTGATATGATTCTTTTCATTTTTTGTCTCCCTGTTTTTATTTGGAGCGGGCAGAGGAGGCTCTGCGGTCAATTTTTTCGGCAAACAGAAGGTCTTTTATTTCGACGGAGCCGTCCCCGTCAAGATCGAGGGCACAAGACCTGACAGCAAGCTTGCCGGAAAGGTCGCACCTCAGCGTGGCTATGACCTCCGAGGCGCCGATATCGGCAGCTTCCGTGCCGTAGTACCATTCGAAGTCCACAGTCTCTTCGCAATCGGAGCAGTATCTCATTTTGAGACCGGGAACTCCAACTGTAGCATCGTCTAAGGTGACAGTTACCCATTCATCCGAGGGAGAATGACCGGTCATGGGGAGGATCAATTCATCGTAGGTCTCACCGCAGACCGTGCAGACGGAGGCTTCACATCCGTCCTCGGTGCAGGTGGCGGGAGTGACGCTCCTGTTTTTTGACGGAGTGTGACCGATCATGGGAGCGGTCTTTTTTGAAGTTATCTCATCGCAGACGGAGCATTTTTTACAGAGGAGTCCGTCTTGGGTGCAGGTGGGAAGGGCGATGACTTCGTAGTTACTTTTTTCCTTGTGGCCCAAGGCAGACTCGACTTTTTCCGAAATGACCGTCCCGCAGACGAGGCATTCCTCTTTGTAAAGTCCGTCCTCGGTACAGGTGGTTTTTTTATCGGTCACCGAAATATCGTGCTCAGCGGGTGCTATGGGCGTTTTTTCCCTGACGTATCCGCAGGGGCATTCCGAGTAGAGAAAACCTCCCTTGGTACAGTCCTCCATTACCGTAACGTCTTTGAAATCGTGGATACAGCGGAAGGTGAAGCCGTAGCTGTAGGAGTACTCTTTTGCCGCAGTGGCTCCCGGAGGGGAGGATATCACCGTATTCGGGTCAAAGAAGTCATAGTTGTTCTCCACGTTTTGGAGCCACCCGAAGTTTTTACTGCCTATGTACACCACCGAAGCGGGGACGGTGACATTCTTAAGTTTCGGCAGATTGAAGAAAGCGTAGTCCCGGATCTCTTTGACGGAGCTTGGAATCGTCACATTCGAAAGTTCCGGCTCACCGCTGAAGCAGTTCTTGGTTATCTCCTCAACTCCATCCGGTATTTCAAAGGACGTGATACCGGTGGCACTTCCCTTTCTCGCAAGGACTCTGCCGTCTGCCACCGTGTAGTAGCCGTCCTCCATTTCGTTGAACCAAGGGGTCTTTTCCGCAAAGGAATAGGATACGGAGGAGGGGGTGCCGAGAAATTCTATCGTTGAGAGGGATGTGCAGTTGTAGAACACTCCGTCACCGACAGTTTCAACATTTTCTCCGAAGGTGAAGCTCTTAAGAGCGGAGCAGTTTGAAAAGGCGTTAGTATCGTAGCTTTCAACGAAGGGCAGGTAGATGTCGGTAAGAGAGGTGCAGCTGCTGAAGGAGGATACCCCGACAGTCTTCAGGTTTTCAGACAGCTCGATCTCAACAAGAGATGAGCACTGGGCGAAAGCCCCCTTCGAAATGGATGAAAGACCTCCACCGACTGTCACTCGGCGCAGTTTGTTGCAATGGGAGAAGCAGTTTTCACCGAGAAGTTTTACCGAGTCCGGAATAGTGAGTTCCACAAGAGAGATGCAACCGGTGAAAGCCCCGTCTCCGATGGAAAGAAGACTGTTTGGCAGTTCCACCGTGGATATGGCGGTCATTATTTGAAAGACGCCGTCACCGATCCCGGTACAGCCCTCCGATATAACGAGATGCCGTACCCTTGCAAGGTAAGAATTCCAGGGTCTCATGGAATCGGAATAGTAGTTCCAAGTCTTCCCCGTTCCACTGACCGTCAGTGTCTCCGTGGAAAGATCGTATTCCCAAAAAAGGTCGTCACCGCACCAACCTTCATCATGGGTCGGAACTGCGGAAAAAACGTGAAGTGGCAGTGCTGACAGTATCAGCACGAATACCAGTGAAAAAGACAAGACTTTTTTCACTGCCGAAATGCAGAGAGCAGGTTTTGTCATTTCATTCTCCTCAATTCGAAAACATAATTATTCATTTTATTATAGCCCTGCGAAGCAGAGTTATCAATACCGAAAATGTTAAATTATGTGAAGAGGGAGAAGGAAAAGGAGAAACGGGGCGGTTTTGGCTTTACTTTTTTTCTCAACTGTGGTAGAATCGAAAAAAAGACTCGGAGAACCCGATGAACAGATTTGAAAATACCTATGTGAACCCGATCTCCCTGCCGGACTATCCGATAGGAAGGCTCGGTCTTGATGCCGAATATAACTGGAGGGAGGCGGCAGATCCCACCGTTCTCTACGATGGGGGGATCTGGTATTTGTATCCCTCTTGCGGAATGGTCTACTATTCCGAGGATCTCGTCACGTGGAAAAAAGAGGATATGGAGCCGAGTGACGTCGGCTACGCACCGACGGTGGTGAAGCATCGGGGAGAGTATCTCCTGTGCGCCTCTCTCTCGCCACTCTACGCTTCAAAGAGTCCCACGGGACCGTTTCATCCGTTGGGAGATCTTCTGCTTCCGACGGGAGAAAAGCTTGAGAGATGCTACGATCCCATGCTGTTTTCCGACGGTGACGGGCACCTTTATTTGTATTTCACTACCGGAGAAGCGCTGGTAATGGGAGCTGAGCTTGATTCAAAGGAACCCACAAGGCTTCTCACATTCCCGGTAGAACTGATCCGTTTTGCCCCGTCCCACGTATGGGAGAGAAACGGAGAGAATAATGAGGACGGCATCGCCGTTTCCTTTGAAGGCCCTTGGATGTTCAAAAAGAACGGGATATATTATCTCACCTATGCCGCCCCCGGTACCGAGTACTCCACCTACGCTGTGGGAGCTTACAAAGGGAAGGGACCTCTCGGCCCCTTTTACTACATGAGGACGAGCCCCTTCCTCTCAAAGCGGGAAGGTATTGTCAGAGGTCCCGGACACGGCTGTATCACCGAGGGTGATAACGGGGTGATGCTGGCGTTTTACACTACGGCACTGTGCTACCTTCATCCGTTTGAGCGGCGAATCGGTTTTGACCGGGTCGTGATCAACGAAGACGGAGACCTTGTCTGCCCAAGGGTGACGGAAACACCTCGTTTCGTTCCGGGGGCAGGGGATGGCGCAGGCGACGGCGAAACGGGTCTTTTGCCCCTTACCGCACGCCGACGTCCGACTTTCTCAAGCAGTGCGCCGGGCAGAGACGGCATCTACGCCACGGATGAGGACTTGCTCTCATGGTGGCAGCCGGCGGAAGGTGATGAATGTCCCACCCTTGAGATACCCATAGCCCCTGTGGGAATGGTCTGTTGTGCTTTTCGAATAATATGGCGGGAGGTGGGGCTCAGCCTCAAAAACGGAGTCCTTCCCGGTGCGATCAGGTACCGCCTTGAGGTGGGAAAAGAGACGGAAAGCGGCGTGGAATGGGTCACAGCCGTCGACAGAAGCAACAGCAATGACGATATGACGGTGGACTACCGTACCTTTGACGGGGTGGCAGGGGACAGAGTGAGGCTCACCGTTCTCGAAAGTCCGAGGGGAATAACTCCCGGAGTTATCAACATCACCGTTTTCGGCTATCAGACAGAAGAATGAAAAATAATAATCTCCCCCGACAGCATCGCCGACGGGGGAGATTTTAATATCGCTTTTTATCACTTGTTCTCGCCGTTATCCTCTTTGTGCTCTAAAGGACGTGCGTAAGGTGAGGAATTATCGGTATTCGCGGGATAGAACTCCGGTTTTTGGGCCGGCGCTTTTTTACGGCGGCGTTTTGATGCAAGCTTCACAATGAGGATCACTATGACGGCAACCGCACCGATGACGAGAAGGTAAGGGATCGCAACGAGGAGCAACACGAAGAATTCCACGAAGAAATCTCCCACGTTTTCGAAGCTCTCCGTAATGCCGCGACCGATGCGCTGCCAAACGGATTCCTCTTCCAACACCGTCTCCTTTTCCACCTCGTCAATATCCATTAAGACAGTGGTGTATTCCACCAGATTATCGTAGGTGCGAAGTTTGGCAGTGTAAGATTCCAGTTCGTAGATCACTTCCGTGAGACGGGTCCTAACCGAGATGACGTCGGAGGTGGTAGCGGCAGATGCCAAGAGCTTTTCAAGGGCTTCTTTTTCCGTTTCAAGAGCGGAGATGCGGCTCTCGGTATCCACGTAACTCAGCGTAACGTCTTCTGTTGTCAAAATGTTCCTGGTGACGTTTCCCGCCTCGCTGATGAGAGCCACGAAGGAATCGCTTCCGGAAGAGGGTATCCTCACCGTGAGTGTTGCTCTCCTGCGGCTTTTTTTGTCGTTGAGCCCGTTGCCCAAAACCGAAGATTCTTCAATGTATCCGCCGCATTTTGAGACCTCATCCGTGACGAAGTCAATGAAACTGTCGAACTCACGGGTCTGCACGGTCATATCGATGTGTTCAATGATCTTTCTGTTTTCGAAAGCGGCATTTGAATCACTTGTTGCCGATCCCGGGGAGGCACCGGTCGAAGATATCGTATCCGAGTCTTCGGTGAAGGCTCGGTCGACGTATCCTTCGGCTGCAATTCCGTTGGAGTACTTTAAGTTGGCGCTTCCGCAGGAGCAGAGTCCGACGGAGATGATGACAAGTACCATCAGTGCCGAAAAAAGCTTCAATTCTGTTTTCATTTTGGGTCCGCCTTTCGCTTTTAATTAGTTTCTACCTATTATACGAAGGTCGCCTTTGTTTTCCTTTTTCCGTCGGTACCGACGATAAGATGGACTTTTCCGGAGTTGTCATCCTGCAAGAGAAAGGCAGGAGTCGATGCGACAAGATGTTTTTCCAGTATGTAGGATGCCACCGTGTCTTCGGCGCAGAGAAGGTCGTCCTTTTCATTCTCAAGCTCCGTGCAAACGGCGTTTTTTACGAAAAGAGGCTTTTTGTAGAAACCTTCCGCCTCTCCCGCATCGTTTTCCACCTCGATCCAAATATCAATGTCGGCAATAATTCTTCCTCCGTCGTTTTTCCGCCCGAAGGTCGCGGTGATGCTTCTGCCGGTCAAGATACCTCCGGCGGCCTCCACCGCCGATGAAAGACGTGCCCACTCTCCTTCCAGGTCGTCGGCGCAGACTTCGGCGCGACCGAAATAGGCACGTTCAAAGGAGATGTCCGTCACGAAAAGCTCCCTTCCGTTGATTATGTCTGTTTCCATGGTCAGCATTTCCTTGTTATCCGAAGATACTGTCGGTCATTTCGGGAGGCGGTCTTTGTAGTCGTCACCGAGAATTATCTCAAGCACCCTGTCGTTAGTGAATCTGTTGTAGCCGTAGGTGTTGATCACGGTGTCGCAGAGTCCTTTGAACTGTTCCGCAAAATAAGGATGTCCGTTGCAGATGAAGATAGCGGGAGTGCCGTAGCGCATCCAGCCCTCCATCATGTTTCTCGTCACCTCTCCCGTGAGTTTTGCCGTATCAAGGCCGTAGGAGGGGAATACTCCGGCTGTGACGAATATGCAGTCGTATCCGCCGGTCTTGACCGCCTCTTTGATCATCCAAGGACGGGGATCGTCCAGCACATCCACTTGTCCGCAGATCTCCTTCAGTCTCTCGGTGAGGTCCTTTGGTGCATCCAGCGGATAGTCCGTCATTGCGATGATGACGTGAAGGACCTTTGAATTTTTGCCAAGATCCATCGGAAGCAGAGACGGACGGTCGCGGTAGAGCTTCACCGCCTTCTTTGCAACGGTCTCCGCGCATTTTTCGGCAGCCTCTCGGTCAAAATCCACGTCTTCCGTGTGGGTGTCAAAATACTCTCTTGAGAAGCAGAGATTGCGGTAGGCACGGTTCTTCAAAGTTTCCATCTTGAGAACGCCCTGCTCGATCTGCTTTTTCATCTCCGCTTTGTATTCGTCGTCATTGTGCTGGAAGAGAAGGCAGTCGCCGCCGGCTTCGAGGAACAGCGCATTAGCCCTGTACCAGTTGGTATAGCCGCAATATCCGCCCATATTGACGGCATCCGAAACGATGATGCCTTCAAAGCCGAGTTCTTCTCTCAAAAGTCCCGTGAGGACTTTTTTCGATATGGTGGCAGGGGGGTACATATCCATGTACTCGTCCTTGTCATCGTAGAAGGGGAGGGAGATATGTCCTGGCATCACTGCCATTGCGCCGTCTTCGATCAAAGTTTTGTAGACTCTGCCGAAGGTGGCTCTCCACTCTTCCTCCGAAAGGGGATTTTCGGGGACGGTGACGTGTTGGTCATCAGTGCAATAGCCGTCACCGGGGAAATGCTTGAGGGTGGCGATGAGTCCGTTTTCCTGAAGACCGCGCATATAGGCGCCGGCATAGGTGATGACCTCATCGGCAGTGGCACCGGCACTTCTCAGAGAAACGATAGGGCAGTCTCTGTATCCGGTTATGTCGACGCAGGGGCCGAACGTCCAGTGATATCCGGCACGGCGCACCTCTTTTGCCGCATATTCGCCCATCTTGTAAGCAGCCTCCGGATCCCCTGCCTCCACAAGGGCGCGGAGAGAAGGAAAATGAACTGCTCCGTTGAGGGCGCAGCCCGCACCGTACTCCATGTCGGAAACGATGAGAGCCTTGTCCTCTCTTCCGTCATTGAGCATGTGGCAGGTCTCGATGCAATCCTCGTTGTCGGCGGGAAAAACGAACACTCCGGGAGTGTCTCTGAAGCACTTGCCGTCCTTCGGGGTAAGATGGGGGACGATGACACTTGCAAGAAGCTCGTCCACCGTCATTTTTTCGACTTTTTCTCGGATCTCCGGGTAGTCTTTGATCTTGTATCTCATTTTTGTTCTCCTGTCTGTTTTTTGGAATATCCGGTCAACGGATCGAAAAACAGTATCTTTCCGTCGATCTGCCGTTCTCCGATGAAACGGATGCCGTTTTCGTAGTATTTGAAGCCGTAAGGAGTTTCCACCAGCCCGTCAAGAATGCGCCCGTCAAGGGCACAGCGGAATATCCTGCCGCCGTAGACGACACGTCCGCTCCTTGCACGGCACGAGCCCTTTTCAAAAAGATATGTAGCGCCGCCGATAAGAAAGAATCCCTCGGCAAACTCGCCCCGGTCGGCACGGTAGTACAAAACCCCGGTGCCGTCCCATATGAAACCGTTTTCAAGATGGGGATAGAGCGTTATCGCCACCTTTTCGGATGCCTCCTCATATCCCGACGGTCCGATTGACAGAACGAGGAAGAATTCCGCCTCCGTTACCTCTGTGGCATCCTGCGAAATAACAAGAGACGGGGTGTCACAACCCGTGACGGAAACGCCGTGGAATCTCTCGGTGTCGGAAAGCATCACCGTTTCCCCATCGGCAACAGCGTACCAAGCAAAGGATGCACCGGCAGCTACGGCACTCGGATGGATCATTGCGGTAATGACGGTGTCTTTTTCTGCCGTTTGGTAGCTTTTTTCTGCAGAGACGTCCAATATCGCATCGGGAAGAACGGTGATATTGAATGCGGAGCTGAACGCCGTGGCGATCCGGTCGCCGTTTTCATCCGTAACAAATGCGGCGACACGGGCAGTGTATTTTCCGGAGGCGGCAATAAAAGTCCCGTCGGCACGGACAGGGATCGTTGCCATTTCTCCGAGGGGCTGTGAGACCCTTTTTGAGATCGGGATAAATCCCGTTCCGAAAAGTATCTGCACCTCGTATTCTGCAAGGTGTCCGTCTTTTCCGAACGCATCGGCGGCTACCGTAATACGGGCAGTCTCTTTCCGATGCAGACCGATGTCCTCCGGAGGCTCCGTGAAATAAGGTGCTCCGACAGCACCGACTGCTTGAGAAACGGAGGAAAGGACGAATACTGCGAAGAGAAAGACCGATATCGCTTTTTTCATCGTTTTTCCTCCCTTCATATCAGTTTTTGAGGCTCTGTATCGGTGCCGGAATGCGGCCGCCCCTTGAAATGAATCTTTTCGGACTGTATCGGTTCACTTCCATGATGGGAGCGTAACCGAGAAGTCCGCCGAACGTCAGGGTGTCTCCCGCCTTTTTTCCGATGGCGGGAATGAGGCGGATCGCCGTGGTTTTTGAATTGATAAGTCCGATGGCGGCTTCGTCCGCCAGTATTGCGGAGATTATCTCCTCCGGAGTATCTCCGGGTATTACGATCATGTCAAGTCCCACGGAGCATACCGCAGTCATAGCCTCCAGCTTTTCGATGGAGAGAGAACCTTCCGCAGCGGCACTTATCATACCGGCATCCTCCGATACCGGGATAAATGCGCCCGAGAGGCCTCCCACATGGCTCGATGCCATGACGCCGCCTTTTTTTACCGCGTCGTTGAGAAGAGCAAGGCAGGCTGTGGTGCCGTGGCATCCGCATTTTTCAAGGCCCATCTCCTCAAGGATGTAAGCTACCGAATCACCGACAGCGGGTGTGGGTGCAAGAGAAAGATCGACGATACCGAAGGGAACTCCCAGCATCTCCGAAGCCTTCGTTCCCACCAACTGTCCCATTCTCGTTACCTTGAATGCGGTCTTTTTTACAATATTGGCGATCTCCGTAATGTCGCAGTCCCCCGCTTTTGCGATGGCGGCACGGACAACGCCCGGACCGGAAACGCCAACATTGATGACGCAGTCCGGCTCTCCGACTCCGTGGAAAGCGCCTGCCATGAAGGGGTTATCCTCCGGAGCATTGCAGAACGCAACGAATTTTGCGGCGCCGATGCAGTTGCGATCCTTCGTAAGTTCGGCGCTTTTTCTTATTATCCTTCCCACCGTGGCGACCGCATCCATGTTGATGCCGCTCTTGGTGGAGCCTACATTGACCGAGGAGCAGATGTGCTCAGTCTCGGCAAGGGCTTCGGGAATACTTTCGATAAGCTCCCTGTCCCCTGCGGAAAAGCCCTTGTGGACGAGTGAAGAGTATCCACCGATGAAATTGACACCGGTTGCCTCGGCTACTCTCTCAAGAGTCCGTGCATACTTCACCGGATCTCCCCCGCTTGCCGCCACAAGCATTGCAATTGGAGTTACCGAGATGCGCTTGTTGATTATCGGGATGCCCAGATCCGCCTCAAGCTTTTCTCCCGTTTTGACAAGATTCTCCGCTTTTTTTGTTATCTTGTCGTAGATCTTGCGGCAGGAGGCATCGAGGTCCGAGTCCGCACAGTCGAGAAGGGAAAAGCCCATGGTTATCGTCCTGATATCCAGGTTCTCCTCCTCGATCATTTTTATCGTCTCGATAATATCGTTAACGTTGATCATGATGCCTCCTCAGATGCGGTGCATCGAATTGAAGATGTCCTCGTGCATGACGTGGATGGACAGCGCCGACTCTTCCCCCATCTCGCAAAGGGTCTTCGAGAAGACGGACAACTCGACCGACAGCTTCGAAATGTCCACCAACATTACCATTGCGAACATATCCTGAAGGACGGATTGGGTAACTTCGATGACGTTGGCATTGTGCTTTGCGCATTCTCCGCTGACCTTGGCAAGAATGCCCACCATGTCTTTGCCGACTACCGTTATAACAGCTCTCATTTTTCAAAAACCTTTCGTCGGGACGGCTTTGGTGCCATGTTCCCGTTTTTATTACAGTATACCGCCTTTTGCGGGATTTTTCAACAGTATTTTAATTAAAAGAGCGTTTTGCACGGCAAAACGCTCTTGTGTTTTTAGAATTTGACTGCCTCTCCGGTCTCGGCGGACTTAAATGCCGCTTCGATAACTTTCATTACTACCCTCATTTGTTCGTGGGTGATGACAAGGGAGGCTTTTTTGTCGATGGTGTCACAGAAATTACGGTAAAAATCGTGAACGTCCGCATCGGCCTTTTTGATGTCGTACTCCTTCATGGTTCTGGAGCTGCGGGGCGCCATGGTCTTGGAAAGACCGGAGGCGGTCTTCACCGGCTTGATATCGTGGTCGCTCCACTGAAGGCATCTTGAAACATGAACGTCGCTTGACCAGTCATTTACGATTGCAGTTCCCTCGGTGCCTCTCACATACATCAGCGGCAGGGGGATGAAATTGTAAGTGTTGACCTCAATGCGGCATCTTTTTCCGCTCTTGAGGAAAATGTCAACGAAGCATCCGTCATCCACTTCCACTCCGGTGAGAAAATCGAAGGTGCAGAAGACTCTGTCCACGTCGTATCCGTTCATCCAAAGGGCCTGGTCGATGAGGTGGACGCCCCAGTCATAGAGCATTCCGCCACCCTGGGCTTTGTGCTTTCTCCAGTCTCCGGGAACTCCGTTTGAGCCGTGGACTCTCGTTTCCATGCTGATGATATCTCCCAGATCTCCGGACTCGGAAAGAGCTTTTACGGTGACGAAATAGTCATCCCAACGGCGGTTCTGATGAACGCAGAAGACTTTTCCGGTGCGGTCTGCCGCGTCGATCATTCTGTCAAGGCTTTCAAGACTTGTGGTGACGGGCTTTTCGCAGATAACGTTCTTTCCCGCTTCAAGACATTTTACCGTCAGTTCTTCGTGAACGTCGTTCGGAACTGCGATGACGGCTATCTCGACCTCCGGGTCTGTAAGGAGATCCTCAAGGGAAGCGTAGACGTTGATATCGTAGAGACGTGCAAGGTCGCATTTTGCCGGATCGATATCAAAGATACCGGCACATCTTACGGTGTCGCTCTTCGGGGCTACCGAACCGAAATAGGAGAGCCCCTCCATATGTGCCACGTGCCACTGACCCATTCCGCCGTAGCCGATTACTGCTGCCTTTTTCATAATAACACCTCGTGGGTCCCTCGGACCCGGTTTCTTGCGCAAGTTAACTTAATATATTATATCAAAAACTTTCCCGTTGTCAATGCCAAAACGAAAGAAAGACGTTTTTCTTGCAGTGTGACAAAAAACAGGCCGCCTTGAATGCTGCGATTACCGAATATTTTGCTTTGGCGGCGACAGTACAGGGGCGCTTTTTATGACCGGAAAGGGATCATGTGTTTTTATTTCCCGTTGGAATGTTCGTTATCTTTTTGACAAAATCGGAGATCCGCCAAAGTTGAGAAGGCTTGTCGTCTCTCAGCCACGCCGCTTCGTATTTCAAAAGCCAACGGTCAAAGTCGGCTTGAAGCACCTCCCGATCGGTGAAGCCCTCTGCCTCATTTGCGAAAAGGTAGAGACGGTTCATAAGGATGATAGCCTCGGCGGCTATGATGATATCCGAGATTGCAACGTTGTCACCGTAGGGAGAAAGCCTCTCGATCTCTTTTTTGCAGTCATCTATGTGGCGAATGGCATCGGCGGCAGAGAGGGAACCGTCCTCGCTGAAGGTCAGCTCCGTGTTTCTACCCTCGTAGCAGTTGGCGCAGTGCCACATCACGAAGCGGAACCAGTCTGCGGAAAGCTCTGCCTGTCCCAGCTTGTAGACGGTCTTTGAAAGGTCGATCTCCTTGATGCCGTAGAGCAGGTCGGACGCAGTCTTCTTGAAGGTTTCTCCCATATCGGCATCTATGTTCCAGCCCTTTTGCGCTCCGAATACCATTCCGAAGAGGTTGCAGTTAAAACTGCAGGGATGACCGAAATCTCCCCAGTTGGTGTTGAGGATACCGAGGGCGCCGTATTTTTTTGCAAAGGAGGCAAAGGTGGAGATGTTGTCCTCGGAAGCATCGATGTTTTCAATGAATTTGCTCCAGGATATCGTTCCGGGGCAGACTATCTGCTTGAATCCGAGATCCGAGAAGAACTTGGGTATCCTCTCCTGAACGTGACCGTAGTTCCAGTTGAGGATCACCGCATCCTCCGGAAGGTGAGCCTTTGCAAGTTCCGAGTGAGCCATGCATTCGTCTCCCCAAAGCATCACTTTTTTGCCGTGGCTCTTTACGATGGCTATGAGTTGATCCACATGATGGAAGTAGGCCTCGCCCTTGTCCCGTCCTTTGTTTCTGCCGTTGCAGAGATCCATCGTCTCGTCACAGCAGATGTTGAATTTGTCCGAGCGGAACAGCGGAATGTATTGCTCTATCATGCTGCCGATGACCTTTATCGTGTCCGGGTGATAGACGTCGACGGTGTGGTGCCATTGCTTTTCCATCCAGTATTCCGGCCCCATCTTGTGCTCACCGAGCTCGCTTATGTAGTTGAATCTGTCGCTTTGAAGGAGAGTGAAGAGATGTCCGAAAGTGGACAGAGACGGTACTAGCTCGATAAAATGCTCCCAACAATATGTGTCAAGCTCAAGTATCTCATCCGGAGTCAAAGCTTCGTCCACGGTGATGATGCCCTCAAATTCTTTGAACATGAAAGAATCCTCGACGTAGAGCTGAAGGGAATTGATCTTGTAATAGGATAGCTTGTCCGCAATGTCCTTCAGCTTTTTAAGGCTGTTTACTCTGCCACGGGTGATGTCTTGATAAAAGCCTCTGTATCCCAGATCCGGCTCGTCAAAGAGTTCAAAACAGGGAAGAGAGTCCCCTTCAAGCGCCACCGCTTGCCTCAGGGACTGAACGGCATAGAACGCTCCTGCCGCTCCCTCCGAGGAGACGGTACAGCGCTCCGTGTCGGTTTTGACGGAATAGCTCTCAGTGTCGCCGCTTCCCGCCGAGAGGACGATACAGCGCCCTGAGGGGGTAGCAGAGGAGATGGTGACTCTCTCTCCGGTGACACGGCAGATATCCTCGGACAAAACGGTAAGAGCCTTCTTGACACGGGGATCAAGGGAGTCTTCCATGAAAATCGAGATGCCGCGAAGAGAAAACGATCCGTTCTTTTTTTCGTACTTTTTTGGTGTCGGGATAATGTTCATTTTATCTCTCCTGTGTTTTTAGGTGCTTGTGCACGCTTGAAATGGTATCGGTTATCTGTCTTTCTTTTCAACGACCAAAAATGCGGTGCCGCCGTGGACCGTTATCTCTGCTGTGGGATCCGGCTCATTGCTGACGCCGATGGGAAAAGAGTTTTTCATTTCGTAGCTGTCAAGGGGGTATTTTGCTCCCGTTTCGGTGACTGTGCAACCGTCGTCGGCGGCAAAAACGGAAAAGAATACTTTTCCTTCAACTGTCACAGTCTCATCTTTCAGTGGAAAGACGGAGCAGTTTTCGTCCACCAATTCCCCGCGGCAACCGTTTTCTATCAAAAAAAGCAGAGTTTGAAGGTTTGCAAGGGAGTGGGAGAAGCGCTTGCCTCCGAGAGTACCGAAGATCTCAAAACGGCTGAAGCCTCGGCGCATACCTTCCCTCACCGCCGCTAATGTGTCCGTATCATCTTTTTCCGTCGGAAGGGAGACGGCGGTGACGCCCGTGGGAGAGGAGCCGAGAGAGTCTGCGTCTCCTACGAAAAGATCCGGAGTTATGCCAAGTTGCTTCAAGTGAAGATATCCCGCATCGGCGGCGATAAGAAGACCTTCCGGTTCTTTTTCCCGTCTTTGTAAAAACGCCTTTTTTGAAAAGTCTCCGGCGGAAACTATTCGGCATAACGGGTTGTCGGTGTTATTTTTCATCGGACGTCCTTTCGGAGATAGCGGAAATGCGGAAAATGAAAAATGCCACAATGCAAGTGAGTATCATTTCCGGAATCATGTAGAGCCCGTTGTAGACCACCGAATAGATCAGTGAAAGAGCATTTCCGGAAAAATGAGACATTATGAATTCGGCAATATCGAGCTCGGCAAAAGCGGTCTCAGTGAAGAACCACTCTGCCCAAGCCCCGTAAAAGACAGTACCGGATACTAAGTGAGCAAGATAGCAGACACCCTGTGAGACGATGCATCCCAGTATCAGCCGGGAGCGGGTGCGTTTTTTTGCGGCGAAGACGCCTCCGAGACCAAGAGCAGTGTATGCGACCAAGTAGTCAAGGAGAACGACGCAGAGCGCCATATAGAGCATCATGTAGGAGTCGGAGTCGGGCACGAACAGCGCAGATACCGTTTTGATGCCGAGAAACAGTTGGATCAGCGAGTAGATAAAAGCACTTCCGAGGCCCCATTTAACGCCGTAGATGAAGGATATCAGTATTATCGGAAGCATTGAAGCAAGAGTAAGTGTCCCACCGAAACGAAGCTGTAGGAACGGTATCATTTCGGAGACAAGTGCCAGTGCCGTGGCAACGGCGATGAGCATAGCGGAAGTTACGATTTTTTTTGTTTTAGGTCCTTTCATTTTTTCCTCCTAAACAGTAACAGTTGCCCGGAACGAGAAAAGCTGCCCGGAATAGGACAGCAAAAAAAGACCACTTGAGTACCTACGCCGGTATTATCCGTATCAGGTTCGGGCAAAAGCCCCGGGGTCCGGCAAAGCCGTCTCAGCATCACTTTCGTGTAGCGCCCCCTCTTTAATTGACTATAGTATAGCACGGATGATCCCAATTGTCAATACAAAAATGCCCTCGCAGTGCAATTAATTGTCAAAATGAGGCTTTGACGGTTAGAAAGATTGATGTTTGCCGGGGTGGGGGGGTGCTTTACGAAATGATGAAGGAGGGGCGCCGCACAGATTCCGCTTCCCGAATGCTCGCCTTGCTCACCGGGAAACAGGACGCGCGGCTCCCGGCGCCCCTCCGCTCCCCCGCCTGCGGCGACATCGCGGAGCCTGCGCC
>CAZVQC010000009.1:21050-64742 GCA_964629225.1 uncultured Ruminococcus sp.
CCCGCCTGCGGCGACATCGCGGAGCCTGCGCCTCCCCCATCCACCGCAAGCGGTCTCCCTTCCCCGGAGGGAAGGCTCCCGGCGCCCCTCCGCTCCCCCGCCTGCGGCGACATCGCGGAGCCTGCGCCTCCCCCATCCACCGCAAGCGGTCCCCCTTCCCCCGGCGGGGGAAGGCTCTTTCCCCCCATTTCCCCCACTTTTTTTCGACGGTGATTGAAATACCGCATAAAAAGAGGTATAATAAGAGAAGAAAGAGAAAAATAAAAGATCTCACACCGCAAAAAGGAGACTAAAATGGATAACAAAGCAATGTTCAAATTCAGCTACGGCCTCTTCGTTCTGACAGCAACGGAAAACGGAAAAGATAACGGATGCATCATCAATACCGCAGGTCAAGTCACAGCAGTGCCCAATAGGGTCTCCGTCTGTGTCAATAAGGATAATTTTACCCACGGTATGATCCAAAGAACGGGAAAGCTCACCCTCTCGATAATCGGCGAGGATGCCGATTTCGACCTCTTTGTCCACTTCGGCTTCTCGTCGGGAAAAGATACCGATAAGTTCAAAAACTTCACCCATTGTAAAAGAGGCGAAAACGGTATCCTTGCCGTCACAAAAGGAACGAATGCCGCCGTCTCCGTCAAAGTGTTGAACTCCGTGGATCTGGGTACCCATACCATGTTTATCGGTGACGTTACCGACTGTGAGATACTCACGGATGCCCCCTCCGCCACATACCAATACTATTTCGATAATATCAAGCCCGCCCCCGGTAAAATAGCACCCGACACGGCAGACAAGACCCAACCCGCAGCAAATACCGAAAGCATGACCGCATCCTCCGACGCCTCCGATACCCCAGCCCCCAAGAAAAAAACAAAGAAAGTCTGGCGCTGTATCATCTGCGGCTTCGAATACGAAGGAGAGACCCTCCCGCCGGACTATATCTGCCCCCTCTGCAAGCACCCCGCCTCCGACTTCGAAAAGATCGAAGTGGAAGCGGAAGAATAATAAAAAAACACCCCCAACAATAAGAAAAAATATCCCCGCTCTTAAAACAGAAGAGGCAGTGCCTATCGGCACTGCCTTTTTTAGTTTTTTATTCAACCCCAAGAAGAATCCTCTTCAGTTTCAGAAGATCCTTTGTGGTAACGACGCTATCCCCGTCAACATCGGCAGCGCCGAATACGAAGGCGGCATCCTCCGAAAGAACGCTCTGTAAATACTTCTTAAGTGCCAAAAGATCCTTACTCGTTATCCTTCCGTCTCCGTCAACGTCACCGGAAACATATTCCTCCTCGACTAAAGCATAGTAACTGAAATGATCCGTAGAAAAGACCATATGACCGTCTTCATATACCGCATTCATATCGGTCACCGTGCCGTCGTCTGCTATGTGGAATATTTTGCAATTCTCTCCGTCCTTGCCCACCGGTACGGGGATGTATACTTTCACTTTTCCCGTAGGCTGTATCTTTTTGCCATCAAGCAAAATGGAAATATCGTAAAGAACTCCATCATCCGTTGCATAGTTTCCACCAAGATTCTCAAGCACTCCGTCCTTTGCCTCACCGTCACTTACCACGGATACGGAAAACTCTGCCTCGTCGCTTAAAGCGGTCTTTAATGCTTCGATCCTGATGTCATTTGAGATCAATTCAAAATCGCAATTGAAAACTATTTTTGCACCGTTAAAATCGTTCCCTTTCTTTTCTATCCTCTTCCACTCGCTTTCGGTTCCTGAAAAATATATTTTTTCAAGTGATGAACAATTCCAAAAAGCGGTATGATCTATCCGAGTTACACTGCTTGGTATCGTAACTTTCGTGAGCGCAGTACAACCGTCAAATGTGTAGAGTTCAATTGAAGTCACTCCCTCCGGTATCATAATATCTGTGAGCGCGGTACAACCGCAAAATGCACAGCCTTCGATCAAAGTAACGCCATATGATATTGTTATGTTTTCAAGAGACGAGCAACGATAGAATGCATCGACTCCTAAGTGACAACATAATAGTGATTATGTTGTACCGAGATTAAATAATTACAATTTTTCATTAACATATTACCACAACCGCCTTGCTAAGTCAATCCTTTTTCGCCCAATTTGTACCATGAATACTGCCAAAGCACCCCAAATCAGGTATGACAAGAAAGCCTTTCGCCTTACATTAAAAAACGGCTTGAAACCAAAGTTCAAGTCTCATTTTTTAACCGACTGTAATGGGATCGATCACTCGGCACGGTTTCGGCTTTTTTCTGCGCAAAGAGCGAACAGGTCTTCGATTTAAAAGGTTGCCGAGGAATCTCGGCAACCTTTTTTGTTCTTTTTTACTGCGCGAAAAGCTCCAGAAGGTAGCGGACGTTTCTTTCGGGGCCTGCGATCACGGAGGTCTTTATGGTTCGGTAGTCAAGGGCATCTCCGTCCATGGTGACGCAGATACCGCCGGCCTCTTTTACGATCAGTGCTGCCGCCGCATAGTCCCAAAGGGCGAGGATGCCCTCAAAAAACACCCCGCACCTTCCTGCTGCCGCATAGCAGAGGTCAAGCGCTGCGGAGCCGGTGCGCCTCACGTCAAGACACTTGTTGAAGACACGGCGAAGCCTGTCAAAAGTCAGCTCCGTGAGTTCCGGGTTGTAGGGAGACGTGCCGAAAATAACTATTGAGTCCGAAACGGTGTCCTCCGTGACCCGAATGGGAGTGCCGTTTAAGAAGGCTCCTCCGTTCAAAGATGCCGAAAACATCTCGTCAAGATACGGGTCGAATACTGCCCCGAATATCGGCCTTCCGTCTTTTAGGCAGGCAATCGAAACACAGCTTCGACGGTAGTTTTTTGAAAAGTTAGCCGTTCCGTCGATAGGGTCGACTATGAAGCAAAATTCATTTGAAAAGCCGTCGGTCACGTTGTTTTCTTCGCAGACGAATCCCGCAGATGGGTACTTTTCCGAGAGATCTGCCATTATCATCTTTTGCACCGCCCGGTCATAGTCGGTCACCAAGTCTCGCCGTCCGCTTTTTCGTTCCGTTTTTATATCGTGAGCGGATAAGATGAGACTCCCGGCGCGTCTGGCGGCATTTTCCATGTCACGCAATAAGTTAGTTGTGTCCAATACTATCACTTCCTTTGGATCTTTCTGCATTCCGTCTGTTTTCAAGGGCGGAAAGCAAGTTCTCTTTTTCGTTGGGAAGCCGTTCATCGATCACCTCGGAAAGAAGGTATTCAAGTGCTTCTCCTATCTTGCGACCCTTGTATCCGAGTGCTGCCACGTCTCGCCCATTCACCGCAAGGGACGAAAGACCGAAGCACCGGGCCTCCTCTTCTATTTTTTCGATGATGGCGGCGATCTGTTCGGCCTCGGCTCCCCGATCCGGAAATTCCGGTGCATGGGCGGAGGCATCCGCCTTTCTGACTTCACACAGAAGCTTTGCATCCTCCACCGATATTTTTGTAAGAAGTCTTTTTACAGAGCGCTCCTCCGGTAATAACTGTCTGTCGTGGATGCGGCAGAGAAGGGCGATGGTATTGACGGTCTTTTTATCTGCCCGAAGTCGCCTAAGCACCTCTTTTGCGATCTCCTCACTCTTTTCCGGATGTCCTTTGAAATGTCTTGTCCCGTCGGGATCCTCTGTGAAAACGTAGGGCTTTCCGATGTCGTGAAACAGCATGGTAAGGCGGAGAGTCGGATCCGGTCGGATGGCCTCCACCGTTTTTGCAATGTGAGTAAAAACATCGTAGATATGGTATTTGCTCTTATGATCGAAGCCCACTGAGGGAGACAGCTCCGGAATTATCTCGCATATCACGTCGGAATAATCGGTGAGGATGCGAAAAACATTCTTTCCGCAAAGAAGTTTCTTAAGTTCCGAGAATATTCGCTCGGCGGAAATGTTCAAAAGGGAAGCTTTTCTTCTGTGGATAGCTTCCGAGGTGTCGCAGTCGATCTTAAAGCCGAGGACTGAGGCAAAGCGGAGAGCGCGAATGATTCTCAAAGCATCTTCCCCGAACCGCCTGTCCGGGTCTCCCGTGCATCTCACGGTGCCTTGAACGATGTCTTTTTCCCCTTCAAACGGATCGAAGAGCCTTCCGTTTCTGTCCATGGCGATGGAGTTGACGGTCAAGTCCCGTCTTGCCAGATCCTCCTCGATACTTTTGGTGAAGGATACCGATTCCGGATGCCTCATGTCAAGATACTCTCCGTCCGTGCGGAAGGTAGTTATCTCGAAAGGCTCTCCGTCGCGGACAAGGGTCACAGTCCCATGCTTAAGACCTGTTTCGATCAGGGTCTCTCCCGTGAAGATCTCCTCCGTCTCTCTCGGGGTCGCTGACGTGGTGATATCAAAATCGGAGGGTTCTCTTCCCATCAGAATGTCCCGAACGCATCCGCCCACGGCAAACGCCTCGTATCCGGCGGCTTCTATTTTTTCCAAAATATCGATGACCCGCTTCGGCAGCATAATTTCCCTCCTTAATATCCGGTGTCGTTATCGGAGTCCTATTGTACCATGGCACAGAGAAAAAGTCAATGCACACAAAGCCAAAGAAGCATAGATCGGAAGAAAACAGGACTTTTTACAAGCGGATGACAATGACCTTGACAAAGGGTAATGGGTCATGTATAATGACATCGGTCAATGATCTTGAGGTCGGCAGCTTCTCCGACCCGATAACGATATGGAACAAAACGAAAAAGGAGATATTTCATGAGTAGCTTTGAAAACCTGAGAATAGTCGATAATTTTTATCAAACGTCCCTGTTTTTCCCGATGCCGACGGTGATCATCAGTACCTTGTGCGAGGATGGCGTGACAAATTTGGGACCGTACTCTCTGGTGCAGCCTTATTACGTTGCGGGCAAGGACTATTATGCAATGCTTCTTTGCTGCCGCAACTCCTCCAATACTGCACAGAATATTTTGAAAAACGGCAAATGCGCTCTTAATTTCATCGATGACTCCCCGAAAAATTTCAAGGAGGCAGTAAAACTCTCCTGGCCCGGCGACAAGCCCTCCGAAAAGATGCCGAAATGCAATTTCAAACTGGAAAAAGGTCTTGTTGAGGAGGAGACGGGAGAAACTCGTCCCATGGTACTGGCGGACGCTGTTGAGGTCATTGAATGCACTTGGATGAGAGAACTTGACGGTGCCGACAGAGACGAGCCGGGCGAACTCAGCGGGTACAAGGGCCCGTACCACGATTTCAACGGTATTACCAGTGAATTCGGAGCTCACTTCATTCTCCGTGTAGACCGCATCCTTATGAAGAAAAAATACCGTGATGCCATAATCAATGGAGTTAAAGCAAAGGATTTCCCTGCACTCCCGGTGGACTACGGTTACCGAGACAGCAAGAACTTCTGGTTCCACAGAAAGACCAAGATGAGAGCGGAGCTTCTCCAAATGAGAAAGACTACGCTGGAATCCGTTCGCTATGCCGCTAAGAGAGCCGACGATAAGATCAAGTTCACCGATGAAGCGTTAAACACCGTGCTCGGCGTGCCGAGAGTCTTCCTTCCGGTGGTCCTCAAGGGATGTGTCGATTGGGCCCGTGAGAACGGTGTCGATCTCATCACCGAGGAGCATATGAAGATTATCAATGACAAGCGCTCAAAGGAAAAGAACAAAAAGTAATTTCGAGAACGGTTTCAGTACAATAATTCAACAAAAAACGCCCCCTTGAAGGATCGACGAAGGTCCTTCAAGGGGGTGCTGTTATTCGGACGTGACGTGTCAGCTGCTTTTAGTCGACGGCTGAAAAATGATATGTTTCGGTGGCGGCAGAAGCCTTTGCGTTCCGAAAGAACCTGCCCGAAAGAAGATAAAAAGCGCTGATATCAGAAAAAGCGGCATTCCTTGGAAATCTTATTGGCTTCGGAGAAGATGGCTTTTGCCGTTTCGTCCGGCAGGTCGTTGAAGGAAGGCTTCTTACGGACGAGAGTGCTCATGGCGACGGCGGTGAAGGCGAGGGCATCCAGTTGGGGGACGGAGAGACCGGAGTCACCGACGGTATCCTCTGTTATTTGTGCCCATTCCGGGTGATACTCCTGTTGCCAAAGGTATCTCATCTCTCTGCAGATAACAAAGGCGGTCTCTTCACTGAAGTCCGAGGTGTTGAGGACGAGAAGAAGGTCGCCGTCTTCTCTTTTGATTTTGCCGTCGGGAATGATGGAGCCATTCTCCTTTCGCTCCACCGTCACAATATCGGGAACCGAAACTGCCAACGCTTTGGCAAGGCAATTGACAAAGCGGGCCACACGGCCGTCCATATTTGGGTCTTCTACCGGCTGAGCGGGCTTGAAGTAGGCGCTCGAATAGGTGAAGATGGTACCGGTCTCGTCGACGATCTCAACATAGCCTTTTCTGATGCAACGGCCCTTGTAGATCTTATTATTGATAATGGAACCTCTGTAGGTCTTGCCCATGTATTTTAACATCATCCATCTGCTTCTGCTCATAAGGTCTTCACTCCGTTTCTGTCTTCCGGCGGAATTACGTTGCGGTTTGATATGCGGGGTGTTATCCGAGATAACCCCCTCTAACAATGTAATGTCAAAAATCGAGGCGTTTTTTCAGCTTTTTTGAAAAATTCAGAAAATATCTTGCAAAAATTAAAAATGTTGTAAAAAACGTCTCGCTGTTTCTTTCTGTAACGATTTCGGACAGTCGGCAAGCTTTCTTTTTGTTGCAGTTTTGTCGGTTCCGGTCATTTTAATGATCGTGGAGGGTATCTTGCCGGTTGTCGGGACTTGCGGGTCTTGTGGATTCTCGGAGCAAAAAAACAAAAAGAAAAGAGCTTGAAACAACGTTCCAAGCTCTTTCTGTTAAGGAGGTTCTGGCAACGGAGACCGATCCCATTTCGGGCATACAAGGCAGAAACTGCCTTTTTTCGAGCGGGCACAGGCCTCCGTTTTTTGTCTTTAATTATTTGACGATCTCGCCGTAGCATTCACCGAATGCACAAGCGGCGTTGGACTCGTCTGTATCGATGTGCATAGCTGCAGCAAAGTTCGGGCTGACGCGGACGACGACGTCACCGAATACGGTACTTCTGTCGTTGGACGTGATCTTAACGGAAACGATCTCTTTGTCCTTGACTCCGAATTCCTCTGCATCCTTGGGGGTGAAGTGGATATGACGCTTTGCGGCGATGACACCTTCTGCGATCTCGATCTCGCCCTTGGGACCGACTATCTTGCAAGCACCGCTGCCTGCGATATCGCCGGATTCACGGACGGGAGCGGAAACACCGAGTGTTCTTGCATCTGTGAGAGATACTTCTACCTGAGTCGCTTTTCTTGCGGGGCCGAGGATGATAACGTTGGGAATGGACTTTTTAGGTCCGACGAGAGTAACTCTTTCCTCGCAAGCGAACTGACCGGGCTGGCTGAGATCCTTTTTGGGGGTGAGAGCAGCGCCTTCTCCGAAGAGCGCGGTGATGTGCTCCTCAGACAGATGGACGTGTCTTGCGGATGTTTCTACAAGTACTTTTGCCATTTTTCTATGTTCTCCTTGAAATCATTGGTTTTCTTATTCCAGTATAGCACCGAATTTGCCGATTGTAAAGCGGATTTTGAAAATAGAGTCGAAATCTCCCGTCAGCCGTCGAATTGGCTCCGAAACAGCTTTTCATAGAAGCCGTGCTTTGAAAGAAGCTCGGCATGGGTGCCCTGCTCTATTATATTTCCGTCCTTCATGACCAAAATCATATCCGCATTTCGGATAGTGGAGAGTCTGTGGGCTACTATGAAAGAGGTCTTTCCCACCATCATTTTTGAAAAAGCATCGTTGATCTTCATTTCCGTTCCGGTGTCGATGGAGGATGTGGCTTCATCGAGGATCAGTACGGGAGGAGACGAGAGCATCACTCTTGTGATGGAAAGAAGCTGTCTTTCGCCCTCGGAGAGCTCACTCCCGCCCTCCGACAGAACGGTATCGTAGCCTTTTGGAAGTTTCTTTATGAAGGAGTGGGCGTGGGAGCTTTTAGCCGCCGCTATTACCTCCTCCTCGGTGGCATCGGGGCGACCGATACGAATGTTCTCCTTAACGGTATCCTCAAACAGGAAAGTGTCCTGAAGTACCATTCCGAAACGGCGCCTCAACTCTGACCTTGACACCTTCGTAATATCGCATCCGTCAAGCAATATCTCACCGCCGTCCGGATCGTAAAAGCGCATAAGCAGGTTGATGAGAGTGGTCTTTCCGCAACCCGTGGGACCAACGATGGCGATCTTATCTCCCGCTTTGGCTTTGAACGACACGTTTTCAAGCAGGGTACGGCTCTTGTCGTAGGAGAAGGAGACGTTTTTGAATTCGAAGTCCCCTCTGCATTCCGGGAGTTCTTCCGTTACGGTGTCACATATCTCCTTTTCGTCGATCAGCTCGAAGACTCTTGAAGCGCAGGCGAGAGAATTCTGTAGCTCGCTGATGACTCCCGATATCTCGTTGAAGGGCTTTGAATATTGTCCGGCATAGCTGAGAAAGCAGGTGAGCCCGCCCACCGTAAGTCCACCGCTTCCGATCACCGTAAGTGCTCCGAAAAGTCCTATTGCGGCGTAGATGACCGCTCCTACAAAACGAGTGGCGGGGTTCGTGAGGGAGGAGGCGAAGATGGCTTTCTTTGCGGAGGCTGTGTAGTCATCCGCAACGGCAGTGAAGGCCTCCATGCTCTTTTTCTCTCGGACGAATGCCTTAAGGAGTTTTATGTTACCGAGGTTTTCCGAGAGAAAAGCGGTCTCTCTTGCTTTTTTCTCCGATTGGGAAAGGAACAGCTTGTAGGTGCTTTTTGCGATGGCGTACGCCACTACAAGGGAGAGTGGGGTCAAAAGGATCACGGCGAAGGTTATCTTCACATTGATGGAGAACATGAAGATCAGGGTGGTCACTATCGTGACAATGCCGTAGAAGAACTGAGACATCCCCATGAGAAGCCCGTCACTGACGGCATCGGTGTCGCTGATCATCCTGCTGAGAAGCTCTCCCTTCGGTCTTGAATCAAAATATGAAACGGGGAGCTTCGAAAGCTTCATGTAGGAGGCGTGCCTCAGATTTTTAACAACTCTGCAGGCGATGCGGTTGTTGATCGTCTCTACCGCAAAACGGGTGACGGCGGTAATTCCGGTCAGTATCGCTATCTTGAAAAGGGACTCTTTTATCACCGACCATACTATCCCGTCGGTCATCGCATCGATGGCGTTGCCGACTATTACCGGAATCATTAGGGAGGAGACCACCGACATCGCAGCGAGAATGAAGGAAACCGCCATCGGAAAACGGTCCTTGCCCATTTCCGAAAGAAGTCTTTTGAAGGTGTTCTTTTTCATTCCGTGACCTCCTTTCCTTCGAAGGCGGGGAGAGCCTCCATGCCGTATTGAGAAGCGAATATGTCACGGTAAGTGGGGCAGGACGCAAGAAGCTCTTTGTGAGTGCCAAGCCCGACACATTCCCCATCACTGAGAACAAGTATTTTATCTGCGTGCATTATGGAGGACGTTCTTTGAGAAACGATAAATACCGTCGGTAAGAAGGGAAGATCCGCAAGTTTTTTCCTCAGTGCCTTGTCCGTGGCAAGGTCCAGAGCCGATGCACTGTCGTCGAGTATCAGAAACTCGGGGTCTCCCACCAAAGCTCTGGCAATGGCAAGGCGCTGTCTCTGTCCTCCGGAAAGGCCGGAGCCGCCTTCACCTATTACTGTATCAAGAAGATCCTTTTCCTTCAGAAAATCGAGAGCCATTGCGTTCTCTGCCGCAATGAGGAGCTCCTCGTCCGTTGCATTTTCATTTCCCCAAAGAAGGTTATCTCTCACTGTGCCTCTGAAAAGGACGGAGCGCTGAGGAACTACGTGGAAAAGTCGGCGCAGAGCGCCCTTTTCGCAGTCCGACGTGGGAACACCGCCTATCAGCACTTCTCCCTCCGTCGGGAGATAGTAGCCCGGAAGGAGGTCGACAAGAGTCGTTTTTCCGGAGCCGGTAGGACCTATGATGCCCACAGTCTCGCCTTTTTTGACGGAAAGGGAGATGTTTGAAAGAGCCGGCGCTCCGGCACCCTCGTAGCGAAAAGTCATGTTTTTTATCTCAACAGCGGTATCGGCACCGTCGGCGGGAATAGCATCGCATTCGATCGCATCTTCCTCTTCCAAGATCTCTTCGATCCTAGAGGCGGCGGAAAGGGCTTTGGAGATACTGATTATCAGGCTTGCCAGCTTCAACAGCTCTATCAGTATTTGGGACATATAATTGTACAATGCCACCACCTGTCCCGATGACAGGTCTCCGCTTTCAACTCGAATGGCTCCCTTTGAAAGAAGCAGTATGATACCGCCGTTGATGATGATGTAGGTCACCGGGTTCATAAGTGCCGATATCCTGCCTGCCGTTACCGTGATCTTTTCAAGAGCACGGTTCTTCACGTCAAAGGAGTCTTCTTCTCTCTTTTCTATTCCGAAGGAGCGGATGACTCTCACGCCGAAGAGATGCTCTCTTACGGAGGTCATCACTTTTTCAAGCTGTGACTGCACTTTTTTGAAGACCGGGATGGAGGATAGCATTATCGCAAATACCGCAACCGTAAGAAGGGGTATTACGATAACGAAGGAGACAGCGCTGGAGGCATCCACCGTGAACGCCATGATCGCCGCACCGAAAACGATGAACGGAGAGCGGATAAGAAGTCTCAAGGTGAGGTTCGTGCCGTTTTGGATCTCTTTTACGTCGTTTGTCATTCTGGAAAGCAGAGTCGCAGTTCCGATGCGGTCGATGTCCTTGTATTCTCTGCGAAGTATCTTGCGGTAGAGAGCCTTTTTGATGTTGGCGGTGAACCCTACCGCCGCAGTTGCGGCAAAATACTGAGCGATTACGGTGAACGAAAGCCCCAACAGCGCAAGGGCGCCAAGGATACCGACGCGAGCGGTGATGTATCCGCTGTCGGCATTCTTGATGCCGATATCAATCATCTGCGCCATTACCAGCGGGACGAACAGTTCTGATGCGGCTTCAAGCACCTTAAAGGTCGGTGCAAGAATGCAACGAAGCCGATATTCCTTCATGTATTTGAGCAGTTTTTTCATTTGTGCCTTCTTTTCATATTTCTTTTAAGTGGGTACTTTCCCAAGAGAAAGCTCTTCCGGAGACAATTATATAATACTTGAAGAGGTAAATCAAGACACAATTGAAAAAGCGAAGACAATTCCTGCTCAATGAAGCCCGTTTTGGATGCCCATTTCGCTCTAGACATCCCCGTTCTTTGTTTCGAACGTGACAGATTTGCCGGAACTACTTTGCCGGAAAGACAAATATCTCTCCAGCCTCTTTAACATTATGCAAAAAACAGAGAAACGGCGCAGTAGACCAGCAACAGAGCCATGATCGTGTTTACAAGCTTTGCATGTTTGGAAAACAGCCATTTGAAAACAGAGCCAAAAGCTGACCAGCATAGTGTGAAGGCAAAGCCGATAAAAGCCAGCAGCAGGGCGAATCCCACCAGCGGTACGACCTGTCCCTGATAGAAGGGCAGAATGTAGGCCTCCATGGACATGATGCAGTAAATGTAGATCTTCGGATTGACAAATTGCAGGAACAAGCCGGATAAAAAGCCGTCCCGGGAGTGGTTTTCCTCAATACTGTCGGAGCTGCGGAAGGTCTCCCACGCAAGATAGAGCATATAGGCAGCACCAACGATCAGCATGGGCAGCTTAATCTTCGGAATAAATGCGGAGAGCACGCTGCAAAAAAGAGTACACAGCAGCATCACGACGGAAAAGCCCGCCCAAATTCCCAGATTGAAGGGTAGCGCACCTTTGAAGCTCTTCCGGCTTCCATTGGACATGGACATGATGTTGTTCGGTCCCGGCGTGATCGCAGTCACTACGGCATAGATTAGAAACGAGGTCCAGTTGAACATACTTGACATCTCCCTACATAAATGATATGATAAAAGTACAGAAGTCCGATATATTGGAATTCTTGTATATTGTACTACAAATTTAATATATTGTCAACCATAAAAACAGGAGGAACAATCTATGGATGTTAATAGTGTTGTGTCTGTGAATATCAAGCGAATCAGAGAACGGAAAAAACTCACTTTGGATGCTGCTGCCGAAATAACAGGTGTTTCCAGAAGTATGATGGCGCAGATTGAAAAAGGTTATGTGAATCCGACTATTTCTGTTCTTTGGAAAATTGCAAATGGCTATAAGGTTTCTTTTACTTCATTAGTAGAGAGAAAAAATGACGCAGTCGCTGTTGTCCGCCGGTCTGATGTTGAACCGTTGAAAGAAGATAATGGTAGATATTTGAACTATCCGATCTTCCCCTTTGACGAAAAGACGCTGTTTGAGACGTACCGCATCGTCATAGAGCCGGAAGGAACGTTTTCGGCGGAGCCACATTTGAATGGTTCGGAAGAATATATTACGGTTTTTTCCGGACGAGTGGAAATTACTGTTGCAGAGGAACGATTTGAAATGGCAAAGGGCGACTCTATTCGTTTTTATGCAAATACATCACATTCTTACCGAAATGTAGGGACAGAGCAAGTGGAATTGAGTATGTTGATTTATTACAATAAAGAATAAGCAAGAGGGGATGCTGTCGAGCATTCCCTCTTGCTTTGCAAAAAAGTTTTCAATAAAAAAGATAGATCCGAACACACTACCCATTTGAATAATGTAGTTCGGATCATCATTGTTTGGCGGAGAAGGAGAGATTCGAACTCTCGCGACGGTTACCCGCCCTACACCCTTAGCAGGGGCGCCTCTTCGGCCTACTTGAGTACTTCTCCGTACTGCAGGTACGAGCCGATCTCGAACCTGCCATAATATTATATCGAATGCTTTCGGTTTTGTCAATAGATTTCGGAAATTTTGTTTCGTTGGCTTTGATAAAACCGGAGATTTTGCTCCGGAATGGAGTCTGTCCGGCTCTGTTTTCGCTGAAACGGGGGCTATTTCACGCTTTTGATGTCCGAGACCGTCTTTCCTGCGGTGTGCTCGATGTGTTGCCAGCCGACATTATTGTAGTTGAGGACGGTGGCGACGGTTATTGGGATATAAGTCAGCATGAAAAGGGGGAAGGTGAAGGCGTAGAGTATCTTTTTGCCGTTGCGACAATAGATATTTTTCCATTCCGTAACTGTGGTGACGGCTCCCACCGCAAAGAGGGTGAGATAGGTTCCCGTTAACATTTGAGCGAAAGACAGAAGGACTGTTTTTGCAAGCTCTGCATCCTTCGTGATCGCCGCAATGACAGTCGCCCAAATATTGACCGCAAGTGCGAAGGCAGTGACGACTATGGCGGGGAAGATGTTCATGGTCATGTCGTAGCAGGCAAAGCCGCCTTTTTTGAAGATGCCTCCTATGAGCCTTCCGCCGTATTTACCGAAGACTTGGAAAAAGCCCTTTGACCAACGGGTACGCTGCTTCCACGACTGGCTCCATGTGGTGGGCTGTTCGTCATAAAATACCGCCGTCTTACAAAATCCGACCCGTTCCCCTTCAATGACACGGGCGATAGTGAATTCTATGTCCTCGGTGAGCAGGTAATGCTCCCAGTTGCCGATCTTTTCGAGAAGCTCCCTTGTGAACAGGAAGCCGGTACCGGAGATAGCGCCGCTGGCCCCGATAAGATGTCTTGGGTAGTTGAGGTATTTTGCCTCCCTGAGAAACCAAAGGGCGTAACCGGCGGATATCCAATTGTCACCGAAGTTTTTGGAGTTTCGGTAACTGGTGACGATTCGGTATCCGTCCGATACGGTGCGGTTCATCTCCGTTATGTAGTTTTCTTCAAGGATATTGTCCGCATCGAAGACGAAATAACCGTCGTAATCCCTGTCCCCGTGATCCCTTTTGATGGCGGAGATAAGGTAGTTGAGGGCGTGACCCTTTCCGATCTTTTCGCCGTCGTATCTCTCGTAGACGAAGGCGCCCGCCTCCCTTGCCGCTTCTGCCGTGCCGTCGGTGCAGTTGTCCGCAATGACGAAGACGTCCACAAACTCCGACGGGTAGTCCTGCCGTCGAATGGAGGATATGAGCTCCCCAATAACGTTCATCTCGTTGCGGGCGGGGATCATGACAGCATAGCGGTGGAGAGTCGGCTCGGTGTGAGGCGGCTCTTTTTTGATCAGCGCTATGGCAATGTAGACGAACTGATAGAAGTAGCAGAGGAAAAAGATGATCCCGGTCGCAAAATTGATAATATTGACAGTTTCCATTCGGTGCGATGTCTCCAGACTCACAAGAAATATGTCACGGATTGACTGTGCGTCAAACCATGTCGAATACGAGCGTGACCTTGAACAGATCTGCATCTGTTGAAACGGTCATTCCTCCGTTTTGAAGGGTTACGAGACTCTTGGCGATGGACAGCCCAAGTCCGCTGCCCTCCGTATTTCTCGAACCGTCTCCTCGCACAAAGCGCTCGGTCAGTTCTTCCGGCGAGATATTCAGCGGATATTTCGATATGTTTTTGAAGGTTATGACGGCTTTTGAGCCTGTTTTTTCAAGACTTAGGTAGACACGGGTATTTTCCTGTGTGTACTTGCAGATGTTGTTCATAAGGTTGTCGAAAACGCGCCAAAGAAGCCGTCCGTCGGCGTGTATGATAACAGATTCCGACGGAATAGTCAATACTATATTTGCACCGGCTTTTTCGACTCTCTCTTCGTACTCTCCCGCCGTCTGCTCAAGCATTACCGAGAGCTCGCATTTTTCAAATTTGACATCGATGTTTCCGGTGGATGCCTTTGATGCTTCCACCAGATCCTCCACAAGCTTTTTCAGCCTTGCGGACTGACGGTCGAGGACTTCAAGGTATTTAATCGCTGTCTCGTTTTCTATTTTTTCTTTTTTGAGAAGGTCAACGTAGTTTATTATGGAAGTGAGAGGGGTCTTGATGTCGTGGGAGACGTTGGTGATAAGCTCCGTCTTCATCCTCTCGCTCTTCAACTTTTCCTCAACTGCGGCAGAGATGCCGTTTCCGATATTGTTAAGATCCTCCCCGTGCTCCTTCATTTCAAGGAGCATTTTCGACGTGTCGATCTTGTAGCTCAAATTTCCGCCGGCTATCTCCTTAGTTCCGCTTATGAGTTTTTTTGCGCAGATGGCGACGTAGAGGACGAATGGGACCTCCGCAAACTTTAAGATGAGCCATAGAGTTAAGATATTCCCGATATTATCCCCGAATATCGCTAAGACGAGAAATTCTAAAATGACCAGTGCGGCAAGGGCTATCGCCGTCTTCGGTACGAGTGGGATGTTTTTAAGAAGCACCCACGCCGCTTTTAAGAACTTCCATATCAGTCGAAAGATCCTGAAGATCACAGTATTCCGAAACAGAGTTCCGCTCTTTATCCTTGCGGCAAAGCTCATGACGAACAGCAATCCGAGAGGGACGTCAACGGCGCCAAAGAGACAGAGTATCACTATCGTCTCTCCGATGCCGAATTTGCCGGACAAGAACGCAAGCTCGACCCAAGCGAGGAAGGCGTAGGCGGCAAAAAGAACGTCAAAGGGCACCTTGTCGAAGGAATTGAGGCGTACCTCGTCGGTCTCCTTCCTGTGGCCTGCGGCGAAGATGAGAAAGACGAAGAGAATGATGCTGAAAAGCAGAGTTACCGCTCCGACGGCAAGTACGGTGAACCTCCATCTGTAGGCGATGGATACCGCCCCTACCACGTTGGATATCCTATCGGAGGTCACGAATTCCTCCTTGACGTAGATGGTCACGGAGTACTCCGTCAGTGTCGGCTCCCTATCTGTTATTTCGTATTCTTCATCTTCTGTCGGGATCCCGTCTTCCAAGCCGTAGTAGGTAGTTTTTTTGGAGTCTTGCTCGGTCTTGGCGGCGAGATCTTCGGCCCAAACAGTCACCGTGTCGTGGATGCGGTAGTTTTCTCCGTTAAAATTGGAGACAAGGACGTCTCCCTCGGCGTTCTTTAAGACGAAGTAGAAGTTGCTCAACACCTTGTCATAGACGGCGAGGGTCTCTTTCTCGGATCGGCTGTTTTCATAGGTCTCCGCTATGATATGACCGATCCTGGAAAGCTCTGCGGCAAGGATCTCGTTGGTCACGTTCTCTTCGGAGGAGGTAAAAAAGTTGCTCACCGCAAGCAGTGCGGTCATTCCGATGGAGCAGACGGAGACGAAAAGGGTCACACAGAGGAGCAAGAACGCTCCTACCTTAAGAGGAAGGCTTTTTCTCGGATCTGTCATTTTCCCGCCTCCAGTTTGTAACCTTGTCCCCAAACCACTTTAAGGTATCTTGGGTCTGCGGGATCGATCTCGATCTTTTCTCTCAAGTGTCTTATGTGAACTGCCACCGTGCCCTCGGAGCCGATGGGAACGTCATTCCACACCTTCTCGTAGATGGTCCTCGGCGAGAAGACTTCCCCCGGATTTGAGGCGAGCAGTTTCAGAATCTCATACTCGGTGGGAGTCAGAGCAATTTCGTCTCCGCCGATGGTGACTCTTTTCTTTTTGTCGTCGATCTCTATTTCTCCGCAGCGAAGGGCCGAGTCCTTAGCCGCAGTCCCTCCAAGCTGGGTGAAACGCCTCAGATGCGAGCGCACTCTTGCCGTCAGTTCCACCGGATTGAAGGGCTTGGTCACATAATCGTCAGCCCCCACGTTGAGTCCCAGTATCTTATCGGAGTCCTCTCCCTTTGCGGTGAGAAGTATCACCGGAACGTTGGATATCTCCCGTATCTTCACCATGGCGGACACCCCGTCCATCACGGGCATCATGATGTCCATGAGCACGAGTTGGACGTCGTTGTTCATGACCGCATCCACCGCTTCCTTGCCATTATAGGCAAAGAGGGTGTTGTATCCCTCGGCTTGCAGGTAGATATTGAGCGCCGAGACGATATCTTTTTCGTCATCGCAGATAAGTATGTTGTACATTTCCATCACCTCGCACCGATTATAACAGATAAGTACTTTAACTAACAATACGGTAACGTCTTAAGAATTCCTTAAGACGGCGACAATTCCGTCTGTGTGCTACCGTTCTATTCCCGCAAGGTCGCAGATGATCTCTCCCGCTATCATAAGACCCGCTGTTCCGGGTACGAAGGAGATGCTTGCTGGGGTAATTCTCTTTCCGGGAGCGGGGGTGTCTTTTCCGTCGGCAGTTAGGATGGGAGTTTTTGGTTTTTCCTCGGAATAGAGCACCTTCATGTGGAAGATGCCCCTTGCCTTGAGCTCCCGCCTCATTACTCTCGCAAGAGGGCAAACGGAGGTCTTCGAGATGTCCGTTATCTTGAAGGCGGAGGGATCAAGTTTGTTTCCCGTCCCCATTGACGAAATGATCGGGACCTTCGCCTCTTTGCAATTGACTGCCAAAAGCAACTTTGACGTGACACTGTCGATGGCATCACAAGCATAGTCGTATTTCGAGAGGTCGATAAGATGGGCGGTCTCGGCGCTGTAAAAAAGTTCAAACGCCTCAACGTTGCAATTGGGGTTCACCGAGAGTATCCGATCCCTTTCCACTTCCGCTTTCGGTCGTCCCACCGTATCTGCGGTGGCAATGAGCTGGCGGTTCAAATTTGAAGGAGCGACGGTGTCCGCATCTACTACGGCAATGTGCCCGATCCCCGCCCGCGCGAGGGCCTCCACTGCGTATGAGCCCACGCCGCCACAGCCGAAAACTATCACGGAGGCAG
Organism: uncultured Ruminococcus sp.; assembly: GCA_964629225.1. GTDB lineage: Bacteria > Bacillota > Clostridia > Oscillospirales > CAG-272 > RUG14199. The sequence continues at coordinate 38,706 of CAZVQC010000009.1, forward strand.
CTTTCAACTTTTCCACTCCGTCTCCTATCAGCATTTCAGTTCTCGAATATAATTCTTCCATATTTAAGCTCCTTTTCGGCTATTAAAGCAGGGCCGCCGTCGTTTTCGGTCAAGCCCTGCTCTTCTTGGGAAGACTGTCAAGTCTCAATTTTTCAACGTAGTCGAGGAACACCTCGTCCGTGAGATTGTATGTGAGCGGGATGCAAGCTCCCTTGCCGGCGGCAACGAAGGAAATGCTGCAGTTGGCGCAGATGTTTTTTCCCGTGCCGATGCGTCCGCCGGTGATCTTGTGGTACATAGCGTTGAGGATGCCTCCGTGGGTTACCGCCAAGGCTGCCCCGTCGCTTTTTTTTGCGATAATTCCGGAGCTTTTTTTCAGCCTTTCGGCACAGTTCTCACGGCTTTCGACGCCCTTGGCCTCTCTGTCCCCCTTCGGGAACCGCTCATGTCTTTCGGCGGGGGTGAGTCCGGATAGCTCTCCGTAGTCTCTTTCAATCAAAAGCTCTTCCTCTATCGGCCGAAGGCCGCCTCCCAAGGCATTGCATATGGACTCGGCGGTATCGATGGCTCTTGAAAGAGGCGAGGAAAAAACGCCTTTTATCTCAAGTCCGAGCTTCGATGCTTCACAAAGGAGTTCTCCGCATTTTTCGGATTGAAGTATTCCGGCTTCGTTGAGGGGGACGGACTCCCGTCCCTGAAGACGAAGTATCAGATTCCAGTCGGTCTGACCGTGTCTTACGAAGGCAACCAGTCTTCTGCCTTCGAGAAGGAGCGTCCTTGCATTTTTCGGAGGGCAAAGAATCACGGGGGAACGTCTCAGCATATCTTGCATATCGGTCTTGCAGGGCTTTTCCATTTTGTCCTCCTTATTTTCTTTGTTTTTTTATACCGCTTTGTTATTCTTTTTCCAAGCGGGAATCCTTTCGGAAGTCCGATGGGGATCTGCCTGTGGTCTTTTTAAACATCTTTGAAAAGTAGCAGACGTCCGTAACGCCCACTCTGCTCGATATTTTTGCTACGGATAGATCGGTGGCTGCGAGCATCTCCGATGCCCGTGCCACGCGGTAGTTCATGATGTATCTTTCCGGCGAGATGCCGATCTTTGACTTGAATATCCTGAAAAAGTGAGATCGGTCGATACCCAGATACGTTGCCACGTCACTTGATGTGATGCCCTTTGAGTAGTTGCTCTCGATGAATCCGAGGGCAAGGTCACAGCGGTCGGAGGAGCTGTGCTTTCTGTGCTCCGCATCCGAGGTCTCCTTAAGGGAGGAGATCGCCACAAGAAGCAGGACTCCGAGTTTTGTTGCCGATGCTCCTTCTTTTTCCTCAAGAAGAATGTCGCGACACTTATTAGCCGCCAGAATAAAGCCGGGAACGTCTGCATGACCGAAGGAACGCTGTCTGTCGATGCCACAGTCCTTGAGATAAGTTGCGGCATCCCGTCCTCTGAAGGCTACGTACAGCACCTCGGCACTTCGACTCTTAGCCTTGAAATAGCAGGCCTCCTCGCCGGGATAAGTCATCATGAAGTCTCCGTATTCCGAAAGGAATTCCTTGCCGTCCTTGTAAAAGGCGCCGTTGCCTTCGGAAACGCAGACGATACGGTAGAAGTCCTCCTTCGGATAACGGACGATCTCGTCCTTGGCTATCCCGTCACTGCCGCAAGAACAGAGAGCTATTCCCGTCGGGGCATCCTTGGTCCCGTAGACTGCTTCGTTTTTCATTTCATCCCCACCGTCCTGTTGATGACGAATTTCTTGCCCTCTTTGGGCAGGGGTCTTCCGTTTTTCCTATTATACAACGGAATGGGCGATAATGCAACAAAAAAGCACGGAAAATACAACAAAAAAACTTAAGTTTTTGAAAAAACGGGGCGTTTTTTCTCCCACATACAATTTGATGGCGGCGAAGTGTTGCAAAATCCTCGGTTTCGTTGTAAAATAATAAAAACAGCATTTTGAAAGGGGGAAAAAGCCATGACCAAAGACAGACTCGGACGGAAAGTACTTTCCGCGTTTTCTGTTTTCATCTCCCTTTTACTGTTTGTATCGGCAGTTCCTGCAAGTGCCCATGACGGAACCGGCTCTCTGTTTTCGACCCACACGGACGAAAATGGAGTCTTCTATTGTCTTAAGGATGACGGAACCGCCGTTGCCGTACTTTTTGCCGGGGATGCACGGGAGATCGTGATACCCGAAAGGGTGTCCCTTGCCGGGGTGGCATACGAGGTCTGTGCCGTGGGTGACGGCGCATTTGAGGGATGTTCCGCCCTTGAATCGGTCTTGCTTCCGGATACTGTCCGCCGCATCGGCGCTTTTGCATTCTTCGGCTGTTCCTCTCTTAAGAGAGTGGAAGCATCGGGGGTAGTTGAAACGGGTATGTCGGCATTTGACTCCACTCCGTTTCTTGAAAGCATGGGGGACTTTGCCGTCATCGGTGACGTTTTGTTACGGTATTTCGGAAATGACGGGGTAGTTCGTATTCCCACGGGTATCGGCTTCATTTCCGACGCATTTGCCTATTGTGGCGGGGTTGAGACCGTGATCTTTTCGGAAGGGGTGAGTGCCGTAGGCAATGGGGCGTTTGCCTTTGCCGGGGATCTTAAGCGGGTGCTTCTTTCCTCATCTGTTAAAAGCATCGGAGATATGGCGTTCTTCGGATGCTCTTCGCTTTCGGAGATAAGTATGACAGCTTCCCTTGAGGCTGTCGGAATAGATGCCTTCGCTTCTACTCCTTTTTATGATTCCGTACCGTCTCACGAAGGCTTCCGCATCATCGGTGACGGGATATTGCTGGGATATGACGGAGTAAACTGGGACGTTACGGTGCCAAGCGGAGTAAAATACGTTTCAAACGCCTTCTTTTGCAATACTGCGGTGAGGACAGTGACTCTTCCGGAAAGTGTCAAGGTGCTCGGCAGCGGTGCGTTTTCAAACTGTCCGTCCCTTGTCAGGGTGACGGCAGACGGCCTTGCGAGCATCGGGGGCGGAGCGTTCAAGGACTGCAGAGAGCTGAGGAGCCTCATTCTTTCATCGGCAGCCCCGCAGGTGGGTTCCGAGGCGTTTTCCTCCCTGTCACCTCTGTTTGCAGTCTATTTTTCAAAGGGAGCGCAAATGGGATCCTTTGCAAAAAGCGGCGTTCCTTGCTTTTTAGCGGACACTGCCGAGGGATAAGAGCCGTCGGGCATCGACGGGGGAATGATCCGAAAGGCGGGCTCTGTGCGACCCGATCCGGCACATAAAATGCGGGCTCAGGAGCAAGAATTATGAAAAAGATCATAACGAGAAAAAAGAGAGGAGCCGAGGCTTCTCTCTTTTTAATTCTCGTTTTTCTCCGGTAACGGAGACAGTCGCCGGGATTTTTCCGGCAGATTACTTCTGGCTCTCTTCTACTGCAACTGCGCAAGCGACGGTGCAACCTACCATGGGGTTGTTGCCCATACCGATGAGACCCATCATTTCAACGTGTGCGGGAACGGATGAGGATCCTGCGAACTGAGCGTCGGAATGCATTCTGCCCATAGTGTCTGTCATGCCGTAGCTGGAGGGGCCTGCAGCCATGTTATCGGGATGGAGAGTACGTCCTGTGCCGCCACCGGAGGCAACGGAGAAGTACTTCTTGCCGTTCTCGACACACCACTTCTTGTAGGTGCCTGCTACGGGGTGCTGGAATCTTGTGGGGTTGGTGGAGTTACCGGTGATGGAAACACCAACGTTCTCATACTGCATGATGGCAACGCCCTCGCAAACGTCGTCCGCACCGTAGCATTTTACTGCTGCGCGGGGACCGTCGGAGTATGCGTGCTCTTCAAGGACTGTGAGCTTCTCGGTGAAATGATCGAACTCGGTCTTTACGTAAGTAAAGCCGTTGATCCTGGAGATGATGAACGCCGCATCCTTGCCGAGACCGTTGAGGATGACACGGAGGGGCTTCGTTCTTACCTTGTTGGCATTGAGGGCGATCTTGATAGCGCCTTCGGCAGCCGCAAAGGATTCGTGACCTGCGAGGAAGCAGAAGCAATCGGTATCCTCGGAAAGGAGCATTGCGCCGAGATTACCGTGGCCGAGACCGACTTTTCTGTTCTCTGCAACGGATCCGGGAATGCAGAATGCCTGAAGACCGATACCGATAGCGGCAGCGGCATCGGATGCCTTCTTCGCGCCCTTCTTAAGAGCTATCGCACAACCGACTGTGTAGGCCCACACTGCGTTCTCAAAGCAGATAGGCTGAGTCTCTCTTACGATCTTGTCGCAGTCGATGCCTGCCGCAAGGGTGATATCCTTGCACTCTTCGATGGAGGAAATTCCGTACTCGGCAAGAACGCTGTTTATTTTGTCGACTCTTCTTTCGTAACTTTCAAATAATGCCATTGTTTTCTCCTCCTTTTATTATTCTTCGCGGGGGTCGATGTACTTGACAGCACTGTCGAATCTGCCGTACGTGCCCATTGCCTTCTTGTACGCTTCGCCGGGTTCCATGCCCTTCTTGATGAAGTCGGTCATTTTTCCGAGAGAAACGAATTCGTAACCGATGACTTGGTCGTCTGCATCGAGAGCCATTCTGGTGACGTAGCCCTCAGCCATTTCGAGGTAGCGAACGCCCTTCTTGTTGGTACCGTACATGGTGCCTACCTGGGAGCGTGTTCCCTTACCAAGGTCTTCAAGACCTGCGCCGACGTTGAGGCCGCCTTCGGAGAAAGCAGACTGGGAACGTCCGTAGACGATCTGGAGGAACAGCTCTCTCATTGCCGTGTTGATGGCGTCACAAACAAGGTCGGTATTAAGTGCTTCGAGAATGGTCTTTCCGGGGAGGATCTCAGCCGCCATAGCAGCGGAATGAGTCATACCGGAGCATCCGATCGTCTCAACAAGTGCCTCTTCAATGACACCGTTCTTGACGTTCAGAGAGAGCTTGCATGCGCCCTGCTGGGGTGCACACCAGCCTATGCCGTGTGTGAATGCGGAGATGTCCTTGATCTCGTAGGCTTTGACCCACTTGCCCTCTTCGGGGATAGCGGCAGGACCGTGATGAGGACCCTTAGCCACGCAACACATTCTTTCAACTTCGTTAGAATATGCGATGCTCATAATAAATTACTCCTTTTTTGGATATTTATTTTTACGAAAATCATTCTACCACAAAAAGACGGGTAAATCAAGAATTTTGATGAAAAACGGCAATTTTCAGCAAAATACAGTAAGACGGCGCCGTCATCTTGCCGTAAAGGCGGCATTTTAATGCTTTTCTTCCGAGAATAAGACTCACTTTTGCCGCCGATACTACAAAAAAGCGTGATAACGGGCCAAAGGAGGATACTTGCATGGCGGAATTAAAAAACGGTGAACGGGAAGATAGGGAGATGTCGGGAGATGAGGTCTCCGACAGTAGAGAGGACAGCTCAAAAAAAGCGGCGATACCCGCCGATATCGATGAGGTATTCAAAAGCGGAAGTGTCACCGCCTACGGACGGGGCAAGGCGATCCACTGCCTGTCGGTGATAGGGCAGATAGAAGGTCACTTCGTTCTGTCCGACGGGCAGAAGACCACAAAATACGAGCATATCATCCCGCAACTGGTGGCGATCGAGCAGAGCGATGAGATCGACGGGATGCTGATAGTCCTCAACACCATGGGAGGAGATGTGGAGGCGGGACTTGCCATAGCCGAGATGGTGGCAAGCATGACGAAGCCGACGGTGTCTTTGGTTCTCGGAGGCGGACACTCCATAGGAGTCCCTCTGGCTGTGGCGGCGGACAGATCCTTCATCGTCCCATCTGCCACCATGACCGTCCACCCGGTGAGGATGAGCGGCACCGTTGTGGGAGTGCCTCAAACTTACTATTATTTCGAGCGGATGCAGGACAGGATAATAAGGTTCGTGACGGAGCATTCAAGGGTAAGTGAGGAAAAGTTTCGGGAGCTTCTTATGAGAACGGATCAAATAGCCACCGATACCGGCTCTCTTATCGACGGATACGAAGCGGTGGAATGCGGTCTTATCGACCGCATCGGCGGTCTTGGAGATGCTCTTGCTTCTTTCGCAGAGTAATGGCATCTGCGAGACGAAATAACGGGTATTTTAGCCCGCTTTACAAGTTCTGAAATAAAACCGAAGCCCCGCCCGCAAAGCCTTGAAAAACGGCGTTTTCGAGGCCTTGAGGACGGGGCAACTTTTTATTAAAACGTGACGGAGAAGGCGTTTTTACAAAGCCCGGTGTCCGTGTCAAGGTCGAATACGGCACCGTGGGCTTCCATCTGCCCCTCCGACGGCTCAAAGCGGCATGGAGTGTGAACTGTGAACTTGTGCAGAATACATTCGGTCTTAACTCCGAGAACTCCCGAATGGGAACCGCACATTCCCACGTCCGTAACGTAGCCGGTGCCGCCGGGAAGTACTTTGATATCCGCCGTTGCAACGTGGGTGTGAGTGCCGAATACCGCCGATACTCTGCCGTCAAGGAAATGACCCATTGCGACCTTTTCGCTGGTGGTCTCCGCATGGAAGTCGAGGACGGAAAGGTCGTAGTCTCCGCTGTGTTCTTTCAGCACCTTTTCCGCCCATTCAAAGGGGGATGCCACATATTCCGTCATGAAGGCGTTGCCGGAGAGGTTGAAGATCAAGATGCGGTAGCCGAGCACGTCTACTACGGTGCTGCCGCATCCGGGAGCACTTCCGGGAAAGTTTGCGGGACGGACAAGCCGTGTGTCCGAGTCCAACATTCCGTACATCTCGTGTCTCTGCCATGTGTGGTTTCCGCCGGTGATGATATCCACCCCCGCATCGAACAGCCCCTCTGCACTTGTTGGAGTGATGCCGTTGCCGCGGGCACTGTTCTCTCCGTTACAAACAGTGAGCATGACGCCTTTTTCTTTTATGAAGTTTTTAAGCCGAGCTCTTTCAGCAAGATAGGAGACGCCTCCGTCTCCTACCGTGTCTCCGAGCGCAAGCACTCTTATTATCATGTTTTTTCTCCCATATCAGACGCTTTTGTTTCTTTTGCGTCTGTTATATTCGGATTTGGGGTTGACGATCTCTCTCCAATCGAGGTCTCCCCTGTCCAAAGCGCAGATTATGACCTCCGCCGTTGCAATGTTGGTGGCAACGGGGATGTTGTGAAGGTCGCACATTCTGAGAAGCTCGTGCTCCGCTTCATTCGGCTGTGCCATAGGGTCGGAGGAACGGAAATACAACACCACGTCGATCTCGTTGTACTGGACCCTCGATGCGATCTGTTGAACTCCGCCCTGGGAACCTGCCAGCATCCGTTCTATTTCAAGTCCCGTGGCATCCGCAACGTACTTGCCGGTAACTCCGGTGGAACAGATATTGTGCTTTGAAAGGATGCCGCAATATGCGATACAAAACTGAGTCAGCAATTCCTTTTTTGCATCATCTGCGATGAGTGCTATTTCCATTTCTATCCCTCTTTTCTTTTTTGGTCTTATCTCAGCCGAAGCGGATAAGAAAAGCTCATATGACCTTTTTCTTTTTGATCCCCTTCAGTCTTTCGAACAGCTTGACTTTTTCGCCGCAGAGCCTTGCGGCAATGTTGGAAAATGCTATGTCGGCATCGCTTCCCACCGGAACCATGACTCCCTTTTCGTGACTGAGCATCAGTCTGCGGTCGTAAGGGACGACTCCGAGAAGCTGAACGCCGCTTGAATCTATCGTCTCGAAGATGCCGGCTCTCGCTTCCTTCAAGGTCTCCTTGAATTCAAAGGCCGTGATGACAAGTCCTGTGTCGGACAGACCCGAATCCTCAAGTATCTGTTTCATCCTTGCCGCGCCTCTGTGGGAGGTGGGTTGATGGGATGCCACGATTATCGCCTTGTCCGCAAAGGACTTTGCTAGTATTTCGGGTACCGTGTGACCTGCGGCTGTGTCGCAGATGAGAAAATCTGCGCCGGATGCCTCTCCCACGGCATCAAGAGCTTTGATGAGACTGTCGGGCGAGATATCGTTGTCCCCGTGGCCGATGGAAACGTCGGCGGGAGCTGCCACAAAGGAGAGGCCCCTGTCGTTTTTTATCATCGCTTTTTCCGGGGGAACGGTTCCCCTTGCCACGTCTCCGATATCGTACAGTGAGATGTTTTCGATCCCCATGAAGAGGTCAAGGCACCTGTTTTCGAAATCAAGATCGCAAAGGAGCACGTTTTTTCCTTTTTCGGAAAGTGCACCGGCAATGCCGAGAGCTACCGTGGTCTTGCCGACTCCACCCTTGGAGGACGCCACAACTATCTTTTTCATGCTTCCTCCTTTCGAAAACGCGCAAGCAAGCATTTTTTGTCCGCACTTTGCCTAAACGCACAAAAACCGTATTTTATCTCATGTATTGTAATCAGTATAGCACAATGACGACTCGGTGTCAACGAAAGAAAAGAAGGATTTTCGAAAAAATATTTTCTTTATCTTTTGGATCCGCCTTCGATTTTTTCCTGGTTTGCCGATAGCATCGGAAACGGCGAAATGGGCGCCGTCGCCGGCAGAAAAAGAAGACCGAACCGCCAAAGGACGGTTCGGAAGCGAGCAGATCTGTAAGCCGGGTTTTGTTATCGACTGTCATCTGTCTAGAACGTGCGTTACCGCACGTCTCAAGCCACCTGTGAGAATGTGTCGGGCAAACTGTCTCACTTGCGGTGTTGCTCCGGATAGGGTTTGCAGTTGCTCTCCGTTACCGGAAGAGCCGGTGAGCTCTTACCTCGCCTTTCCATCCTTACCGCTGAAAGCGGCGGTTTATTTCTGTTGCACTTTCCCGGGAGTCGCCTCCGGCGGACGTTATCCGTTATCCTGCCCTGCGGAGCCCGGACTTTCCTCATGCCAATACCTTTCGGCAACATGGCACGCAACAGTCCGACCTGCTCTTTTGCTATTATAGAACAATTCCCGCGTCTTGTCAAGTTTTGAATGGCACTTGATTTTCCATTTGTGAGATGGTAAAATACTATTGAAAAAACGAGGGCTTTTGGCCGTAGAACGGGAGATCGGTTTTGAAAAAAGGAAGCACAGCCGTTTCGAAAAAGAAATTCGGGGATATAGAGGCCGTTATAACGAGGAAGTCGATAAAAAATCTCTATCTTCGGCCGTTCGCCGGCGGGACGGTCTCGGTCACGGCACCCCTTTGGGCAACGGATGAAATGATCGGGGAGTTCGTTTTGAAAAAAGCACAGGTGCTCAAGGAGTGGACCTCGGAGAAACGGAATCCCGGGATCGGGGATCTTGACGTCCGCCATGGTGGGGAGATATTTGTTTTCGGAATTCCGAGGAAGATCGAGATTTTTCCGAAAGGCGAGAAGGGCCTTGACAGACCCCTTGCGGAGTTTGACGGAAAGGGCGTTTCTGTCTTTGCGGATTACGATGCGGAGGCTATGTGGGCGGTGGAGAAGCTCTATGCTTCTCTTCTTTCGGAAAAACTTCCGGCAGTGCTTGAAAAATGGAAGGCTGCCACCGGCCTCTCGTGCTCCGGGGTCACCATTCGAAAGATGGTATCGAGGTTCGGAAGCTGTAACACGAAGACCCAGCGCATCACCGTCAATTCCAGACTCGCCTATTATCCGGAATACTGTCTTGAATACGTGGTGCTTCACGAGCTGTCTCACATTTTGTTCCCGGACCACGGGGCGGGATTCAAGGCTTTCGTAGCCGAGCATATGCCGGATCATAAAAGGGCTGACCGAGTGCTGAAACGGGGGTTTCCCATTGAAGGAGACGTATGAAAAAGAAGATCGAGGCGGGCAGTCCTGCCGATATTGAAAAAAGGGCTCCCTCGGAGAGGGCGGTCTATCGGTTTCTTGACGCTCTTGGAGTAAAATACCGAAGGATCGATCACGAGCCGCTCTTCACCATTGAAGAATGTCAAATCATCGACGAGATGCTCGGAACAGAGCTTTGTAAGAACCTTTTCCTCTGTGACAGGGGGCAGAACAGATTTTACTTGTTGCTTCTTCCTGGAGAAAAACGGTTTGTGACGAAGGTGTTCTCTCCTCTTGCGGGGGATTCAAGACTCGCCTTTGCTGCCGAGGACAAGATGAGAGAATTTCTTGGGCTTACCCCCGGAAGCGTCAGCGTTTTGGGCCTTATGAACGACACGGACGGCAGGGTGAAACTGTTCATCGACCGAGAGGTCTTGGAGAAAGAATTCTTTGCCTGTCACCCATGTGTCAACACATCGAGCCTCGTTTTTCGGACCGAGGACCTCGTCGAAAAGATATTGCCTGCAGTTGACCACGGTTTCACGGTGGTGGAACTGCCTTAAGAAAGGAGCCTTTTATGCCGAATTCGCCTGCAAACAGAGTAGTTGAGGCTTTTCTTGAAATAATAGATTCGAATACCCCGGCAGATGCCGTCACTCCCGATATGCTGATGCAAAAGAGCGGAGTGGAGACGGGAATCTTCAGATATCATTTCTCCGGAACGGATTCCGTAGCCGCAAGGCTCGTAGAGAACGAGATCGAAAAACTGAAGAAACTGCACCCTTCCGAGACGGGGACAAAAGGGCTCGTAAAAAGCTATATGAGTTTTGTTTTCGAGCATCCGAATGCGGCATTCGGGCTTTGTACTTCGTCCATGAGAGACATCTTTATGCGATATCTTACGGCGGCAGCAAAGGCGGTCAGCGTGAGAACTGTGGGACGGGTGTCCAAAAACTCGGAGGCGGACAGCGGAATACTTCTTCGGACGGCGGAGTTCTTTGCCTGCGGGATCAGAGGGATGATCTTGAAGGAGATAGATCACGGCCTTGCCGAGGATACTCTTGAAGATCTCACGCAGATTTCGTCCTAATGGACAGAATAATACCGCAGGTCATCGCGGAAGCAGAAAAGACGGAATGAAAAAACGGGCTGTGCCGAATGGCACAGCCCGCCTTTTTTATTTTTTGTTTTTGATCTCGTCAAGAGCGCGGGCGATGAAATCGTCAAGGGTCATTACTCCGCCGTCTGTTTCGGTTCTGGAACGGACGGATACCGTGCCGGCATCCTGTTCCTTTTCACCCACTACGAGCATGTAGGGGACTTTGGAAAGCTGTGCTTCACGGATCTTATAGCCGATCTTTTCGTTTCTGACGTCGCAGTTGACACGGATGCCTGCCTCGTCAAGAGCCTTCGCCACTTTCTCGGCGTACTCGTTGAAGTATCCGGAGATGGGGAGCACCGTAACCTGTACGGGGGACAGCCAAATGGGGAACGCACCTGCGTAATGCTCGGTGATGATACCGATGAACCGCTCTATGGAGCCGAGGACCACTCTGTGGATCATAACGGGACGGTGCTTTTCGTTGTCGGCACCGGTGTACTCAAGTTCAAAGCGTTCGGGAAGCTGCATATCGAGCTGGATGGTACCGCACTGCCATGTTCTTCCGAGACAGTCGGAAAGATGGAAGTCCAGCTTCGGGCCGTAGAAGGCGCCATCGCCTTCGTTGATGACGTAGGACTTGCCCATTTCGGTAACCGCTTCCTTCAAAGTCTCCGTAGCGTAGTCCCAATCCTTGATATCGCCCATGTGGTCTTCCGGCATGGTGGATACCTCGATCTGGTAGCTCAGTCCGAATACGGAGTACACTTCATCAAAGAGGCGTACTACGTTCTTGATCTCGTCCTTCATCTGCTCCCAAGTCATGAAGATGTGGGCATCGTCCTGGGTGAAGCAACGGACTCTGAAGAGACCGTGGAGCGCACCGGACAGCTCATGACGGTGAACGAGACCCAACTCTCCCACTCTGAGGGGCAGGTCACGGTAGGAGTGAAGCTCCGACTTGTAGACCAGCATTCCGCCGGGGCAGTTCATGGGCTTGATAGCGAAATCGTTGCCGTCGATGACGGTCGTGTACATATTTTCTTTGTAGTGATCCCAGTGACCGCTTCTCTCCCAAAGAGCGCGGTTCAGCATCATGGGAGTGCTGATCTCAACGTAGCCGTAGCGCTTGTGGACCTCTCTCCAATAGTCGATCAGAGTGTTCCTCAGTACCATTCCCTTGGGAAGGAAGAATGGGAATCCGGGACCCTCGTCCATGATGGTGAAGAGGCCGAGATCGCGTCCGATCTTTCTGTGGTCACGCTTTTTCGCCTCTTCGATCTTGTCAAGGTATTCCTTCAGCTGATCCTTAGAGGGGAAGGCAACGCCGTAGACACGGCAGAGCATCTTATTGTTCGAGTCGCCTCTCCAATACGCTCCGGTGGCACTGGTGAGCTTAAATGCCTTGATGGCGCCTGTGGAAAACAGATGAGGTCCTGCACAAAGATCGGTGAATTCGCCCTGGCTGTAGAATGAGATGTGTTCATCTTCGGGCAGGTCACGGATGAGTTCCACCTTGTAAGGCTCGCCCTTTTCCTCCATGAAGGATATGGCGTCTTCTCTGGGAAGTTCAAAGCGCTCAAGCTTCGCATTCGCCTTGATGATCTTCTTCATCTCCGCTTCGATGGTCGGGAGATCTTCCACCGTGAATGCTTCATCCACGTCGAAATCGTAATAGAATCCGTCTGCGATGGAGGGGCCTATCGTGAGTTTTGCCCCCGGACGTACCTTTTTGACTGCTTCTGCCATGACGTGGGATGCGGTGTGCCAGAAGGTCCTTCTGCCGCCGTCGTCCTTATCGTCAATGCCGTCTGCCGTGATTGCTCCGTCAAAGGTGAGAAGTGCGATGTCGCAATCCTCACTTACGGTGTGGGTCAGATCCACAACGTTTCCGTTGACTCTTGCCGCAAGGACACTGCGGTCGATAAGACCTGCGTCCCTTGCGATGTCGTAGACAGTCCTTGCGCCGTCAACGTCAACGACTGTGCCCTGTAAAAACCTGATCTTCATGATTAGCTCCTTTCAAGCCTGCGTACTTTTTTCGCATCGGGAAATAAAAAACACACCCCGACGCAATAACTGCTGTCCCGGGTGTGGATAGTATCCGCACGGTTCCACCTGAACGTTTCACTCAATTATGTTAAATTCTGCCGACGCGGGGGTGCTTCGGCGGCGGACGGTATCCTTCGGGGGAAGCCGGGCGCTTTCAGCCTTGTCGCCTTCTCTGTGGGCATCCTTGTCCAAAAAACATATTCCGCTTTTTGAATTATAACACTCCTTTTGATTTTTGTCAAGTTTTTCGACCAAAGCTTTCGGATCCTTCCGCTATTTTCGTATCAATGGCAGTTTTGGGGGATAACTTAATATTTTGGGAAGGAAAATGCAGCGAAATATCTTGACTCTTTTTTTGATTGTGGTAAAATAGGCTTGACAGGCGGTCGATGGGGCCGCAAAAGCGAGCGAAAGCGAGGTAATTTTACAATGAAATTCGGAACACTCTACGCATATTGGACTCACGAATGGGCGTGTGATTATTTTGAGATCGCAGATAAGTGCAAAAAGGCAGGCTTCGACGTTATGGAGATGGGCGCATCTCACCTGCTTGATATGAGCGACACAGAGATCTCAAAACTGAGAGACTACTGTAAGGAACTCGGACTTGAGATCTCCTGCAATCTCGGCCCTCCGAAGGACAAGGATATCTCCTCAAAGGATGCCGACGTCAGGGCAGCGGGAGTCAAGTTCTTGGTGGACATCATGCATCAAATGACAAAACTCGGCTCAAAGGTGCTGATAGGAGCTCTCTTCAACGCATGGCCGGCAGATTTCATCGACGTTGACAAGGATGCGATGTGGGATCGCTCCGTAAATGAGATGAAAAAAGTGGCTACGGTCGCAGACGAGCTTGGCATCGACCTTTGCCTTGAGGTGCTCAACCGTTTTGAAACTCCTCTTGTCAACGACTGTGACGAGGGTATCAGATACTGCCGCGAGGTGGGACACAAGAGCTGCAAGCTCCTTCTTGACACCTTCCATATGAACATTGAAGAGGACGACCTTCCGGCGGCATTCCGCAAGGCGGGAGACCTTCTCGGACACGTTCACGTGGGCGAGGGCAACCGCAAACTGCCCGGAATGGGACATCTCCCTTGGGCAGAGATGGGCAAGGCTCTCCGTGATATCGGATTTGACGGCTGCGTAGTTATGGAGCCCTTTATGAAGCCCGGCGGAGCGGTAGCCTCCGATATCAAGGTCTACCGTGATCTTTCAAACGGCGCGAACGAGGAGCAGATGGACAAGATGATAGCTGATAGTCTCGTTTTCCTCAAGAAGCAGTTCGTGGGCTGATAAGGCGGTGTTATGATGGCTGAAATTATTACGATGGGCGAGATAATCGTCGAGATAATGAGAGCTACCGTTGACGAGCCTCTTGACCGCGCGGGCACGTTCAAGGGTCCTTATCCCAGCGGAGCACCTGCAATATTTGCGGACACGGTGGCAAGACTCGGTCACACTTCGAAGATCATCGGAGGAGTCGGTGACGACGACTTCGGTAAGTGTCTTCTCGATCGGCTCTCAAAGGACGGAGTCGACGTTACCGACGTGACGGTCAACGGAAAGATCTCCACCGGTTGTGCGTTCGTCACCTATTTTGAGGACGGTTCGAGAAAGTTCATATTCCACATCGGAAACACCCCCGCAGTTCTTGCGCCGGTACCCGACAGGGAGAAGCTGAAGGATGCCCGGTATTTCCACATCATGGGGTGCTCTCTTATGGCGGATCTTGACTTCGGCGGAAGGATCGTCGAGGCGATGAAGACGGCAAATGAGTTTGGTGCGAAGGTGTCGTTTGACCCCAATATCAGACCGGAGCTGATGAAGGATCCCCGTGCGATGGATCTGGTCGACGAGGTAACGAAGCGGATGAACGTGTTCATGCCCGGTGTCGGAGAGCTCCTTCAGTTCAGCGGAAAAGATACTGTGGAAGAGGCGGTCTCCTATTTCTTTGAAAATCCGAATTTGGAGCTTATCGTTCTTAAGGACGGTTCAAGGGGATGCAGTATCTATTCAAGGGAGAAAAAAGAGTTCTCCTTCGGCATTTACAAAGCGAAGCCGGTGGATGCGACAGGTGCGGGAGACAGTTTTGATGCGGCGTTCCTATGCGGTCTTATCGAAGGTGGGAGTATCGAGGATGCAACGAAGCTGGCAACTGCGGCGGCAACTCTCAACATAGCGGCATTCGGTCCTATGGAGGGCAAGATCAGCCGTGAGAACGTTGAAGCGATAATAAGAGAAAATAATATTCAGTGATCAGGGAGAAACACAATGTACACTACGAGCAAGGATATGATACTTAAGGCGAGAGAGGGCGGCTACGCAGTGCCCGCATTCAACGCCGAGAACATGGAGATGGTACAGGCGATCGTAGAAGCGGCTGAGGAGATGAACTCACCCGTTATGATCCAGACCACTCCCACCACCGTAAATTACATCACAAGGGAAATGGCTTTTGCCATGGTGAAGACCGTCGCGGACAAAGCAAAGGTACCGGTGGCGCTTCATCTTGACCACTGCGAGAAATACGAGGACGTAGTCGCCGCAATGGAGGCAGGTTATTCTTCCGTTATGATCGATGCATCCAAGCTTCCCTATGAGGAGAACGTGGAGGTCACAAAAAAGGTAGTTGAGGCTGCTAAGAACTACGGTGCTACCGTAGAGGCGGAACTCGGTACCGTAGGCGGCAAGGAAGATAACGTAAAGAGCGCTTCCGTCATCTACACAGACCCCGACGAGGCACTTGACTTCTCCGAGAGAACGGGAGTGGACATCTTCGCAGTTGCGATAGGAACCGCACACGGTTTCTACAAGGGAGAGCCGAAACTCAATTTTGAGCTTCTCGATACTATCCGCCACACAGTGAAGGTGCCGTTAGTGCTCCACGGAGGCTCCGGCATTCCCGACGAGATGATAAGACGCACCGTGGAGCTCGGTATCTCCAAGGTCAATTTTGCAACCGAACTTCGCGCCGCTATGACCGAGGCTGTGAGGGGCTCCCTTGAGGACGGTTCCATCATCGACCCCAAGAAATTCATGGGCAAGGGCCGCACTGCAGTCAAAGAGCTTTGCATCCACAAGATCAAGCTCTGCGGCTCCGACGGCAAGGCGTGAGGCATTTTTGAAAGATCCGAATACAAAAGAGGCTTGAAACGAGGTTTCAAGCCTCTTTTGGCGGTATCAAACGGCTTTGAGCGCCTTTCAGCGGCAAAAAGAACGACTTTGTCACCGATTTGAGGGACAGGCGATTCCGAAAGGAAGTACCGGACCGATCTTGTTGACTTCGTTACCGAAATAACAGAGAGGGAAAGAGAAAATGTTTTTGTGAAAGCCGACTGTCGGATGGGAGTTCCGGGTCAGCAACGGATACTGCCCCGTTTCGTTACTGTTACAAAAAGGCCCTGAGATCCTTCATCAGAGTGTCCTCCATCTCGATGAGCTTTCTCGCATAATTTTTGGCATCCTCCGTGGCGCCGTCGTACTTGTTGAGATATTTTGAAAGGGCTTTTACCCCCATGGAACAGCCGTCGAACATCACCTCTGCGACGGTGGCGTCGCAGGGAACGGTACCCATCTTGAAATTGATCTTCATCCAAGTGGCGGCCTTGGCGGCGGCATTCGGCTCTCTGCCGGTCTCGCCTTCTGCCTCAAGAACTCTTTCGATCTTGTTTTCAAGAGCACCGTGTCTTCGTTTGCTGTCCTCAAGGATCCTTTTCAGGTCTCGGCTTTTGACGGAATCTATCACCTCCCCGATGGAGCTTTGAGCGGTCTTGATCCCCGCATCGCACTCCTTTAACAGTTCTTTTGTGTTTCTGTCCATTAGAAGCACCTCCTTTTTCCGTAGTTTTTCTCATTTTACCGAGGTTATTCTCAAAATAGGGAGTTAACGACGGCATAACGGGAAAGATAAGAAAAAAGAGGTGATGAAAATGAGCGAACACGTTATTCTTGATTTTTATTCCGAGGGCTGCGCCCCCTGCAGAGCAGCCCGTCCCGCAGTGAAATTGGCAAAGGAGAAGCTCCCGCAGGTGGAATTTCGGGACATAGACGCTTCGGCAAACGGGGAGCTTTGCGACAGATACCGGATAAAAAGCGTTCCCACTCTGATCTATCTTCGTGACGGAGAGGAGATGCGGCGCATAAGCGGAGTGCCTTCTGCAAGAGACATCGTGGAGATGGTGGACGTTCGTGCCGATTAAGACAAAAAAGCGTTTTGCCTTGGCGAAACGCTTTTTTTCGTGCTTTTTGACAGTTTTGTTTTTAGAGGGCGGCTTTTTGACGGTCACGCCGCAATTTTCAAAAGTGCCGTGATGCTTCGGAGCCTTTTGTCCTCAAGACGGACAATTTGAAAGAAGGTCACTTCAGTTTTTCCGCCAAATACTTGCCGGTGTAGGAGCGCTTGTTCTTTGCCACCTGCTCCGGTGTTCCCACCGCTACTACCTCTCCGCCTCGGTCTCCGCCTTCGGGACCCAGATCTATGATGTAGTCGGCGGTCTTGATGATGTCCAGATTGTGCTCGATGACAAGCACGGTATTGCCGGCATCCACAAGTCTTTGTAGTATTTCGATCAGCCGTTCCACGTCGGCGGAATGAAGTCCCGTTGTGGGCTCGTCCAGAACGTAGATCGTCTTTCCGGTGCTCTTTCTTGACAGTTCTGCCGCAAGCTTCACTCTTTGAGCCTCGCCGCCGGAAAGAGTAGTGGAGGACTGACCTATCTTGATGTAGCCGAGTCCCACGTCACAGAGGAGCTGAAGCCTTGAGGATATTTTCGGTATTTCGGAGAAAAACTCTGCGCCCTCCTCCGCCGTCATATCGAGCACTTCAAAGATGTTCTTGTCTTTGTACTTTACTTCAAGTGTCTCTCTGTTGTATCTTTTGCCGTGGCATACGTCACAGGTGACGTAGACGTCGGGTAAGAAGTGCATTTCGATCTTTTTGACACCGTCACCTTCGCAAGCCTCGCACCGTCCGCCTTTGATATTGAAAGAGAATCTTCCCGACTTATAGCCCCTCATATTGGCGGCCGGGGTCTTTGCAAAGAGATTTCTTATGTCGGTGAATAGACCGGTGTAGGTAGCGGGGTTGGATCTGGGGGTCCTTCCGATGGGGCTTTGGTCGATGGCGATCACCTTGTCGAGAGCTTCATATCCCGTTACGGAATCCGCATCTCCCGGAGTGGAGGCGGCTCTGTTGAGTTTTTTTGCGAGAGTTTGGTAGATTATCGAGTTGACGAGAGAACTCTTCCCCGAGCCGGATACTCCCGTCACGCAGACGAAGCATCCGAGGGGCAGGGTCACGTCGATGTTTTTCAGATTGTGTTCCCTTGCGCCGTGAACGGTGAGAAACGAGCCGTTTCCGGGTCTCCTCGTTTTCGGAACGTCGATCTTGCGGCGGCCGGAAAGAAAGTCTCCCGTCACCGACTTTTTGTTCTTTTTGATCTGTTCGGGAGTTCCCACGGCAACCACTTCGCCTCCGTGGATGCCCGCCTTAGGTCCGACGTCGATTATGTAATCGGCACTTTCCATGGTCTCCTCGTCATGTTCCACCACGATGACGCTGTTTCCAAGGTCTCTGAGATCCTTCAGGGTCTTTATAAGCTTTGAATTGTCCCGTTGATGAAGACCTATCGAGGGCTCGTCGAGAATATAGAGGACTCCCGCAAGGGATGAGCCGATCTGTGTGGCAAGTCTGATACGCTGAGCCTCGCCTCCGGAAAGGGTGCCCGCCCGTCTTGACAGAGTCAGGTAGTCGAGTCCCACGCTGATAAGAAATTTGAGACGGGACCGTATCTCCTTCAGTATCTCTCTTCCGATTTCCGCTTCCGACTCGGTCATTTCCAAGTTGTTGATGAAGTCGAGAGCCTTCTCGATCCCCATGTCGCAGAATTTCGCAATGTTCTTTTCCCCCACCGTAACGGCGGAGGCTTCGGGATTCAATCTCGTTCCGTGGCATTCCGGACAGGGAAGCTCCTCGAAGAACTGAGTGTAGTATTCGCTGTCATAGAAGACGCTGTTGTTGTTCATTCGGGAGGTGATTATCGGTATCACGCCCTCGAATTTGACAGTCTGCTCCCGGAAATAGCCGTCAAAGCCTCGGACGATGTCGTAGGTCTTGTCTCCGGTGCCGTAGAGCAGTGCGTGAAGCGCCTTTTCGCTGAAGGTCTCGATGGGCTGATCCATTTTGTATCCCACGTCCTTGCCCACGGCCTCAAAAAGAGGACCGGACCAAGTCTCGGGGCCAAGGGTCTTGAAGCCGTTGACGGCGATAGCACCGTCAAGGAGAGAAAGGCTCCTGTCGGGGATGATTCTTGAGACAGAGATGCGTTGCATGATCCCGATACCGGAGCACTTTTTGCAAGCGCCGGTGGGATTGTTGAAGGAGAACATACGGGGTTCAAGCTCCCCTACGCTGATACCGTGCTCCTCGCAGGCGTAGGCGGTGGAAAAACGCACGTCCGTCTCCTCCCCCTCCGAAGATACCTCCGTAACGATAAGTGAGCCGTTTGCCTCCTTCAGAGCCGTCTCAACGGAATCCGTAAGGCGGCTTCGGATATCGGGCTTCATGACGAGTCTGTCGATAACGATGTCTATTGTGTGCTTGTTGTTCTTTTCAAGGAGGATATTTTCCGAGAGATCGTACATGATGCCGTCTATGCGGATTCTGGAATAGCCGCTTCTTTTAGCATCGTCAAGAACCTTTTCATGACGGCCCTTTTTCTCTCTTACTATCGGAGCAAGGATCATAAAGCGGCTTCTTTCGGGCAGCTTCATGATGCGGTCTATTATCTGATCCACCGTCTGGCGGCGGATCTCTTTTCCGCAGATGGGGCAATGGGGAACTCCGATCCTTGCATAGAGCAGCCTTAAATAGTCGTAGATCTCGGTGACGGTCCCCACCGTGGAACGGGGATTCTTGGACGTGGTCTTCTGATCTATCGAGATAGCGGGAGACAGCCCCTCTATGGAATCCACGTCGGGCTTGTCAAGCTGACCGAGGAACATCCTCGCATAGGAGGACAGGCTCTCTACGAAACGCCTGTGACCCTCCGCATAGAGGGTGTCGAAGGCAAGAGAACTCTTGCCGGAGCCGGACATACCGGTGATGACGACGAATTTGTCACGGGGGATATCCACGTCTATGTTCTTGAGGTTGTTGACTCTCGCACCGCGGATCTTAACGTATTTTGGCATTGAAGCCCTCCGAAAAAGCAAACATAAGTTTGGACTGTACTCACTCATTTTACACCACCCCGAGTCCCGTGTCAAGTACAAGTGAGGAACTTATTTCAAAGAAGGGGGAGGCGGGGATTTTTTCGGGGAGGACTTTTTGAAAAAAGTCCTCCCCGCCCCCCACTCAAAAATTTTTGGAGCGGTTTTGTTTTTTTCAGGGGGTCTTTTTTCAAAAAAGCCCCCCTGCACTCCCAAAAACTTTGGACAGGTTTTTTGGTGAGTGTTTTCCCCGTTCGGGCTTTTCCGGACGGGGAGTTTTTTCTCGATGTTTTATTGGGGAGGGCTTTTTTCAAAAAACCCCTCCTCAAGCCCCATCAAAAAACTTTTGGACGGCAGGGCACTTTCGGTTTTCCCCGTTTGAGCATGACAGATTGGCGAAGTCTCTAACTCGAAATGTTTTATCTGTCCCCCGTTCGGGCTTTTCCGGACGGAGTGCTTTTTTCTTTCGATATGTTTCGTTCACTCCCTGTTTGAACCTCTTCAAAACGGGCGCTCTTTTCACTCGCTGTGGCTACAGAGTGCTCGATATCGCCGCTTTTCAGGCACTAAAACAGGACGTTTTCCCTGCGGGAAAACAACCTACTTTGGCGAGAAGTCGTTTACAGGCGATGAACCGTGATGCAAGTGCGCCGCAAGGTGCACGTTCTTTACCAATGGAGTTTCCCGCCGGGAAAACATCCTGCTTTGGGGAAGTCTGTGCGGTGGCGTTGTTTGGTTTTGGCAAAGCCTTGTTTCGGACGGGCGTTTTGGGCTGTTTTAGAGGCGTTTCGGAAGCTTTGACGGGTGGGGGCGGTATGTTGATGCCATGGATGGAGAAAGGGCCGAAAAAGCGGCTTAAACTGCGCCCGGAGCGGCGTTTTGTCAGAACAAAAAAGAGGCTTTTACGGAAGCCTCTTTGGAAGTTTTGGTGAACCCTTACTGCGGACGGGTGTTTTGGAGCCATTCCGGTGGTTTTTATCGGTCATTTCTTTTTTGCCACCGCCACAAAGTCCGTTTCCTGATACCAGAAGGAGTCATTTCCGAAGAGCTCCTCCAGCTCCGTCAGCGCATACTCCATCCATTCAAGTTCGTTTCGGTATTCCATGTTGGTGGGATCTTTTTTCAAAAGATTGGCAACGTAGTTCTTACGGTACAAAAACCGCTCGTTGAACACGTCCATGCGTTCATCAAAGTCCTTGGTGGAGATCTCTTTTACGTAGTTCATCATTTTGATGTGCTTGTAGCCCGATGTGTAGAGCTGATAGTAGATCTTCCTTCCGTTGAACCTGTCGGATATTCCGGGGGTGGCGGTGTGATGCTCGATTATCTTTTTCACAAGGTCATTGTCGTTGTAAGCGACGACGCTTCCGTCATCGGAGCCTCGAATCACAATGAAACCGTCGTCTGAAAGGAATCTTCTCAGATTTCTCAGAGCCTTGACCGGGTCTGTAAGATGATGGATGACAAGGGTGGCTATGATAAGGTCGAACTTTTCCACACCTATCTGTGCCATGTGTTCCGTCATGTCCGAGACGAAGGTGGGGGATTCAAGATCCATCTGTCGGAAATTGAACCGTTCTCCGAATCCGGCGGACACGGCTCTCTCAATGCATTTCCCCTGTTTGTCTATGCCGAATACAGTGGCATTCTCAAAGCCCTTGAATCTGTCGTAGGTGACGTAGCCGAAGGCACAGCCCGCATCCAGTACGTTGACGGGACGGCCTGCGAACTCCTCGAAAACGTAGTTCAACGCCGGCATATCGGCATCTCTTGTGTTTTCGGCTTGGATGCGAAGGCGCATAAGTTCCTCATGCGCCGCAGGATCGTAGGTGGAATGGGTCTTGTCGGACGAGAACTTGATCTGAGGCTTCTCCGATACCTCCCTGTTTATGTTGGCTTTTATGAATTCAGCCACCTTGGAGACGGAGTCGGTATCGGTGCAGAAGGATTCGGTATTTCGGATGGCAAGGGGGCGATCTTTCCTTTGTATGGAGGAATGGAGAAAGGGCACTATGATGCCGTTCTTCTTGTCCCCGGAGAGCATCTCCTCATGGAAGCTGCTCCACTCGTACTTTACCCAAGTGGAGTTGATGTATTCAAGTTTTGTGGCGATGAGAACGAGGACACTCGCCTCATCAAGAGCTTTTTCTATGGCATCCTTGTAGGCGGCCTCACCGAACTCCATGAGAGTTATGTTGCTGAAAAAGGTGCTGATGCCTTGGGTGACAAGCTCCGTGTACAGTTGCTTTGCAAGGAGCGCATCGGGAGTCGGATTCCCGTCATCGGAATTCTTGAAAGAAATAAAAACGTTGTTCATTCGTTCCCCCAAAAAGTCGGTCATGCCCGACTTTTGTCGAGCGGATGTGAGAAAATACTACTCAATTTTATCATGCATTGGAAAAAGATGCAATAGAAAGAGATAAAAAACTGCCACCGGGTCGGGTGACAGTTTTCAATATTTGAGAATGATCGGCGTTTTCCGCTCAGGAGACCTGGTCCGGTGTTTGCGGTTCGGAGGTTGGGGTATCGGTCGGGATGATACTGTCGGTATCCGAGGGGTTATTGCCGGGGGCGCTTTGAGGGGGTGTTTGTGTTTCCGATGAGGGGCTTTCCTCCGTTGTGTCTTGAGTCGGGGTGGTGTCCTCTTCGGAGGATGTGTCGGCGGGGGATGCGGGGGTATCCGTATTGACCGTGGAGGGAGTCACTGCTTCGGAGGCATCCGTTTTTATTTTCGGAGTTTTTTGGGGAGCGGCGGTCAGGGTGCCGTCGCCGAGGTTTTCACAGGTGTTTTCCGGAGGGGTGCCCAACAGAAGGGGAACGTTTCGGTCAATAGTATTTTCCTCCGTGGCGCATGTGCCCCATTGGGAAGTTACCGTGACGGTACCGTCCTCGTAGGCGATGATGCCGAAGGAGAAGGAGGAGCCGCTTTTTATTTGGGGGGTATGATATGTCAGACCGCAAAATTCTACTCGGCAGTAGCCGCCGGTGGCGGTGCCGCTTGCGGTGATATTTACCGTGTATTCCGTGCCGCCTTCAAGGGTGGCTTCATAGATGCCGTTTGCGGTGGTGACGGTCGACGTATCGCTTGGGGAAGCGGTCACCGTTACCGAGTAGTTTGCGGATTGGATGGTTGTGACACTGCCGGTATGGGAGGCGGTGAACCACGCCCACGAAGTGCCGCAGAGACAAATAGTGCAGATGAAAACGGCAACTACGGAGGGAGCTAAGACATGGTAGATACCGTCGGAGCGTTCTTTCTTCTTAAAGTACTTCGGCTTGTGAAAGAGATACTTATAAAGGCGCAGCACATTCCTGTCATTTACGAAGGGGATGAGGCAGAGGTAGTGACAGCGGAGCTCTCTGTGCCAGAAGCGGTATTCGTCATCGCTGTAGGCACGGCGCATTTCCCTTGTGATGTATCCGGTCTCGCTGTTGAAACGGAGAAAAAACACCGTCAATTTCACTGTAACAGCGATGACGGCGGCAAAGAAAAGAAAAATAGCGATGATGAGTTCACTGCTTTTCATTCGATCTTCTCCCTTCATAGCGGCGGCGAGTCGGTATTTATGTGCATGACTTCAGCCGCGGTAATATCTCTTCAAATATGTTACCGCAAGGCGGGAGCGCAAATGTTGTTGCGCTTCGCGCAGTGATGGGTGATGAGTGATGGGTCGCCGAAGCGACGGTGAGGTCGCTTTTCGCTGTGCGAAAAGCTGCATTGATTTTGGAACAACAGAGTGCTCGGAGATCCGGCAGTGCGGCAAGCCGCAAGGCAGAGTACTTTGCACGATGCCACCTCCCTTTATGCAAAGGAGGCTTTGGTGCGGACTCCTTTCACTGACAACAGTGGTGGAATCGTAGCTGTGGATGATGCTTTGACAGTGTTATATTACCGCCCATGGCACTGCAAAGCGACCTTGGTTCGCTTTGCCCGCCGGGGGCTGAGTCTTACTAAATGATGAAGTTGGGGTGCCGCACAGATCCCTTTCCCGAATGCTCGCTTCGCTCGCCGGGAAGGGGACGCGCGGCACTCGGCGCCCCTCTGCTCCACCGCCTACGGCGACGTCGCAGAGCCTGCGCCTCACCCCCATCCCCCGCAAGCGGTCCCCCTTCCCCCGAAGGGGGAAGGGCTTGCGGCTTCGCCGCAATAAAGCCCTTCTTAGCAGAGTATGAAGAGTGTATTTACTCTCTCTTCTCGGTGGGGAAGGAAGCCCCGCCTATGAGGAGAGTAGAAGAGAGAGTAATATTTTCCTTCTCGTCGGTGGGGGGAAGCCCGCCATACGAGAAGAGATGAAGAGAGAACCGATTTAATCGAGACCACAGAGTACCCGTAGATCATGTCGGAGAAGTGTCGCCAAAGCGACAGGTGAACGCTTTTCTATGAGGAATACGTCCTGTTCGGTGATAACGATGACTCTATAGTGTTCTTAAGCAACAAATATCGGCACGGCCGGTATTGTGGGTGCTGTTCAATGAGCGGTCGAAGGGCACAAACCCCCATAGAGTTTGTACCCTTTGATCGCCCCTCCCCCGAAGGGGAGAGGACTTTCTTGATGTATGAGTCTGAAATGGATTTAGATTAAGCAAGATCACGACCGATAACGCCGCCGATATTATTACCGGCACTGCCGTCAGTACAAGTCGAATCTTCAACTTGAGTTGCAGTTACATTAGTTGCAGAACAGCCGGTAGATCCAGAAACATTAGCAGCACCAAATACCTGACCTACATCACGGCAGCCCTTAACGGTGCAGTTTTCGGCTGTGCAGTTTTTACTTTCAACATAGTATGCAACACGACCCGCAACAGCACCTGCCTTGTCGCCGCAGAGGTCACTATCTTTATGGTTAATAGTGATAGTTGCATTTTTAACGTGGCAGTTTTCAATCTTGTCAGCATAGTCGTTTAACCAACCTACGATAGCAGCACCATTGTGATAACCTTCGATATCAGCACCGTCAACATTAAGGTTGATTATGGAACCGTTGGAGCAGTAAATAAGAGCCGCACCGTAACCGTTGCCCGTATCGGAGCAAGCATCTGCTTCAACCTTAAGGTTTTTGATAGTATGACCCTGACCGTCAAAGGTACCTTTACCCATATACACAGGTGTCCAAGGCTCATTCTTAAGGTCAATGTCATTCATAAGATAAATGTTACCGCCTGAAGGAAGAGTAGCTGCCAGTTCCTCTGCAGTAAATACGGTTTTAGCGTTTGTATAAACATTTACGTTAGTTGCAGTGTTGCCGGATGTATTATCTACCTCACCTGCATCAATGGTGTTGATGAAACCAATAACTTTGCCTGCCTGTTCTGCACGGGTGTCAGAAGCGTAGACGTCGCAGTCTGTCGCGGAGCAGTCTTTAACATAGCCGCTTGCAGTATAACCGACTACAGCACCGACCTTCTTAGTGCCGACAACAGTGCAATTTACTACATGGCAGTCGATAACTTCGCAATTAGCGTTGGTAACAGAACCGATGATAGCACCGGTCAGTTCGCCGCCGATGATAGTTGCATCGGATACTGTGAGACCCTTAATGGTGTTGGGATTGGAAGCGTTGCCACCGAAGCAACCAAACAAACCGCCATAGATCACTTCTCCGACTTCAGAACGGAAGTTTGCTCTGCTGTCAATAGTGAAATTGCTAACAGAGTGGTCGTTTCCATCGAAGGAACCTTCAAACTGTCTGTTGCCTGCAGGAGTTACGATAGTCGCACCATTGAGGTTGACGTCACAGTCGAGAACGAGTTCAGCACTATAGAATCTGTCGCCGTAAGTATCGAGAGATTTGAGGAATCCCATGAACTGAGCAGCATTTGTGATGTGATATTTGCCGTCTTCTTTGAGAACGGGATCTGCTACAGTCTTACCATCCCAAGGGAATGCAGGATACTGAGCATTTGCATCATAAGTATTGTTATTGCTGTCGTACTCATATGTGTACTGAGTTGCATAGACTGTGATAGCGATACCGTCG
>CAZVQC010000010.1:0-63480 GCA_964629225.1 uncultured Ruminococcus sp.
GCACTATCTTATCATCTCCGTCGGAAAAGACGCTAAAAAGCCCTTAAAACGCCCCAAAGTAGCCATCGGCGTCCATGTTGATCACGTTGCTTCGCCACCGCTATTTGTCACTTTTGCCAACTAAAAAAGAGTTTGACTAAGTCAAACTCTTTTTTGCAATCAAACTGTCAAAATGTCAAACACTGCCGTTTCCGTCACTTACCGCTGACACGGACAGAAACGACTTCCGAGTCCGTTCCGACCCTCATTGGCATTCCCCAAGTACCGACGCCTGAAGAAACTATCACGTGAGGGCTGTCCGCATCCTTTCGGTAATATCCGTGATCCACAGTGTAGATGAGCTTTGTGATTATATTTGCGGGAAATACTTGCCCCTTGTGGGTGTGACCGCAAAGGATGATATCCGCTTCGGTACCGTATTCTCCGATATTTGCCGGATTATGGTCAAGAACTATCACCGGCAGTGACTTATCCTCACGGGTGAAGAAATCGGAAATAGGCTGTCTTACCGCCCCGTTATATCCGCCGATGGCAGAGCCGTCCAACCGTCCCACAAGGATGAATCGGTCATCGATCACTTCATATGTGTCGTCTAACAGCCTGATACTCGCCTCATTAAGGAATTCTCTCATTTGAGAATGAGTCGAGCCTCCGTCGTGATTTCCGAGACAAGCATAAACCCCGTAAGTTGAGCGTATCCCACGAATAGCTTCAAGTGCCCCATTTGGGTCTCTTATAGACGAGAAATCGGTGTCGAAGAGATCTCCTGAAATGCAGACTACGTCGGGCTCTTCTTTGTTGATCTCCGAGACGATATCGCAGAGTCTGCTTTCCGAGCCGATAGCCCCCAAATGAAGGTCGCTTATCATCACCACGTTGATATCCGTCTCGATGCTCCTGCTCTCAAGGTCGATATTGTAGGTGACGTGATCTATCCGGCGGGCGTTGATAAAGCCGTAGATACAAGTGACCGCAGTCAAAGCAAGCACAGCCGCAGTTACGTATCCGGAAAACAGGTGATGAGCGGTAAAACGCAATTTTAAGATCCGAGGCACCGCAAGCACCAAGTCCGATAAAACGGTGAACATCAAAAGGTAGATAAAGATCCCCATGTAATATCCGCTGATATCCCCAAGTATCCGCTTGACTTCCGTGGGAAACGGAGTAAGCGCTCTTGAGAATCCAACGACCAAAATTAGTGTCAAGGAGCACATTATAAGGAGCACCGGCCAAAAACGAACACTCGGAAAGAAGGCGGCGATCCCTCTGTACAGCCTGTCGGAAAGATAATAACTCGTTCCGGCAAGCACCAAAAAAACAAGTATCAATGCAATAATGCTTCTCACAGTAGCAATACCTCAAAATAAGAATTACCGAGTTCTGCGCCACGGATCACGGCGCAACGGTCATCACTCCGTTTGTGAATACGAAGTTCCGCATTCCCTTGCCGCCTACTTTATCGTGATCCAAAGCGCTTTCTATCCGTGCGATATCCTCCGTGTCGAGTTCTATCTTCAACGAGTCCACCGCCTCCTTAAGATGAACGGGGTCGGTCGTTCCGATAAGGCTCTGCACGTTGCCGTATTTTGAAAGGCTCCAAGCGATAGCCAGTTGGGTGAGGCTCACGCCCATTTCATCGGCAATACTTTTTAGCCGGCGGATCATAGACAGATTGTTCTCTCTATGCTCAGGTGCCAAATATCCACGGGTTCTGCCGGGCATAACGGGGGCGTTCAATATCCCGTCATTCAAAAGTCCATGCCCTACGACACCGAAAGCAAGCACCTTTACTCCGAGTTCATCGGCGGTTGATATCAGTTCTTTTTCGATACCTCTTTCAATGAGAGAATATTCCATCTCCACCGTATGGATGGGATGTACCTTGCAAGCACGGCGCAAAGTTTCGGCATCTACCATAGACAGACCTATGTGTCGCACGTATCCCGCCTTGACCTGTTCTGCTATAGCGCCCACGACCTCCTCTACCGGTATTGCCGTGTCCTGTCTTGCAGGCTGATAAATATCCACATGATCAAGGCCCAAGCGGCGAAGTGAATAGGTAAGGTGCCCCTTGATATTGCGCGGGGCTACGTCAAGTCCGTATATACCACCTTCGGGTGAAGGAAGAACGCCGAATTTTACGGACAAAAAATAACTGTCACGGGGCACGCCCTTCATGGCACGTCCTACTATCATCTCGCTTTCGCCGGCGCTGTAGAACTCTCCGGTATTAAAAAGCGTTATTCCCGCATCCAGTGCGGTATGAATAGTACGGATCGATCTTTCCGGGTCTCTTGAATTTGTCATTCCCATTGCCCCAAGACCGAGTTTGCTGATAGGTATCATAATTACTTCTTTCCTCCTTTGAGAAATTCTAAGTATCTTGGATCAAACTTGCAAAAGTTCTCATCCTTTGTCAAAAGTATCCGATGCTCCTTAAAGTCGCTTTCGCCTGTATTTCCGTCTATTATGGCGTTTTTATCCCCGAAAATGAAGAAAGACTGACTAAAAGTTGCTTAAATAGGGGTAAGAAAGACTAAAAATAGTGGCATTACTCATGTTCCATCAAATACAAATCAATATCAATTTCCGTTCTTGTCGCATGACAAAAATCAATCACTTTTAACGATGGTGCAAGGCACGGATTTGTATTCTCGACATGTATTGTAGGAACAATTTCTAATGTGAAAGCAACATCAAATTTGTCTCTGATGTCATTTAACAAATCAATTTTATCTAAGAGCGGATCAATCGTTATATGCATTTGGTTTGCTACAATCACATCATAGTTATCACATCGCCCAAATTCCCATGACGCAAAATCGTACACAGTTCCGTTGCGCCGCTTGTCGCCGATTCTCCAAGACCGAACGGGCTGTAACCCTAATTCTTCCGTTACAACATTCGGATCAAAATTTCCAGTGATTCGAAAATAAGTATAACAACTGTTTTCCGTCATTTCGCTTCTCCTTTGCTGTTCTGCAGGATGCAATCAGCATTACGCGAAGAGATGTACATTTGGACGAAAGCAGTTTATATTGCTGCTCATCAATATAGTTTGTTTTGCGCAGTAGTTCAAGCCAATAGCCTGTTTCGCTCGCTTCTTTCAAGGCGATTTCGAGTTTTGAGATAAAATCCTTTTTACCTTGTGCGTATTGTGCTTCATGAATATTTGCCCCAATACCTGTTCCGCTTCTACCAATTTGATTGGAGATGATGGATTCGTGGTTGGATTTTAAATGCTTTACAAGGTTTATGATCTCCACAGAGAATTCCATAGAAAGTTCTGCAAGTTTATTTTCTTTCAAAAAAATCGCCTCCTTTATTATCGCAATATCACAAGAATTGGAATTTTTCAATGATGCATCGCCTTGCGGCGATATGATGCTATGCTTCGCATAATGATGTTGCTACCGATGGTCGCAATGATGCGATGTTTGCCATAAAACGTGGTGAAGCCACACATCATTAGCAAAGCGACATCATTGGGCAGCGCCCAACATCATTTGCCGAAGGCAAACATCATTCAAAAAAACCGCATTTGTCTGGTAGACAAATGCGGGTTTTTTGTTGGTGCGAGAAACGGGACTTGAACCCGTACAGTGTAATACTACACGCCCCTCAAACGTGCGCGTCTGCCAGTTCCGCCACTCTCGCAAGTGTCGCGCGGTCGCCATTCATCGCGGCTCGACCACGGATAGTAGTATACAGTATTAAAGCCCGTTTGTCAAGTCCAAAAACGTTTTTTTTTAGTTTTTTCGAAAAAAGTCCTGATAAGTGACCGTTCGGTAGCTATAATGTAGTTACCGAACGGTAATGTTTTAGCGATCTACCTCACCTGACTATTCGAAAGGATGTTCGTTGCGGCGGAGTTTTGATCCTTTTTTAGGGCCTTATCGGAACTCGTTAGGCGGTGATGTTTCTCGGCTTTTTAATCGTTATCGGCGGATATCGCAGTCGGCAGGATATTATATCGGCGATCAAGTTATCAGACTTAGGAGGAAGCAATGAAAGATACCAAAGAGAGGATACTGACGGTCGCTTTTGATGGACAGCTTGCTAATGCAACATCGGCAAGCGGCGAAGTATCTTTTAATATTCCGACCGATATTGACGGCAGAGAGTATGAATTACGCCTTTTCAACGAGCAGATAAACGGCGACAAGAAAACCGACTTTTCAAGCGATTTTAAGACGGTTTCGCTGACTGAAAAAACCAACACCGAAAGCAAGTGATTTTACATTTACAGCGCCAAGCAATTTGACCTATGACGGCAATGCAAAAACGGCAAGCGTTACTTCGCAGGCAGTCGGAATGGTTACTATTACAGTTAAATATTATCAAGGCTCAACAGAGGTTAAGAATCCGACAAACGTAGGCACATATACCGTTAAAACCAGTTACAAATGGCGAAAACTACGCATCTGTAACTGATTTTAACGATGAAAGCTGGAGCTTTACAATTACAAAAGCAACTACTGCCACTTTGCCGTCGCCTGTTGAACAATATTCCATCACCTAAGGTGCGGCACTAAGCACAGTTACCTTGCCTGTCGGCTGGACTTGGGCAAACGGCAGCACCGTACCTACCGTTACAAACAGCGGATATTCTCTCAAGGCGGTGAGAAAATACGGCGGCAAAGCCGTGTGCTTTGAAGGAAATATTGATTTTTACGGCAAGAGCGGATTTGACTTTGCTTCGAAATTCGGTATCGGATACCATGGAGTTCCAAAAGATGAGGATCAGTCTTTCTTTCTTGCTATCGAACTTGAACCGGGGTATCTCAGCGGTGTCAGCGGAGAGTATTCAACTCCCGATTGTTACCTTGTGGATGAAGGGGAAGCAGAGCACTTTGACGAGGTTTTTTCCAAAAAAGAGAAGCTGAGACTTCCGGGACAGATCTTTTGAAATTGAGCCCCCATTGCGGTGCAATGGGGGCTCAATATTTCTTATTTAATCTTCGGTTTTAACGGGAGGTTCGGTCAGGCCGTCGTACTTGGAAAATTCCTCGCTTATGTAGTCTTTTTTCTTGAACATATCCCGCATCTCGCTGTATCTTACGTGGTATCTCCAGCCGTTATCCACCGAGCCCTCGCCAACGGAAACGATTTTTGCGTTCGGGTAGGTGCTTCTGAGAAGTATTACGTCCGCATTTGACACGGGTATGTGCTCAAGCCAGAGCCGCTCAAGGAGAGGCAGATCCAAAAGGGGAGTGATGTCCCTAATGCCGTAATTGTAGCTGATATTGAGGTCAACAAGCTCCTTGCAGGAGGCGAGGGGGGTAAGATCGCTCACTCTGTTGACGAAAAATTCGAAGTAGTGCAGGTGCTTAAGTTCCGCCACCGGTGACAGATCCGATACTCTGTTATCGGCAATTATGAGAAGCCTTAGTTCTTTAAGGTATTCTCCGATCACCGAGATATCGTCCACAGCTTGGTGACCTATGTCAAGGGCTTTTAGGTCGGTACAGTATTTCAGCACTTGAATATCTTCGGTGGTCATCCTCTTATGGGAGTAATCGTAGATGAGCACCGAAAACGCCACGGCATCTGTTCGGAGTGACCATCTGGTGCCGAGATAGATGCGCCATGCGAACTTGACGGAGGGATAGGTCTCCCTCAGTTGTTGCATCTGCTCGTTTGAAAGACCCGTACCCTCAAGGTCGCAATACGCGGCCTTTGGGAACAACTTTAATGCGGTCTTGAAAAACTCGAAGTTGGCTATCCTCATATTGAGAAAACCCAGCGTTTCCGCATCGGAGGAGACATATTTCGGACCCATGTTCACGTCCCACAAAAAGAACAAGTCGGGGTAAGTCTCCACAAGACGGAGTTGGTCCTCGTAGGGGATCTCCGTGTCCTTCAGTATCACGGTCTCAAGAGATAAAAAGGGGGCTATGATACTGTCGATGTCGGCATCCGATGAGATACCGGACAGGTCAAGTTCTTTTGTGTCCTCTCTGACCTTTTTTTCTTCCACTTCGTAATATGCGGTGATGCGGAAGGTGATATTCGGGTATTCGGAGATAATGGCGTCCTTCGTTTCTTTTGAGAAGAGATTGTCTCCTAGATCCACCGACTTTACGTTTGGAAAGCGGGACATATTCTCACGAAGTGTGCCAAGCTCGGTCACAATGACGTCGGTAAGGTCGATATTTTCACTGCTTTTTTGGATATCTTTGCCGTAGACGGTGACGTATTGGGTGCAGACGAACCGGATCCGCGGGAATTCACTCTCAAGAAACTGCTTTTCATCCTCCGTAACGGCATAGTCACCGAGATCCACGTTTTGAAGCAACAAAAACGGGCGAAGGGCAGTTCCGAGGTTTTGAACGGAGTCGATCTCCTCTCCCTCAAATTCCATATTCAGAGCGATCAGCCTCTCTTCATGGCCGAGAACGTCGATCTTGTAAAAAAATAAAAAGGCGCCTATGCAGAGAACTGCCGCAAGGGCGGTGGCGATCGGTATTATTACTGTAGATTTCTTCATTTTTCGTCCGCCGTTTGATTTTTGAGTAATAGTCCTATCACATGATACCATAACCTTCGGATTTTTTCAACGATTTTTGAGATTATTTTCGTTTTTTTGAGCTGCGCCGAAGGGTACTGTTGACTTTGCTTTTCCGATGTGGTAAAATTATTTTGCGGAACACGGAGGTATAGTGAGATGAAAAAGGCTTCTGCAATTGTGCTTTCACTTGTAATGATAATGATCGCCGTTTTTTCGTCATGCGGTAAAACGGATGAAGATACTAATATCCGAGGCTACGTCAGTAACAACGTCTATGTGAACGAATTTGCCGATCTTAAGTTTTCTCCCGGTCCTTCATGGTCCTTTACATCGGACAGTGAGATACTTAAGAGCAACGGTGTCGTGACCGGAGAGAAGATGTCGGCTGAGGAGAAGCAGAGCCTCATTGACCGGATGCTTCTCACAAACAGGACCGTCTATGATATGCTTGCCTCCGACAGCACCGTGGGTGACTGTGTTCAGGTGCTTTTTGAAAATATGCTCGTCACCGGAAGCGTCAACGCCGAGGATGCCTACGCAAGGGATCTTGTAAAGCAGCTCACCTCCGATGAACAGGGATACACCGCCGGCGAGACCGTTCTTGAGGAGTTTGCCGGTGAGACCTATCTCAAGGTGCCCTTCACCAAAGAGACCTCTGCTTTGAAACTTGAGCTTACCTACCTCCTAAAAAAGAAGGATACCTACCTTATCGTAGTCAGCATAAGCTCGCTTCCCGAACTCGGAAGTGACTATGCGACACTTGCATCCATGTTCAAAAAAACATCGGAATAACGCCGAGGTAAAAGAAAAAAACGCACCGAGCGGTGCGTTTTTTCAGTTAGATCTTGATTATCCTGATCATACCGTCCATCGACATGATCTTGTTGATTATCTCGTCGCTGATCTCTTCCACGTCAACAAGGGTGCAAGCGTACTCGCCCTTAGAGCGGTTGGCAAGGTTGTCGATGTTGATGTTTTGTTCCGCAAGGGATGATGATATGTGGCTCAGCATATTGGGGACGTTCTTATGAAGGATAACGAGACGGACTGCTCCGGGAGTTTCCGGCATTGATACTGAGGGGTAGTTGACGCTGTTTTTGATGTTTCCGCATTCAAGGAAGTCCACAAGCTCGTGAGCCGCCATTACAGCGCAGTTGTCCTCGGATTCCGCCGTAGAGGCTCCGAGATGGGGGATAGTTACGATGCCCTTGCATCCTACAGTCTCCTCGGTGGGAAAGTCGGTAACGTAAGCAGAGACCTTTCCGCTTTCGATAGCCGCCTTGATATCGTCTGCGCAAACAAGATCGGCTCTTGCCAAGTTGATTATCTTGACGCCATCCTTCATCAACTTGATGGTGTCGGCATTGATCATGTGCTTTGTTGTGGGAGTAGAGGGGACGTGGAGGGTGATGTAATCCGCGTTCTTATAAATCTCCTCGTAACTCTTTGCCTGGTTGACGGAGCGGGAAAGTCCCCATGCCGCCTCAATGGTGATGTAGGGGTCACAGCCTATGACGTTCATTCCGAGCTCTTTTGCCACGTTGGCGACCATGCCGCCTATTGCGCCCAGACCGATGACTCCGAGGGTCTTTCCGCTGATCTCACAGCCCGCAAAGGTGCTTTTTCCCGTTTCCACGGACTTTGCCACGTTATCCGTGAGCATATTTGCCCACTGAACTCCGCCGATTATGTTCCTTGATGCGAGAAGAAGAGCGCAAACCGTCAGTTCTTTAACTCCGTTTGCATTCGCTCCGGGGGTGTTGAAAACCACGATGCCTCGCTTTGCGCACTCATCAACGGGGATGTTGTTGACTCCCGCACCCGCCCTTGCTATTGCCAGCAGGCTGTCGTTGAACTCCATATCGTGGAGACCTGCGGAGCGCACCATTATCGCCGCAGGATCGTTGACATCGGCAGATACTTCGTATTTTGCCCTGTCAAACTGCTCAAGACCCACTTGAGCGATCTTATTCATCAGTTTTACTTTTTTCATACCGTTATTCCGCCTTTGGATTTTCTTTTGCGAATTTCTTCATGAATTCGACCAGTGCCTCAACGCCTTCATAGGGCATTGCGTTGTAGATGGAGGCTCTCATGCCGCCTACACTGCGGTGTCCCTTAAGGTTTTTGAGGCCGCAGTCGGATGCTTCCTTTGCAAATTTCTTGTCAAGTTCCGCATCTCCCGTGACAAAGGTGACGTTCATCATGGAGCGGCTGTCCTTTTCCACCGGGGCAATGTAGTAATTTTGGGAGTCAAGGTAACCGTAGAGGAGGGAAGCCTTCTTCTCGTTCAGCTCCTTCATCTTTTCAAGACCGCCGAGGGAGAGTATCCACTTGTAGACCAGCCCCGCGATGTAGATGCAGTAGCAGGGAGGCGTGTTGTACATTGATCCGTTGTCCGCCATCAGCTTGTAATCAAGCATAGCAGGGGTCTTGGGATCGGCATTTCCGATAAGGTCTTCTCTGACGATGACTACGGTGAGCCCGGCGGGAGCCATGTTCTTCTGCGCTCCGGCGTAGATGAGCCCGAATTTGGAAACGTCTATCGGCTCGGAGATGATACAGGATGACATATCTGCAACGAGAGGGATGTCTCCCGTGTCGGGTATCTCGTGGAATTTTGTTCCGTAGATGGTATTGTTAAAGCAGACGTGGACGTAGTCCGCATCGGGACGGAAGGAGTCTCTCGTGGTCTTCGGTATGTGGGTGAAGTTATCGTCCTTTGAGGAGGCGGCGGCGACAACGTCACCGTATTTCTGAGCCTCTTTGAAAGCCTTGGTGGAGAACTGACCGGACAGAATGTAGTCTGCCTTACCGTTCTTGGTCATCAGATTGAGGGGAACTGCCGCAAATTGAGTGGATGCACCGCCCTGCAGGAACAGCACCTTGTAATTGTCGGGGATATTCATCACGGTGCGAAGATCCGCCTCTGCGCTCTTGATGATCTCGTCGTAGACGGGAGAGCGATGGCTCATCTCCATTACCGACATCCCGCTGTCTTTGTAACACATCATCTCCGATGCGGCGGTCTCAAGGACCTTAGCGGGAAGCATTGAAGGTCCTGCGGAAAAATTGAATACTCTGTTCATACTGTTGTATCCTTTCACCCGTTTCTTTTTGATATTAATAGTATCATTATACTATGGTAAGGTAGTCATGTCAACCGATACGGGCGAAAAAACGCCCCGCTCGGAGCGTTTTTTTCTGTTTTGTTATCTGCAAGAAACGATGAAGTGCCGCTATGCATCCTCTCTTTCGAAATAGTATTTCTTTTTGTGGGAGTAGATGCTCATGACGATGCCGAGGCTGAAGAAGCAGGAGAGCACCGACGAGCCTCCGTAACTGAAGAAGGGAAGAGTGATACCGATGACCGGCAAAAATGCAAGGCACATACCGATATTTTCGATCGATTGAACGAGAAGCATTGCGGCAACTCCCACACAGATAGTGGCGGCGTAGTCTTTTCTCGCCTTTCTCGCTATGTAGAGTATCCGTATTATCAGCGCGGTCATCAAGATGATGTAGAGAATGCATCCGAGGAATCCGAACTTTTCACCAAGTACTGCAAACAGGAAGTCGGATTGACATTCCGGAAGGGTCTTGTAGACATTTCCTCCGGCGAATCCCGAACCGAAAAAGCCGCCTGCGGCGATAGAACTCTTGCTTTTCAGCGCTTGGTAACCGTATTTTACTGGGTCGAGCTCCGGGTTGAACCCGCACTTGATGCGCTCTTGCTGATACACTGCAAGATGCGACCATACGAAGGGGAATGCCGCTACCGCAGCACCTGCGGCACCGATGAAGTACCATATCGAAAGCCCTGATGTGAAGAGCATGAATGCCACCATAGCGCAGTATACGAGTACCGTGCCGAGGTCCTTAGTCAGCGCAAGCATTCCGATGACGACACCGGCGTGAAGACCTAACTGCAAAAGGCTGAGAGGGTGATTGATGTTTCGCTTTAGATTTCCGATATGCTTTGAAAAGGTCATTATGAACAGCGGCTTGCAAAATTCGGCGGGTTGTATGTTGAATGGGATAAGTGGGATAACTATCCAGTTCTTGTTTCCCATGTCCCCTTTGCCGAAAATGAGAAGTA
Organism: uncultured Ruminococcus sp.; assembly: GCA_964629225.1. Lineage (GTDB taxonomy): Bacteria > Bacillota > Clostridia > Oscillospirales > CAG-272 > RUG14199. The sequence continues at coordinate 10,611 of CAZVQC010000010.1, forward strand.
TCGCAAGAAACGCCACTATGAAGACAAATATCCCCTTGTAGCCTCGGCTCAAGATCAGATCGTAGTCCATGAAGGTAAGTACCATCATGACTGCAAAGCCGGCTACTGCGGAAAAAGTCTGGGTGAAGACTCTTGACGAGGTGAACTTTGAGCAACCTCCTGCCATGTAACCGCCCAGGATCGTGACGATGCTGAGGATCATCATAAGAGACGCGCAGATGACGACCGTCTTGTCAATGGCTTTTATCTTTTCCTTGAATGACACAGAGAATTCTCTCATACCGTCACCTCCTTTTATTATGCTAATATCGAACTTATGACTCCGACGTGAGCCTTGCGTAGCTTGCCATCAGTTTTTTCTTTCCGACCTTATCGAATTCTATAACGTAGAGAATGTCGGAGCCGACCTTCTGGAAACTTTCCACCGTACCCGCACCGAATGTGGAGTGTCGTACTCTGTCTCCCACGGTGAAGGCTGCGACGGAGGCTGTTTTCTTGATCTCGCCACCGGTTTGAGGCTTTGCGAAAGACGTCCTTTGAGTCGTTCGACCGAAGGAACTTCTCCCATTTGAATAGGACGGGGAAGTGCTTGTGTTGAAAACATAATTCCTTTTAGCCGCAGTACTGCTTGTCACATAGAGGTCATCGGGTATCTCATCCACGAATCTTGACCGTCTGTTGTATTGAGTCGAGCCGTTTATCATGCGGTTTCTGGCGTGGCTGATAAAGAGCCGTTTTTTTGCCCGTGTTACCGCGACGTAGGCAAGTCTGCGTTCCTCTTCTATCTCGCTTGGGTTCATTATGGACTGATATCCGGGGAAGATGCCCTCCTCCATCCCGGGGAGGAAAACTACGGGGAACTCAAGCCCCTTGGCACTGTGGATAGTCATGAGGGTAACCGCATTGGCGCTCTCATCGTACCTGTCCACATCGGATACGAGGGCTACGTCCTGCAGAAACTCCCTCAGTGACGGCTCCTCCACCGAGTCTTCATATTGCTTTGCTGTGGAGACAAGTTCTCCCACGTTTTCGATCCGGTCTTTGCTCTCTTCCTTGTCAAGTTTTAGGAGCATCGCCATGTATCCGGAGGTCTCAACTACCTTTTCTATCAGTGCCGAGACTTCATCCTTGCTCTTCTCAAGAGATGAAAGAAGATCGTAAAGTGCCCTCATGCTTCTTGCGGCGGCAGGGGGGATAGCTACGTAATTTGCGCTGTCTGCCATTATTTCAAGCATGGAACGGCCTTCGCCGTCGGCGATCAGCTCCACCGCTTCAACGGACTTTGTACCGATGTTCCTTCTCGGAACGTTGATTATCCGTTTTAAGTGGACGTTGTCCTTCGGGTTGTTGATGACTGCAAGATATGCGATGATGTCCTTGATCTCCTGCCTGTCAAAGAACCTGAGGGAGCCCAGCATCCTGTAGGGTATTCCGGACCTTGCAAGTGACTGCTCTATGCTTCGTGACTGTACGTTGGTGCGGTAGAGCACCGCCATATCTCTGAACTCGAAATCGCCGCTCTCCTTCAACCGTTCAACGTTGTCACCTATGAATCGGGCTTCGTAGTTCTGATTCTCAAGTTCTTCCACGCAGATTGGGTCGCCCTTTCCTGCGTCGGTCCAAAGGTTCTTACCTTTTCTCTCCGAATTATTCTTAATTATCGCATTTGCCGCATTGAGTATCGTTTCGGTGGAGCGGTAGTTTCGCTCAAGCTTGATGACTGTGGCGTCTTTGTACTCCACATCAAAGCCGAGTATGTTCTTGATAGTCGCTCCGCGGAATTTGTAGATGCTCTGATCGTCGTCTCCCACTGCCATGATATTTCGGTATCCGCCGGAGATGAGACTTACCAATTTGAATTGCGCAGTGTTGGTGTCCTGATACTCGTCAACGCTGATGTACTTGAACTTGCGTTGAACCTCACCGAGCACCGAGGGCTGTTCGGAAAACAGTCTCACAGTCTGCATTATGATATCGTCAAAGTCCATAAGATTCGATGAGCGAAGTCTCTTTTGATACTCTCCGTATACCGTTGATACCACCCGATAGTAGGCGTCGTTTCCGGCGTATTCTTTCGAGTCATCCGGCGTGCGTAGACTGTCTTTTTCTCTGCTTATGGCGCTCATTACTCCACGGACGGGGTATGATTTCGTATCGATCTTAAGATCCTTCATGCATTCAGTGATGAGTTTCTTTGAGTCGTCCGAATCACAGATGCCGAAATCTTTTGAATAGCCGATAAGGTCTCCCCAGCGCCTTAAAAATCTCATGCAGATGGAGTGGAACGTGCCCGACCAAATGTCGGATGCGGACACATCGTCATCCTCAAACGCTTTTGCAATTCTTTCTTTGATCTCATTTGCCGCCTTATTTGTGAAGGTTATCGCCATAACGTTCCAGGGAGCGGGAGGGGCGACTTTGAATCTTGTCAAGTATTTTGAGAGCTGATCCTTCGGCAGTGACAGGGCGTAGCCCATCTGCTCGTAAAGATGTTCATCCGCATCATCAGGGAGCCTCTCGGCGTTGTAGGCGTCTCCGTATCTGATAAGATACATCAGTCTGTTGACGAGGACCGTGGTCTTTCCGCTGCCTGCTCCCGCCAGTATGAGGAGGGGACCGTTGACCTTGTAGACCGCCTTTCTTTGCTCACTGTTAAGATGGTCGAACAACTTGTCGAAAAGCTCTCTTTTTCTTTTGTTAAAATCCGCTGCAAACTGAAATTCTGATGCCATTTTTCGCTCTCTTTTCATATTATCTTATAATATTTTACCACGGAACGCCCTTCTTTTCAACCCCCGATTTATTAAGTTTGGCTGAAGACGGGAAAACTAAAAAGAAAAAGCCGCAGACTTGCTGCGGCACGGATGGATAGCTTAGCGGCAGTTCTCGCTTTTGCCGTCCTGCTTCTTGCTTTGAAGGCTGTTCTTGTTTTCCTTGTCCTCGGCCTTCATATCCTGCTTCTTTTCGATTTCTTCGTTTTGCTTTCTGTTGTTCTTGCTCATGTCATTCTCCTTTTGTATGTTGCCTGTCGGCACATCCGTATTATCGCCGGTGAAGTCGGGTATTATTCATCGGTATTTCCGCTTTTCGGTTGATACCGAGAACAAAATATTGTCCCGAAATGTGTTGACACGACTTGATTTGTGTGGTAAGATAATAGCGTATAATGTTATCGATTCGGAGAAACTGCAAATGGAAACAAAACGTAATTTGAAGTATTTCACAGTCAAGGGACTGTCTCCCCTGTCTATAGCGGCTCTCGTTATCGTTGCTATCGGTATCGTATTGCTCTTCAGAATACCCGAAATGGCAATGATCCTTTTCATGATAGCGGTCATCATGATAGTTTTCTCCTCCAGCGGAAGGGCTAAGGAAACTGATATTGATTATCAGGTCAGTGAGAAGATAAAGGACCTTGAAGAGCGTGCTATGATCAAGTACGAAGTCTACGAGAAGGATTTTCTCACCATCGTCAACCCCGCAAAGCTCCACGGATATGACTACGTCAGTGAGGGCGTCTACTTCAAGCACGGCGGCGACGGAAAGAACAGGACCAGTATGTACAACGGTATCCAGCTCTTCTACACTGCCGACAAACTCTACATTCACGGCAGACAGTTCTCACTTATCGACGACAGCGTTGACAGTGAGTTCGGTGGATCCTTCAAGTACGTGGATCTTGACCATGCCGATTATGAGACCTGCGAGATGCTCCTTCCTAAGGACAGAAAGGTCACCTACAACGTCTTCAAGATAGTTGACAACAAGGGGGACAATGTCCTTTATGTTTCCGTTGGCTATGGTGCGGACGTTGACAAAACTATTGACGATATCAACCATGTCATCACTCTCAAAAAGCGTGATGCGGGTCTCCTTAACAAGTAATCAGCTGTTGCGCGGTTATCATGCCGACCGGTCTTTGCCCGGTCGGCATTTTTTTATCTTGTCGGATCGACGGCTTTTCAATCGTCGATTTGTTGAAAATGCCGAATGAAGTGACAAAGATCAACAAACTGAGGTCTCGATGATTAACGTAACGCCCCGCCGCTTTGTGCATTATTGTATCGGTGTCGAAAAAAATGCATAAATTGGAAAAACATTGTAAAATGAGCGATTCCCCTTTGAAATCTCATCTATAATATGATATAATATTACTTGTGTTTTGAAGAGAGTGCTCCGGCGTGGTGGTCCACCCAACGGCGCACCTTAGAACTCTACCCTAAGAAAGGAAAGATCTCAAAATGAAGAGAGGCTTTTTCAGAGTCCTTGCGGCTCTTCTCGTTTTCACGTTCGTGATATCCGCAATGACTCCCACCATCTCCGCCCTCTCGTATGTTAAGGGAACAAATAACGTTTCCTCATCTTACAAGAGCGGGAAATTCTACAAGCAGTTGACTCAACTGCCCTTGACAGGCAACCAGCGTGCCGACGTTCTCGCCGTCGCCCTGTCTCAGGTCCAGTACATGGAGAGTAACAGCTCAAGCGACTTGTCCGGTACTACCGGCGGTTCCAACAACTACACCGAGTACTGTTACAACTTCGGCTACGATGTGGGCACAAACTACGCATGGTGTGCTGCATTCGTGACATGGTGTCTGCGTCAGTCCGGTGTCAACAAAGTGGGGACCGGTTCATCTAATCTTGCAAGGTCTCATTTGGGTGACTCACGCTACATCTATTGTGAGATCAGCTGCGGCTTCTGGGTATCTCAGCTTCAGAAGTGCGGATACTGGAAGGGCTCAAAGGGCAGATTCGGCGGTACATACGCCCCGAAGCCCGGAGATCTTATCTTCTTCGAAAACGGCGGTGACTCCTGGTCCGACCACATCGGAATGGTTGTCTACTACGATTCATCTGCCGGAAAGGTCTACACAGTCGAGGGTAACACAAGCGGTGCCTCCGGCGTTGTTGCCAACGGCGGACGTGTTGCATTCAAGAGCTATTCTTACTCAAGCACCAGCATCTACGGTTACGGTGCTTTACCCTATAATAACTCCACATCCCCCATTGACTATTCCGGAAAGAATCCCTCCGCGGGAATCTACATTGCCGCCGAGTCCAATAAGTATCTCTACAGTAGCTCCGCCTGCACCGGAACTTATGCAGTTCTTCCGAAGGGAACTACCTTTGAGGTTACCGGGATCGCATCCGGAAGCGGTCTTAACGCCGTTCTCAAATGCAAGTACAACGGCAATACTTACTATATCAAGAACAATTCCGACAGGATAATCCAGCTTACCAAAACCGTCACCGATTCCGGAACCGGAAGCGGCAGCGAATCGGGAAGCGGATCGGGAAGCGGCGGTACCACCACGACTCCCACAACGCTCACTACTACCACCGCATATCAGCAGGCTGCCTGCATCGACTACATCAATAATGCCGGTGCCGACGGCTCAAGCAACCCCTATTCATCCGATAACTCAGCAAACCGTTTTAACCCCGTTTCCATGGCATGCCCCAAGCAGACGAGTGACGGTGTTCTCAACGTTCGGGGCTGGTGCATGATCAACGGCGGCCAGTCCGAGGTATGCTATTCTCTCAATGGCGGTACTACATGGACTAAGTGCTCAACTGCTACTTATACAAACGGCAATTCCGCCCATAAGAATGCGGCGGTCTCCTTGGGTTTGACCTCGGATTATGCGATCGTAACAAACGCAGTATTCAACGTGTCCGTCGACCTGTCTGCCTACAACGGCAAGTCTGTTGACGTCATGTTCGGACGTATTGCGTCCGGCACGATGTACGTGTCTCATTTCTTGACGGTGACGGGAGTTGTCGTAGGCGGATCCCTTGTGAACCCTGTTATTAACGGTACATTGGCACTTTCCTCTACTTCCTTCACCTGCCCGCTTGCTTATCACGGTTGCATCGATTCCATTAACGGAACCAAGTCGGCAACCTACGGTATCTCCACGAATCCCTACAGGGCCGTCAGCGAGTCCGCAAGCAGTAACCACTATGTGACTGCCACCGGCGTTACCGCTGCAGCCGGCAACGTCCTGACTGTATCCGGCTGGCTCCTTATGAGAGGTGGTCAGAATAAGTATGTCTATTCGATCGACGGCAAGAACTGGTATAACTGCGGGGGAACCTTAAAGACTGCAGAGGCGGCAGTTAAGACTGCCGTAGAAAATGCGGGATACCTCAAAAGCGACGGAGACAGCGCCATCGATACCGCCAACGGAAGATACGTTTTGAATCTTGATCTTTCCGGGTGCGCAGGGACGACTGTCAACGTGTATGTGGGTGTTGTTCCCGCATTCAGCGGCTACACCAACAGGGTGACACAATTCCTCGTTATCAAAAATGTTTCCGTTCCGAAGACTGTCTACTCCACTGCGGCCGTGGTCAACTATATCGATGCCACAGGCCCCGACGGGACTACAGATACCAACTACGCTAACGACCTAGTTGCCATGGGCGGAAATATCCCGACGATACCGATAGCAAATGCTATCTCCTGCAGTAAAAAGACACTTCGCATCACCGGTTGGTGCATGATCAACGGCGGTCAGCAGAACACTATAAAATGGTCTCTTGACGGAGGTTCCACATGGAGCGGCACTTGCTCCGGCGCTTACGCCGACGGATCCGACTCCAATACCACCTGTGCCAAGGCGTGGTGCAACATGACGAGCCCGTCTGTCACCGGCGCAAGGTTTGATGTTGTGGCGAATCTCTCCGACGTTACCGGAAACACCGTTAACGTTACATTCGGCAGATTGGGCGCAGACGGTAAAATGTACAAATTTCTGACTATCACCGATGTTGACATGACAAAGGCAGATCACAAGTTCGTGACGGCTGAGGGAGTTGCTCCCACTTGCACAGCAGCAGGCAGTACAGAGAAGATCTATTGCTCCAGTTGCGGCTATGTAAAACAGGCTTCTACTTCTGTCAGCGCTACCGACCACTCTTGGAAGGACGCCACCTGCACTGCACCCAAGACTTGCATGGTGTGCAGCGCCACAACGGGAAGTGCCAACGGCCACGTTTGGGTGGATGCTAACTGCACGACTCCCAAGACTTGCTCTGTATGTAAGGTAACTACCGGAAAAGCAACAGGCCACTCATGGCAGCCCGCTACCTGCACGTCTCCTATGACCTGTTCGGGATGCAAGGCTACGACGGGAAGTGCTGCAGGACATTCTTGGAAGGATGCCACCTGCACGGCGCCTAAGACCTGTACGGTTTGCAGTACTACCACAGGAAGCGCCCAAGGTCACTCTTGGAAGGATGCCACTGTCACCGCTCCCAAGACCTGCTCCGTGTGTGGAGCCGCCGAAGGGAAGCCCCTTGAAAAGACCGGTGATGTGAACGTTATCGTCCTTGCGGGGCAGTCCAATGCCTACGGTGCGACACCTACCGACTACAGTGGATACAATATCAGGAATCTCTACGGTAACAAGACCTATTCCAACATTTTCATTCACTATAACAATATCAATCTGGCAGCCGACAGCAGTTCTGCAGATGGCTTCAGATGGAGGACCATCACATCAAATGCCGCCTTTGAACGGTATAAGGTCGGCATTGGCGCTGAGGCATCCACGAGGTTCGGACCCGAGCTCGGTCTTGCTAATTATCTTAATGAGACCTATCCCGATGAGGACTTCTATATAATCAAGTTCACGGCGGCAGGAACATTCCTTAACGGTCAGTGGTTTGCATCCGACGGCAACGGATACGATCCTTACGGACTTAAGGATGACATGGGGGACTACCTCTACGCTCAGATGAGACAGTACATTTCGAGTTCTATAGGCATGATAGAGAGTGCCACCGGAAAGAATGCCAAGATCACCTCCTTCATGTGGGTGCAGGGCGAATCCGATGCAGGTTCTCCTCTCTCTGCGGGTGCTTATAAGAACTGCGAACAGCTCCTCGTCAACAGCCTTCGTTCCGATTTTGCCGCTTACTCCGCAGAGGGCGGAATATCCTTCATCGACATGACTATCAGTGAAAAGATCCATGCAGATTCGTCATCCGACGGTCTCGCTGTAGCCGGTAATAAGATCTGGCTCTATTCAAGTGAGATCAATGCGGCAAAGAGAGAAAACGCTCAGTACGATTTCACCGGCTCCGTAGTTATAGAAAACTCAAATGCGGGCATTGCGAAGTCCATACTCATCGACTATCCCACATGGTGCTCTAAGTATGAGATCGGATACGACAGTGACAGATACCACTTCGCTCCGAGAGACATGGAGATGCTGGGTAATATGCTGGGTATTTCAATGTCATTCCTCAAGGACAGGGAGATGACTCACTCCCATACCGAGGAGATCATTTCCGGCGTTGAGGCAACGGAGACGACCGACGGTCTCACCGATGGAGTACGATGCTCCGAATGCGGTGAGATGATCGTCAGTCAGGACGTCATACCCGCTACGGGTAAGAAGGAAAACTATGCGGCGTAAGAGCCTTCAATAGGAAAACATCAATAAAACGAACACCGACGGCAATGCCGTCGGTGTTTTGATTTCTGCTATCTGTCTTTCAAAAACAGCTTTCTTATCATGTCTGCCGGAATGACTGAAAAAGCGATCAGCGCACAGATAAAAAGATCTCGGAGCGCGAGAGGAGTAGTCCTGAAGACGTCTCCTCCAAGGTAGATGATCGCCGTTTGTCCTATGGCGACTAAGAGTATCACAGTGATGAAGGCCTTGTTGCCTGCTATGTGATCGAAGAGCCCTCTTTTCGGTGAGCGGGCATTAAAACTGTTGAATATTCCGCAGAAGATGAAGACTCCGAAGAAACAGGTCATGAAATATAGATCGTCATGTCGGCAAAAGAAGTACCTTATCCCCGGTATCTTCAAAAAGCCGAGGCAGATAAGAAGAGTGTAGGATGCACAGATGAATATCTGAATCATCATGGACGGCTCAAGTATCTTTTCCTCTCTTTTTATCGGCGGACGTCTCATGTATTCTGACAGGGGCACCTCACCTGCAAAGGCGATGCCGCCGAGAGTGTCCATTATTATGTTGACCCAGAGCATTTGTATTACCGTTATTGGCGTTTCAATGCCCAAGAACGGACAAATGAGACAGACGCCCACAGCGCAGAAATTCATGGTGAGTTGGAATATGATGAACTTCCGTATGGAGGCGAATACCGTCCTTCCGAACAGCATTGACTCCGTGATGGATCTGAAGCTGTTTTCGGTCAGTATGATATCCGCCGCTTCCTTTGCCACGTCACTGCCGCTTCCCATGGCAAATCCCACGTCTGCGGCTTTCAGCGACGGAGCATCGTTTACTCCGTCTCCGGTCATTCCGGTAACAAGTCCCTCGTTTTGGGCTATCTCAACGAGTCTTAGTTTGTCAGCCGGAGATGCTCTTGCGATCACCGAAAGCCTTGGAAGGACAGAAGCGACCTCACCGTCCGTCATTTTCTCGATGTCGTCTCCGGATAAAACGAGACTTTCTTTTCCGTCCGCAATGCCTGCTTCCTTTGCTATTGCGGCGGCGGTGTCTTTGTTGTCACCGGTCATCATAACGATCTTGACCCCGGCTCTTTTCGCCTCTGCAACACATCTTGAAATGCCGCTTCTGAGCCGGTCTTTTATCGATATTAAGAATACCAATGTTAGCCCGGACAGCATCCCTTTTACCGTGTCATTCCAAATATCACGGCTGCCGACCGCAAACGCCATCACTCTTGAGGAAGCATCCGCTTCTTTTTTTATTGCCTTCTCAAAACGCTTCCTTGACGATGTGTCCATTATTTTGACGGTGCCGTTTTCGGAAAGATAATAGTCGCAGGCAAACAGTATTTTTTCACAAGAACCCAGTACTGATGTTTTTCTTTGACCGCCGCTTGAAAGCAGGCAGGCAGAGTATTTTTTCGTGGCATCGAACGGACAGATGACGGTGTCCGAAAAATTCTCTGTTCTGTCTTTTCCGCTTGTCTTGAAAAATGAGGCGAGTGCTTTTTCGGTGGCAGTCCGTTTTCCCGATGAGATCAGCCCGTAGGGAATGACGGCGGCCGCTTTTGATAAAGCATCACTTTTTTGAACCTCTCGTTCGCTCAAATACTCTCCCTCACCGGTGATCAGCTTCGAAACCGACATATTTCCCGAGGTCAAGGTGCCTGTCTTGTCGCAAAATAGGATATTCATACTGCCGGAGGTCTCGATACCCGTCATCTTACGCACGAGAACGCCGTTTTTGAGCATTTTCTTCATGTTGGAGGATAGAACTACCGTTATCATCATTGGAAGCCCTTCAGGCACCGCTACGACGATCACAGAGACACCTAAAGTGACCGCATCTATGATTGTCTTTATCATCCATTTAAGATCGGTCACTTTTTGGAGCATCAGGGTACTGTTCCACGCCGAATCTATCACCACCGAATTGAAGAGATATGCGACGATGACCATCCCGGCTGCCACGTATCCAATGAAACTGATGGATCTGGCAAGTTCCGACAACCTCTTTTTCAGCGGACCGGGCTTTGACTCCGTCTGCACCTTTTCAGCCACACCTCCGAGAAAGGTGGCATCCCCCACTGATGTCACTGCAGCTCTGCACTCCCCCTTTGTGCAGAGACATCCCTTGAATACCCCATCCGTATCCGAAAGCGACAGCGCACCGTCCTTTCCAAATGAGTTCCCGCTATTTTCTCTTGGATGTTTTTTGATCTCTTGACTCTCACCGGTAAGAGGGGACTGATCCACCGAGATCTCACCGGATATCACCCTGCAATCGGCAGGTATTATTGACCCGGCACCGATAAGGACTAAGTCTCCCACTACAAGTTCTGATTCCGCAATTTCTTTTCTCGCACCGTTTCGTATTACGAAGCAAGATGTGGACTCGGCTTCTTTTCTTAACTTTTCAAATGCTTTCTCACTGCCGTATTCCGACAGGGTGGATACCGTTGCGGCAATGAGAACTGCGGCGGCAATACCCACAGTCTCCGGAATATTAATGTCCCTAATGGAAAGAGCGGTGGAGAGCACCATAGCGCCGATAAGTATCTTGATTATCGGGTCGGACAAATTTTGAACGAAAGCGGCGATGAGTGAGCGTTTTTTCTGCTTAGTAAGAACGTTTCTCCCGAAACCTTTCCGACTTTCCTCTACCTGTTTTTCGGTCAGCCCCCGCACTGTATCCGTCTTGATCATGGTTTTATCGTTACGAAGCGTCCTTGCTCCCTTAAGCGCAGTATCTATCTCTATCAGCCTCCGTCATGTTACTGATAGATTCTATTCCGATGCCGAGGTAATAATGCCGAAAAAAAGGACGGGAGGATCCCGTCCGAATTTTTTAGGCTCTGTTTTTGACCGACTTTATTACCGAAAATACTGCGAATACCGCAAGATCGATCATTACAACGCAGGGCCCTATCGGCATATTGCTCACGAGAAACGCCGTAAGTACCCCGCAGGCAGTGGTGGTTACCGATATCACCGCCGATGCAATCGTAACCGATCTGAAGGTCTTGAACAGCTTCATTGCCGACAGAGCGGGGAAGACTATCAAGCCCGATATCATCACGGTGCCCAGCATCTTCATTCCCATCACTACCGTTATTGCCGTCATAACGGCGATAAGAAATTTGTATTTTTCGGTCTTGGTACCCGTTGCCGCCGCAAAGCTTTCGTCAAAGGTGACGGAGAATATCCTGCTGTAGAACAGCACGAAAAGTCCGATCACCGCTAAAGAGAGGATCAGAGTAGTGATCATGTCACCTGCAGTGGGAGTTAAAAGTGCGGCAGAGCCGAACATACTGGAGCATACGTCGGAGGCCTGCCCCGTTGCGTATTTGTAGATTATGTATCCGAGGGCAAGAGCCGATGTGGAAACGAGTGCAATGGCAGAATCTCCTCCTGCGGTGCTCTTTTCCCCAAGTCGCAGTATCAGTATCGCCGCAAATACCACTATCGGTACCGATATCAGCATTGAGAACGAGCCGAGAGATCTTGCAAGAGCGTCGTCAAGTATCTTCTCCACAAGCGCGGTCACAGCCATTGCACCGAAACCGATGTGGGCAAGCCCGTCTCCGAGCATTGAGTACTTTTTAAGGACCAGCGTGACTCCGAGAAGGGAAGCGGAAACTGCTATCATCACCCCAATCAAAATAGCGCCGATAAACATTGAAAATATTAGGGGGTCTGTGAAGATGTCAATGATGTTCATGTCCGCAACCTCCGAGAAATTGATGGCTCAGTTCCGTTTCAAGGTACTTGTCAGTGTCCCCGAAGAAGAGGACCTCGTGCTTTAGGTGGAGTATCTTATCGGCATATTTCGCAGCCGCCTCGGTGTCGTGGGATATCATTATCACCGTGATGCCTTTTTCACTGTTCAATTTTTCAATGATACCGTACATTTCGGCGGAAACGAGGGGATCGAGCCCTGATACCGGCTCATCAAGCAAAAGCACCTTGTCGGCGGCACAAAGGGCACGTGCAAGGAGTACTCGCTGTTTTTGACCGCCGGAAAGAGTGGAGATGCCCACATTCTTAAGGTTCTCAACCTCAAGAAGTCTCATCGCTTCAAGGGCTCTGTCCTTTTCCGCTTTTGAGAAGAATATCCCCCGTTTTCTCTCGGTGCATCCCTGAAGCACTGCCTCGAAACAAGAAGCGGGAAATCCCTTCGGGATCGTGTTGGTTTGGGGTAGGTATCCGATATCGGTGTTATTGATCCCGTGGTATCTGATCTTGCCGCTTTGGGGTTTTAAAAGTCCTAACATTCCTTTGACAAGAGTGCTCTTTCCGGTTCCGTTCTCTCCTAATATACAAAGGTAGTCGCCCTTTGAAACGGAAAATGTCACATTTTGCAGAACGGTCCGCCCCTCGTAGGCGAAGGAGGCATTGATGCATTCGATTTGAGGTGTTTTAACTGTCATAATTCATTGCTTTCTTAAGAGTATCAAGATTTTGCTTCATAAGATCAAGGTATCCGATACCCGATTTGAGTTGTTTTTCACTGACGGTGTGGCAGGAGTGAAGAAGATACTTGTCCGCTCCCGTGGCTTTTGAAACGGTATCGGGAACACCGCTTAGAGACGTCTCGGTGTAGAAAACACAGCTAAGACCTTCTTCTTCTATCATGAGGCAGAGCTTTGACAAAGTTGTCGGTGACGGTTCGCTTTCCGATGCACAGCCGTTGAATGCGGCGTAGCATTCGAATCCGTAGTCGTTTGCGAAGTACCTAAACGGGAATCTGTCAGCAAAGACCAGAATTTTCTTATTGAATGATGAAGAAAACTTGTCAAATTCGCCGTGGAGAGACCGTATTCTTGAGATGTAGCCGTCAGCGTTTTTACGGTAGTCATCTCCATTTTTGGGGTCAGCACCAATTAGGCAGTCTCTGACGGCGGCTGTCATCTTTTCGTAGTTTTTAAGTGACGTCCAAACGTGCTCGTCGAAGCCGTCTTCGTGATGATCCTCGTGTTCCAATGTCTCTTCAAGGATACCCTCATCACTTTCCGCAAGAAGGTCACAGTATTCTGCGAGCCTTACCACGTTAGGCATCTTTCCTCCGGAATTCTCTATCTTCTTTGTGACGGAGTCCACCCACTTTTCGCTTTCGCCGCCGATACAAAGGAAGATATCACATTTTTCTATCTTCAAAATATCCGACGGGCTGTCTCCGCTGTAAGAATGGCTGTCAGTTCCGGGAGACATCAGCATCGATACCGAGACCATATCCCCGCCTACGTTTTTTGCAATGTCGTATTGAGGAAATACAGTAGTCAATACCTGCAGTCTTCCGTCACTCGCTTCTTTCGGGGTTTGACAGGATGTAAGCGACAGCAAAACGGCAAGCATCGCAAGTATTATTGAAAGGCACTTTTTAGTCATTGTCGGCCTCCGTTCTCATGCAGTTCTTGCAGATGCCGTTGATTATCTCCTCTCCACCGATCAAAAAGCTGTGGCTTTGGAGGATGTGTTCCTTGACCTTCTGCATCTCATCACATTCCATGTGGATGAGCTTTCCGCATTCGGCACATTTCAGGTGAAAATGAAGCTCACACTCATCCTTGAAGCCGGCATACTGATAGTAGAAACTGTTTGCTCCGCCCTTTTCGAATCTTTTCAAAAGGCCTTCCCCACAGAGCTTCGATATCTGCCTGTAGACGGTGCTTCGGGAGTGCTTTTCCGCAACGCCGCCGATCCCATCCGTTATCTCCTCAACTGAAAAATGCTTTTCAGAGTTGTCCTTTAGAAATTCTATGATCGCTTTTCTTGCGCCGGTCTGATATGATGATGTGTTGTTCATACAAACTCCAATTTGGGAATGATTCGCAAATTTATGATAATATTATAGTACGGAGATGCAGAAATGTCAATAGAAAACAAAAAAGAAGACCCGCATTTCTGCGGGTCTTAAATAACTTATTTTGCTGCTTTAGCTCCGTTGATCTTCTCAAACACTGTGCTGATGCCGTCTGCGATCTTGTTGGTACCGTAGCAAACTGAGTTCTTCGAGATCTTGAAGACATTGCCTTTTTTAACGGCTTCTACTTCTGCAAAGTCGGGATCGTCGGTGTAGGTGTTCTTACTGCCCACGGTGAATATGAACGTGGGATTTGCCTTGATGATATCGGTCTTCTTAACGGTGATGAATCCTTCTTCATCGGCAAAGATGTTTTCTCCGCCGGATACGCTGATCATTTCGTTGACATAGGTGCCGGAGCCGGAAGTGCCGTAGTCGCCCATGTCGATGAAGGTGGGATACTTGTTAGCATAGTCAGTCGTGGATTGATATGCAAGGTTGAACTGGTTATCTATCTCGGTGGTGAGAGAGGATTCGGTGATACCGCAGACCTTCTCGATTATCTTGATAAGTGATTTGATGTCGCTTATCGTGAGTTCCTTCGGAATGGTGAAGTAGGGTATTCCCGCATTGTCAAGAGCAGCCGTCTGGTAGTCTTCGCTGATGAACACTACGTCGGGAGCGACGGAGGCTATCTTGTCAACAGTGAGCTTTGTAGCTCCGCTTCCGAGAAATTCGGCGGAAGCTTCGTCAACGCCTTTGATCCTGTCGGTGGATCCTACTTCGGAGAATATGACGGTAGCTTCGGGAGAGAAGCACACCACCTTGCTCACCTGTTTCGGCACGGATACCTTGAGATTGTCAAGGCCGCTGATAGTCTGATTCGGGTCTTCGCTTTTTTGGGACACATAGTTCGGGTCCACCTTGAACGCCTTGTAACTGCTGCATGAAGCGAGCACGCAGCTGAGTGCGATAACGAGTGCAAGTACAAAAGAAACTTTTTTCATTGTTTTCTTCCTTTCGTTTTCCTAACTTACATGATATCATATTTTTCTTAAAAGGTCAAGTACCCGAAGTAGGATAATTGCCGTAAGGGGGCATTTTTACCGCGTTTAGTTGAAAAACTGTCAAATAACAGGAGCGGAAAGACCTTTTAGTCTGTCTACAGCATCCTTGCATACAAGTGTGCAGTGCTCTTTTATGTAGTATTCTGTCTCATTTCGGCATTTAGTAGCCCCGAATTCTTCCGCATGATATTCCTCGTTTTCGGTGATGAGGTAGTATCTGCCTCGATGATGCTCATGATACAGATAGGAATACGATGACTGCTTTTTGGATATCTCTTTGCAGGCGCCGAGCACGTCTTCCAGCTGTTCGAACCGGTAAACTGTTCTGTGTTTGCAGTCATCGTTGCTGTTTTTACTTTTTGTTCTTGACAGTTCCGCATCTTTTACGTCGCCGTACGTTACCTTCGTTATGAAAAGCTCGCATCCGCCGTCTTTTGAAAAATAACATTCAACATAATAGTCGGCACTTTCATCCTTTTCAAGTCCCGCATCCGAGAATATTGAATCGATCGCATCGTGGGATACTTCCTCAGGATATCCGTCTTCATCTATTCCGTATTTTTTGACGTCTTTTTTCGACAGAGTGACTTTTACCGTGTTTCGGTCAATTATGATAAGCTCCAAGACTTAGCATCCTTTCGTTCGGATAATACCATTATAGTGCTTTTTTCAAAAAAAGTAACTGCAAAAAATACGGAAGGAAAGGCAGAAAATGAAAAAACGCATTTCCCCATCGGGAAATGCGTTTGTAATATCCACGGGTTTTGCCGGGCATAACGGGGGCGTTCAATATCCTGTCATTACAAAACGGATTCAGAGCCTCTTTAAGTAGGCGATCTCATCGGCGGTAAGATACCGCCATTTTCCTTTTTCAAGGTCTCCGAGAGTTATAGTGCCGACTTTGACTCGGCACAGCCTCATTACGGTGAGCCCGCAGAGTTCGCACATTTTTCTTATCTGCCTGTTTCGACCTTCGTGGATGGTGATCTCAAAGGAGGATGAAACGGCTCCGTCCCGTCCGGTCTTTCCTGCACTCAGCGTAACTATCTTTGCGGGACTGATCAGGTATCCGTCGATCTCCATGGGACGTGACATCATTTCGGCATCTTCTTTTTTGAAGATCCCCTTTGTTCTGACTCTGTATGTCTTTTCTATGTTGTGGGAGGGATGAGTCAGCTTGCAGGCAAGGTTCCCGTCATCGGTCATGATAAGAAGTCCCTCGGAAAACATGTCGAGCCTGCCCACGGGATAGATCCGCTTACCGATATCTGTGACGAGATCGGTGACGTTTTTTCGCCCCTTTTCGTCACTCATGGTAGTCACGTAACCCATCGGTTTGTTGAGCATTATGTAAGTGTGTTCCCCCTTGGGAGGAACTATCCTTTTTCCGTCAAAGACGATAACGTCGCTTTCTGCATCTGCTTTCTCACCGATGGCGGCAATGTTTCCGTTGACGGTCACTCTGCCGTCAGCGATCATTTTTTCTGCGGCACGCCTTGACATTATTCCCGCATCGGTGAAGATCTTTTGAAGGCGGATCTTGTCTCCCATCCTTGACTCCTATCTGAATATCTGCTTTAGTTTTTCAAGTGCCCCCGTCTCTGAGTCTCTCACTACGCTGATGTCTGCTTTCAGTGGGACGGAGCCCACCGCTCTGTCACCGGCGAATACATGCGCAGTTGCAAGGACGTCGCCCTTGGCGATCGGTGCAAAAACAGGACGTCGTCCTTCTACTTTAACGGTGATCTCTTCGCCATTCCTTATCACCGTGTCGAAGGAGAGGTCATTTGAGACCGTTATCTCTCCGTGGCCGAACACTTCCAATTTCCTTGACACCGACCCAATATCAATGACACGGACCTTTGAAAACTCAGAGAAACCGAGGTCGAGAAGGGCAGTGTGGTCGCTCCAATCGGACGGTGCATCAAGTGTCACCGCCACCATTCTCACTCCGTTTCTCTCGGCGGCTGAAACAAGGCAGCGGCCGCTTGCCTTGGTAAAGCCGGTCTTGACTCCGACGGCACCGTCGTAGATGCGGAGCATTTTGTTGTGGTTCTTCACCGGTTTGACGGTTTCACCGCCGTTGATATCGATACGGTACTCCGAGGTGGAGACAATCTTTGCAAACTCCTCGTTTTCCATGGCAAATACCGCAAGGTGTGCAAGGTCATCGGCGGTGGTGTAGTGTTCCTCATCGGGGAGTCCGTGGGGATTTGTAAAATGTGTGTTAGACAGCCCGAGTTGTGTTGCTTTTTCATTCATCAACGCAGCGAAACCTTCGACCGAGTCTCCGATCTCCACTGCGACCGCTACGGCGCAGTCGTTGGCACTCCGTAGCATCATACCGTACAAGAGGTCTCTCATCGTCAGTGTGTCACCTTCGCACAGGTAGAGGGAAGTTCCTTCGATACCGATAGCTTCTTTTGGTATTATTACTTCTCGGTCAAGGTCGCCCACTTCTATGGCAATGATACAGGTCATTATTTTAGTGGTGCTTGCCATGGGGAGGACCGTGTCACCGTTTTTTGAAAAGACAGTAATGCCGGTGTCCGCATTGATGAGAACTGCGCTTTTTGCCGAGATCGACGGGGCCGCCTCGGCATGAGAAGTAACAGAAAAAGAGGGTAATACCGCAGTTGCAAGAAGTATCGATATTATTTTGATAATGCTTTTTTTCATCAGAATGACCGTCCGTACAATGAGTTTTCTGTTTTTACCATTTCCGTTCGGTGATAATATGATACTTTGAATAGTTATCCTCTTTTTCCTCGGAGTCACAGTAATGTTATTCTTCGTCAGTTTTCTTTGAAAAGACAGCCTTGAGTTTTTCTGCAATATCCGGAGCTTTCTCGATAAGTCCCACAATGTCGCTTACCGGGTCGGGATTGTTTCTCACGGTGTCTTTGACGCTCAGCATCTCCACCTTGCCGTCGGAGTGGATGACAAGAAAGCACACGGGAGTGAGGGACAGACCGGTGCCGCCACCACCGCCGAAATTGTTTTTCTTTTCGGCAACTTTTCCGGCATAATCGAGTCCGCCGGAAACAAATCCGACAGACAGTTTTGAAACGGGAATTATCGTGGTCCCGTTTTCCGCTTTTATAGCTTCTCCTATGATGGTATCGGCGTCCATAACGCTTTTGAGACTTGCCACTGAGGACTCGATGATCTCGCTCATTTTGTTGTCGTTCATTATGTTTTCTTCCTTTCGGTTTTTTTAGTTTCTTCTTTGATCTTTGCCTTGATGAATCTTGCAAAGAATTTGAATATCACCTTGAGCACATGAGAAAGTCTTGCTCTGAACGTGATATCCACGTCAAAAGCGGTGTAATCGGATGTGAAATCGGGCTCGATGATGACGTTTTTATCGGACTCCGGATCCAGCACTGCCACGTTGTCTATCACTTCGAAAATGGCGGATGCAAACATCTTGTAAGTGCCGCAGGTAACGGCTACCTTTGCAGCATCCTCGCCGCCTACGGTAATATGGAACTTGGCGCTTTTGAAGTGAAGCTTTTTGGCAAATTCTTTCAAGAGAGCCTTAACTGTTTTTGCCATGGTGAAGATATCCTTGGTATCGGGTAAGGGCTTTTTTTTCTCTCTTTTTTTCTCACCTTTGCCGGTTTCGGCGGTTTTTGCTTTCCTCGGGCTGCTTGATTTCTTGCTTTTCTTTTTATTGCCGATAAGACGGAAGAGATCGATCTTCAAAAACGAGTATTCCAAGAACAGTCGTGTGTCACCATCATAGGTAACTCTGATCCCGGCAAATTGAAGCAAAAGAAAAGCTGTGAGTGCCAAAACGGCAGCAATTATGATCAGTGCCGTCATATCTCCTCCTTCAAAAGTTACGGTAAGTCACTGCCTTCGTCGTAGTCTGTGCCGTCCTCTGTCTCAGACTCTGCATCGGAGGTCTCGTCGTAGGGAAGGGACTCCTGCCTTTCTCCCTCGGGAGTGACACAGACCTCAGGCAGATCTCCGAGAGACGTCATTCCGAAAACTCTGAGAAAATCGTCTGTGGTTCTGTAGAGGACGGGACGCCCCGGTGCATCGAGTCTTCCACAGGGCTCGATAAGGTGCTTCTCCGCAAGAGACGTCACGGCATAGCTTGAATCAACGCCTCTTACTGTGTCCACAAACGCTCTGGTCACAGGTTCATTATAGGCTATTATTGCCAAAACTTCAATGGATGAAGCGGAGAGATTTCCGCCTCTTCTGATTCCGAGTGCTTCACGGATGCTCGCACCGTACTCTTCTTTTGTGCAGAGCTGGCAGGCATCGTCAAAGGCGAGAAGGAGCACTCCTCTGGGAATGGCACCGGGAGCATCCGGTGAGAATCCGTTGTATTCATCGGCGTATTCCCGAACTATCTTTTTAACCTGACCCGGGGTCAGCTGCAATACGGATGCCAGCTTGTCGTATCTGACAGGGTAACCTGCCGCAAAAAGGACAGCTTCCACCGTGGATTTTATTCTGTCAAGTCGCTCTTTGTCGGAAAAAAGGTCATTTTCGGCTTCAATTTCGCAGTCATGATCCGTGTCGACTGTCCCGATGCCTGTTTCTTCGGCTTCGCGGTTTTCGCCGGACTCACCGTCCGGAAGTCGACAGTCGAGACTTGTTACGTTCTCCAAAGGATACTCCTCGGTCATGCTTTTGATCTCATAATTCATCGTGTCACTCTTATTCCTCGTTGATTATTCTGACAAGCTCCTCTGCGCTTGTGCCTTCTTTCATCGATACGCTTGTATCCGATGCCGCATCGATGGTGCCGCTTTCGCTCACGTATCCCTCTTCCTCGTGAAGGATAAGGTGACCGGATTTAAGCAGTTCAAGCATTGCGAGAAACATGGATACCAATTCCGATCTGTCCTCGGCACTTCTGAAGAAACTTCCGAGGGTGATCCTTCTGCCGCCTCTCAGTCTTGCGGCAAGGTTTTGAACTATAGATACTACCGAAACGGTCTTTTTCTTGATTATCGGGTCGAATTTCTTTTTCGCCTCGTCGTCTGTCACCCGAACTTCGCTGACCACGTGAAGAAACGCCTTGTAAAGAAGCATTGAATCGTGATCGGCAACGTAGGTCTTGTCCATCGTGATCTCATCGGTGTCCTTCGCCATTCGCTGACCGTATTCCTCGAACATCTCTCTAAGGTAGACCGAGGCGGCCTTGGCACGCTGATACTCAAGAAGAGCGGCGGCAAGAGCCTCGCGGGGGTCCTCCTCATCCTCGCTGTCGCGGGGAAGGAGCATCCGGCTTTTTATGAGCATCAGCTCGGATGCCATCAGTGCAAAGTCACTTGAAAGCTCGATGGTCATGCTCTCTGCCTTGGAAATGTAGTCCATGTACTGATCGCAAAGCAGCGAAATGGGAATGTCCCCGATGTCTATCTTGTTTTTCGTTATCAAGGACAGTAACAGGTCAAGAGGACCTTCAAATTTTTCAAGTTTGTAATTGATCGATTCCATCATTCACCCGATCCTTAAAAAGGGGATCTTCAATATCAGTTCGGCCATAAGGTCGCTGATACGTACGGTCACGTATGACAGCGGCCCATCAAGAAGCCCGAAATAGAGAAGTATCACAAGTCCTATGGCTATGTATTTTTCATACTTCATCACCTTGAAGTAGAGATGAGACGGGAGAAAAATGGAGACTATCCTCGAACCGTCAAGCGGCGGTATCGGGATAAGGTTGAATATCGCCAGTTGGAGATTCACCAGATGGAAATAGTAGAAAAAATTAAAAAGCACCACTAACACCGTCGGGTATTCGGTCGCAATTTCAAGCGAAGGATCGATCTTAAAACTAAGCACCAATGTGCCGTATTGCAGAAACAGCCCCAAGAATGAAAGAATTACGTTTGATATGGGCCCTGCAAATGCGGTCAATGCCATTCCGAGTTTTCTGTTTTTGAATCTAATGGGATTGATCGGAACGGGCTCAGCCCAACCGAATCCGGTCAGAAGCATCGAAATGAAGCCTATTGGGTTCAAATGTCTCAAGGGATTGAGAGAGAGTCTGCCCCTGCTTTTTGCAGTTGTATCTCCCAGAGCGTAGGCCGTCAGTGCGTGGCTGAATTCATGGAAAGACAGAGAGAAAACCGAAGTAAAAAGAGCGAACAGGATCAAAGGGATCGCTATTCTCAACGGATAGTTCCGCATTATCGAGATTATCATCTTTGCCGTCTCCTTTCTATTTCAGGTCACAGTGTGAAAGTATCGCATTCCAGAGTGTGTCTCTTCCTTCCTTAGTTTTTGAGGAAAAGGTAATTATTTCTTCGGCGGCTGCTACGTCCGGGTCGTTTGCGATGCCTTCGGTGAACTTTTTCCGCTCAGTTGCGTTCAACTTGTCGCATTTGGTTCCCACTACGATGAATGGTATCTCACTCTCGGTGAGAAATGCAAGCATATCTCTGTCATCTTTAGTGGGACCGATACGGGAGTCTATGAGCTGTATTACCAGCATCAATTTGTCAAAATGGGGATTGGCGGTGAAGTATCCGTCGGTGAGCTTTGACCATTTCAGCTTGTCCTCGTAGGTTCTTTTCGCATAGCCGTAGCCGGGCAAATCGACTAAGAACAGCTTTTTGTCGATATCGTAGAAATTGACTGTTATCGTCTTGCCGGGCTCGGAGCTGACTCTTGCGAGACTCTTTCTGCCGAGAAGACAGTTGATAAGAGTGCTCTTTCCCACGTTTGAACGCCCCGCCATCGCCACCTGGGGGATGAAGTCGGAGGGGAACTGCTTAGTCAAGCCCGCCGATATTCTGAGGCTTGCGTTGTTAAGATTGATCTTCATTGGGATCCTTCCGAAATTATTTATTATCTGCCGATTATTGCAATGTTCAAAACATCGTCGGCTTTTGAAACCGGCTTGAACTCAAGTTTTTCCCGAATGGTACTGTCGATCTCCTCAAGATCCGGCAGATTATCTTTCGGTATGATGACTGTTTTAATGCCCGCTTTGTAGGCGGCAAATGTCTTTTCTTTGAGCCCGCCGATGGGGAGGACTCTTCCGGTGAGGGTTATCTCTCCCGTCATTGCAACATCGTGTCTCACGTTCTTTTTGCAAAGAGCACTTGCAAGGCTCGTCAGCATGGTGACGCCGGCAGAGGGACCGTCCTTCGGAGTAGCGCCTTCCGGAACGTGGATGTGGATGTCACAGTTCTTGTAAAAATCTTTGTCCACCGAAAGGTCTTCTGCGTGGGCCCGGATGTAGCTGACCGCAAGGTAGGCGGACTCTTTCATCACGTCTCCGAGAGTTCCCGTCAGTTTGATCTTGCCGTCACCCGGCATGACGCTTGTCTCTACCTTAAGGACGTCGCCGCCGACACTGGTATAGGCGAGCCCGTTAACGACTCCGCAAAGGTCGTCGTCTCCCGCTTTTTCGCTGAAGTCGTGGGCAGGGCCGAGATATTTTTCGAGATTCTTCGGGCTGACGGTAACAGAACCGATCTCTCCGGATGCAATCTGCATTGCCACTTTTCGGCAGAGCTTTGCGATCTCCCGTTCGAGAGTTCTGACTCCCGATTCTTTGGTGTAGCCTGCTATTATCGCACTTACGGCTTCATCCTTGATGCGGATATTGCTCTTTTTCAGTCCGTGGCGTTCTCTTTGCTTCAGTATCAGGTGATTTTTTGCTATTTTCAGCTTTTCCTCGTCCGTGTAAGTATTGAGCTCTATTATCTCCATCCTGTCTGCAAGTGCTGGAGGCACGTCGTAGATGTTGTTTGCAGTGGCGATAAAAAGACAGTCCGAAAGGTCAAATGGCACTTCGAGAAAATGATCTCTGAAGTTTTTGTTTTGTTCTGGATCGAGTACTTCAAGCATGGCGGATGCGGGATCTCCCTGCACCGAGGATGCCATCTTGTCGATCTCATCGAGAAGTATCACCGGGTTTCGAGTCCCCGCACTTTGCACTGCGGCGATGATACGTCCCGGCATGGAGCCGATATACGTCTTTCTGTGACCTCTTATTTCGGCCTCATCGTGGATACCGCCGAGTGAGACCCTTGCAAAGGTTCTTCCCATGGCGTTTGCTATCGACCGTCCGAGAGACGTTTTTCCGACTCCGGGAGGGCCGGCAAAGCAGAGTATCTGGCTCTTGAGATCGGGATTCAATTTCTTAACCGCAAGGAATTCGAGGATCCTCTCTTTCGGCTTTTCAAGACCGTCGTGATCTCTGTCGAGTATCGTCCTTGCGTTCTCAATATCGGTGCAGTCCTCGGTCACCTTCGTCCACGGAAGCTCAAGACAGGTATCAAGGTATCCCTTGATGACCGTCGATTCGGGGGAGCCAAAGGGCATTTTGGAAAGCTTTCCGACTTCCTTCGTCATCTTTTCGCGTATCTTTTCGTCGGCCTCGGCATCGAGAGAGAACTTCATGGCATTGATCTTATCGAGGTATTCGTCGATATCGTCCGTGTCCTCTCCAAGCTCCTCTTTGATGACCTTCATCTTCTCTCTGAGGTAGTTCTCATACTGGGCTTTTTCGAGAGAGTGGGATATCTTTTTGTGGATAACGAGTTCCTCTTTGTAAATCTCCCGATCAGTCTCAAGCATCTTACAAACCAAGTAAGAGCGCTTTACCTGATCGAATTCCGAGAGCACCTTCAATTTGTCCTCATAATTTCCGAGGGTAGAGTAGGCTATGTAATCGGCGAGCTGGGAGAGGTTGTGTATCGATCTTGCCGTCGACAGTATCTCTTTGTTTTCCGGCGGCAGGAGTTTTATCAGTGCTTCAAGCCCATTTATCATGTGCCGTCTCAGTGCTTCCTGCTTTACCGGGCTCAAAAAGTTCTCTGCCGGATATTCCTCGGGTATTACTTCCGCGTGAATGACTCCGTCGTCCTCTTTGAGAGCAACTATATCTCCTCTGCATATCCCTCGGAATCCGGCTTTTATGTCGGACTCTCCTGCCGAGAAGGAAGTCTCTATCCGTGCGATGACACCGATGTGATAGAGGTCGGATGTCTCCGGATTGTAGACGTCCTGATCGGAGCAGAAAGCAAGAAGGACGGTCTTGTCCGCCCCGTCGGCTTCCTTAAACGCCTTGATGAGCCCATCTCGCGTTATGTCATAATTTATCGGCACGAAGGGATAGGCCACGTATCCCGGTACCGGGATGACGGGAAGTATTATCCCCTGTATCGCTTCGTTTGAATTTTGCATGTCGTTCCTTTCATGAGTCTCTTTCTCTTTTGCTGTCATGAAACAGTATTTCATATTATTATAGCACGAAGCTGAGAAAAAGTCCATAGGTTTCGGCAAAAAAGAGAGGAAGTCTCCCGACGGTATTCGTCATCACGAAAGATTGTCCGTTTTTTTCGCCATATCCGCTTTTACTGATTGACAGTTCGAAAAAAGTCGGCTATAATATGGTGATAACAAAATCGGAGGAAACCATGCTTGAACTTGAAAATGTCGGTTTCGGTGTCAACGAGGACGGAAAGAACAAAGAGATACTGAAGGACATCAGCCTTAAAATAGATAACGGATTCGTAGCGATCACAGGCCCTAACGGCGGCGGAAAATCCACCCTTGCGAAGATAATTGCCGGTATCGTGACTCCCACGAGCGGCAGGATAATATTTGACGGTCGGGACATTACCTCTCTCGGTGTCACCGAAAGGGCGAGAGCCGGCATCAGCTTTGCCTTTCAACAGCCAGTCAGGTTCAAGGGGATCACCGTCAGAGACCTTATCTCCATCGCCGCAGGCGGAGATATTTCGGTGTCCGATGCCTGTTCGTATCTTTCCGAGGTTGGGCTCTGTGCGAAGGACTATGTCAACCGCGAAGTGAATGCCTCTCTTTCCGGAGGAGAGCTCAAGAGGATAGAGATAGCTACCGTCATGGCGAGAGGGACCGGTTTTACCGTGTTTGACGAGCCTGAAGCGGGCATCGACCTTTGGAGTTTCAACAATCTCATCAGAGTGTTCGAAAAGATGCACGGCTCCGGCTCCGGCTCGATAATGATAATCTCTCACCAAGAGCGGATACTCAATATTGCGGACAGGATCATCGTTCTTTCAAACGGTGAGGTCATTGAGGACGGTACCGCAGAGGAAGTCATGCCTCATCTTGTGAACGGTTATTCCGTTTGCAGAACCCTTGAAGAAAAACTGAAATAGGAGAATGACCATGGACGAGATACAGAAGGATCTGTTGCTTAAGACCGCGGATCTTCACGAGATGCCCACAGGTGCCTACAACATCAGATCTAACGGCAAGGCAGCAGGCAGAAGAGTTACCGAAAGCATCGATATCGTGACCAAAGAGGACAAGCCGGGCATCGATATCATCATAAGACCCGGGACGAAGAATGAAAGTGTTCACATTCCCGTTATAATCTCCGAGACAGGTCTTTCCGACCTTGTGTACAACGACTTTTACATCGGAGAGGACTGCGACGTTTTGATTGTTGCCGGTTGCGGTATCCACAATTCCGGCGACAGCGAGAGCCGTCACGACGGTATCCACACTTTCCATGTGGGGCGTGGGTCGAAGCTACGCTACGTCGAGAAGCACTACGGAGAAGGTGTCGGTACGGGGGAAAACGTAATGAATCCCACCACCGTTGTGGAACTTGCGGAAGACAGTACTATGGAGATGGAGACGGTGCAGATCAAAGGTATTGCCTCAACTGTAAGAAACACGGAAGCAAAACTGTCGGACGGAGCGACTCTCATTATTAAAGAGAAAATAATGACTAACGGTACTCAGTTTGCAAAGACCGATTTCACCGTGGATCTTGACGGTGTTGACTGCAGTGCCAACGTAGTTTCCCGTTCGGTGGCTAAAGACTCGTCGAGCCAGACCTTCATTTCCAATATCCGAGGCAACAACAAGTGCTACGGTCACACCGAATGCGATGCAATCATAATGGACAGCGCAAAGGTCGTAGCAGTCCCGAAACTTGAAGCCTGTCATATCGATGCTTCTCTTGTTCATGAAGCGGCAATCGGAAAGATCGCCGGAGAGCAACTGACAAAACTCATGACGTTGGGATTGACGGAAAAAGAAGCGGAGGAGCAGATAGTGAGCGGATTTCTTAAGTGATCTGCAAGCGGCCTGACATTCCTATTGGAATAACTGTTATATTTGACCGCTTTTGAAAGGATCGCTTCCGAGAATACTGTTCGCAAGAGGAATTAGTATGACCGAACGTGATGAACTTACGATAGTTGTCGAAGACAATTACGAGCCTTTGCTCAATTATTGCATGAGCCGTCTTAAAGGAGACCGTGAGACTGCGAAGGATATCGCCCAGACGGTAGTTACGATACTCGTGGATAAGTGGGATTGCCTTGATCGAACCAAAAACATGAAGGCGTGGCTCTACCGTACCGCCGACTTCATTATCAAAGCCTACCGCTCAAATGATATGTTCCAAAGAGAACTGTGCAGACCTCTCGAGGAGAAGGATATCAACGATGTTCAAATGGCATTTTACGACGATTATTTCAGCGGTGATGACGGCAAAAAGCTTGCTCTTGAATTTGAAATGATGATACCCGAAAAATTCAGAGCAGTCTTTCACAGCCGCTATGTGGAGGATATGACGCTCGAAGCCACCAGCAAAGACACGGGAATACCTTTGTCTACGGTGCATTTGTGGCTCGAAAAGGTCAAATCGATAATTTCGGAAGAAGTTAAAAAGCACGGGATCTGATACAGTCGGCTCCAAGGCGGTTTTTTGACCGGGGACCGCGCGTTGGACTTCATATTCAGAGGAAAGGAGGACCGAATGGACGTCAATCTCAGAAGATGCATCAAAAAATACAAAAATGGTCACAAGATAGAAAGCAAGTCAGACCTCATTCGTGCCCTCGATTCCATCATAGATGAGGAGATGGCTCGGCCGGACGGGGAGATCGATATTGACCTTGTGGACAAGGCAGTTGAGACATCCCTTCGATTGCAGGGCATAGAAGCCGCAAATTACGCCGATACAAAGGAGATGCTATTTGACACGGGTATTGGGCGTGTCGACATCAAAACGCTTGAAAAACGGCATAAAAAAGGCATCAGAAAGCGTTTTATCATCTATGCTGCCACCGCGGTGATCTTAGTGATATCGGTGGTGGTATCGGGCTTTTCCATGAGCCTTCGTTATGAGGATATGTCGGGAGGTCTTATCAACAGCCTAAAGCCGGGTGCGCGGTACGATGATGGCAACTACGGTGTCATCATGTCAAAAAGCTCAAAAACCTATGCCGATCTTGAGTCGGCGATAATAGGGGAGAAATTATCCGATTTCCCCACCTCAAAGAAATACGCAGATTTGTTAGACGGAGAAGTTCTTGCAGTCAGATACGGACATATTGCCGTAACCGCCTATTACCGCATCGACGGCTACGACCTTACGTATTCAGGCAACTGCCCCGATGCAGTATCAAAGCATATCCTGACAGATCCCGTTAGGATCGGTGGATTTGACGTGGCATTCTGCACCGTCGAAGAGAACTACCAGGCGACCTTTTACGTTGAAGATAACAGCTTTTACGTTCTGTCATGGTCAAAGGACGTTATCGAGGATTTCATACTGTCATTGGCAGTGAATCATTAAAACAAGAAAATACAAGGAGATACAAAATGAAAAAAACACTTGCATTCCTTATTGCGGCGGCAACGATCTTTGCTACTCTGCCTCTCACCGCTTTTGCTGTCGACACCGCTGATAACTACGTCTTCACTTATGGTGATATCGAAGTCTCTGTTCCGACAGACGGTGTGACAGAGGAGGAAGCGAAGAGCGTTGCGGACAGCATTGCAAGGCTCGAAGGCATTGCCGTTTGCGGCGGTCTTACCTCAATTGATGCCGAACCCCACAATTTGATCTGCTCCATAGCTGGACATAGCTTAACAACAACTTATCCAACCGCCACAGTTCATAAAGCCTACACAGACGCCCCCAGATGCGTCCAAAAAGACTATGAGCATCAGTACTGTTCAAGATGCGACTACACAAGTGATACCCTCCTCAAGACCACCCGTATCTACTGTCACTGATCACTCGAATCGAGGCTGTGATACGGTTGTTTATTTGAAGAGTAATAAAAGGCAGCAGAAGTGCCGAATAACTTAAAATAGAAGCAAATGATATCAATAGAGTCGTCCCCCCTGCATAAACACCGTGCAGGGGGGCGTTTTTTAATTTTGTTTTTTGTCTGCGGAAACAAAATGTGAGAAAAAAACGGGCAATGTAACAGATAGGGCATCAAGTCAAGTTATGATAGAAAGGTCAAAATCGGGAAAATAGAGCAAATTTGAGAAAACAGTGGAATTTCTCTGATGTTTGTGGTACAATAATACAATACGGAAGTATTATCTGCGGGTATCCGCTAAAATGAACGGAGATATGATGGCTAACATAATTACGAAAATTTTCGGTACTTACAGTGATCATCAGATCAAGAAGCTGATGCCGACGGTGAAGAAGATCGAGGACCTTGCGCCGGAAATGGCGAAGATGACTGATGCGGAGATGCGTCAGATGACGGACAGGTTCAAGGAGAGGCTCTCGGAAGGGGAGACACTTGACGACATTTTGCCGGAGGCCTTTGCTCTTGTCCGTGAGGCGGCTGACAGGGTGCTTGGTAAGAGGCCCTTCACAGTCCAGCTTATTTGCGGAATAGTTCTTCATCAGGGACGTATTGCGGAGATGAAGACTGGTGAAGGAAAGACTCTTGTTGCGGTTCTTCCTTCATATCTCAACGCATTGACGGGGAAAGGCGTTCACGTCGTCACAGTCAACGAGTATCTTGCCAAGGTAGGATGCGAGGAAATGGGGCGAGTTCACGAGTTTTTGGGGCTTACGACGGGTCTTGTTCTCAGCCACCAGAGCATTGAGGAAAAGAAGAAGGCCTATGCTTGCGACATAACCTACGGCACTAACAACGAGATGGGATTTGACTACCTTCGTGACAACATGGCGACATACAAGGAGCGCACCTGTCAGAGGGGATTCAATTTTGCGATCGTTGACGAGGTTGACTCCATCCTCATTGATGAGTCCAGGACTCCTCTTATAATATCCGGTCACGGTGACAAGGCGGACGATCTGTATCAGCGTGCCGACGATTTCGTAAAGCACCTCAGAAAATTCGTTATAAAAGAGATGGACAAGAAGGTCGACTATGACTCGGAGGATATTGATGCCGATTATATCGTTGACGAAAAGGCGAGAAACACGGTACTTACCCTCAGCGGTGTTGAGAAGGCAGAAAAGTATTTTGACATCGAAAACTTCTCTGATCCGGAGAATTCCAAGATATCCCACCACGTTTATCAGGCTCTCAAGGCTCACGGTATCATGAAGAGCGAAGTGGACTACATCGTCAAGGAAGGTCAGGTACTGATAGTAGACTCCTACACTGGTCGTATCATGCCCGGAAGACGTTTCTCCGACGGGCTTCATCAAGCTATCGAAGCCAAGGAGCACGTGGACGTTAAGAGTGAGAACCAGACTGTTGCAACGGTAACGCTTCAGAACTATTTCAGAATGTATTCGAAGCTTTCCGGTATGACGGGTACCGCTCTTTCCGAAGAAGAGGAATTCAGAGAGATCTACTCTTTGGACGTTGTGGAGATACCCACCAACAAACCCATGATAAGGATCGACCATCCGGATGCAGTCTACAAGACTGTGAGAGAAAAAGAAAATGCAGTGATCGAGCTTATCAAGTCCTGCCATGCAAAAGGGCAGCCTCTGCTTGTGGGCACAGTGTCCGTTGAAAAGTCGGAAGCACTTTCAAAGAAGTTGAAGGCGGCGGGCATTCCTCATAACGTGCTCAATGCAAAGTACCATGAGAAAGAAGCCGAGATCGTCGCACAGGCGGGTAAGAAGGGTGCTGTTACCATATCCACCAACATGGCCGGACGAGGAACGGACATCCTCCTTGGAGGAAACGCCGAATATCTTGCCAAGGCGGAGATGAGAAAACTTGAATACGATGACGAGATCATTGCGCTTGCTACCGGCTCCTCGCAAAACGTTTCCGAGGAGGTCATGGAGGCAAGGCAGGTATTCAGGGATCTCTACAAAAAATATCAGGAGGAGATACGTCCCGAGGCAGAGGAGGTCTGCAAGGCGGGTGGTCTCTACGTTATCGGTACGGAGCGTCATGACGCGAGACGTATCGACAATCAGCTGAGAGGACGTTCCGGAAGGCAGGGAGACCCCGGCGAATCCAAGTTTTTCGTGTCTCTTGAGGATGATTTGTGGAGGCTTTTTGCGGGAGACCGTGCCATCGAGATGTTCAAGCGCATTCCCGTTGAGGAGGGAAGTGTCATAGGCGAGCGCTCCCTTACGCCCGCTATTGAAAAAGCACAGAAGTCGATAGAAGGACGTCATTTCAACAGCCGTAAGACCGTTCTTCAGTATGACGACGTTATGAATGAGCAGAGAAAGATAATCTATGCTCAGCGAAATGAGGTGCTTTCCGGCGAGGATCTCAGAGACAAGATCGTTAAGATGATCAGCGACACAGTTAGCGAGGCGGTCGACAGTTACCTTCATGAGGACACCGTCGAAGCGTGGGATATTGACGGTTTGAAGTCAAAATATCTCGGACTTCTTGTCGGACCGGAGGATCTTGAGGACACGGAGGGGAAGGATCCCATCCGGTACCGTGAGGAGATACGCATCGAGCTTCTCGGACGCGCGAAGGCACTCTATGAGGAAAAGGAAAGACTTGCGGGGGCTGAGAGGATGCGTGATTTTGAACGTGCTGTCCTCCTTGCCAACGTGGATATGAAATGGATGGATCAGCTTGAGGCAATGGATTCCCTCATGGAGAGCATCGGACTTCAGGCCTACGCTCAGAGAAACCCCATCAGTGAGTACCGCATCTACGGCGGAGACCTTTTTGCCGACATGGTGGAACAGATAAAGCAGGACACCGTAAGGTCGATACTGTCCGTCAAGATCACTACCGCAAGCACGGAAAGAAAGAATCATTACAATATTTCCGGCACGTCCGGCGGTGATGATACTCTCAAGAAAAAGCCGGTAGTCAAGAGCAAGGACGACAAGGTCGGAAGAAACGATCCCTGCCCCTGCGGAAGCGGTAAGAAATACAAAAAGTGCTGCGGAGCATGACGGGATGAATTTCATTCTTATTTCTCTTGGGACGGTGTTCTTTCTAAATCCTACGGTGGGGCTTTTTGACATTCTTCCAGATGCCGTGGGAGCGCTTCTCGTCGTATTCGGTATGTCCGGATCGGTTCATCTTGACGAAAGGCTCAAAAACTCTATTAAAGCGCTGTTCCCACTTGCGGTGGAAAGTATCGTCAAGTTCACTGTCGCCGTTTCGGTTCTCGTTACTGACGGATCCATGGATCTGCTTCTCACTTTTGCTTTTTCGGTATTTGAGGCAATAGTTATCACCTCAGCCGTCTCTGATACCGTTTCCGGTATCGGCTCACTTAGGATAAGATACGGAGCCGTGTGGCACGAGGATGTGAAAAACCGCCTTGATATATCGAGGCTGAAGGCGCCGCTTACGGCATTTGTGCTTGTGAGGACGGTGGCGTGCTTTCTGCCGGAGCTGACGGAACTTCGTATAACAAGGTCATCCGCCACGAAAGGAGAACTTTCCGGATACAAGCCGATGCTCTATTGGGTTATCCTCATTCCGTTAACGGTGTTTTTTATC
Source organism: uncultured Ruminococcus sp. (assembly GCA_964629225.1). Taxonomy (GTDB): domain Bacteria; phylum Bacillota; class Clostridia; order Oscillospirales; family CAG-272; genus RUG14199. The sequence continues at coordinate 42,570 of CAZVQC010000010.1, forward strand.
CTGCTTTCCGTGCGGTGCTTCAAGTCATTTTCGGCACTTCGCAGTGACGGCGAAATGGCTGAGCGTATCAAGATCGAGGCGACGGGAGTTGCAGTAACGAGACCTCTTGAGTACTGCTCATTCAGGTTATCCGTTGCGGCTGTCCTGTTCTCCGCATCGGTCCTCCTGTCAGTGTCACTCTACATAGATGACCGGGACGTGATAACGAAGATATTGACGGCGGTATTTTCTGCCCTGTTTCTATTTGTCTTTGCCAAAGAGGACAAGAGGTCTCTTGTGCTTGGCGGAGCCTTGTCCGGAGTGCTTGTGATAGTTTCTTCCGTGCTGTCGGCGCTTAGGAGCAACTACTTTGAGGATCTCACCGAGGAGAACGCCCTTTGGATCGACAGTGCCGCATCGGAGTACGCAGTTATATCGGTAGTTACCGCTTTGCAGGCATTGGTCTGTTTTGGGCTTGTAGCTGTTACGGTCGCGGTTTTCAGAAGGTTTTTACTCTCTGTGATCTCGGAATTCGAGTTCTCAAGAGACACCTATCGAGATGCCGCTCTCAGACGGGCAAATAAGCGTGTTTTGGCGGTGTTTGCCTCGGCATCGGTAAATTGTACCGCCGCAGCTCTGTTCGGCTTTCTACGCCCCTCATTTCCCGAAATAAACACGGTCCTTATCGGGACTGATATCCTTCTCATCGCATCGGTGTTCTTCCTTGATACGAAGAGTCTTTTGCGGGAATAGAAGTGGGAATTAAACAGGAATAAAAAAGCGGCGACGGATCTGATCGCCGTCGCCGCTTTTTTAATTTCATGACACCGCTTTTGCGGTGTTTTTTATTTGAATATCTCGGAGGTCAGAGCCGTGTTACCCTCGGCATCGTAAGCGACGAGGACAAGAGCGTTGTCGTAATAAGTAAATTCCGCTTTCTCTGCCACAGGTGCCTGCGCAGGATCGTAGAGTCCTACGTTGTTGATGACGGATGCAAGGTAGACCTCTCTTATTGCAGTCTCAGCCTTGGTCATAGTCTCTTTTGACGTGCCGTCCTTGAAAACAATGATGGCAAGTGTCCTTGCGCTGTTAGTTCCGGGCGTGGAGAGAAGGTATGAGTCGATGCTTTCGATAACTTCTTCATCCTCAACTCCGTACTGATACATGAGGATATCCTCGCTGTATTCGTCGGTATCAAGGTAGAAGTATCCGCCGTTGAAGTCGAAATCGTTTTCACATTTTGTTTTGATATCGGCGAGAGAGTAGGTGAACTTGTTTTCCTCCGCTTTTTCTCCGCCGCAGGCAGTGATGGCGAGAACGCAGAGGAGGAGTGCTAAGAACAGTGACAGTTTTTTCATTGCTTCGGTTCCTTTCTTTTTGTCATCTGTGAGATGAGGGGATCTGATTCTTCATGATCGCCGTGTGGTTCAGCATATTGGTGATGTATTTTTCACAGCACTCTACGATGACTACGTCCGCATCTGCCGCTTTGACCTCATTGATGTTGAAGTCATAGGTCCAGTTGAACGTCGACGTGTAGAAACTGTCTTTTAAGAACGTATTCAGTGCGATGGAGTAGGAGTCTCTGATCATATAGAGAGAGGGTGCGCCGTAGTTTGAGCTGTTCTGCCATCTGTACCAATAGAGGTGGTCGGAGTATCCGTTCGGCCATTGGTAGGAGTAAAAGAACTGTCCCCACCTGTCTTTGCTGTCGTATTTGAATCTGTCGGCGGTTTTGCCGTTTTTCAGCGTGTAGACGGGACCTATTTCGCTTGTGGCGTCGTAGTTGCCCTGGGCGAATGCTTGGTCTTTCATGAAGGTCTCGCAATAGTTGATCTGATAGTCGCTTCTGTCGTGGACTACCACATTTGGAAAGTCCTTTTTGATCTCGTTTATTATTTGCTGGTATGCCACGAATCCGCCGTGATTGTTCCAGTGGGTGTCGGTCTTGTAGTAGAGAAGCCTTGCCGGGTCTTTTGCCTTTGCCGCAAGGAGGCTTTCCCGAACGTCGATAACGTTGATGCCTGCGTTTCTGAACGCGTTCACCACCTGGTCGAATCTGCGGTATGAGCCAATGGGATAACTTTCCGGCATATAGTCGTTGTATACGGTGTTTTTGTTGGGTATTATTACAACGTACATTTTCACGCCGATTTTGTTGAGCTCGTCGTTTCTCTTGGTCATCATGGAGACCTTTGACTGCAGCATAGTATCCGTGTAGAGAGAAGTTCCGTCGTAGTCGCTGAAGGAGTCGGCACAGAACACGAAGCCGTCATAGCCGACAAGACTGCTGTTGTAGGCAACGTTGCTCTCAAAAAGGAAGCCTGGCTCGAAGTCTGAAAACTTCCTATCGGGGAATTGGTTCTGAGCACCGCTTGTGGTGCCTTCTTTTTTCATGGGCATGAAGGGCAGAGTGCTCGATGTGTCCTCATACTCCGATATTGGGGCATCGGCATAGGTGTGGATCCGATCAAAGGTAGATGAGCTGCCCGAGGAACTTGACCCGGATGATCCGGATGAACTCGATGAGCTGCCGGAATTTCCGCTTGAAGATTGGCCGGAGTTTGAGGTGGCACCGCCTGTGCCGGTATTACTGCCGGCATTGCCAGTTGCATTACCGCCGCTGACGTCGGTCTCTTCGCTTTCTTCGGTGGTCTCCTCAGACTCGCTGTCGGTATTATCGGTAGTATCCTTCTTTATTACGTCGGTCACCTCGGAGGAGGTGTCACCGGAGTCGGTACCGTCCGCTTCCACGGTGTCTGTATCCTCGGGTATTTCGGTGGAATAGGATCTTTTATTACTGATAGCCGTTGAGGCCAGTACCGTAACGCAGACGGCAATGAAAAGACACAGCGACCCGGAGAGAACAATGGAATAGATCTTCGTATCCCGATCGGTAAAAAGTCTTCCTATCCTTTTGAAAAGCTTTCTAAAGAATGCGCCGATCCCGCTGATTACAGCCTTGAGAGAATTTTTAGGGGGCATTCCTACATTTGTTTTATTTCTGCAAACGCCGCAGAAGAGCTCGCCGTTCTTGATCTCTGAACCGCATTTTTGACATTTCATCTTTTTTTCCTCGTTTTTTTGAGTGTGTCGCCCGCGAAAAGGCAAGGCATTATTCAGCCGCACATCGAATCTTTAATGAATTCAAAGGAGCGGCACATCCTGTCGATATTGATCTCGGTTCCTTCTGTGATCCCCTGGGATTCAAGGGTGAACGATCCCCTGTAGTCCATTTTTTTCAGCATGGAGAAGATAAGAGGGAAGTCCGCAATGCCTTCACCCGGATGATACACCGGCCTTAAGCAGGAAAAATCCTTCTTTTCTCCGATGTAGTCACTTATGTGAACGTGCTCTATGAACCGGGCACAATCCGACGAGAGAGTCTCGGCGGGCTGGCGGTGGCAGGTGGCAAAGCGGGTGTCGAACACAAGACCGCATCTTCCGAGGCTGTCCCCCATCGCCATCCAGTTCGTAAGGGGATCTGCCTTGACGGAGGGAACGTTTTCGCACATCAACTTGATGCCATAACTGTCCGTAATATCGATCATATGCGGCAGTGTCTCGATATTGTATGATACCCGAGTGTCGGAGCAGAGTCCGCCCCAGAGGTGGAGCACCATACGAGAGCTCTCTGCCATGCACGCCGCCTCGCAGTTTTTCTTCAACATATCGAAGGCTTTTTCCTTCGTTTCCTCGGCAAAGGATCTGTTTCCGTCAAAGTAGGCTACGGCGGCGTTTGAAAGCAGAGTTCCGATTTCCTTGTCGGCATGGATCACCGGGAACACGGCTCCGCTTGAGCGGTAAGTACCGATGATCTGCGACAGCTTTTCGTAATAGAGACCGATCATCATAAGTTCGGCGCCGTCAATGTAGTTTTTTTCCATCAAGGCGGGGATGATCTCTCCCACCTTTGTTGTATCGTAGCCATTTCTTCTTTCCACAAGACAGCCTGTTGAAAGAAACAAACTATTCGTCATTTTACCATCACTTCCATCCTTGCGCTTTTATGATATCATAAAAAAACTCCATAATCAATATTTTTCTATGAAAAATGATTTGCAAATCCTTTTTTTTGTGATAGAATACAGTAAGACACTGACACGAGGAAAAATGTTATGGAACTTACTGCAAGCAGCGAGAGGCTCAGCCTGCTCTACCCGGATGCCTCAGAAATAGGTTATGCTATGAGGGACTCCGGTGATGCACTGAGAGATCTCGGATTTTTTGAATACTTTGACATGAAAAACGGGGATCTGTCGGATATGCTGACGGATGATGCCGAGACAGTGAAGTACCGTCAGGCTACCTTTCAAGATGTTTTGAATGCTCCCGAGGCTGTAAGCATCCTCAAAAAGACGGTGCCGATGCTGAGTGACATCCTCAGCCTTCGCAGAATGGAGCACGAGAGCGGGGAGGAGGACTATCTCTACAGTATCACAGAGGTGGAGCTCTACGTGTCCCTTATCGATTTTTTGTCGGAGGAACTTCTCCCTTTGAAGGACCGTTTCACGGGAGATGCCATGTGTGCTCTCTGTGACAGGATATTCGAGCTTTCGAAAAGCGAAAGGTACATTGAGATCAATAAGAAGTTGTCCGAGCTCACAAACAGAGTCCGTGAAATAAAAAGTGTCACCATTGGTGTCAACCTTGATGCGGCGCTGAAACCGGAGTCTGCGGGAATACTGTCTGTCAACAACGGTAAGTTTCGCTCCGGGCAGGTCCTTGAGAAGATACTTCGCCTCGATTTTTCAAAAAATGAGATGACTTGCATCGCCCCGCTTCTTCCTTTTTCGAAGAATATGTCGGAGAGCGAGCAGCTATCCATGAACTACGCTTTCAATTCTGCCTTATCTTCAATATTTAAGACTGATTTCAAGGCTTGGAAGAGGATAGTTCGCTCCTATGTCCTTGAAAATATCGATTTTCTCATCGGAATGCTGCCGGAAATAGAGTTTCTCACGAAGGCAGTTGACTTTCTTCTCATGCTGAAGGAGAAGAATGTGACTCTTACGTTTCCTACAGTGGTGACGGATGACGTGGCTTGTTTTTCCGCATCCGGGATAATAAATCCGGTCATTGCTCTTAAGACCGACGGTAAAGTAGTCGAAAATGATATCTCTTTTGACGAAAAGGCCGGAGCATACGTTATTACCGGACCAAACAGAGGCGGAAAATCCGTTATCACCTGTGCTGTGGGACAGGCGGTGATAATGTGCGCACTGGGGCTTCCGGTCTGTGCACGGGAGGCGATGATATCTCCCGCGGACAACGTGTTCTGTCATTTTCCCACAGACGGCGCTGATACCGTGGACAGAGGTCGGCTCGGTGAGGAGTGTGTGAGACTTTCCGACATAATATCCAAGGTGACGGAAAAGAGCGTGGTGCTTCTTGACGAGACGCTCTCCTCCACCGGCGCAGAGGAGGCCTCGTATATCGCATCGAGGGTACTTTGCGGCTTTTGTATCGCCGGATGCAGAACTCTTTTCTCGACTCATCTTCATTCCTTGGCAAGCAGGATATCCGAGGTGAACTCGGAAGCGTTGAAGCTCGGAGGCCGTCCTTGCGACACTCTTGTTGCGGAGATATGCGAAGGAGAGAGAAGCTTCAAAATAAAAAGAGAAGCACCCGACGGAAGAAGCTACGCCGAGGATATTGCCGGTAAGTACGGGCTTTCCCTTGATGAGATAATAAAAAAGGTAGGAAAAAGCTCGAATTGACCGCTTTTTTCACCGAATCGGGGAAGAAAGTACCTTAAAAATGAAAAAAATCAAAAAAGGTATTGATTTTTGCGATCCCGTGTGCTATAATCGCTATTGCTGATTTTAGAAAAGTAATCAATTTCAATATAACGGAGGTGCTTAAGATGGCAAAGTGCTCGATTTGCGGAAAGGGCGTTACATTCGGTCAGATGGTCTCCCACTCACACCGTAGAACAAACAGAGCTTGGAAACCCAACATCAGAAAGGTTAAAGCCGTAGTTAACGGAACACACACTACTGTTTCCGTTTGTTCTCGTTGTCTCAGATCCGGCAAGATTGAACGTGCCTGATTCTTCAGATAACAGTTTCAATATCAGAAGAGCAGGCCTATGCCTGCTTTTTGATTTTTTGAGAAGATGAAAAAGATAAAATGTGCCGCAGTGTCGTCCCGGATTCCGGAGGAGTGTCATGAAAAACTTCTCGATTATTGCGACGAAGTTTTCATGGTGCCGACGGACGGTTTTTTGCCGGACCCGGTGTGTCACCATCCGGACATGATATTCACAGTTATCGGTAACAGCTTCATCTGCCACCGAGTTTACTACGAACGAAACCGCAATGCGTTGTCTCACTTCCTTTCAAAATGCGGACTCGTTCCGGTGCTCTCCGAATGCAGACGGGAGGCGAGATATCCATTCGATATCGCTTTTAACGTGCTTCAAAATGGCAGATATCTATTCTGTGATATTGATCACACGGCACCCGAAGTGCTTTCGGCGGCTGAGCGTGCGGGCCTTGAGACCGTCAAGGTGCGTCAGGGCTACGCCGGCTGTTCCGCTATCGCCACGGGAAAGGCTGTCATAACTTCCGACCCGTCGATACTCAAGGCTTGCTTGGGACGGTGCGATACCGTTGACATGGGTAGAGTGGATATCTCCCTTCCGCCCTATGACACCGGATTCATCGGTGGAGCGGGGGGATACTGTGACGGGAAGCTGTTTACATACGGAAGGATCCAAACGGAGCTTCTTTCACGCAAAAGTGATGAAGGAACTCTTTATGATGCTTTTCGAAACGCAGATATCACGGAGACGGTGCCTCTTTGTGAAACGGGGCTGTTCGATCTCGGTGGTATCAAATTATTCAACTGAAAAAGGAGTTAATTATGAAGACCGAAACTATTCCGATGAGTGAGACCAATGAGCTTGTATGGCTGCGCACTTACATTTCCGAGGACGAGCCGGAACTTCAGGCAGGTCCCCGTCCCGCAGTTATCGTTATCCCCGGCGGTGCTTATATGTTCCTGTCCGACAGGGAAGGAGAGCCGGTCGTCAAGAAATTTTTTGCGGAGGGCTTCAATTGCTTCTTGCTTCACTATACGGTGGGGGGAGCGGCAAGATTTCCGAATCCTCTCCTTGAGATATCAAGGGCGATAGTTCTCATCAAAGAGAATGCGGAGCGGTTCAACGTGGATCCCGACAGGATCTTTGTCTGCGGTTTTTCAGCCGGAGGTCATTTGGCTGCGGCAATAGGTACTATGTGGGCATCCGAGGAGGCAAAAGCGTCACCAGACATGGCGTTCGGTATGAACAAGCCCCGTGGAATGATACTTTGCTACCCTTGGATCACTCTAGATCCCAAATACGGTCATGAGACCTGCGCACGTCTCGTCAGCGGTGGCGAATACACGCCCGAGATCATCGAAAAACTCTCCTGCGACAAGGCGGTGAATGAAAACACCGTCCCCGCCTACATTTGGACTACGTCCAACGATGAATGTGTTCACCCGATGAACTCAATCCTTATGGCAGAGGCTATGTGTCGCCATAACATTCCCTACGAGCTTCATATTTTCAGCGACGGTCCTCACGGAATGGCTCTTTGTAATGACCAGACTGCCCACGGCGATAAGAATCTCGAAAGAGTCGACTGTGCTACTTGGGTAGATGAAGCGATCAAATGGGCTTTGGGACTTGATAAATGACTTGTGCAAGGCTTGAAACGGCGTTTCAAGCCTTTTTCCTTCCGTGTTTAATACTGGCAATTATCTTCCTTGTCTGCGTTTTAACCGGTGCTAAAGTGGGTGTTCCTTCAAAAATGCTTAGCGGGGGCTTCTTTCGGCCATGACGTTTCAACAAAGATACTCTTATGATAACACGCCTTGCCATCGCAGTATTTTGATGCAGAAGCGTGAGGCGGGTGTCATTTTTTCAGATCCGTAACGAATTACCGTCTTGACAAAAGTAAATAATTTGTAAACTAAGGAAAATTACTTGCAAACCGGTGCCTTGTATAGTATAATATTCGTTGCGCGAAAACGCAAAACACACATACGGAACAGATCCTGCCGGTGCCGCAAATGCGGCTGCAGTGTCACAGTCCGTGTGGTGGAATCAACCGAAGGAGGACATCAGAATATGTCTATCGTATCAATCAAGCAACTGCTCGAAGCAGGCGTCCATTTCGGACATCACACAAGAAGATGGAACCCTAAAATGCAGGAGTACATTTTCACCGAGAGAAACGGCATCTACATCATCGACCTTCAGAAGACGATCAAGAAGTTCGAAGAAGCGTACATGTTCGTTCGCGACCTCTCCGCAGAAGGCGGAAACATCCTTTTCGTAGGTACTAAGAAGCAGGCAGCAGACGCTATCCGCGAGGAAGCTATCCGTTGCGGTCAGTACTACGTCAACGTCCGTTGGCTCGGCGGAATGCTCACAAACTACAAGACCATCAAGACAAGCATCAGCCGTCTTGAGAATCTCCAGAAAATGCAGGCCGACGGAACATTCGATATGCTGCCCAAGAAGGAAGTTGCATCTCTCCAGAAGGAGATGTCCATCCTTGAGAGAAACCTCGGCGGTATCAAAGATATGCCCGGTCTTCCCGATGCTATCTTCATAGTTGACCCCAGAAAAGAGCACAACGCAGTACTCGAAGCAAAGAAACTCGGTATTCCCGTAGTTGCTATCGTTGACACCAACTGCGACCCCGACGATGCCGATTACGTCATCCCCGGTAACGATGACGCTATCCGTGCTATCCGTCTTGTATCTTCCGTAATGGCTGATGCCGTCATCGAAGGCAGACAGGGTGAGCAGCTCGCAGAGGCTGAGGCTGAAGCTACTGCCGCAGAAGCAGAAGAAGACGCAGAAGCAGCTGAATAATCAAACAAAAATATAACAAAGCCGCAATGCGGCGTGGAGGCTAATATGGCAATCAGTGCAAAAATGGTATCCGAGCTCAGAACAAAGACCGGATGCGGTATGATGGAGTGCAAGAAGGCACTTACCGAGGCTAACGGCGATTTCGACGAAGCTATAAAGATCCTTCGTGAGAACGGCCTTTCCGTTGCTGCTAAAAAGGCAGGCAGGATTGCAGCCGAGGGCGTTGTTGACATCATGTTCAACGATTCTCACGACACCGCTGCTATGATCGAGGTCAACGCTGAAACAGACTTCGTTGCAAAGAACGAGACGTTCAGAGAATTCGTTCGCGGCGTGCTCAAGGTCATCCTTGAAAACAAGCCCGCAGACGTTGAGGCTCTTCTTGCTCTTCCTTACGACAGCGAGTTCACAGTTGATGCAAAACTGAAGAACATGGTTGCAACTATCAAAGAGAACATGAATATCCGCCGTTTCGTTATCGTTGAGGGTACAATGACATCCTACATTCACGGTGGCGGAACCACAGGTGTTATCGTCAAGTTCAATGCTGACGATGCCGCAAAGAACAATGCGGGCTTTGCGGAATTCGCAAAGAACATCGCTCTTCAGATCGCAGCCGGCAATCCTCCCGCATACGTGACTAAGGACGAAGTTCCCGAAAGTGCAGTGGAGGAAGAGAAGGCCATCCTCATGGCTCAGATTCAGAACGACGAGAAGAATGCAAACAAGCCTCAGAACATCATCGAGAAGATGGTAATGGGCAAGATCGGCAAGTTCTATGAGAGAGTTTGCCTTGTTGAGCAGGCTTACGTCAAGGATGATAAACTGACCGTCGGTCAGTACGTAGCTGCTGCTGCAAAGGAATTCGGCGGCAACATCGCTATCGATTCCTTCTGTCTCTATGAGAGAGGCGAAGGCCTTGAAAAGAGAGAGGACAACTTTGCCGATGAGATCGCTCAGATGGTAAGCGGCAAGTAATTTTTCGATCAAAAAACGACAGACTCGCCTCGGCGAGTCTGTTTTTTTACTTTTCTCGTCTTTTTCATCGGGGAAAAACAATTTTGTACTTTACAAAACGAGCATAATATAGTACAATATAATAGATAAAGAACAGATACCTATCTAAGGAGACCGTTTTTATGAACACTCAACCTAAATACAAGCGAGTTCTTTTGAAACTGTCGGGTGAGGCTCTTGCCAAGGGCACAGACGACATATTGAACCACGATTATATCGATGAGGTCGCCGGAGTTATCAAAAAATGCGTTGACGCAGGAGCTGAGGTCGCCATAATAGTGGGAGCCGGCAACATTTGGCGCGGCAGAAGCGGCGGCAAGATGGACAGAACAAGGGCGGATAGCATGGGAATGCTCGCTACCTGTATCAACTCTCTCGCACTTCAGGATGCCTTTTGCAATGCGGGACTTGATGCAAGGGTGATGTCGGCAGTTCAGATGGATAAGTTTGCCGAGCTTTATACCGCCGATAAGGCGAGACGTCATCTTGATGAAAAGCGGGTGGTGATATTTGCTTGCGGACTCGGTTCTCCTTACTTTTCTACCGATACTCCGTCGGTTATCAGAGCAATGGAGATAGGTGCCGACGCACTTCTTCTTGCAAAGAACGTTGACTACCTCTATACTGCCGATCCCAAGCTGGATCCGAGTGCCGAAAAGATAGAGGAGACTACCTACACCGAGATCGTTAACAATCGTCTCCACGCCATCGACCTTACGGCGGCGGTGCTGGCAGAGGACAGTGGAATGCCCACTGTCATGTTTGGCCTTGACAAGTCCGAAAATATCTACAGAGCCATTATGGGCGAGAAGCTCGGCACTATAGTGAAATAAAGCGCAATACCGACACAAAAGTTAATCTAAACTAAGGAGAATACAATAACATGAAGCTCGATACCAAGATCTACGAAGAAAAAATGAAAAAGTCCGTCCTCGTTTACCAGGACAGCCTTTCCTCCATCCGAGCCGGCAGGGCTAACGTTGCCGTTCTCAACGGAATCGAAGTGTCATATTACGGCACTCCCACAGCTATCAACCAGATGGCTGAGGTAAAAGCTACCGACCCCAGGACTCTTGCTATCACTCCCTGGGATATGACGACCCTCAAGGATATCGAGAAGGCTATTCTCGCTTCCGACGTGGGGATCACCCCTGTCAATGACGGTAAGACCATCAGACTTTCCTTCCCTCAGCTCACAGAGGAGAGAAGAAAAGAACTTTCAAAGCAGATCGCCAAGATGGGCGAAGAAGCTAAAGTGGCAATCAGGAACATCCGCCGTGAGGCTAACGAAAAGATCAAAGAGATGAAAAAGAACAACGAACTTAATGAGGATGAGGCAAAGCAGTCCGAAAAGCTCACTCAGGATCTTACAGACAAGTACGTAAAAGAACTTGATAAGGTAACTGAGGAAAAGAATAAAGAGATCATGTCGATCTGACATAAAACGATATTTCCAACCTTGATCCGGTGCTTGGCGCCCCGCTATCGACTGATATGACGGGGCGCAAGTTTTTTAGAAGCACTCAAAAGGAGACAGAATGATTTTTTCAAAGAATAAAGACAGCGTCATCGATATAAAGCAGCTTGTGTCGTCATCCGGGCTTCATCATATCGCTTTTATAATGGACGGTAACGGCAGATGGGCAAAAAAACGCTCTCTCCCGAGGGAGGCTGGTCACCCGCAGGGAGCCGCCAATTTAAGGCGGGTAGTTCGTTATTGCGGTGATATCGGTATCGATACCGTGACGGTCTATGCTTTCTCTACTGAAAATTGGAAACGTCCCGAAAAGGAGGTCTCCGCAATAATGAAGCTGCTTGACAGTTATATCAGCGATGCGGTGACGGAAAACGATGAGAATAATGTCCGTTATATTTTTCTCGGGGACAAAAAGGGATTGGGAGAGGAACTTGAGAAGCGTTGTCTCAATCTTGAAAAACTCACGGAGAATAACAGGTTGACTCTTAATATCGCTCTCAATTACGGCGGTCGGGATGAGATAGTACATGCGGTCAACACCCTCATTTCCGAAGGGAAGACCCATCTCACGGAGGATGACATCTCATTGGCTCTTTACACGAGGCTTTCAAAGGACCCGGATCTCATTGTCAGAACGGCAGGGGAACTACGGATATCAAACTTCCTGTTGTGGCAGGGAGCCTACAGTGAATTCTATTTTACCGACGTGCTATGGCCTGATTTCAACAGCAAATGTGTTGACGAGGCAGTCATCGAATTTTCAAAGAGAAAACGCAGATTCGGAGGTGTTTGATATGTTGAAAAGAACTATAACGGGAGCGGTGCTCGTGCTGATCGCGGCACCTTTGTGCTATTTTTCCGATACGTATTTCTTCGTCTGTGCGATAGCTATTCTGTCGGCAGTAGGCGTCTATGAGATGCTTAGTTGCATTGGTGTGAAAAAGCGCAAATACATATCTGTTCCTTTGATAGCGGTAGCCGGGATATTCCCGATCTTAGAACGCTATTTCAGCGGGCGTGACAACGGAACCGTTGAGTTTTTGGCGGTTTGTTTTGCCGTTGTCTTTATCCTCATGATGTACCTTGTGATGACTCCGGTCTTTACCCTTGGTGCAACCGATATTTCCGAGGCATCCACAGCATTTGTGACCTCAGTCTACGTGATGACCGGATTTGTTTCCCTGGCGATACTCAGAGACATAAAGCACGGTCAGTATCTGTTCTACATTCCCCTCGTTGCCCCCATGCTCTGTGACATTTTTGCCTACCTTGCGGGTAGAGCATTTGGAAAACATAAGCTGATCCCCAAGATCAGTCCCAACAAGACCGTGGAGGGAAGCATCGGAGGAACGCTTGCTTGCACGCTGTTCTGCGTTCTTTACGGAGTGGTGCTCAATTCCAATTTCGAAAAGATGCTCCCGATCTGGACTTTTGCAGTGGGCGGGGTGGTCATTGCGGTGATCTCCCAACTCGGAGACCTTGCGGCATCGGCAATAAAAAGAAAATACGATATCAAGGACTACGGGAGGATATTCCCCGGTCACGGTGGAGTCATGGACAGATTTGACAGCATAGTTGCCACCGTCCCCATTTTTACTCTGCTTATAGCGGTATTCAACTATCTTAACGTGTGAGAAAAGGAGATATCATGAATTATCGTCCGAAGAAGGCCGTGATAATGGGAAGCACCGGTTCTGTGGGTACTCAGGCGGCGGATGCTCTTGCTTCTGTTCGGGCAGACGTGATCTTTATCTGCGGTGGGAGGAACATAAAACTCCTTGCAGATCAGGCAAGACGGCTATCCGTGAAAAAGGTGGGCGTTGCCGATGAAGCATCGGGAAAAGATCTTCGTCTGTTACTTGCCGGTGAGGATATTGAGGTGATCGTCGGGTGTGATGCCATCTGTCATGAGGTGAGGCACAGCGGGGCTGATGTTACGGTCCATGCGGTCAGCGGAATGGCCGGAATACCCTACGCTATGGCTGCGGCGGATTCCGGTTCAAGACTTGCCATCGCCAACAAGGAATCGATAATATCACTCGGTGACATAATATTTGAGAGAGTGGCGGCATCCGGGGGCGAGCTTATCCCGGTGGACAGTGAGCACAGCGCTATCTTTCAGTGTCTTTGCACCTCCGATGCGGTCGGTCCGACGGGGCCGATGAAACCGGAAATGATAAAGCGGATACTTTTGACGGCGTCGGGAGGTCCGTTTTTCGGCAAGAAGCGGCATGAGCTTGAAAGGGTCACTCCGGAACTCGCACTTGCCCATCCCACTTGGAAGATGGGACCTAAAATAACTATCGACAGTGCCACGCTTATGAACAAGGGCTTTGAGATGATAGAAGCCTGCCGTTTGTTCGGAGTTGGGATTGAAAAGATAAAGGTCCTCATTCACCGTCAGAGCATAGTACATTCCATGGTGGAATATGTTGATACTACGGTGATGGCTCAGCTCGGAACACCGGATATGAGGCACTGCGTCAGGTATGCGCTGTCCTATCCGGAACGCTTTGAGGTGAGTGGGGGCGGACTTGACTTTGCCGCTCTCGGCAAACTGACATTTGACGAGCCGGATAGGGAGACGTTCACGTCTCTCGATACTGCAGTCCGTGCTTTTGAAAAGGGCTCGGATGCCCCTGCCGCACTGATAGCTGCAGACGAGGAGGCGGTATCGGCGTTCCTCGACGGCACTATCGGTTTTTGCGATATTGCAGATATTACCGCCGAGGCGCTTGAGACTTTTGCTCCGTCGGGAGTTTGTACCGAGGAGTCGGTATTTGAAGCAGACAGAACTGCAAGAGAGATAGCAAAGGGCATCATTTCACGAAGATGACTGCTTAAAAGAGCCGCTATCCGATCGGAATGAAAGAAGGGATCATTTTGACTGTTTTTTATATTATCATATCTGTTCTGATCTTCGGTGCTCTCATTTTCTTCCACGAGGGAGGGCACTACCTGACTGCGAGGCTGTTCGGAGTCACCGTCCGTGAATTCGCTGTGGGAATGGGACCGAGGATACTTAAGTGGGTGTCGAAAAAAAGCGGGATAACCTATTCTTTGAGACTTCTCCCCATCGGGGGATTTGTCAGCATGGAAGGAGAAGATGAGGAGTCGTCCGACCCGAATGCATTCAACAAAAAGGCCGTGTGGAAAAGAATGATAATCACTGCGGCTGGGGCTTTTACCAACATCGTTATCGGTATTCTCGTAATGTCGGTCTACGTTTCCACGTCACCTAAACTCGCATCTACCACGGTAGCGGTCTTTAACGATGAGAATTCCCCTATTCGGGCTGCGGGTATTGTCGAGGACGACAGAATAACAAGAGTAGATGGGAAGCGTGTCCACATCTACAGTCAGATGTATTATGAGATAATGCGCAACGGCAATGAGCCGATAGATATCACAGTGGAGCGTGACGGATCGGAGATTACCTTTGAAAATGTAGAGTTTCCCACTGTGACGGACAGCGGTACCTCCTTCGGTACGATAGATTTCAAGGTCTATGCCACTGAAAAGACCTTCTTTAACGTCTTAAAGGAGGCCTATTATCAGTCTTTAACCACGATAAAGATGATCTGGGAGTCACTGTTTGATCTTATCGGCGGCAGATATGGTCTCTCGGCGGTGTCGGGGCCTGTCGGAGTAACGGAGGCGCTTGTGGATGCCGCTAAGACCGGTATCAGAAACTTCTCCTATCTTGCGGCGGTTATCAGCATGAATCTCGGCGTGATGAATCTTCTGCCACTTCCTGCACTTGACGGCGGTAGGCTGCTTTTCCAAATTATCGAGCTTGTAAGAAGAAAACCGATCAACCGCAATGTGGAGGGCTACATTCATTTTGCCGGCCTTGCCGTTTTGATGGTGCTGATGGTTTTGATAATCTTTAAGGACGTTGTCAATCTGTTTTGACGGAGTGTGATAGAATGAAAAGGATCTCAAAGGAAGTTAAAGTAGGAAGCATAGTGATGGGCGGGACGAATCCCGTTACCGTTCAGTCAATGACAAATGCGGATCCCTACGATTTTGAGGCGGTCTTAAAGCAGACAAGACAGCTTCAGGACGCAGGATGCGATATCGTCAGGATGACGGTGCCGGATGAATCTGCCGCCGGAGTTTTTTCGGTGCTCAAGAGAAGCGGTATCACCGTTCCGCTTGTGGCAGATGTTCATTTCGATCACAGAGCCGCTATTGCGGCTGCCATGAGCGGAGCCGACAAGATACGCATCAATCCGGGCAATATCGGTGATTCAACGAAGGTAAAAGAGGTAGCCAATACCTGCGCTACTCTCGGAATACCGATCCGCATCGGTGTCAATTCCGGTTCCCTCGACAGAAAGATACTTGAAAAATACGGCGCTCCCACGGCTGAGGCCTTGGCTGAGAGCGCATTTGAAGAAGCGGACAGACTTGAGAGTTTCGGTTTTTCCGATATCGTCATTTCCGTAAAATCCTCTTCAATCACCACTATGGTGGATGCCATGAAGATCGTGGCAAGTAAGACGGATTATCCTCTTCATATCGGTGTTACCGAGGCGGGTGGGGAATACTCCGGTATTATCAAAAGCGCAGCGGGTATCGGGGCATTGCTTCTTGACGGTATCGGTGACACCGTGAGAGTGTCGTTGACTGCCGACCCGGTACGTGAGGTCACTGCGGGAAGGGAGATACTGAAGGCTCTCGGAATGACCGACGGGGGTATTGATGTGGTATCCTGCCCCACTTGCGGGAGGACGAAGATAGATATCATTTCAATTTCCGATGAGTTTTCAAAGGCCGTGAGAGATATCGACTGCAAAGGAAAAAAACTTAAAGTAGCGATCATGGGCTGTGCCGTTAACGGCCCCGGAGAAGCCAAGGATGCGGATTTCGGCATTGCGGGCGGAGATGGCTTTGCGGTGCTGTTTGAAAAGGGAAACACCGTCGGAAGGATAGAAGAGGCCGATATAATGGGTGTTCTTCTTGAAAAGACAAAAGCGTACATAGGTGCCGACAAGACACAGGAGAAATAAAAATGACGGGAAAGAGTTTGGCAGAACTGTTTTCAAAGTATCCGCCACAAACCGAAAAGCAGCGTGAAATCTTAGAGGGATCGGACAACTGCAAAGTGAGGGCCGACAAGGAGAGAGCCTTTTATGAGGTGATCTTTGAAAGCACGAAAACAATAACCAAAAAAGAGCTTTACCGTCTTGAAAGCAACCTTGCGGAGTTTTACGAGCTGAACTCGGTGAGACTTTTTCCAAAATATCCACCTGAACTTTTCACACCGGAATACGTTCCGGAAGTACTGGAGGAGGGCAAACGGATCGGCGTTGCGATAAGGGGCTTTTTCAGACAGTATAAGGTAACTTGTGACGAGCATCTTGTCATGGTGGAGATCCCATTTGACGAGGGAGCCATGGTGATACTTGACCTTGCTCACTCGGCGGAGGTATTTGAGGGCATCGTAAAAAGAGAATTCGGCATTGACAGACATTTTTCTTTCATTCCGGGAGTTCCCGGCTTGGAGCTTGATAAAATGCTGAAGATGAGAGATGAGGCCGAGAGAAAAGCCTACGCCGATGAATTGGTGCGAGCCTACACTAAGACGGCTGAGGAAAAGAGTGGCGACAGCGGCTCAAACGGTTCAGGCGGGAATTCGGAGGAGGTCCTTGATCTTCGACATATCGATTCCTTCTATGAGGATGAAAAGGAAGTTTGCTCCTTTGAGGAGGGGGTGTTATCTTGCGGAAAACTGAAGCTTGATGTTTCATCTCCGGAAGTACTCATAGGAAAGGAATTTGAGATAACGTCCCCCATCAGTCTGCGCTCCGTACCGTCAAGGCGGGGAACTCAGGTAGTTTGCGGTCTTATATTCAAGTTTGAGGAGAGGGAGCTACGCGGAGGGGAACGCTTCAGCGTCACTATCGGCATCACTGACAAGGACTCGTCGGCTTACGTGCGCCGTGTTATCGATGCGGAGGAACTTTCCGAATACAAGGGAAAGTTCAAATGCGGCACTTGCGTTGCCGTTAAAGGTATCATCCGAGCGGACAAGTTTGACGGAGAAAACTTCATCAGCCTGTCCGATGCTGCCAAGATCAAGAGGATCAAGCGGAAGGATACTGCCGAAAAAAAGAGGATCGAGCTTCACCTTCATACCAATATGTCGGAGGCGGATGCGCTGACTAAGCCGGACGAGGCGGTGATGACCGCATATGAATGGGGTCACCCTGCCGTTGCGATAACCGACCACGGAAACCTCCAGGGCTTTCCCATTGCAATGCTGACGGCTGAAAAGCTTGAAAACTTCAAGGTCATCTACGGTATCGAAGCGTATTATGTGGATGACACTGCCCGAGCGATCTACGGGGACAGCAACTATTCTTTTGATGACGAGTTTGTGGTATTTGACATTGAGACTACGGGCCTTTCCGTTGAAAACGATAGGATAACGGAAATAGGCGCGGTCAAGGTGAAGAGCGGCGAGGTCGTCGAGAGATACAATACCTTCGTTGACCCCGAAATACCGATACCCGAAAAGGTAGTGGAACTCACCGGCATTACAGATGAAATGGTAAAAGGAGCGAGAAAAGCCGATGAGGTGATACCGGAATTTCTCGAATTTGTCGGAGGGAGGCTCCTTATCGCCCACAATGCCAATTTTGATACCAGTTTCATAAGACGTGCTTGCGAGAGAATCCACATTCGCTTTGAGAATTCTTATCTTGACACGGTGGCAATGAGTCACTACGTGAACTCTGAGCTTTCAAAACACAAGCTGGATAGCCTTGCAAAATACTTTGATCTTGGTGATTTTAATCACCACAGAGCTTCGGACGATGCGGAGATGCTATCCTTGATATTCTACAAGATGGTGGACAAACTTAAGGAGGAAGGCATCAACGATCTCACTCATATGACGGAAGTCATGAGCGAGAAGTCCGATCCCCTCAAACTGAAGACCTACCATCAGATAATTCTCGTGAAGAATCTGACGGGACTTCGCAATCTCTATCATCTTGTTTCCGATTCTTACCTCAAATTCTACCGAAGGACTCCCAGATTCCCGAAGACCAATATTGAAGAATACCGAGAGGGCCTTCTTATCGGATCTGCCTGTGAAGCGGGCGAACTGTATCAGGCGGTGCTTCAGGGAAAGAGCCAGAATGAGATCGAGGAGATAGCAAGCTTCTATGATTATCTTGAGATCCAACCAACCTGCAACAACTCCTTCATGATCGAAAACGGTACGGTCTCCGGCGAGGAGGAACTTCGGGAGATAAATCGCAAGATAGTGGAGCTGGGAAATAAACTCGATATTCCGGTAGTAGCAACGGGAGATTCCCACTATTTGGATCCCGAGGATGAGATCTACAGACGGATACTGCTCGCCGGTAAGAAATTCAAGGATGCGGACCGTCCCACTCAACTCTATTTCAAGACTACCGATGAGATGCTGAAGGAGTTTTCTTATCTCGGAGAAGAGGTCGCAAGAGAGGTAGTTATCGACAATCCCGCAAAAATAGCGGACATGGTCGAAAAGATAAGACCCATCCCAGAGGACAGTTATCCTCCTCATATCGATGGTGCTGAGGAGGAACTGACCGAAAAATGCTACTCGATGGCAAAGGAGATGTACGGTGATCCTCTGCCGCCGCAGGTATCTGACAGACTTGAGCGGGAACTGGGCCCTATTATCAAGAACGGCTTTGCGATAATGTACATTATCGCAAAAAAACTTGTTGAAAACAGTGAGGCAAAGGGGTACCAGGTGGGCTCAAGGGGATCCGTCGGCTCATCGTTTGCCGCTTGTATGGGCGGTATCACTAAAGTCAACTCGCTCCCGCCTCATTACAGGTGCCCTGAGTGCAAATACAGCCGGTTCTTTGAAGATGGATCGGTGGGTTCGGGCTTTGACCTTCCCCCAGCCAAATGCCCCAAATGCGGCGCTGAAATGGTGCGAGACGGCCATGATATCCCCTTCGAGACGTTCCTCGGTTTCTACGGTGACAAGACCCCCGATATCGACCTTAACTTTTCCGGAGACGTTCAGGCGGATGCCCACAAATTTACCGAGGTGCTTTTCGGAAAGGGACACGCCTTCAGAGCGGGTACTATTGGTACCCTTGCGGACAAGACCGCCTACGGCCTCACGGTCAAATATCTTGAAGGAAAGGGAATAATGCTTCCTAAGGCGGAGATAGACAGGCTAATCGCAGGATGTGTCGGAACCAAGAGGACTACCGGTCAGCATCCCGGAGGTATCATCGTAGTTCCACAAGAATATGAGATCTACGATTTTGCACCTGTCCAACATCCCGCAGGTGACCCTACTGTGGTAACTACCCATTTTGAGTTCAAGTATCTCCATGATACGATACTAAAGCTTGACATACTGGGACACGATATTCCGACGAAGTATAAGAGACTTGAGGAGTACACCGGGACCAACGTCCTTGATGTTCCTCTCTCCGATGAAAAAGTCTACAAGCTCTTTACTTCCCCGGAACCCCTCGGCGTTACGTCGGAGAGACTGAAGGGAGTGGAAACGGGAACCCTCGGTCTTCCCGAGATGAATACTCCGTTTGTTCGCGGAGTTCTTATCAAAGCACAGCCGAAGACCTTTGCCGACCTGTTGCAGATATCCGGACTTACTCACGGTACCAACGTGTGGCTCGGAAATGCGGAAGAGCTTATTGAGCAGAAGATCTGCACTATTTCCGATGTTATCGGAACCCGTGACGACATCATGCTTGCGCTGATACATAAGTACGATCTTGAAAAAGGCGTTGCCTTCAAAATAATGGAGGACGTTAGAAAGGGTAGAGGACTTAAGCCGGAATATGAAGAACTGATGATCTCTAAGGGCGTTCCGGACTGGTATATTTCGTCTTGTAAGAAGATCAAGTACATGTTCCCTAAGGCCCATGCGGCGGCGTACGTTATCGATGCGTTGAGAATCGGTTGGTACAAGATCTATTATCCGGTGGAGTTTTATGCCGCTTATTTTACTGCGGCTCCCGGCGGATGTGATGCTTCCTATGTTATGAAGGGGAAGGACTACGTGTTCTCTATCCTTGATGACCTTTCGAAGAACAGAAGCGAGGCAACTCAAAAAGATAAGGAACTTTTCAACGCGATGCAGCTTGTCAATGAGTGCTATCAAAGGGGCTACGGATTTCTTCCGGTCAGCGTAATGAAGTCTCATGCCACCAAGTTCGTTCCCGAAAACGGTAAGATAAGAATGCCTTTTATATCAATTCCGGGATTGGGAGAGAGTGCCGCTGTCAATATCATGAACGCAAGGGACGAGGGAAAGATCCATTGCATCGAGGACTTAAAGACCGAGGCTAAGGTGGGCAACACCCTTCTTGAACTCCTTCGTGAAAACGGAGCCCTTGACGGAATGAATCCGACAAATCAAATGTCACTGTTCGATCTGTTTGACTGATGATATTTTTTGGTGAGTAAAAAAAACCTCCCCCAAGCCCCTCCAAAAAACATTTGGAGGGGCTTGGGACGAGTGTTTTCCACCGTTCCAAGAAAGACGATCCGGCGAGGATCCCCTCTCGGTATGTTTT
>CAZVQC010000011.1:0-55497 GCA_964629225.1 uncultured Ruminococcus sp.
AATGCCGATGAGTTCGCTGCTGTCATGGCTGCAACCACCGCAGGCAACAGGAGCTCCCTCTACGTAGGCGAGACACTCGTTCTTGACTGCGACATCGACTTCGGCGGCAAAACCATCTCCGGTATCGGCGGTTATAAAGACAATGTTGCTTTCACATTCGACGGCAACGGCCACACACTTCAGAACTTTGTCATCAATGGCAAGGATGATGCTCACAAAGAGCCTCAGGCTGACGGCTCCATCGAGTACCGTTATGCAGGTCTCTTCCAGCAGTTCAATGGCACAGTAAAAGACCTCACAGTAAAGAATGCTACTATCATCGGTGACCAGATGGTCGGCGTTATCGCTTCCAACGTTGATACCGCCGGTGTGATCGAAAACTGCAAAGTATTCGATTCCACAGTTATCGGCGCAAAGAAGGTCGCTGCTATAACAGGTTACACAGCCGGCGGCACAGTAACCGGCTGCGAAGCAACCAATGTCAACGTGTATTGTGCTGATGAAAGAGAAGCACAGTCCGGCGAGATCGTTGGATACGTCAATACCAACTCCACCGTTTCCGGCAACACTGCAACTGACGTTAACGTCTACAGAGGAAGCGTTTTTACCGCAACTACCACAGCTGATCTCGGCAGTACCCTCGCTACAGACGGTGCTAAGGCAGTATTCCTCACCCCCGGCACAAGCTACTCACTTCCTACCTACATCAATGGCGAAGACGTTATTATTATCGGTAACGGCGCCGAGGCTAATGTACCCGGTGTTATCGAAAACTTTAACAGAATCTACTCCACCGGCGCTACTTTCGTAGACGTTGTATTCAAAGATGAAGGAATACTTTGGTTCAAAGATGCTGCTAAGTTCATCGGCTGCACATTCAACGGTGAAATCAGTAACGCAGAACCCGTCGTAGGAACAGTTTCCTTCGAAAGCTGCACATTCAACAAGCCTGTTCTTTTTGCTCCTGCATCTGAATCCGGTGTTCCCGTAGCAGGCAAATTTTTCGATGCTAAGAATTGCATTTTCAACGATAAGCTTACACTTCAGGGCTTTGAAAATGTAACGCTTTCCGGCTGCACTCTGAAGGGCAACACTTGGGCAGGAACAAACATGATCTCCTACTGCTCCGTTACATTCACAGCTTGCTCACTTCCCACAGGTGTCAGACTTTCAAGGGGGATGTCCGCTGCAGACGTAACCTGCATCGGATGCAATATCACAGTTCAACTTCCCGCATAAGCACAATTATTAGTTAAGCAATCTAACCCAAGTCCTCTCCCCTTCGGGGGAGGGGATTTTTTTGCTGACTTTCAAAGCACCGAAAGAAGGCTGCATCCGTGATGGAAGCTATTTTCACACCGCTTCCATGAAAGCGGTGCCGAATCGAAGCCACTACCCATCCGATAATCACCGGGGCATACTCGCCCTTGCCACCTTGCCACCCAATAATACCACATAAAAGGCCGCATTTCTCCCCTTCCCCGTCCATAATATACTTTGTTATGGAGCGAAGGGGCGCCGAGTGTCGCAGAACTTCATTAGCGGGCGGTCGTGCCCCCGGGGTAGGGCTTCATCCAAAGCCGCCGCGCGTCCCCTTCCCGGCGAGGGGAGCGAGCATTCGGGAAGGGGATCTGTGCGGCGTCCCCGTTTCATCATCTCGTAAGACCCCATCCCCGGCGGACAAAGCGGACCAAGGTCGCTTTGCAGTGCCGTGGGCGGTAGAATTCCACCGTCTCCAAAACGGCTTCCGTCGCCGCGTTTTCAGCCTTTTTTCGCCCGTTTCCCTCTCCGTACGATAAACTTACCGCCTAACAGTAAGATTCGCCTAAAACCTGCCTTATTTCGCCTCACAGCACCATTCCCCGCTCCCACACACTCCTCCGACAAATAATCCATCCCAAAAAGCCCGAAATCAAAAAGCACCTGCTTTCGCAAGTGCTTTTTTGTGAAGCATTCGAACTTATGTCCGATGCGCTGTAGCTTTCGCTTCTTACTTTTTCACTATTACTTATTACCTCAAAACTCTCGGGAGCATTTTAAGTGAAAAGCAAAGAGTGAAGAGGCAATAAGTAAAAATTCTCGGAAGCCTTGCTCCCGAGAATTTTTGGTGGAGACGAGGGGGCTCGAACCCATGACCTCTCGGATGTGAACCGAACGCTCTGACCAACTGAGCTACGCCTCCGTATTTTACTTGACCTATTTTACCACCGGCGATCGGAAAAATCAATAGTTTTTCGTTAATTTCCGAAAAAACACAGTCTTTTCTCAAATCAGCTCCGTAATACCGCTTTCAAAGAAAGACCGTGCGGCGTTTTTTAATCAAACAAGCCTCACCGATCGGCAGGTCGGTGAGGCTTTCGTTTCACTTCATCAAAGCTCGCAGTTATTGACGGTTCTGGGGAAGGGGATGACGTCACGGATATTGGACACTCCGGTGAGGTACATTACGCATCTTTCGAAGCCGAGACCGAAGCCTGAGTGACGTGCGCTTCCGTATTTGCGCAGGTCGAGATAGAAGCCGTAGCTCTCCTTGTCAAGACCCAACTCGTCCATTCTTGCGGAGAGTTTTTCAAGGTCGTCCTCACGCTGGCTTCCTCCGATGATCTCTCCGATGCCGGGGACGAGACAGTCCATGGCGGCGACGGTCTTACCGTCCTCGTTCAATTTCATATAGAAGGCCTTGATCTCCTTGGGATAATCCGTTACGAAAAGGGGCTTTTTGAAGATCTGCTCGGTGAGGTATCTCTCATGCTCCGTCTGGAGGTCACAGCCCCAGAATACCTTGTAATCGAAGTTATCGTTATTTTTCTCAAGTATCTCCACAGCCTCTGTGTAAGTGACGTGGCCGAACTCGGAATTCACTACCGAATTGAGACGCTCGATCAGCTCCTTGTCAACGAACTTGTTGAGGAAATTCATCTCTTCGGGGGCGTTTTCAAGGACGTAGCGGATGACGTACTTGATCATGGCCTCCGCCAGCTCCATATTATCGTTAAGATCTGCAAATGCCATCTCCGGCTCGATCATCCAGAACTCTGCGGCATGTCTTGCGGTGTTGGAATTCTCCGCACGGAAGGTGGGGCCGAACGTGTAGATGTTGCGGAACGCCATAGCATAGGTCTCGCCGTTGAGCTGACCGCTGACGGTAAGGTTAGTGCTCTTTCCGAAAAAGTCCTCGGAAAAGTCCACCTGTCCGTCCTCAGTATGAGGAACGTTATCAAGGTCGAGAGTGGTAACTCTGAACATCTCCCCCGCACCCTCACAGTCACTTGCGGTGATCAGCGGAGTGTGGACGTAGACGAAGTTCTGTTCCTGGAAGAACCTGTGGATAGCATAAGCGCAGAGGGAACGGATGCGGAACACCGCCTGAAAAAGGTTAGTTCTGGGTCTCAGGTGGGGTATGGTGCGGAGGAATTCCGCAGAATGGCGCTTTTTCTGGAGAGGATAATCGGGAGTTGATGCTCCTTCCACCTCCACTGCGGTGGCTTGGATCTCAAAGGGCTGCTGTGCATCGGGGGTCAGTGTGAGCGCACCGGTGACGATAAGGGCAGAGCCCACGTTGTATTTCGATATCTTTTCAAAATTCTCAAGAGAGTCTCCGTAGACCACCTGAAGGGTCTCGAAAAACGTTCCGTCGCTCAAAGTGATGAATCCGAAGGACTTGGATGCACGGATACTGCGAACCCAGCCGCCGACGGTGACGGTCTTTCCCGCAAAGTCCTCGGTGCTCTTGTAGAGCTGTCTTATTGTAGTAAGTTCCATTTTCTGCTCCGATCATTGAACTGATATTATCATTTTACCACATTACAAAGCGGATTTCCACATTTTTTTGAAAAAAATCAACTCCTTTCCGTCTTTGCCCTTTTACGGTAAAAAAGTTTGTGACTGCCTGCGCACTTGCACAAATCAACCTTTTTATCTTTGTATAAAGCGACGAAAAAGCCGATCATATCCACAAAATCCCCCAAAAGCCGTGACAAGAGCCGACGTTTTTGGTAAAATGTAGGGTAATGAGAACAAAACCGGAGATAAAACCCATGAATGATCCATACCGTAACAACGGTCAATATAGCAGAAACGGGACGTCCCAAAGCGGCACGGGACAAGGCAGATATCAAAACTCCGCCGGTACACCGAGGACCGGCGGCGCCGTCCGCCGTCCCACCGGACACGGACAGCCTGCAGGAAGCATGAACGGCAGGGGCAATACCGGAAACGCCGGATCAAAAGACCGCCTACCGAGGGGGCCCTACAAACGCGAGACTTTCATCGGCAGTCCCCGTCCGGGTATCAAGACCTACCCGTCCCCGAAAAACAAAAATGACCGCGCCAAGTGGTTGACGGTGGCGATCATCGCCATTATTGCGATTGCCTTGACGGTGATCATCGCCGTCACGTCCCATAAAAACTTTGAGAGACTTCCGGATCCGGTAGCCGCAAATGAAGAGACCACGGCAGAGGATGGTACTTCAAAGGAAGTCACGACGGAGGAAATAACGGAGCCTCCGGAGACCGAGCCTGCCACCTACAATGCGGCACGAACGGATGCCACCGTGACGCTGTCGGACGAGCTGGTGTGCGAATACGGATTTCTTATCGATGTTGAAAGCAACACTGTCATTGCGGAAAAGAACGGCACCGAACGGATCTACCCCGCTTCCATGACGAAAGTCATGACGGCTCTTGTGGCCTTTGAGCACTGTCCCGACCTTTCGGCCAAGGTGGCGGTGTCAAATCAGGTGATAGCACCTCTTGCGGCAGCCAATGCCTCCGTTGCGGGCTTCTATCCCGGAGAAGAGGTGACGGTCCTGGATCTTCTGTACGGTGTGGCTCTTCCGTCGGGTGCCGACGCCACCGGCGCACTTGCGGAGTACATTTCCGGAAGTGAAGCGGAATTTGCGGTACTGATGAATGAAAAATGCAAGGAATTGAAGCTTGAAGGAACTCACTTCGTCAACGCAAGCGGGCTCCACGATCCGGAACACTACAGCACCTGCAGTGACATTGCGGTGATATTCAAGACTGCCATGGAAAACGACACCTTGAGGGAGATATTCTCCACCTACCAATACACCACCTCAAAGACCCCTCAGCACCCGGATGGCATCCTTCTTACCGATACCATGTTTTCAAGGATCCAAGGCTCCGAGGAGTTCGACTGGCTCATCGACGTTCTCGCCGGAAAGACCGGTTACACCGAGTACGCCGGTCAGTGTCTTGTGTCGCTGGCGAGAGTGGGTGCTACCGGAAAGGAATTCATCTACGTGTCCGCAAAGGGACAGACCAAATGGAAGCCGATCGCCGACACCATCTGGATCTATCGGCACTATTTGGGAGTCACCTACGACAGCGAATTCGTCTTCAAAAGCGAGAGGTAACACAGCATAAAACGGGCAATGACCGAACTTCGGTCATTGCCCGTTTTCAACAGTTACCTTAAAGCACCACCGTGAAGGTGATGTCGTCACCGTCCTCGCCGGCAACGGCGCTGATCCTTCCCTTGTGAGCGTTGACTATCGCCTTCGCTATGGAAAGGCCGATACCGTAGCCTCCCGTCTCTCGTGCTCTGGAAGCATCGGCACGGTAAAAACGGTCAAATAGCTTTGACGCTTTCTCCGGGTCGATGTGCTCGCACCTGTTGTAAGTCTCGAATATCACTGCCCTCGACTTGGAGTGGAGGGAGACCTTCAGTTTTTCTCCGGGGATACAGTACTTCACCGCATTCTCGATGAGTATTTCGGCAAGTTGCCTTACCGATGCCTCGTCCCCCTTCATGAATACCCCGTGGTCGATGTCCATCTCGTAGTCTATCCCACGCCGCTCGGCGATGGGTTTCAGCGTGTGGGCGATATCCGACACCGCATCGCTGACGGAAAATCGGGTGAAGGAGGGGGATTCGCTCTTCTCTTCCATTTTTGAAAGGGTCACCAATTTCTTTACCAACTTCGCCAGACGCTTAGTTTGGTTTTGAATACTGTCCACCCATTCGTTGTCCCCCACTGTGTACTTGAGCACCTCTGCATTGGCGTCGATTATCGCTATCGGTGTTTTGATCTCATGGCTTGCATCGGTGATAAAACGTTTTTGATTCTCAAAATTGTAAATGAATGGCGCCACCACTTTGCCGGAGATGCACCAGACGAGCAGCGTGGTGAAGGCAAGAACGAAGACCATTACCGCCACGTAGAGATAGAATGTGAAGTAGAGACTTCTCATCTGCACTGCGCAGTTGAGGAAGATGATCTCCCTCATTCCGTCGTCGGTAACGTGGGAAAGGTAGCGGTATTTGCCGTACATTCCCTCTTCCTTGCCGATGATATCGATTCTTTTTGCAATGCCCTCGGCCTTTTCCTTGGACACTTCCGCAATATGGGAGATATCGGTGGCGGCAACGTCACCGCCGTGGGTGAACCTCACGGAAAAATATCTGATCTCATAGGAGGTCTCGGGCGTTATCTTAAGTCCGAAGCCGAATGCCGACATATACTCGCGTCTCCAACGGTCCTCGTCCGATATCCCTCTGTCGTCACCGTCCTCGTCATCCGACAGGGGCTCCGTATACTCCGGGAATCTGCCTCCGTTATCTGCAATATAAAGAAGTGTTTTGGAGGCAGAAGCATTCACGTTGTATGTGAGGGCTATCATGATGGTCGCACCGGTCACCGCAAGCACCGCAAGCAGTGCCACCAGCACCATGAAGGTAAAACGCCGTCTAAGCTGTCCGAACATACCGCCTCTCCTTTCTTTTTTGCTCTTTCTTCATAACGACCGCCGTTTTTTTCGGGATAGCAAGCCACAGGCGCACCCGAAGCGGAAATGCTTCCCGATGAAGGCCGCAAAAGTTGCGAAAAAGACCGACTTGGCAACAGCTATTACCGTCATTGCAATCCTGTCATTGCAAGTCCGTCACTCGCTGACCGACAGAGTGTAGCCGACCCCTCTTGCCGCTTTGATACGGACGTTAGCACCGAGGGTGGTAAGTTTTTTCCTCAAGTACGAAATGTAGACCCAGACAACGTTGATCTCCGCCTCCGAGTCAAAGCCCCAGATCCGCTCCATAAACTGCTCTGTGGAGATCAGTCTGCCCGGATTTGAAAGAAGCATCTCCATCATCTGGAACTCCTTGTTGCCGAGGCGGATAGAGCCCTTCTCGCTTTGAAGCTCGTAATTTGCTCTGTTGAGCGTCAGGTTTCCGAGAGTGAGCACACCGGGAGCATAGTCACTGCGGCGGCGGGTCATGGCTCTTATGCGGGCGAGAAGCTCCCCTGTCTGAAAGGGCTTCGAAAGGTAGTCGTCGGCACCGGAATCAAGCCCCTGTATCTTGTCCTCAAGCTCCGACTTTGCCGTGAGTATCAGCACCGGAGTGTTGACGGTCTCGGCTCTGAGCTTTTTTAGGACTGTGACACCGTCCATAACGGGCATCATTACGTCGAGGATGATACCGTCATAATTGCCCGAAAGCGCCCAATCGAAGGCATCGCCTCCGTTATAGACCGCGTCTACGGAGTAGTTATTGTGTTTGAGTATTGCGGTGAGGGCTTTGGAAAGCTCCACCTCGTCTTCGGCAAGAAGCAGTCTCATACTATCTCCTATCTGTGTTTTCAGATCCATTTTATAACACTTTGTGTTCTTTGTCAATCCTGTCTCTTTCATGATAAGCAAAGTACCTTAAATTAATTTAAGACGGGCTCACACTACGTAAAAGACGCCACTCCCCCCTTGAATTACTTCGCGTTTTGTAGTAGAATGGGGATAACGAAGGAATTATGGGGGACAGCAATGATACTTATTATAGCGGAAAAACCCAGCCTTGCAAGAAACATCGCCGCCGCCATCGGCAACACCCAAAGGCGGGACGGATATCTTGAGGGAGGCGGATATCTGATATCATGGGCTTTCGGCCACCTCTTTTCTCTTGCGGACATTGAGCACTACTGCGGTGCGGACGAGGGGGCAAGGTGGACCATGGACAACATTCCCTGCTTCCCGGAAAGATTCGATTTCGAGCTGAGACGGGGAAACGATAAAAAGACAGATACCGGTGTGGCAAAGCAGTTCGGAATACTGAAGGCACTTTGCAACAGAGCGGATATCGACACCATAGTCAATGCGGGAGACGCCGATCGAGAGGGAGAGATCATCGTAAGGCTCTGCATTGAGAAGTCCCTTGACGGCGGCACAGACAAAAAGCTCAAGCGGCTGTGGCTCCCCGACCAGACTCCCGAAACGGTACGTCAGGCTCTCTCGGAGATGAAGGACGAGAGCGAGTACGACAACTTGGCGGGAGAAGGTTTTTCAAGGACTTATATAGACTGGCTCTATGGGGTCAATCTGACCCGTTATGCCACCCTTAAGGCGGGAAACTTACTTCGGGTGGGGAGAGTCATAGTCCCCATCGTAAAGGCCATCTACGACCGTGATATGGCGATAAAATACTTTGTGCCGGAAAAATACTACGCTCCCCACAGCAAGGCAGAAACTGCCGGATGCCCTGTGGAACTGACTTCAAAGCAACGCTTTTCAAAGGACGATCTTGCCAAGGCTAAACGGCTTTGCGAAAAGTACAACGATGCCGGAGCGAAGGTCACGTCCCTTAAAAAGCGGAAGACTACGGTGCCGCCGGGAAAGCTCTACTCCCTGTCAAAGCTCCAAAACGTGCTGGGAAAAAAGTACAAGATGTCCATGAGTGAGAGCCTTGATGCGGTGCAGAAACTCTACGAGGCAGGATATCTTACCTATCCGAGAACGAACTCCGAATATCTTGCCACTGCGGAAAAAGCGAAAGTAAAAAAGATACTTGAGAACTGTGCCTCAATAGGATACCCGGTCAAGTTCAAGGATTCCAAGACGATATTCGACGATTCGAAGATAGAGTCCCACTCGGCGCTGACCCCGACTTACAAGATACCCTCAAAAAGCCAACTCTCCGAACGGGAAATGCAAGTCTACTCCACCGTTTTCAGACGGTTCATCGCCGTCTTCTGCGCAGAGGACTGCGTTGCGGACAAGACGGAGATGACGGTGTCGGTGGGAAAGTACGAGGACTTCACCCTCAAAGGGACGGTCATCCTCGAAAAGGGTTGGATGAAATACGATGACTCAAGTCAAAAGGACAAGATCCTTCCTCCGCTCAAAAAAGGGGATGACGTGGTGATAGATTTCAACCCTGCCGAGAAGGAGACCTCTCCTCCGAAGCACTTCACCATCGAAACTCTCAATAACTACCTGAAGAATCCTTTCAAGGAAGAAAAAGCGGCGGCAAAGGCCGCCGAGGAGGACGCAGATCAGGTTGGAGCCGACGATAAGGAGGAATACAAAGCGATATTCGAGGGTCTTGAGCTGGGTACGGAGGCAACTCGGACGGGCATTATCGACAATGCGAGAAAGAGCCGCTATATCGACCTGAAAAAAGACGTCTACACCATTTTGCCAGACGGTATCTTCCTTGTGGAATCCCTTCCGGGAATGGGCATCGTCATGGACAAATACAAGACGGTGGAGATGGGCAAGGCGCTGAAAAAGGTATTCAGAGGGCAGATGACGGTGGATCAGAGCGTGGCCCTGGCAAAGAAGGACATCAGCGCCGTCTTCAACCGCCCCGCCGCCACCCTTGAGACCGACAGCGACACCGGTTATTTCCGTGACAAGGTGGGAGTTTGCCCCCTTTGCGGACGAGACGTCATCAGATTCCGCTACAGCTACGGATGTTCCGGTTACAAAGAGGGCTGCACTTTCAAGGTCAGTACCATGATCTGCAGAAGAAACGTATCCGTGTCCAACTTGAAGCTGCTGCTCTCCGAGGGCAGGACCTCGAAGATCGAGGGCTTCTACTCACAAAGAACGGGAAAGACCTTCGCCGCAAGACTCAAGCTTGAGGACGGAAAGGCGGTCTTTGACTTCAGTGACTGACAGATAAAACAGATAAAAAGAGGTTCCAAAGGAACCTCTTTTTTGTTATCACTTATTTTCAGTTCAGTCTCTCAAGTCTCACCGTATTGTTCTCACAGTTGGAGCCGCTGACAGTTCCGCCCACGATGATCACGTTGTCACCGGGCTTAAGATCGAGAAGCTTTTTAGTGGTCCTGGAAGCATTGTAGAACATGACCTCCGAGGAGGGGTAGTTCTCGGTGAGTACCGGCATCACGCCCCAAGAGAGGGCAAGCTTTCTCCATGCCTTTTTATCGGTGGTAAGACCCACTATATCCACGGAGGAACGGAATCTCGATACCATTCGAACGGTCCTGCCGGATATGGAGCACACCGCTATCGCCTTGGCCTTGGTGCAAATAGCCATGCTGCAGGCGGAATGGGACACTGCGTCAAGGTTGTTCTTGATCTCAAAATCGGTCTTGAAGAAGCGCTGATCGAAGTCGATGTCGTCCTCTGCTCCCTCGCAGATATCTGCCATTACTCTGACAGTCTCCACCGGGTACTTGCCGGCAGCAGTCTCTCCTGAGAGCATAACGGCGCTGGTACCGTCGTAGACTGCGTTGGCAACGTCGGAGATCTCAGCTCTTGTGGGACGGGGATTGTGGATCATGGATTCAAGCATCTCCGTTGCGGTGATGATGCGCTTTCCCATCATTCGGCAAACAGTGGTGAGGCTCTTTTGAGCGGCGGGGAGTTCCTTGAAGGGGATCTCAACGCCAAGGTCGCCTCTGGCTATCATAACGCCTTCGCACTCTGTGCAGATATCGTGGATATTCTCCACTCCGGAACTGTTCTCTATCTTGGCAATGATACCGATGTTATCATCCTTGCCGATGGATCTGATGTAATTTTTAATGTCGATAAGATCCTGTCTGCAGGATACGAAGGAGGCGGCAATGTAGTCTATATCATTTTCAAGACCGAACTTGATATCGTCCTTGTCCTGCTCGCTTAAAAAGACCTTGTGCATGTGCTTTCCGGGGAAACTCATGCTCTTTCTATCGGAGAGTTCTCCCCCGACTTCTACCTTGCATCTCACCTCATGACCGACGATCTCCGCCACCTTGAAGGAAACAAGTCCGTTGTTGACAAGGATGGTATCCCCCACACTGACGTCATCCGCAAGACCTTCGTAATTTACCGCGACGTGTCGGCTGTCGCCTACGATGTCATCCGTAGTGAATGTGAAATCCGCTCCGTCCGCAAGGATTATCTTTCCCTCGGCAAAGGTCTTTATGCGGTATTCCGGCCCCTTGGTGTCAAGCATGATGGCGATGGGGAGATCCAGCTCTTCTCTGACCTTTTTGATCAGATCCATCATTTTTTTATGCTGTTCATGGGTGCCGTGGGAGAAGTTGAGCCTTGCAACGTTCATTCCCGCAAGACACATTTTTTTGAGGGTCGCCTCGTCGCCGCAGGCGGGTCCCAACGTGCAGATGATCTTAGTCTTTCTCATTGATGATGTCCTTAACTGTTGTAGATTTTCTCGACGATAGCTTCCATCTCGCCGAATTTTTTTTGAATGTCCTTTGCAAGCGCTATCTGGCATCTTGTGCGAACGATGTTGTGACCGGGATACTTGATCTTGAAGTAGTTGTCTCCGGTGATGTAGTCATCAAGGAAACGCTCCGCCAGCTCCACCGTCATAGTCCGTGCTCCGAGGGCAAGGGTCTTCATCTCCTCAACGGACAGTGCCTCTCTTATGGGCGGGATGAATCCTTTTGTAAATGCCTCGAATT
Source organism: uncultured Ruminococcus sp. (assembly GCA_964629225.1). Taxonomy (GTDB): domain Bacteria; phylum Bacillota; class Clostridia; order Oscillospirales; family CAG-272; genus RUG14199. The sequence goes on from CAZVQC010000011.1 coordinate 11,670, forward strand.
TTGCAAGATCGAAGGAGACCTTGGATAGGTCAGCCTCATCCTCGGCGGCGGTATTGGCGGCAAATCTGACTGCATCTCCGAAATCGTGAGCAACCAGACCCGGCATTACCGTGTCAAGGTCGATGACCACAAGCGCCTTCTCGCTCTCACGGTCAAAGAGCACATTGTTGATCTTGGTGTCGTTGTGAGTCACTCTCAGGGGGATCTTTCCCGACTCAAGCATCTCGGACAGACGGCAGGCCTCATCTCTCACGGAAGCGATGTAGTCTATCTCCTCGCTCACCGATTCGACTCGATCACAACTGTCCTCGTTAACATGGCGGAAAAAGTCCCGCATCCTTTTTTTGGTGTTGTGAAAATCGGGAATGGTCTCAAACAGCTTCTGTGCGTCAAAATCCGCCAAAGCCGCCTGGAATCTTCCGAAGGCCTCACCCGCCTCCTCAAGAACCGACAGGTCATCACACACGTTATATGTCACCGAGTCCTCAATGTACTTGCTGACTCTCCAGAACCCGTGATCGTCGTCCACGTAGAAATTTTTTCTGTGGCCGCCGTTGTGGGTGTGGTAGAAATGCATGAAGCTTCTGGTATCGGTGATGCCGTTCAAAGCATTCTTGTTCTTGATATGAGTGGTGATAAGGTCGATATTGCTCATTATCTGACGGGGCTTTCTGAAAACGTACATATTGACCTTTTGGACGATGTAGTTCTTCTTAAAGCCGTCGGGATGAAGATAGGTGACCTTGTATGTGTTGTTTATGTTGCCCATCACGATGGTCTCGTATCCCTCGTATGTTCCGGGGACTCCGAATATCGTGCAGATGCTTTGTAATTTCTCCTCAACGGATCTTTTGCAACCGGTGTTCTTATTTGTTTTCATAAAATACCTTTCAGTCTTTCCTCTTAAAAGACGCATTGCCAAAGTTCTCTGTCTTCTGCCAGTATACTATATTTTTTCCGATTAGTCAAGGATAACGCCCCCGCAAAACAAAAAATCGGGGTAAAATGCGCCGGCTCCGCTTCGTTACTCAAGCGGCAAACGAATCAAAAATGCCCAAAGACGGCTTTTCAACTGTCGGATCCTCAAGAACGGTGCCACGCCCGAAAAAACGTGTGAGAACTCCCGCGAAAAACATGAGAAAACTTGTTTTCGGCATCAAGAATAGTGGATCTGTGCGGTGCAAAGAGGGCACGGACATAGATTTCGATCGTTCTTTGCTCCGTGGCTGTCCTCAAATATCCGGCAAAATTGATCACTTAAAAAACGAAAATCCGCTTGTATCTTTCGCACCGATGTGCTATACTGTCCATGACAACCACGAAAGGATATTTCACTGATGTATTTTACCAACGAAAAATCGCGCGATGCTTTCCTCACCGCCGCCGAAAAGATCAAAATGACCTTCAAGGATGCCTCCGGAATCATCGATGCCGAATATCTTGATGCCGCAAGAACGAGAGTTCTCGGCGTTTCATCCCTGCCGATATACGCACCCATAGTAACGGCAATACTGGGAGATGCGGACTTCCTCAACTGGCTTGACGGAAAAGATGGAGACATTCTCCTCATCTACGGCGATACCATCACCTGCGCTTGCGGCTCTGCGCTTCCCGCAGAAGTGCAAAGTGCCGTTAAAAAAGCCGTGGACGAAGCCGAAAGAGGTGTGGGATACCTGAACGAAAAGGGCGAGCACGTGATCGACCTCAAGGGCCGTAAGGTGGGAACTCACTACGGTATCAACCTGCTTCTCGGATGCCGAGTCGGCTTCAAGTCCCCCATGCTGACTACTCCCAAGAGCGCACTCGACGCCTTCGGAAGAGGTGCATTCAGAGCAGGGGCTGACTCTCAGGTGCTGGCTTCCCGCTACGTCTACGATCAAGATGAAGCCGGCGAACCCGCCAACAGACAGTTCTACCTCTTCGAGGGCAACCGTCAGATATTCTACAGCGCAAATGCAAAAGAGAATGTGAAGAGTGCCCGTTGCATCCACAAGCCCAATCACACGGTCATCGAATATGAGACCGAATGCGGCCTTAAGATAACGAGGACTATCTTCATCCTTCCCCAGTACGAAGGAATGCCGGATGCTACCGAGATCCAGCTCGTAAGCGTGGAAAACCTCGGCACAGAGCCGAGAAAACTCCGCATCGTAATGACCGGAGTATTCGGTCTTGCAGGCCCCGACGGACTGGTCAACGACATAGTCTACTCCAACATCGTCAACGAATCTGGCGTATGCCGTGACGGCAGCGGCAAGGTCATCGCAGTATCTCCCTGCCCCCACCCCAAATACGCATCCAGATACCGCCGTTTTGCCGCTCTCTTCATTGACGGACAGCCCATGGACGAGTACTCGGCAAACTATACCGAATTCGTGGGCAACGGCAATATAGAGCATCCCGAGCACGCCGCAAGACTCACAAGCGCCCCCAACAGAAAATGCCCCGCATTCTTCGCAATGGCAAAAAGCTTTGAACTTGGCGCAAAGGAGTCCGTTACAGTCCGTGAATTTGTCGGCTATATCGCCGGTGACGAAAACGTTGAGGTCACTCTCGACAGCGCTCTTAAAGTGCTCTGCGATGAATTCACAGCAAATGGCAGACTTGAGGCAGCTCTTGAGGACGTGAAGAAATTCTACTCCGACTACTCCTCCTACCTTTCCATCAACACCGGAAACAGAGACCTTGACTCCTACGTCAACAACAACCTCCCCTTCCAGGTGCTCTATCAGTCGTTTTTGTCCCGTTCATTCGCTTGGACTCAGAAGTCCTTCCGCCAGATAGGATTCAGGGAGATCCAGGATATGTATCCCTCTCTCTACTACCTTGCGGCAATGGGCAATGCTCCCCTTGCCAAGGAGATGATATCTCAGTGGGTGCAGAACGTGTTCGAGTACGGTTACGCAAATCACAACTTCTATTGGAACGGGAACGGCGCAGGTGATTGCTCCGATGACCAGCTTTGGCTCATCCAAGCAGTCTACAGATACGTTTCTCATACCAAGGATACCGCCTTTCTTGACGAGCTTTATCCCATCGCGGGAAGCGACAAGAAACGCAGTGTCTTCGATACTATGATGGCTGCCATCGAGTACAGCGGAAAGATCTCCGTCGGAAAGCACGGACTTCCCGTCCTCGACCATGCCGACTGGAACGACTGTCTCAAACTGGATATGGACAGCATCAGCGCTCCCTACAAATTCGAGCTTTACAAAAAGCAACTTGAAGAAAAAGGGCAAGAGTGGGGCGTCCCCTTTGAAAACCACTTCTGCGAGAGCGTCATGAACGCATTCCTTTTGAAGGTTGCCGAGGACGAGCTGGCGGAAATGGCAGACATCACCGGCAGAAAAGATGCGGCGGCAGAGCTCCGTATCATGTCCGAAAAGCTTCAGAATAACATTCAAAAGCACGCATGGAAGGGCGACTTCTTCGCACGCTGCCTCATCAATAACCCGGAAAAGGGCTATACGTACGTAGGAGCCGGAAAGGACGGCCTCTCCGAGGATCCGAACATCGACGGCACCTACTTCCTCAATTCCTTCAGTTGGTCGATCCTCGCCAACAGCGCCACCGAGGAACAGATCGCTTCAATGTTGGACCGTGTCAATAAGTACCTCCGCACAGCGGCAGGTCTTACCCTCTCCTCTCCCTGCGACCTCGGCAAGATATCTTCCACCACCGCAAACGACCACTACTTCCACGGCGACCGTGAAAACGGAGCAGTCTTTAAGCACGCTACCATGATGTCCACAGCGGCAATGCTCAAAGCGGCTAAAAACGTCAAGGACGAAAAGCTGGCAAAGGATCTTACAGACACCGCATTCTGGATGCTGGATCTGGTGTTCCCCTTCAAGACACTCGACGATCCCTACATACTGAAAGGAAACCCCCGTTTCTGTACTCAATACAATAACAGCGAGACCCTTGAGGGTATCGGTCCGATGCTCTCCGGAACCGCAAGCTGGCTTGCGCTCAGCGTTTTTGAATTCGTCGGTATCGGCTATGCAGAGGGAGGACTTGCATTCACTCCCATCCTTCCCGAAAACATGACCAATATCTCCTTCAGCATCAAGAGAGGCGAGACAGTCTTCGACGTCACCGTCGAAAAGCCCGAAGGCTTCAAGCGTGTCACCGACAGCACAAAATTCCATATCGACGGCAAGGAATGCTCGAGGATCGTCCCCGACCCCGCCGACGGAAAACATCACGCAGTAAAAATAGTACTGTAACGCAACAAAAAAGCCCGAAATGGGCTGCACTCTGCGTTTTCATCAAATTTCTTTCTGAAAAGCGCCCCCTGCTCTGCAGAGGGCGCTTTCACTTTTCGAAAGCCAAAAGCGAATGAGGAAACGCCATAGCCGCAAGCAGCCACAAGAGCCTTTTTTGCCCATTCTCCTCTCCACATGATAACTTACCCACCCAATCGCAAAACCCACCTTAAACCCACCTTATTTCGCCCCACAGCACCACTCCCCGCCCCCCGCACTCCTCCAACAAACAATCCATCCCAAAGCAAGTCTTAAACAGCAAAGAATCGGTAGGCAATGCCGACCGATTCTTTTGTTTTTCTTATTACCGTTATTATTTTTTCTCCCCGTCTTTGGTATTTCGTCCGTCAACCAATGGGATAAATCCGATGAAGGCTCCGAGAATGGATCCCGTGAGGATCCTTGTGAGCACTTTGGGGGTGTCGAGGAAGTCGCAGAGGAAATAGATGCCGGCGATAAAAAAGGCGCCGATGAGGATAAAAAGTATCGCAAGCAAAAAGCCCGGTATCTTCTCTCTCATCCTTTTATTGAGACCTGCCATCTTCTTGGCGGGGATCGCTTTTAAAAGAACGAATCCCACCACTACTGCGGCGATCCAAAAATAAAGCTCGTCCATTATGTCTCCTTATTATCCAAAGCATCAGTAACGGTGCTTCTGGGAAGGTATTTTCCGGTGCATTCCAGGGACGCGATACCCTTCCAAACATGACGGAACACCTTGTCCCTGTCAAGTTTTTCAAGATAGATGATATCATGTCGGCTGTCGTCGAACTTGTAGATTCTCTCATCCGAGAGGATAGGTGCCGGTATCACCCGATAACTGCCGCATTCCGGAGCGGCAAGGATAGCAGGTGCCGCCACGTCCCAAATGGTCCTGCCGTATCCGTCCGGACTTCCCGCATTGCGGTGAAATTCACAGATAAGCTGCCACAAAAGCTCACAGACCTGACTTTTGCCCTCCAGATTCTCCCGTATCTCCGCCATAGGGCAGTAGAGCACACAAGTGACGTTCCACGCCGGGCAGAGAACCAGCGGAACTCCGCTGTCAAGGAGCACCTGCCCCGCAGTGTAGTCCTGCACCAGATTGAACTCCCCAAGCCCCGGATTGTCAAGGCTGTTCGCACCAAGCCAGACCACTACGATCTTTTCTTTGATATCGGGAGCCAGCATGATCGCAGAGGCGATATTGGTCGCCGCTCCCAGTCCCAAAACGAACACAGGCTCCGATGACTCTCTCGCCGTTTTTATAATATTCTCGGCTGCGGGGCTTTCTACGGGCTTTCCGCCGTTCTTTTCGATCTCCTCGCATGAACCCTTGTAGACCGGAATATCGCAGTCATTTTTGTAGGCTGCAAGAACTCTTTTTATCTCAAGGTAGCTTCTTTCCATTCCATCGCCGTAGGACGTGGAATTGCCGTTGAAGAAAGGTGCCGCATTGATGGAGAGCACCTCAAGGCTCGGGCAGGAAAGCGCAAAAGCTATTGCGAACTGGTCGTCCACCTCATTGAAAGCATCAGTATCTATGATGACCTTCTTCGGGGATGCCGACTTGATATCTTCAAGCAATCTGTTAATGTCCATCTTGTGTCTCCGATATCAAAACAGGGTCGTGAGAGAATCGAGAAATTCGCCAACTGCATCCACCTGGGATTCCTTGTCGTCTCTCATCCAAGCCTCTCTGTACTCACTGAACCATTCCGTCCATTCTGCCTTAAGGGCGGCTCGGTCACCGTAGCCTTCCTCGCCTACTATCATGAGGACGGTCTTATTCATCAGTTTGATAGCACGTGCCGAAAGAAGCAGATCGTTCTTAACGTCTCCGTCGCAAAGAAGCCCTTGAAGCTCCGTTTTTATCTCTCCGATGCGCGCTATGTTCTCCTTTGCCTTGGGACGGTCCACTGCAAGCTCCGTCTTGCGGCCTTCCTTAGTATTCGCACTGTACCAGTAGACAAACTCCATCCAGTCGCAGGTGCGCTCGCACATTCCCATGTCGTAGATCAGCTTGACTACGTTGGCATCCTTGCATCCGTAGAGCAGGAGCGATGCCGCCATTTCAAAGTCCTCGCCGACCTCACCTGCCGGGTTCCAGCCCTTTTCTGCGCCGAATACCATGCCGTACATTTCACAGTTCCAGCTGCAGATATTGCCGAAATCCCCCCAATTGGTGTTAAGGATGCCCGTGGCGCCGTATTTCTTACCGTAGGCGGCAAGACCGGAGATATTGCCCACGGAGCGGTCGAGCTCCTCAATGAAACGGTTCCAAGAGGACGTGCCGGGGCAGACTATCTGCTCAAGTCCCGTCTCGGCAATGGCCTTGACGTTCTCCTCTTTTGCTTCCTTAGTGTAGTTCCAGTTGAGCATGGTAACACCGGCAAGGTACTTCTTTGCCTTTTCCATGTGGGCAAGTACCACGTCTCCCCACATTTGGACCTGCTTACCGTAGGATCTCACGTGCTCTATTATCTGAGTGACGAATCCGAAATACTCGTCTCCCTCGTCCTTGCCCTTGTTCCTGCCCTTGCAAAGGTCAAAGGTCTCGTCACAGCAAATGTTGAATTTGTTGCTTCTGAAAAGGGGAACGTACTGGTCGATCATGCTCTTGACCACCTCGATGCTTTCGGGATTGGAAACGTCGATAGTGTGGTGAGCCATCTTCTCTACCCAGAATATCTGGTAGGGCTCCCAGTTTTCATACTCGCACAGGTGGCGGTATTTGTCGCTCTGCAGAAGTTTGTAGAGATGTCCGAAGGTGGAAAGAGAGGGTACGAGCTCAATAAAATGATCGTAGCAGTAGTCATCAAGCTCCATCATTTCAGCCGCAGTCATGCATTCCGTCTTTTTGATAATGCCGTCAAACTCGAAAAGATCGAAGGCGTCCTCCACGTAGATCTGAAGAGAGTTGATCTTGTAATAGGAGAGCTGCTCCGCTATCTCCTTCATCTTTTTGAGAGTGGGGACACGGCCTCTCGTAATGTCGTGATAGAAGCCTCTTTCGGAAAAGTCCGGTTCGTCCACTATGCGGCAAAAAGGCACTTCGGCACCGTATTCCTTCAGCATCTGCCTGAAGGACTGGATCCCGTAGAAAGCACCTGCGGCGCTGTTTCCGACGATACGAACGCTCTTTTCGGAAACCGTCAGCTCATAGCCCTCGTTGCCTCCGTCACAAACGGTGATCCACACCGACTTTTCGGAGGGCTCGCTCTTTGCCGTGTAGGTCTTCACGAACTTGCCGCAGACATCCTCAATTTCGCCCTTGAGAACTACTGCCGCCTTGGTCAGTCTTATGTCGCTTCCCGCTTCGACGGCTACGGTGATGCCTTCTAAGCCAAGTCTGCCGTCGTCTACGGTGATCTTCTTTGGAACGGGAATGATCTTCATGATATTTCTCCTTGAATAAGTGCTGTTATTTGACGTAATATCGGGGAAAAATGCCCCCATGTGCAATGTACCATGTTTGACCGCTTTTGTCAATAGAGATCGCTATTTTGAGAAAATTTTTTCAGCTTTTGCGGAGTGTTTTCCATGTTTTTACGGCACAAGTCAAACGGCACGGAAATATCTCCGTGCCGCATATTTCACGATCGGTTATTTTATCTCTTCGGCACGCTCGGCTTCTTCTCCCTCGGCTTCTTCAAGAAGGATCTTCCGTTTTCTTTGGAACTTCAGGATATTGATGCCGATGCTTGCGGCTATGCAAGCGATGATGAATATTATCACCGTTGCCGCATTTCCGTCACCGTCTGACATAAGATCGGTCCAAAGGTCGTCCTCAAGCTTCGTAATATCGGAGGGAAGCGCCGTGTAGGCCTCCGCTTTTTCCAGTATCTCGACGGAAGGGTAAGAGACGGAGTTTTGGATCTCCTCATCAAGATACTTGAACGCCTCCTTGTGAGGGGTGGAGTAATTGATGTACTCGCAGTTCTTAAGGGCGGTGAGGGTCTCGCACATGAAGTTGATGTACAATTCCGCCGCCTCTTTGTTTTTTGAACCCTTCGGGATACAGAGAGCGTCCACATAGAGATTGGAACCCTCCTTCGGAATGACGAATCCGAGTTCCGGATTGTCATTCATCATAGTGATGGCATCTCCCGCATAGTAGGGCGCAAGTGCCGCCTCTCCGCCGCCCATCTTGTCGAAGATCTCGTCCATAACGTAGGCTTGTACGATGTTCTTCTGCTCCTTCAGCGCCTCGTATGCCTCGCTTATCTCCTCTTTGTCGGTGGTATTATAAGAATATCCAAGGCGTTTGAGGGAGATACCCACCGTATCACGAGGATTTGAGAACATGAATATCGAGTCGGAGTATTTCGCATCCCAAAGGATGTCCCAGGAGTCGATCTCGTCATTTTCAAGATCCACCATGTTTTTGTTGTAGATTATCCCGACGATGCCCCATGTGTAGGGCACGGAATACTCGTTGGTGCGGTCGTAATCCGGGCAGATCAAGTCATCGTTGATGTGTTTGAAGTTCGGAATGTTGGAAAAATCGATCTTCTCCAGCATCCCCTCATTTATCATCCTTGAGATCATGTAGTCGGAGGGAATGATAATATCGTAGGATGCTCCGCCGGTCTTGATTCTGGCATACATTTCCTCATTGGTGGCAAACAGCGTGTAGTCCACCTTGATACCGGTGAGTTTTTCAAATTCCGCATTGGTATCGTAGAGACACTCGCCGTCGTTGACGGAGATGTATTCACCCCAATTGTAGACTCGGAGAGTTATCCCCATGTCGCGGAATTTATCCCAATCCACGTCATCGGAATAGGGTATCTCATATCCGCTGTCCACAGCGAAGGCCGGGGTAGCGCAGAGTGTCACGAAAAGAAGAGAAACGACGATGCAAAAGAATTTTTTCATGCTCTCTCCCTCCTCATCTCCCTCTTGCTCTTTCTGACATCATGGATATTCATGACCAAGAGAACGGTCAGTACCACTAAAAAGATGATGGCGGACAGAGCATTGATCTCCGGACTGACCTTTTTCCTCGTCATGGAGTAAATGAGGATGGACAGAGTCTGGGACTCCCCGGAGCCGTAAGTGAAGTTACTGACGACAAAGTCGTCGATGGAGTAGGTGAAGCTCATAAGAAAGCCCGTGACGATGCCGGGAAGTATCTCCGGTATCACCACCTTGCCGAAGACCTGCCTTGAATTGCATCCCAAGTCCATCGCCGCATCGCAAAGGCTGCGGTCCATCTGCCTCAGCTTCGGCAGTACGTTGAGAATAACATAGGGAACACAGAATGAAACGTGGGCAAGTATCAGTGTGATAAGTCCGAATTTGACTCCGGCAAAGACGAACAGTAACATGAGAGACACACCGGTGACTATCTCCGGGTTGAGGATCGGAAGATAGGTCACGTTCATTATGAGACCTCTCGTGCGCTTTTTCATATTGTGGATGCCAATAGCGGCGGCGGTTCCCAGCACCGTTGCGATAACAGATGCCGCAAGTGCCACAGTGAAAGTGACCCTCAAACTGTCGAATATCTCCTTGTTGTGAAAGAGCTTTGAGTACCAGTCGGTAGTAAAGCCCGTCCAGACCGCACGGCTCTTCGAAGAATTGAAGGAAAAGGCGATCATCACCGCGATCGGTGAGTAGAGAAACAGAAACAGAAAGGTCATGTAGATAGCGGAAACAGTCTTTTTCATATCACCACAGCCTCCATTTCTTCATCGTCAAGGGAGTTTGTAATGCTCATGCAGACTAGGATGAATACCATTAGGATCAAAGATATTGCGGCACCCAGATTCAAGTTGGACGTGGCGCCGAGTATTTTCATATCGATGATATCACCTATCAGCATATTCTTACCTCCACCCAGCATCCTTGAGATAATGTAGGTGCTGACAGCCGGGACGAATACCATGGTTATCCCGGAGACTATGCCCGACGTGGAAAGGGGGAGCACCACCCGGGAAAAGATATTGACACTTCCCGCACCGAGGTCGCGGGCAGCCTCAAGTACCCTCGAATCTATTTTTGTCATTATGGAGTAGAGGGGAAGGATCATGTAGGGCAGGTAATTGTAGACCATGCCAAGGACCACTGCTCCCTCGGTATTTATCATGTGAAAGGGTCCGAGTCCCACAAGCCCGAACAGTTTGTTGATGATACCGTTGTTCTCAAGGAGAGTCATCCAAGCGTAGGTCCTGAGAAGAAAGTTCATCCACATAGGTAAGATGACTATCATTATCATCATCTTCTGCCTTGAAAAGTTCATTCGGGAGATAAGGTAGGCTGCGGGATATCCGATAAGAAGACAGATCACCGTTGCTATCAGCGCAAGCCAGATGGACTTTATCAGCGTGGGCATGTAGGCGCCTGCGGCGACGATATTGTCAAGGGAGAAGACGCTCTTTTCAAAAAGCAGACCGGACAGCTCAGTTTCGCAAGCTTCCTCTGCGGCGGCAAGCTCCTCCTCGGTCATCTCATCGGCCGAAGCATCCTCGATGACGGTTTCATCCGAATCGGACGATTCCCCCTCCTCATCAAGGAGGACTTCAAGACCGTATTTTTCACGGCACTCGTTAGTTATTTCTTCGATCTCTTCCTCACTGAGACGGTTACCGTCGGCATCGACGGTGATGGTGGTGGTGCAGGCAAAAACTGCGATCAAAATCAGAGGAACGATAACGAAGATCGCCATCCATACAAGGTACGGGAAGGCGAGGATCCTGGATCTTTTGTTCAATTATTTCTCCGTTTCCCCGTCGGGGTGAATTTTTCGGCTCCAGCCATGTCAAGGCGGCATACGACGGATGTCCGCCCGGCACATTTCCGACGGCAATTTTGAACTTACACCATCTCTGCCGACGGAAATAAAAATATTCCGAAGTGACACGGAGTTACCCAAATGCCACTTCGGAATAATTCTATCAAATATTGTCGCCGTTTGCAAGGGCTGAGACAACTATTTTTCCTCGCTTTTGAGACTTTTTCATCATTTTTTCCCGAAAACGGAAAATAATTCCCGAAGTGCGGTCAAAAACAACACCGATGATAGGATAAGAAGGGTGATATTTGCGCCCATGCGAAGCTGGATGATCACGGATAATATGAAGAATGCAAAGGCAAATACCGACGACGCCACCTCCGTGACTCTGCAAGCGATACCGAGGGGAAGGATCAGAGCAAGAAGGCTTCTCAGTGCCCCACTTCCGTCAAGTCCGGACATGGGCATCAAATTAAAGAGCGAAAGGGAGACATTTGAGAAGATGAAGAACATCACTCTTTCGTCGGCTTTGTGAAAAATGAAGCAGGTGACCGCGCAGGCTAAGACATTTGCAGCCGCTCCCGCAAGACTCACCGCCACCTCGGTGAGATACGAGGCTTTTGAAAAGTCGTATTTTATCGTCATGTGAAAGAGCCTGCCCCGACAGCACACAAGCTTAATTCCCAAAATCTTTGCGGCGACTATGTGTCCTCCCTCATGGATCGCTGCCGCAAGAAAGACGAGAAATGCCCAAAGTGCTCCTTTTAAGAAAAACGACAAAAGGAGCAGACAAAGCGGCAGGAGTACCGCACATGAGATCCGACACAGACGTCCGCATTTTTTCGGCGGCAAGTACCGGCTCAACGAAAACCGCTCCATCACGCCCTAAGTCCCTTTTCGAGGAATATCTTTTCGAGGCATTCGGAAAAGTACTCCCAAAAATCGAACCTTTCATCCTTTGTGAACTCGTTGACTCGGTATTCCACGGAGGAGACCTCCACCGCATCCGTCGGCACCGCACTCTCCTTCGGCGCATCCTTCAGAGTCGATGCGAAGAAAAACAGGACGGTGATGCATCCTATCACCATGACGACATCGGCGCATCTTGCACGTCGGAGAGAGAATGGGGCGGGCTCCTCCCTTCTTTTCTCCTCTTTTTTGCCAAGCTCCTCGCAGCGGTATCTGCCGGATCGGTAACTCTCTTTCATAAGGCGGCATCCTTTCGTTTTTCGGTACTAAAATAGTATTTTGAAAAGCTGAAAATATGACCGTGCAGAAGAGCATTATAAGACGATATTACGGCCGTTTCCGCCTTGACGGGCATCTATCCTTTCATGTCGCAAAAAACCTCAAAAACGCCCTTAAAACGCTCCGTAAAGCATCTTGTAAGAAGCCCTTTATCAAAACCTCGGATATTTTTCGAAAAAGTCGTCAAAGGTACTTGACACAGTTTTTTTAACGGTGTTATAATCGCGCCGCAGTTAGCCAAATCTAACCGATTCGTCTAATAATCAAATTGTTAGTTAGTAAGTGCTAACATTTTTGTAAAAACAGAACGTCGGCGTAGTTGCCTGCGTTAGTGAAGGCTTCCCCGAAAGTGGCAGAAAAGCAAAAAAGCCCTGAATAGGGGCCAAAGTCTCATTATCTCTGCTAATTTCGGTCGATCTTGACGACTCGGTCTTGACCCGACTTTTTAGCCTCGCAAAGAACGGGGCTATCTTTACCCCCGGCGAAAAAAGTCTGTCATTGCTTTGAGGGGCCTTGACCTTTCGGTCAAAGCCCCTCTTGGTTCTTCTTATTTGTTCAGCTCGTTGAAGCCGACTCTGTTCTTGTTGTAGGTAGTGTGAAGAAGCTCATGAGCCTTGTGAGAATTGGGCTCGCCAAGGTACTCGTCGTAAAGTGCCTTGATCTGAGGATTCTTGTGGGACTGGCGAAGCACCTGTCTCTCGTCCTCGGAATAAAGCGCCTTTGCTCTCTTCTCTTTGTATGTGTCGAGAATGTCGTCATCCTCATTGGGAAGGAAGCAGCTTCTTACGATAGGCTGACCGCCGCCTGCGATGCATCCGCCGGGGCAACCCATGATCTCGATGAAGTGATACTTGGACTTGCCGGCTCTGATGTCATCAAGAAGCACCTTTGCGTTCTTCATGCCGTGAGCGACAGCCACGTTGACAACTGTTCCGTCAATGTCGATGGAAGCTTCACGAATGCCGTCAAATCCACGAACCTCATGGAATTCAACAGCCTCATGCTCACGTCCGCAAAGAACGTAGTAGACTGTGCGGAGGGCCGCTTCCATAACGCCGCCGGTAACGCCGAATATGACGCCTGCACCGGTATAATCGCCCATGATGTCAGCATCGTACTCCTCATCGGGGAGACGGTTGAAGATGATACCGGAGCGCTTGATCATGCGAGCAAGCTCTCTTGTGGTGATAACAGCATCAACGTCACGGATGCCGTCCACGTTCATCTCTTCTCTTTCCTTCTCAAACTTCTTAGCCGTGCAGGGCATTACGGAGACTACAAAGATATCCTTCGGGTCGATACCGTTCTTCTCTGCATAGTAGGATTTGATGATCGCGCCCTGCATCTGGTGAGGAGACTTGCAAGAGGACAGGTGATCGAGGAGATCGCCGTAATTGTACTCTGCATAGTTGACCCATCCGGGTGAGCAGGAGGTTATCATGGGAAGGACACCGCCGTTTTGGATCCTGGAGAGAAGCTCGGTTCCCTCTTCCATGATGGTGAGATCTGCGCCGAAATCGGTATCGTAGACTTTCTCAAAGCCGAGTCTTCTGAGAGCTGCTACCATCTTACCGGTAACCGGAGTTCCGACCGGATATCCGAACTCTTCACCGAGAGCCGCACGAACTGCGGGAGCAGTCTGAACGACAACGTGCTTGCCGGACTTCATTGCCTCGTCAACCTTTTCGATCTCGGACTTCTCCGTGAGAGCACCGGTGGGGCAGACGCTGACACACTGACCGCAGAGGATGCAGGGAGAATCCACGAAGGAACGGTTCTCGGCAGGAGCTACGATGGTGTGGAATCCGCGGTTCTCAAAGCCGAGGATACCCATGCCGTGAGCGTTGGCACATCTCTGGATACAACGACCGCAAAGAACGCACTTGGACGTGTCACGGATGATAGAGGGGGAAACGGCATCGTAAGAAGTTGCCGTCTTAGATCCCGCAAATCTGCCCTCACGGGCGCCGGTGAGGCTTGCTACGTGAAGAAGTTCGCACTTGCCGTTCTTAACGCACTGCTGGCAATTTTTGTTGTGGTTGGAAAGGATCAACTCAACGGAAGCACGGCGTGCCGCAACTGCCTTGGGAGTTGAGATCCTGATCTCCATTCCCTCATTGACGGGGTAGACGCAGGAAGCGACGAGGCCTCTTGCACCGGTTGCCTCAACGAGGCAAACACGGCATGATCCTACGGAGCATTCTCCGTGGTTGAAGGCGCAGAGAGACGGGATCTCGTAGCCGCAGGCCTTAGCGGCCTCAAGGATCGTAAGACCCTCCTCGACCTGATAGGGGACACCTTCTATTTTTATGTTGATTTTAGCCATTGTTCTGTCCTCCCTGATTATTTCTTAACGATAGCCTTGAACTTGCAGGTTGCCTGGCAAGCACCGCACTTGACGCACTTTGCGGCGTCGATGGTGAATGCGGGAAGTTTCTTTCCGGGGGCAACGTAGTCCGTCTTAACGATAGCTGCGGTGGGGCAAGCCTTTGCACACATACCGCATCCGAAGCACTTGTCCTTTTCGATCTCGTAGTGCATCAGCTTCTTGCAGACCTTTGCAGGGCAGTTCTTGTCGACAATGTGAGCTATGTACTCATCTCTGAAGTGATTGAGAGTGGAGATAACGGGGTTAGCCGCTGTCTGACCGAGAGCACAGAGAGAGTTGGTCTTAAGAGTGCTTGCAAGCTCTTCAAGCTCGTCAAGGTCTTCCATAGTTCCGTTGCCCTCTGTGATCCTTGTGAGAATCTCAAGCATTCTCTTGGTACCGATACGGCAGGGAGAGCACTTTCCGCAGGACTCGTCAACGGTGAATTCCAGGAAGAATTTCGCAAGGTCCACCATGCAGGTGTCCTCATCCATCACGATGAGTCCGCCGGATCCCATCATGGAACCGATAGCGGTGAGGTTGTCGTAGTCGATGGGGGTGTCGATGAGAGACGCGGGGATGCATCCGCCGGAAGGACCGCCGGTCTGAGCCGCCTTGAACTTCTTGCCGTTGGGAACACCGCCGCCGATCTCCTCAACGATCTCACGGAGAGTAGTTCCCATGGGGATCTCAACGAGACCGGTGTTCTTGATCTTTCCGCCGAGAGCAAAGACCTTCGTACCCTTGGACTTTTCGGTACCCATGGATGCGAACCATTCGGGCCCCTTGAGAATGATCTGAGCAATGTTAGCGTAGGTCTCTACGTTGTTGATGATGGTGGGCTGACCCCAAAGTCCCTTGATAGCCGGGAAAGGCGGACGGGGACGGGGCATGCCGCGGTGACCCTCGATGGAGGTCAGAAGCGCAGTTTCTTCACCGCAGACGAACGCGCCTGCACCGAGACGGATGTGGATGTCAAAATTGAAGTCCGTTCCGAAGATGCCATTGCCGAGAACGCCGTACTCTCTCGCCTGAGCGATAGCAATCTTAAGACGTTTTACTGCGATAGGATACTCGGCACGAATGTAGATCCAGCCCTCGTCGGCACCGATAGCGTAGCCGGCGATAGCCATAGCCTCCAGAACTGCGTGGGGGTCGCCCTCAAGGACGGAACGGTCCATGAATGCGCCCGGGTCACCCTCATCCGCATTGCAGACAACGTACTTTTTGTCGGCAACACTGGCACGGGCAAACTGCCACTTTCTGCCGGTGGGGAATCCGCCGCCGCCGCGTCCGCGAAGACCGGAGTCGAGGATGGTCTTGATAACGTCTTCGGGAGTCATCTCCTTGAGGACCTTTGCCAGTGCAAAGTAGCCGTCCATTGCGATGTATTCCTCGATATTCTCGGGGTTGATGACACCGCAGTTACGGAGAGCGACTCTCTTCTGCTTTTTGTAGAATTCCGTGTCGGAAAGGGATGCGACCTTATCATCATCGTGATCCTTTGCCACATCGTTGTAGATGAGACGTTCTACGGGACGTCCCTTGAGGAAGTGCTCCTCAACGATCTCGGGGATCTCGTCTGCGGTAACCTTGCTGTAGAAGGTGCCTTCCGGGTAGACGATCATGATCGGGCCGAGAGCACAGAGACCGAAGCAGCCGGTCTGGACGATCTTTACCTCATCCTGAAGACCGCGTACGGCGATCTCCTTTTCAAGGGCTTCCTTGACGTCCATGCTTCCGGAAGAAGTACAGCCTGTGCCGCCGCATATCAGTGCATGAATTCGATACATTGCGATTTGTCCTCCAAAATCATATTTTTTCCGTGCCGATAGTATAGTCGGCTATGGGAGTGCCGCCCTTAAGGTGCTTTTCTACTACTTCTTTCGCCTTTTCGGGTGTCATCTTGATGTAAGTCACTTTTTCCTTGTCTTTTTCAAAGACCTCTACGATGGGCTCATACTGGCAGATGCCGATGCAGCCTGTCTGAGTGACCGTGACCTTTGTCGCAAGGCCTGCGTTGTTGACTTCTTCAACGAATGTTGAAAGCACGGGACGAGCCCCTGCAGCGATACCGCAGGTTGCCATGCCGACAACGACGCGGATCTCGTCGGATGCATGACGAAGTGCTACCTTGTCCTGCATCTTCTCCTTGATCGCCATAAGTTCTTCAATGGATTTCATTACGGTATTTCCTTTCTGGTATTTGATGTGTTTTTATTTGAAAAATTATTTTTGCATTATTTCCCGATAGTTCTCGTTCAGGTACTCCCGTATCCACGCAAGCACCTCATACTCTCCGAGAGAAACGTCTCCGAGTATCGCCCTCAGTTCCTCGCATGAGAGCCGAACGCATCCCTTTTCCGTTTCGTGTTCGAAAAGGAAATTTGTGTCGGGAGAGCCTTGGATGAGACTCACAACGGTGTCCGTTATATTTCCGAGAGGGATGAAGTCAATGTGATCGGTGTGGAAAACCGCCCTCGTCACCGTGCCGTGACTGTCCAAATATTCCTTCTCGGATCTTGACTCGACCTCAACGTATCCGCCGGTCTGCTCCGCTATCATCTTGAGAAACGGGATGCCGAGCCCAACCTTTCTCGTCTTCCTTGTGGTGAAGAACGGATCGGTCAGGCGCTCCACCTGCTCCCTCGTCATTCCGCAGCCGTTGTCACTGACGGTGAAGGTGAGAGTGTTGCCCTTTTCCTCAAGTCTTATTCTGATATCGTCCGCTCCCGCTCTCACGGAATTCATGGTGATATCCAGAATATAGAGAGACAGTTCATCCATCTTTGCCGCCTCCTTTGAGATACTCAAGAAGTCTTGAGCGAATGAATGCGGAATAAGAGCCCACATCATCCGGCGGATCTTCAATCTCCAAGGAGTTCTTTCCGTCGGACAGGGATTCAAGCCTGTGAGCATCGGAGGAAACCACGTAGCGTTTTTTCAAAAGCTCCGGAAAACGCTCCGTATATGCGGCATAAGCACCTCCGTTATTCAGCTCGAAAGCGGAATAATCCGGAGACTCCGGAAACGCTCCCAGCATAGCCACCGCACCTCCCGACTCTCTGTCAATGTGAGCCGGATAACAAACTCCTCCGTGGGACACACAGAGTTCCCACGCCGAGACCAGATCCAAGGTGGTTGCGTTGATCAGAAGGTCCTCCTCCTCGCCGCACACCTCATCATTTTCGTTCATTATATATTGATGTCCGAAAATGTCCGGTCGGTTCTTGATGCGTATCCGCCTCCTTGAGACCTCGCCGTCAAAGTCCATAGCCCCCTCAAGGGAATCGAAAAGACATATGACGTGGATATCCTCAGCAGTCGTCAGTTCCATTCCCGCCACCGGTACGATCCCAACCCTTTTCGCGTGGGCGAAAAATGCGGGACAGTTTCTCGATGTGTTGTGGTCTGTCATAGCGACTATCGAAAGCCCCAAAAGAGATGCAAGCGTCGCAATGTTCCCCGGTGTCATCTCATCGTCTGCACAGGGGGAGAGGCACGAGTGGATATGAAGATCGTATTTGTGCTTCATTCGTCGCCTCCCGTTCTTGTTATCAGCCGATCTTCGAGATAGCCTCGCAAAGTTCAAAGACCGTCATGTTCGATGACAAAATGCAGACCTCTTTTTCCCTTGCCGCCTGAAGGACGTCGTCCGTCATACGGACGCTCTCCGCCAAAATGACTGCCGCCGCCTCTGTGAGGCTTGCAACGGCAACCACGTTGACATTGCTCATTATCGTGATCCAAAGGTCTCCCTCCGTAACACGGCTCATGGCGCGGCTGAGAAGGTCTCCCGCATAGACTCCGTCAAATTCCTCCGGAGCTTCACCTGCACAAAGGGTCAGCGAAAGCTCTTTTATCACAGTGTCAAGCTTCATTTTTTATCACCGCCGTCGTTTTTTGCGATCTCGCCGTTCGATATCCTGCCGGATATCTCTCCGAGTCGCCTCATATCGAGGCACTCGTGGAAAAGCTCCCTCATTATTATCGTGCACTCGTCCACATTGGTCTCATTCTTCACCACGTCCTCGGCAAAAGCCATGCAGGTAGGTGCCCCGCAGGAGCCGCAGTCGATACCGGGAAGATGAGCGGTGATCCTCTCGATCTCGTTCATCATCCGCATCGCCTCGCCCCGGTCGCTTGAAAGGGAGAAGCCTCCGTCGTAATGCACAGTCTCATCGGAGAAGCTCTCCGACGGAATGTAGGGAGTGTCCGGTCTGTTCGGAGAGACCGGAAGGTACCTTTTCAGTGACTGGAGCCTCGCTTGGGCAATGTAGGCGTTGGCAACCGTCATAGCGCCGCCGACACAGCCTCCGTTGCAGGCGTTCAGTTCAATGAAATCAAGGTCCCAAAAATCCTTGTTGTCTATCTGTTCGAGCACCCTCATACAGTTCTCTATCCCGTCGGCGGCAAGGTATCTGTCATTGAACACCGCAGAGGATTCTCCTCCGGTAGATGCCCAACCGATACCCACCATCCCGGAGGATGAACAGTTTTCGGGTGACTCATCACGCTTCATAACGTCGATCAGTCGAAAATAGATATCTCTGACCGAAACGACTCTGTCAATATTGTTTTTTGCCCCCGCAAAGCCGTTCTTAACGTAACTGACCTTTGCCGGGCAGGGGGAGATGAAAAAGATACCAATGTCCTCGCTCCTGAGTTCCGGATGTTCCTTCATGATGCCGTCTCTCGCCGTCTTGGCGGCTATCTCCACCGGCGGCAATATCGGCATTATGTGGTCCAGAAGGTAGGGGAAATTCATCCCGATCATTCTGGTTATCACCGGGCACGCAGAGCTGATGACAGGCTTCTTGACATCGTCACGTCCGAGGTAGAGCCTCGTATACGCCGAAACTATCTCGGCGGCACACGCCACCTCGTAGACGTAGTCAAATCCGAGCTTGTAAAGACCGTCGATAACGTGATCCGCGCTCGTTATGTTGTCAAACTGCCCGTACAGTGCAGGCGCCGGAAGCGCCGCCATCACCTTGAAGCATTTCATGCCCTCAAGGGAGTCATGGAGCGCCCTCTTCGCCTTGTGCGAACAAACCTTGATGCATTCACCGCAATCGATGCACCGTGCCGAGTTGATCTGTGCGTGTCCGTCGCGGATGCGGATAGCCTCCGTGGGACATCGTTTCAAACAGGCAGTGCATCCCTTGCACTTCGAAATATCAAGGGAGACCGAGTGCTTGTAGTCCTGCATAATCTCAATGCCTTTCTTGGAAAAGTACCCGGGGAACAATACCCCTCGCCTACTTGCGACAGTGTCCGTCAAAGAGACACCGTCATCGTGATAGTGGTGCCGACACCGACCTCGGTATCGATCTTCATTGAGTCTGTGTATTTTTTCATGTTGGGCAGCCCCATTCCGGCTCCGAACCCCAATGCCCTGATGTTGTCTCTCGCAGTGGAGTAGCCCTCCTGCATGGCGAGGGAGACATCCGGTATTCCGGGACCCTTGTCGGAGAGAACGATGATCACCTCGTCACCCGTGACGGTTACGTCTGCCGCACCGCCTTCTGCGTGGATGACCATGTTGATCTCGCCCTCATACATGGCTATGGAGACCCTTCTGATAACTTCCGGATCGATCCCAAGCTGCCTCAGCTTTTTCTTGACGCGAACGGAAGCCTCTCCCGCAGAGGAAAAGTCCTCGCCGTCAACGTCAAAATGAAAAGTAATATTATCTGACATTCAGACCGCCTTTCTGCGCCTTGACGGCAGGATCTGCCGAAGACGGATCCTCATTTCCCTTCCGGCTTCAGCCCGGAGGAATAGAGGAGCCCGCACGCCTCATACGCTCTGTATCCGCAACCAAGCACTGCGATACCGCACTTTTTGGCAAGCTCGATTATCTCGTCACTCGGCACCTTGCTGCGAACGAATACAATGCAGACCATGTCCATCATCTCGGCGGTCCTCACCACCTGAGGATTGACAAGACCCGTCAAAAGAAGTCCCTGATCCTTGACGAATGCAAGAACGTCACTCATCATGTCGCTGCAGCAGGCGGAATAGACCTCACAGTCGAGCATATCCTCGCCGCAGTAGAGCGTCGCATCGAGAAGTTCCTTAATACAGCCGATTTTCATTTCAGCTCCGCCTTTCATTTCCAAGTGGCCGCTGTGCGACCGTAGGTGCTTTCCTTATTCGGCCTCAGCCATCTTGCGGTACTCTTCGATAACAGGAGCTACCATGTCCACCGTCATCTTGGGGAATACCTTGCCGTTGATGGTAACTGCGGGAGCAATACCGCAAGCGCCGATGCAACGGAGTGCGTCAATGGTGAAAAGTCCGTCCTCCGTAGTCTCGCCGGCGCCGATGCCGAGGATCTCGGAGAATTTGTCGATGATCTGCTGTGCTCCCTTAACGTAGCAAGCGGTACCGAGGCAAACGCCGATGACGTACTTCCCGTTGGGAACGAGAGAGAAGAAAGAATAGAACGTTACAACTCCGTAGATCTCCGCAACGGAGACTCCGGTCTTCTGAGAAACTATCTGCTGAACTTCGAGCGGAATGTAACCGAACTCGTTCTGGATATCACTCAGAATCATCATAAGCGGCGTTTTTTCATCTGCATATCTGTCGCAGATCTCACAGACTGTCTTAACGCCGTTCTCACTGATATGAGCCATAATGACCCTCCTTGAATGTTTTCCGCCGACTTTGAGGCGACGGTTAATGACCGATATCGAAACTCGGGACACTTCGTATCGATACGGTACGTCCCGATTTCCCCAATCTTATCTTATATAATAACATAAGGCAAATAAAAATGCAATAGAAAAACTCACTTTTTGTCGCCACCGATGACGGTTAGCATAAGCAAACTAACCAAAACGCCTCATTTTTGTGAAATTCCACGGTTTTTCCTAATTATTCCACCTCCTATGGCGGTACGTGCCGAAGGGAAAGATCGCAGACACGGCACCGGAGGTGCGGCACAGTTGTTCCAAACGGGGGGCAGTTGGAGAGAACGGACGGCAAGGCGTTTGCCAAGGCCGAACGTCGACAAAAAGCAAAAGCAGTGACGTTCGGGGGTCCAAACAGGCGAAGCAAAAAGTGACCGAAAAAATCAGCGGACCGAAGCAATGTCAAAAAAAGGGCCCGAAGCAGGCTGCTTCAGGTCCCATTCTTCTATCGGTCTCAAGGCGTCTTGATAACCCGTCTTGATACGTTTTTTCAAGCCTCTTAAAATTCGGGTTCACCTTATCGATCCGACCTTTTTTCCGCCCATCATAGAGCCCATATCGGACACCGTGATGTGGGAGGCATCGATCCATCCCGTCCTTGCGTCGTCCCCGCTTGACGACACCGAGATCACGGTACCCTCAAGCTGTCCTCTGATGCTCTCTCTTCTGAGAAGGCAAAACTCTGTCAGGGTGAAGACACCCTTTTCGAACTCCCCGTAAGTGCAGAACTTAGTGGGATCCTTTTCCACATAGGGGGCTATCAGCCCCTTCACCCGTTCTATCTCACTTTCAAAGTATCCGCTCTCAAAATACTCCGATATGAATTCGGACATCACGGCATGATATCTGTCGGTGAATTCGTCACTTTCGAAGATCCACGCCAGCATGGGTCTTGACGATACGTCCCCTCCCGACACGGGGGAATCGATGGGATAGTTGACAAGGGATGTCGCATCGCTGCCGGACTCGAATCCGCCGAAGGCAAGGTTGTAGTCCCAGGGGATCATCTGCATTTTTCCGTCTTTTTCGTAGAGATAATAGTTGTGGATCATGGATCCGGTGTAACTGTCGAAATTGCACACAAAGTTATGGACGGCAAAATATCTTATCACCGCCTCGGTATCTACAACAGTCTCAATGTCCGCGTTCTCATTCAGTTTTTTAAGGGACGATATAAGCCGCTCCTTATCCGAGTCGGTGACGTCCGTCTTTGCATTGTCGAATATGTTTGGATAGCTGTCGGTATCGTCATCCGAATAGATCAGAGAAACATCGCTCTTGGTGTCGAAGTCTCCCCTACCACCGTCATTTCCGCCTCCCTTGAAGCCACCGGTACCGTCAGGGGCGTTATTGCCGAAGATATCGGGCATCTCGCCATTCGGTATCGGCGGTGCGTCTCTCGAATCTTCGCTTGGCATTTTGAGCTCCTCGCCCTCAGGGAAAGTCGGTGCGTTTCCCATGCCTCCGTTCGGCATTTGACTGCCTTCATTTCCCGGAGCATCCGGTGCTTCATCATCACCGGACATTTTCGGAATATCTCTGTCGGGAAGCGAGGGAACGCCGTTCTTCATATCCGACGGACCGTTCATATTGCCGTCCTGCCTTTCGAATCCTCCTCCGTTGCCGTTCGGTCTCTCCGATCTGCCGTTTTCCCCGTCCGGGAAAGAGGTGCCAAAGTCGGGAGCAACGCCTCCGCTTTCGCCGCCGTCCGGCATCTCGCCTTCAAAGTCCTTCGGCATTTCACCGTCAGATATCTCAGGCACGTTGCCGTCAAGATCCCCCGGCATCTCAAAAAAGCCTCCAAAGCCTCGGCCTCCGCCCATGTCGGAGCTGTCCGGCTTGTAGAGCTCACCGTAGTCGATTCCGTAGCTTCTCTCAAGAAAGCTCTCCTCCACCCCCTCGACCGCCAGATACAGTCCGAAGTCCTCACCGTTCACGGTGATGTAAGCGTAGCTGCAAAGGGGGGACGCGGCGCCGGCGTAGCGCATCATCTCATAGCAGAGATAGTCCTTCATGTAGGTGTTGTCCTGAATAATGTTATTGAGGCTCAGCTTGTCAAGCCCGTAATAGTTCCGACCGGTTTCGTAGTGATCAAACTCGATCTTGAAGCTGTATCTGTCGTTTCCGTAACTCTTCACCTGAGAAAGAGACGTGTTTCCCTTTGCCCTGATACCCACGTTTTTGATGCTCTTCCCGTCGATGACCACCACGCAAGGCACGTACTCCTCGTCCTCACAGCCGTCAATGAAGCCCTCCCAATCGTTCATAACGATGTCCACCGTGTGGACAAAGGAGGTATCAAACAGCTTTGATTCGTAGCCGAAGACCCTTTCAACTGTTTCAAAAAGGTTCTGTCCCAGCGTGCAAAAGAGCACCGCTATAACGATAGTGACGGCGCAAACGGCAAGACAGACAGCCCCTGCCCTTTTGCTTGATGACATAATGTCCTCCCGTTATCTTGAAAACTCGCCGCCGTAACTTGCCAAAACCGCTTCACTGACTCCCCGAAGGGCAGAGAGCCCGGTGACAAATCCGCTTTCCTCATCCTTGAGCCTCACCTCAAGGTTGACCTCTATCAGACCGGGGCGCACTGTCTTGCTCTTTACAACGGAGCGCTTAACATTCTCTTTTACGAACTTCTCCGCCGCCGCTTCGCTTACCTCATCCTCACATCTGAAAACGAGAACGTAAGGCTTGAAGTGGGGTTTTCTGTTGACGAAAATGAGAAGGACCGCTCCTATGGCAACACTTCCTATGATCGCCAGAGGGATCAGCCCCGCCGCAAGGACGATACCTGCGGCGATAGCCCAAAACAGAAATGCGATATCAAGGGGATCCTTGATGGCAGCTCTGAATCTGACGATGGAGAGAGCGCCCACCATACCGAGGGAGAGCACCACGTTGGAGGTGACAGCAAGTATCACGAACGTGGATATCATAGTGAGGGCGATCAGTGTCACTCCGAAGGAGGCCGAATACATCACTCCCGAATAGGTCCGCCTGTAGACGAAGAATATGAAGGCGCCTACCCCGAAGGCCAGTATCAGCGCCACTGCCATGTCCACTATGCTGACGCTCTTAAAGTTCTCAAGAAAGCTCGATTTGAAAATATCTCCGAAATTCATTTTTGTTTCTCCTTGTAATATGTTTTCCGCATCAGCCGAACACCCGACAGGCGGCGTATTTTGAAAAGGCACTGCTCATGCAGGAGCCCAAAGCGACGGCATCCCTGACGGCATCTGGAAGAAACTCATTCCATTTCACCTCAAGGATCCTCCCCTCCACCGGGACAAAGAGCGGGCTGTCAAAAAACGCATCCGTGTCAAAAGACGAGCCGATATCACGGTCAATTGTCACTCTGACTCCACCTGCAGGAAAAACGAAAGCCCGCCTCTCGTATTCCACGCAAGTTTTCGGTGCAAGTCCCCGACGTCTCAACTCAAGGGCAAGATCCCTTAAAATGCCGTGATCCGGCAACGCCGTTGGCATCTTTCCCTTCGCAAGGCTCCTTGCCTCACTTTCACCGATACGGAGCTGTTCCTTTTTGCAGAGCCCCGATATCTTGCTCTTCTTTTCAAGCACGATGTAGGAAGTATCCCCGTTATAGAACCTTATTCTAAACTTGGATCTGGGGGATACCCCGTCGAGCTTCTCATAAAGTGCGGTGTCCTCTTCATCATCGAAGTAGAGACTTCGAATGCGGTAGATACCGTCTTTATAATGGCGATCAGGCGCCATCATCGCTTCAAGCCTTCTTTCGAGAGTCAGCATCTCACCGTAAGTTATCCCGTGCTTGACCTCATGTCTTAACTCCATCATATCCTCCTTTCAAATTGATTACCGATGTTAACTATTCTACCTCTCCTTTCGGAAGATGCAAGGTCCGTTTTCTGAAAAACAGGTGAACATCCGGAATATTTCAAATGAAAAAGCCTCCGAAAAAGGAGGCCTTGATTCATATCTTTTCCACCGACCGTCTCAAATTGTATCCGATCAGCGAGGCGAGAACTATCTTGCCGGCATCAAAGAGTAAAAACGGGACTACACAGACCGCGACCGCGGTTCCCACCTCGGTGCCGGTCCACAAAACGTACCACGCCGTTCCGAAAAGATAGCAAAGGAAGATACCGATCACCATGGATACCGGAAACGCCCAAAGTTTTCCCTTTGCCGCATCCACTATGATACCGACTGCAAGCGCGCAGGGGAGATATCCGATGATGTAACCGCCGCTCAAGCCGAATATGGCATGAGCGCCTCCCTTGAAGAAGGAAAATACCGGCATCCCGACAGCGCCGAGGGCAATGTAGACCGCCACGGCAACACATCCTCTCCATTTTCCCACCGCAGACGCCGCAAGACATACCGCAAAGGTCGCAAAAGTTATCGGGATGCTTCCCACTTGAAATGAAAGAGGCGACAGCACACAGATGACAGCGGCGGCAAGCGCAATCATCACTAAGTTCTTAGTTTTCATGATGGATCCTTTCATAATTTTTTCGGAGCACTCCGTCCGTCTTTTTTACAGCAGGAACTGCATCCGCATCCGCAAAACACGCAGCCTCCACACTCTTTTTTCCTTTTTCTCCGTCTTGACAGGAGAAAGACACAAAAGCCGAGAAAAACTCCCGTCAGTATCAAGACGGCTATGTCGAACGGCGTCATACGAGCCCCGTGACCAGCACTCCGAGCCGGTAGACTGCAAAAGCAACGACCCAAGCCACAGCGCACTGAAGCACCACCACTCCCACCGTCTTAAGACGGGAGGAAAATTCCTTCTTGTAAGTTGCCACCGCCGCAACGCAAGGCGTGTAGAGGAGGTTGAAAACAAGGAATGAAAAGGCGCTGAGGGTGGTGAACATCTGCGAGAGAGCGCCCGAAAGTCCAGATGAGGAAACTCCAAGGAGCACGCTCAAGGTACTCACCACCGCCTCCTTTGCGGAAAATCCGGAAACAAGTGCTATGATCGCTCTGTAATCCCCGAATCCAAGGGGGCTAAAGGCGGGAGCCACCGCCTTTGCCACGTATGCGAGGATGCTTGCGGAGGCATCTGCCGTGTAATTCAGTTTGAGGTCGAAACTTGTGAAGAACCAGATTGCGATGCTGGCGATGAATATCACAGTGAAAGCTTTTTCAATGAATCCCTTCGCTTTGTCCCACATCATGCGGAAGGTGGACTTGGCATTGGGAAGTCGGTAATTGGGGAGTTCCATCACAAAGGGAGAGGAGGCGCCCCTGAAAACGAATCTGTTCATTATCAGTGCGGCAATGACCCCCACCGCCATGCCCACGACGTACATCGTCAGCATAACGAGAGGAGCGTGATCCGGAAAGAACGCCACGGTAAATACCGCATAGATGGGTATCTTCGCACTGCAGCTCATGTAAGGGAGCAAAAGCATCGTCATCTTCCGGTCTCTCTCCGACGAAAGAGTCCTTGTGGCCATTACCGCAGGCACGGTACAGCCGAAACCGATGATCATCGGAACGAAGCTCCTACCGGAAAGACCTATCTGACGAAGCAACTTATCCATGACGAAGGAGACCCTCGCCATGTAGCCGGTATCCTCAAGAAGGGAGAGAAAGAAGAACAGAACTACGATAATGGGGAGAAAACTGAGAACACTTCCGATTCCGGACAGCGCACCGTCCACCACAAGAGACCGCACCACGGGATTGATACCGTAGGCGACAAGTGCCCCGTCCACCGCTTCTATGGCTGCATCGATGCCGAGGGACAGAAGATCCGACAGGCGGCTTCCCACCACATCAAAAGTCAGCCAGAATATCAGAAACAGTATCAGGATGAAGATCGGTATCGCAAAGACTCTGTGAGTCAGTATCTTATCGATCTTGACACTGCGGGCGTGTTCGGGAGCATCTCCCGGCAGTCTTACCGCCGGCATACAAGCCCGTTCGATAAAATCGTACCTCATTCCGGCGATGGCGGCATTTCGGTCAAGTCCGCTCTCGCTCTCCATTTCTATTATCAAGTGCTCGGCACTTTCAAGCTCGTTTTGGGACAGTTTCAACCTCTCGGTGAATCTCTCATCCCCCTCTATCATCTTCATGGCGGAAAATCGGGGAGAGATACCGAACGCCTCTGCGTGGTCCTCTATCATGTGGGACAGAGAGTGGATACAGCGGTGGATCGCTCCCTTTTCGCAGGTGTCGCCGGGGGAGGGCAATATCCTTCCCTCCGCCGCTTTAAAAACGGCATCAAGAAGTTCGTCTATCCCCTCGTTCTTAGCGGCACTGATGGGTATTGCCGTCACTCCGAGCCCCTTTGAAAGTGCCTCCACGTCGATGGATCCGCCTGCGGCTTTGACCTCGTCCATCATATTGAGAGCCACCACCATGGGAACTCTCATCTCAATAAGTTGAATAGTCAGATAGAGATTTCTCTCAAGGTTGGTAGCATCCACTATGTTGAGAAGCACGTCCGGCTTCCCGTCTATTATGTAGTCACGGCTGACTATCTCCTCAGCGCTGTAAGGTCTCAGGGAATAGATGCCGGGAAGGTCGGTGATCACTGCATCGTGCCGTCCCTTCACGTTTCCCGTCTTCCCTTCCACCGTGACGCCGGGAAAGTTTCCAACATGGGCATTTTCTCCCGTCAGCCGGTTAAAAAGCGTCGTCTTGCCACAGTTTTGATTTCCAATTAGCGCGATCTTCAAAACACGGTCCTCCGATCAATCGTTATCCGTCAGTTTTTCTCCCTCGATCTTTGCGGTGTCGCAAAGGCGAAGTGTCAGTTCGTACCCTCTCAGTCTTATCTGGACCGGGTCTCCCATAGGAGCGTATTTTACTATCTCCACCACAGTGCCGGGTATTATCCCCATGTCAAGTAGTCTTATGCGAAGCTCTCCCTCGCCTCCGACGGCGGTAACTCTGCATTTTTCTCCCGGCTTCATCTCACTGAGTTTCATTTGATACCTCCGAAAAGGTCCCGCCCGTATCGGTGCAGTCCCTCAAAAATCTGTCAAGTAATCTTAGGTAGCCCTCTCTGTCAACGAGAAATGACAGCCCGTGTCCCGCATCGGGCACGGTAAAAAGAGTAGCATTACAACAGCCCATTGCCGCCTCGTATCCGCGGCGGGACATCTCGCATGGAACGAAATCGTCCGCCTCCCCATGGGCAAAAAGGATCGGCAAGGAATTCTTTTTGACTTCTTCCACCGTGGAAAAGTCCTCAAGATCAAAACCCGCGATCAGCCTTGTCACCGCTCTCACCGTGTAGAAGAGGGGAAACTTCGGCAGTTTGAAAGCGTTTTTCATCACAGCCTCGAAGATATCGTACGGTGACGTGAAGCCGCAATCGGCAATGATCCCCTTCACGTTGGAGGGAAGGTCAAGCCCCGATGCCGCAAGCACCGTTGTAGCCCCCATGGATACCCCGTCAAGTATCAATGGATATCCGGAGTACTTCTCTCCTATGAACATCGCCCAATCACGGCAGTCAAAGCGTTCAAAGGCTCCGAATGTAATGTATTTCCCTTCACTGTCGCCGTGGGCGCGCTGATAAGGCAGAAAGCAACCGTAGCCCATCTCATGAAAGCACTTCACCGCACAGGAAAAATCGTGGATCGGATTGGAACGAAATCCGTGCATCATGAGGATGATACCCTTCATCTCACCGTCTGCGGGAAGGAATCTTCCGTGAAGCTTCAGCCCGTCAAAGGACGTGATATCGTGCTCTTCGAAATTTGAATTTCTCATCCACTCGGCACAGGCTCTCATCTCGGCTTTCAACGGGTCAAGCTTCTTCGGAATGTCGGAGTAGTTTTCGGGGCGTCCCTTTTTGTCAAAGGCGGAAGGCTTCAATCTGTCGCTCCTCTTCAAATATCTTGACATCCCCATTCTGAAAAACATCGCCGTAAAGACAGCACATAGAATGACAAGACATCCGATCATCGCCACAAGGACGGTAAGTGTCACATTAAGAGCCAACGGAGCCACCACCGATCATCTCAAGGAGGGAATCCTCGTCTATCACCGTTATTCCGAGTTCCTCGGCCTTGGTAAGTTTTGAGCCCGCATCTTCTCCCGCTACCACGTAGGACGTCTTTTTCGAGACCGAAGAGGAGACCTTTCCGCCGTTTTTCTTGATAAGAGCGGAAGCCTCGTCTCTCGTCATCACCGGGAATTTCCCGGTAAGGACGAACGTCAGCCCCTCAAGAGATACCGAAGGCGCTTCAAGTTCACCCTCCTTAAGGGCAGTCACCACCCCGTACTCACTAAGCCTCTCGCAAAGCTCCCTGTTTTGAGGAAGGGAGAAGAATTCAACTATGGAATGTGCAGTTACGGCACCGATATCGTCGATCTGACAAAGTTCCTCTTCCGTAGCGCCGTAGAGGGCTTCCAACGAGCCGAAATGTCTCATAACGGACTCGGAGGCACTTTCTCCCGTGTGCCTGATACCGAGAGCAAATAGCAATCTTGCAGCCCCGGCGCTCTTGGACTTTTCTATGGCGCGGATAAGATTGTCTGCGGAAAGTTGACCCTTTCCGGGAAGGTCTTTTATATCATCGGCAGTCAGTTTGAAAATATCGGACACGTCCGAGAGAAGCCCCTCTCCCATGAGAAGTTCCACAATCTTAGGGCCCATTCCTTCAATGTCCATCGCTCCCTTTGAGGCAAAATGGATCATTCGGCGGCTGGCTTGAGCGGGGCAGGAGGCGTTGATGCATCTGACGGCACCGCTTCCCTCTTCCCAGCTGTCCGCACAGTCGTCAAAGACCAATTCCCCGTTGCAGGAGGGGCAGAGTCTCGGAAAAACGTAAGGCACCTGCGAGCCGTCACGCTCCTTTTTTACGGGGCCCACCACTTCCGGAATGATATCCCCCGCCTTTCTGACGGTCACGGTGTCCCCGATCCTGATATCCCTCTCTCTTATTATGTCGATATTGTGAAGGGTGGCACGGGAGACCGTAGTACCGGCAAGTCTGA
The DNA here is from genome assembly GCA_964629225.1 of uncultured Ruminococcus sp. Taxonomy (GTDB): domain Bacteria; phylum Bacillota; class Clostridia; order Oscillospirales; family CAG-272; genus RUG14199. The sequence continues at coordinate 41,922 of CAZVQC010000011.1, forward strand.
CGCTTTCAAGCTCCGCAGTCGGAGTGAGCACACCGGTGCGCCCCACCTGAAGGGTGATGTCCCTCAGTTTAGTATTTTTTTCTTCCGGTGGGAACTTGTACGCCACCGCCCACTTGGGCGTGCTGGTATTCTCACCGAGTATCCGCCTTTGATACAGTGCATCGACCTTGACTACCGCCCCATCGATACCGTAGGGCAAGGAATCTCTCATCTCACCGAGTTTTTCAATGGCGGCTATTATCTCATCCGTATCGTCCGTTAAAGTGAGAATATCCACCGTTGGAAAGCCGAGTTCTTTTATCCTCGCCACCGACTGAGAATGCGTGGCTACCTCACGTCCGTCCTCAAAGAGTTCCCCATACTGCATGTTGAACACGAAGATATCGAGTCCGCGCTTTGCAGTGACGGCGGGATCGAGCTGTCTTAGGGATCCTGCGGCGGCATTTCTCGGATTTGCCCAGAGTTTTTCCCCCGCCTCCGCCTTTTCAAGATTCAACTGCTCAAAGGTTCCCCTCGGCATGTAGACCTCGCCTCTGACACACATCTCATCGGTCCTGCAGGGGACAGTCTTCGGTATCGTCTTCACCGTTGCCAGATTGTCCGTAACGTTCTCACCCACAAGGCCGTCACCTCTCGTAGCACCGCAGAAAAAGCGCCCGCCACGGTAGATAAGAGACACCGAGAGCCCGTCGATCTTGGGCTCGACCGTGAAACGGACACCGCTCTCTCCGTTCTCCCGAAGCTTTTCTTTCGAACGCTCCACGAATGCCGCAACACCCTCGTGATCGAAAACGTCCACAAGGCTGCCGAGACGCACCCTGTGCTCCACCGAAGCAAATTTATCAGTGGCACGTCCTCCGACTCTGTGGGTCGGAGAGTCCGGCAAATCATATTCCGGCATCTCCCCCTCAAGCCGCTTCAGCTCCTCAAACATCATATCGTACTCGTAGTCGCTGATCTCAGGCTCGTCTTTTTCATAGTAAAGCGCCGAGTGGTACCTGAGAAGCCCCCTCAGCTCATCTATCCTCTTTTTCACCGCTTCCCTATCAGCCATCGTAAAAACCGTCCCGTTAATATCCGTCACTTGCAAACGGCAAAACACCGTCGAAAGTGCCGTTCATGCGCCGAAATACCCTGTCGGCGCTGTTTAAAATATTCTACCATCTTTCAGAGCAAATTACAACGCCCGAAAGCCATTTTAATGAAAAAATAAATTGACGAAGCGGGGCACCTGTGCTATATTAAGAACAGCACCCGATATCACAGCAGAAAAGAAGTGGATCATGATGAAAAAAGAACTTCCGAGAAGCGAATACCCACGTCCGAGGCTTGAGAGAAGCCCCGACACATGGCAGTGCCTCAACGGAGAGTGGGACTTCGAGTTTGACCGTGAGATGAAGCTTTGCGAAAACGACCTTCAAAGCGGAAGAGCCATGCCCCTTAAAATAACCGTCCCCTTTGCACCGGAGTCTAAGCTGTCGGGGATCGGGGACACGGACTTTTCAAGATGTGTCTGGTACAGACGAAACTTTACGCCGGAGATACCCATCAAAAAGCGGCGTGTCCTCCTTCGCTTCGGAGCGGTGGACTACCATGCCTCCCTGTGGCTCAACGGAGCATTCATCGGGGAGCATTTCGGAGGCTACACCCCATTTTCGTTCGATATCACGGATCAGCTTAAGAGCGGTGAGAACACGGTTATCCTCAAAGCAATGGACGATACGGCGGATCCGCTTCAGCCCTCCGGAAAACAGTCCGCAAAAAAAGATAATTACGGATGCTTCTACACCAGGTGCACCGGCATTTGGCAGACGGTGTGGCTTGAGAGCGTCCCCGAAACCTTTGTAAAGCAGGTAAAGACCGTCCCCGACCCGGAAAACGAAAAAGTCCACGTAACGGTGATATTTGACGGCAATGTCCTGCCGAAGACTCTCCATACCGAGGCATCATTTGAAGGAAAGCCCGTCTCTGCATCGAAAAAGAAGATATCCTCCCACACCGTCACCTTCGAAATGGAGATAAAAAGACCGATACTTTGGGACATCGGCAAAGGAGCGCTCTACGACCTTTGCATCACCGCAGGAGAGGACAGGGTCACGACGTATTTCGGAATGAGGAGCATCGCTGTCGAAAAAAACAGACTCCTTCTCAACGGAAGAAGCATCTTCCAAAGGCTGGTATTGGATCAGGGATATTACGAGGACGGCATCTACACCGCCCCTACGGACGGAGATCTGAAGCGTGATATCGAACTTGCCATGTCTGCCGGCTTCAACGGAGCCAGGATGCACATGAAGATCTTTGAAGAAAGATGGATCTTTCACGCAGATAAAATGGGCTACCTGATTTGGAGCGAGTATCCCAACTGGGGACTTGACACCCTGATGGAGGGCGCTTACAAGGCGATGATACCGGAATGGACGGAAGCGCTTGAAAGGGACTTCTCCTCCCCTTCGATCATCGGTCTGTGCCCTCTCAATGAGACATGGACTCCCGATGCCCATCGCTTCACCGAGGATATCTACCGCCTCACCAAGAGGCTTGACCCCACAAGACCGGTGATCGATGTCAGCGGTTTCTATCATTCAAAGAAGAGCGACATCTTCGACGTCCACGATTACGAACAGGATCCAAAGGTCTTTGCATCCCGCTACGCCGGTATTGAAGGCGGCAAAGCCTTCCAAAGCGGAAGCGATACCCCGGTCTACGACGGCTGCGTCCCCTTCTTCGTCTCCGAATTCGGCGGCACCATGTGGGACTGCGGAGACGGTTCCTCAACAGGCTGGGGCTACGGCGACAGACCCGAAAGCGAAGAGGAGTTTTTGTACCGTTTTGAAGAACTGTGCAAGGCACTTCTCGAAAATCCTGCCGTCATGGGATTCTGCTACACTCAGTTCACCGACGTTATGCAGGAAAAAAACGGCATCTTCACGTTCAAAAGAGAGCCGAAATTCGATCTTGAAAGAATAAGAGCCGCCGTCTCCCGAAAAGCGGCAATAGAAGATAGCCCCAACCGATAACATGATCCCTTTCATCTGTCGGAATTCAACAAAATTTCGGCATCTTTACCCCGAATTATGCGGCCCGAAATAGGCAGATTTGACAAAAGCGAAATAATGTGCTATAATGTCTTTTAATGGTGCCCGAAACCGGGACCTGATCGCTTACTCAGGCATTGACCTTGGCGGCAGGCGCATCCTGTGCCAAGATTTGATACTCCTGTGGCTTCAATGCTCGGGTATTTCGAATTTCGGAGGTAATAGTGAAAAGGAAGCTGATCCTTCTCGTCTTCCCCCTGATCGCCGCAGTAATGGCAGCTTTGACAGTCCTCGCAGCAGAGGAGGCTCCCCAAAGCCTTCCCCAAAGTGACAACACCGTCAACGCCTCATCTGTCGGAAAAGGCTCCAAGAGACTTGCTCTTGAAGCGGCAAATACTCAGGTGGAAAACGGAGAAACTCCCGACCAAACTGTCTATTTTTCGGATGAAACGAAATATCGCACCTTGAAAGACGGCTACTACACCATCACTTTGAGCGACGTCGGAATGTGCTTCAACGTGGACACAGACGGAGCAAACAACGACTACGAAGGTATTGCCGTCACGGTTTGGCAAAAAACCGATGACATAACTCAACGTTTCCGTGCCGTAATGAACGACGACGGAACGTTCACACTGTACGCCGCCTGCAGTCACGGCGGATACAACCGCGCAGTGGGCTGGGATCCGATACGTGACAAGGTGGGACTTTACGGTATTGCATCCCCCTATGCCGCAACGTTCTTCATAAAAGACGACAAAACCACCGGGGACAAATACATAGTGCTTTCCACCGATGAAACAAAATACTTATCCGCCCCCACAAACGGCATCGACGGCGCCGCCGTCGTCCTATCGGAAGAAAACGGCGAGGGGATCGTGTCCAAATGGACATTCGAGACCTGGGGCTCATCGGCGCAGGACGGGGTCGGTGAAAAAGCGATGTATCCCGCAGACGAGCTCCTCGTAACGCAGGGACCCTTCGACATCTACTCCCATATGGGACAGAACGCAACGGACATCCAGACCTACAAAGGGGACTCTATCTTCGCCCCCTTCACGTCAAAAGTAGTTGCCATCAACAAAGCCTCCGGTAACGTGGTCTGGTTGCAGAGCCTCTCAAAAGTCCTCTACGCCGACGGCTCACTGGACTACATGACCGTGCTCTTCATGCACGACAACGATATCAGTGATATCTACCTCGGCCAGATCATACTCCAAGGAGAGGACTTCTACGAAATGGGCACCGCCGGCTATGCAGAAGGCTCCCACGTCCACATCTCCTGCTTCAGAGGAGAATATTCCCCTTCCATGAAGATCGCAAATAACGGCGATGACCAGGTCAATATCTGGGATGCATTCTTCCTACCCGAGGACATCCCCGTGGCAGACGACTACGGCCTCGCCTGGGTCTACGATGGAAACTGACCGTCCCATGATCAATAATACAATAGTAAAAAGCGGGCACGTCGCCCGCTTTTTATTCTTTGCCGTTCAGCCGTCAAGACCCACCTCATCTGTCAGCATCCTCAAAAAGCTGTGGATAAAACGGATCGTCCCTCTCCAAGCAGTTTTCAAAGAGCGTATCAACACCGAAGATAATCACCGATCCCGCAGAAAGAAAAAAATACAACCAAAAACGGTTGACATATCAGAAAAACTGTTGTATAATAGCATGTGCATCGGCTTCATGGAACCGGGCACAGGTTCGCTGGGATGGCTCAGTTGGTAGAGCAGTTGATTCGTAATCAACAGGTCGTGGGTTCGAGTCCCATTCCCAGCTCCAAAAAAGCAGGTCTTTTTAAGACCTGCTTTTTTCCGTTTTTCCGTTAATAAGTGGAGATGGTATCACTCATCCCTCGCAAGGGAGCTGTTTTTGTATTGCGGTTCTCCCGTCACCTCTTTTACGACCTTGATAAAAGGCGGCAATGCGACAGTCTCCCTTTCGCTTGACAATTCCATCTCGGCTATTGCACGGTCATTCCAAAATGGGTAGATATCGATCTCGATAATGTGACCGTCAAATGGGATTGAATATCTGGTCTTCGAGAGCACGCGCGGGTGCTTTTCCGCTTTGAGGATGGCATCGTACTCGACGTAGTCGATCAGGGTCTCCTCCTCGCGCCGTTTAAGGCTGTTTACGGGCGTTTTCTCCGTCTTATAGTATCTTACCTCGTCCCCTTCTCTTACCAGTCGTATTCTGCGCTCAGTTTCGCCCACAGAGGAAAGGTATGTCTGCGTGATATCAAGTCGCCTGCAACCGTCTTTTGAAAGTAGCATATTGCAGTCGGGATACTCGATGAGATATTTCCTTTCTATCTCGAAATTACCGGCGTTGAGACCGTCCTTCATATGTGGACTCCCGTGACGGAAACCACGGCAATGAGTTCGCCGCTTTCGTCCCTTACCTCGGTCTCGGCAAAGCAGAGCCTTCTTCCGTTTCTCACAAGATGTGCCTCCGCCGTCAGCTTTCCCCCTTTTGCTCCGGCGATGAAACTGATATTGGAGGAGGCGGTGGCGGTGAAGTGATCCTCGTCATTGGATGCCACCGCAAAGGCGAGATCCGCAAGGGTGAAGAGGACTCCCCCCATAACCTGCCCGTGGGCACCTCTGTGGTCATCGGTTATCCGGACGGAGACCTTCGCATATCCGTCTTTTACGTCCTCGATAACGGCGCCGGTAAGTCCCACTGCGTATCTGTCCTTTTCAAAAAATCTTCTTGCTTCTTCAAGATCTCTCATTCCAAAACACCTTCTTTTCATTTGCCGCTTTGATATCCGGATCATTTCCGGTCATCAAATCGTTTTTCAATCAAGTTTACTATTCTTTCGGACAAAAGTCAACAACTCATTTTAAAAAGCCGCAAGCTCCCGTCATACAAGGAGATTCTACTGTCGGAGTACCGTCGGTAGAGTAGAAAATGCAGCCTGTAGAACCGCCTGTGTTGTAAGTAGTATCCGGATGCGCCGAAGTAGGTTGCTTTTTCCTGCCCCCTGCAGTACCATAAGATCACAAAGCGGCAGTTGCCGCAGAAAAGCGAGGTATCAAAATGACAAGAACACCCAGAACTCCACTTGCCGAAAGAACTCTTCCGAGTTACTCAAGAGGAGAAGAAATAGCCAACATGATAACTCATATCGTGGGAGGAGCACTCGGAATTGCCGTGCTCACTCTTTCGGTCATTATAGCGGCACTTGATCACAACGTTTGGGGAGTGGTCGGCTCTTCGATCTACGGAGCGTCCATGATATGCCTCTACGGCGTTTCAAGCATCTATCACGGCCTTCATCACTGCATCGGCAAAAAGGTAATGCAGGTCATCGACCACTGTACTATCTATTTCCTGATCGCAGGAACTTATACGCCGATCCTTCTCGCCGCTATCAGACCGGAGCATCCCGCGCTCGCTTGGACCATATTCGGTATCGAATGGGGAATTGCTGCAATGGCGGCAACGTTCACTGCTATCGATCCTAATAAGTATCTGAAGCTCTCCATGGCGTGCTATATCGGCATGGGCTGGTGCATCGTTATCGCCCTCAAAGCAACGGTCGCCTGCATTGGGATTGTCGGGTTTTCATGGCTTCTTGCGGGAGGTATCTCCTATACCGTGGGCGCCGTCCTCTACGGTGTCGGAAAAAAGAAAAACACCGTATTTCACACGGTGTTCCACGTTTTCGTAGTACTGGGAAGCCTACTTCAAGCGGTCAGTATAATGTTCTTCGTGCTTTGATGCAGAAGCCACTGCACTGAAAACGTTTCAAACTGTCAAAAGCCGTGTCGCCAAAGAGGTTACTCTTTGGCGACGTTTTAGTATCATTGCGACGAAGCCGCCATCACTCTTCTGAGAGCCATAATATCTCTTGCCGTTATCCTGCCGTCACCGTCATAATCGGCAGTTCCGAAGTCGGCAGCAGAGCCCTGCCCCGATAGGATCCTTCTCAGCAAAAGCACGTCAAGAGACGTCACCTTGCCGTTCAGATCAACGTCACCGAGGAGCTTAAGAGAAGTAAACGCCTTCACCCGCCCCACGAAATTGCCGAGTTTTGACCAATTGTCACCGCTTCCGTAATAGGAAAGGTCCATGGCATCCTTGTAAGCAGTGATGATCTTGCAATCCCCGCTGTCATTTGACACCCGTGCGATCACCGAGAACCACTCGTCCTTTTCCACCCGTACCGCACGGTCAAGTTCCACCGTTACAAATCCGCCGTGATCAAGAGTCACCGCCGTTTTTCCTTGGGACTTTCCTGCGGTCGGAACGTTGCTTTGACCGCCATAGGGAGAATCAAGCCCCTTGAACACTTCGATCTCAAGGGTCACGTCCTCACCTTCAACTCCAACGTTAACAGCACTAATGAACTCCCCATTGGCGGACGTGCCTTTTTTTGCCTTGAACACGTTTGCAACAGTCTTGTCACGCCTTAAGGAGAAATCCTCAAGCCCGCCGTCATAGTAGTAATTGTAGTCGTACTTGTCGGCCTCAGCGTAGGTAAAGGCAAATACGGTCGAGCTCGTATTGTCGTAGGAGAGCCAAAAATACCCAAGCGAGGAATAACTGTTCTTCACAAGCCATCCGCCGTTTTGAGAAGCACCGTTCGGAACGAAGTTGTCGGCGGGAATGTTATCGTCCCAGCCGATGACCGTGCAAGCATGAGGAGAGGAATTCGATCCGGTCTCATTTTTCGGATTGTAATACTCCACTTCTCTCAAATTGTTGTACTGGAAGGTAACGGCACCGTATCTTGCCACCGCTTCTTTGATATCTGCGATCCTTTGCACCGGGTCATCCTTGTTTTCGGGAATATAAAAGGCATTTTCAAACCGGCAAATCGGATCCGCAAACGGATCCTGTCCGGTGTTGCCGCTTTTTACAGGCCCCCACCACATGGAAAACAGCCTTGCAAGCTTTGCGGGACTTCCCGTAGCGGTAAGGTAGTTGACCGAGCTCCATTCCCCATTGGTGTTACCGAGAGGATCGCTCTCCCGCTTGTAAACACGGTATGCCGCCGCAACGGGATCAAGAGAGGAGATTTCAAAAGAAGAGACAACTCCGCTCTTCAAAAGGCTTGCCTCCGATGCCGCAATAGTGGAATAGGCCCAGCAAAGATTAGTAGAACCCTGATCCCTCACGGGAGTAATGATACCGTATTCACGCCCGTCATACCGCGGCATTCCGGTTATCTCCTCCGCAGTGGGCATCTCAACGGCGGCGGCCTCCGCACCGTAAGAAACAGAGCCGAAATAACCGCCAAACGGTACCACTGCAAGCGAAAGCACCAGCACCCCTATAATGACCGCCTTGATACGTTCTTTCATACAAAACACCGATCCTTTTTATGTTTTACACGCCACTCATCTACATCCGCCAAATGCATGTCTTACAAATGAGCATCCTCAGTCACACTTCACCGTCTTTGCATACTTTATTATCTCATCATAGGTGCCGTCAAAAACATCGGTGCTCGTAATAAAGCTGACGACCCAAAAGCAGTCACTGCCCTTGTAGAACATGACAGCGTTAGTCTGATCGATGCCGTCCGAAACGGAACGGTATTGAAACGTTGGGATCCCGTCAGTTACCGTAATGTCGGAAGGATCATCACTTTCAAGCAACGGTCGAAACTGCTCTGCGAATTCAAGAACGCTGTAGTCTATGATACCGCTGCCATTATCGTCAACCTTGATACCCATCACCGTCAGGTATTCGGTACCTACGATAAAATCAAATTCCTCGTTCACAAAATCCGTCCTCAAAAAATCAGACGTCAGCTCAATGGATATCCCGTCAAGATCAAAAAAACTTGGCAACCGCCTCGTCATTATTCACCATGTCCGCAATGTCACCAAGGAAGCCGCATCCGCAAAATGAGAAACAGATCAGAATAGCAAGCCCGAAAGAAAGTGATTTTTTCATACCATTACCCCACACCGATATAATTCTATTGCTATAATAACATCCCCTAAGAAAAAAGTCAATACAAGACCAAAATGAGCCCCACACACAAAAATGTAGAGCCCAATAGATATGAGACCGGAAAAATGTATCGCTCCAACCGAAAAGCAAAAAAAGAAAAAGCAATCACCCCCCAACCTCAGCTTGCGCACAAAAACAGCGTAAATGACTTGATCACCATGAGTATTATAGCACAGAACAAGCGGTATTGTCCGGTGGCATTATTTGCGGCCTGCCCCACGAATTACCTCCGCAATAAAACGAGTATTTGGGAAAAAGAGAAACGGGGAGGACTTTGAAAAGTCCTCCCCGTATTTATTTTTCGTTCTCGCAAACGACCCAAAAAGGGGCGCTGGCGCCCCTTTCGGTTATACGGTCATCCGTGGAAAACTCAGTGTTTAAGGATCAATCTGATAGCCAGGACATCGGCAGCGTTGATGTATCCGTCTCCGTTGACATCCGCTGTGGTGAGATCAAGGCCGTAGTTGTTGCCGCAGGCAACTACCTTTCTCAGAATGAGCAGATCCAAGACCGTTGTTCTGCCGTCGCCGTTGATATCCCCGGCTACTGCTACATCATCAAGATTCAAAGTAAGATCGGGAGAACCGATGATAAGGTTGTCTATCTGACAATTGATACCGAAGTTACGCAGGATGATATGACCCATATGATCACCCAGATACCAGTATGCATCCTCACCTTCGATGGAGGCAACTACCTGACCGTCGATCTCGATGGTCGCATATCCGTAGTCTTCGTTGTCAAACTCCGCGTCGGACGTGGTGCGGCATCTGAATACGATGTTGTGCCACTCGCCGTCATTGAGCGAGACCGGAGCTGCTACCGTAGTAAACGCCTTGTTGTCACTCATAATGAAGGCTCTGTTGTTATCAAAGTCAATACCTGCCTTGTTTGCAATACCGCTGGATCCACCGAACCAGAAGTACAGGCTGTGGCCGTAGCCGCCGGACTCAAGGGATTTGCCCGTGTCGCCCGTATCGTAGGTGTGGCCGTACTTGAAATCGAAGGAAGCCGTGAAGCCTCTGTTTGTATTTCTCAGGTCGCTGAACTGGTGGTATGCCGAATCACAGGAATCGTCAATGTTGAGAACACCGCCGGTGAAGGAGTAGTTGTTCGCCTCTGTGAACATAGCTCCACTCTGGATCGTGTTCATGACCTCGCCGTTTTCAAAATCGAAATCAGCGTAGATCTCGCCCGTGTACTTGTCTGTAGCAAGTATTCTGTTGCCCTCTATCCTATCGGTACAGCCTGAGTTGCTGCAAGTCCAATATGCTATGCCGTCCGTTGTGGCTGTAGCACTCTTCGCCGTGTTATAACGGGGGTATGAGTTCCAGTTATGCTCAAGTTTGTCGGTCTCGGAGGAGAAGTGATCCTCGCCGCAGATAGCGCAGACCGTCGTGATGACGCCGCCACTGTAGCAGGTCTCCTGAAGTGTCTTCGTTGTGTCACCGACGATATGTCCGTTGGTAGTGCAGAAGTCCTCTGCATCAACGTTAACAGCTCTGTATTCGGAGTCCTTACCGGTCACCACGTTGACAGCTTTCTCATTGTACTTAAGGTCGTAGATGTGGATATTGTCAAGAATAGCGGAGCCGTTTGTGACGGTACCGATAAGGCGATCCATCCATTCAACACCTGCAGGACCTTCCCAAATGAATTCTTCATCAATGTAAATGGACGTCTTGTCGCTACCGTTGTTAAATACGATAGTTACGTTGTGGCTGTTATCGAGAGTAGCCTCTCCCCACTTATATCCCAGAAAATCGGACGTATCATTGTCAAGCTGCATTCCCGCAAAGGTCGTACCGATCCTTACTCTTCTCTGGCAGCTCTTATTAAGCCAGAACTCTATATACGGATCGCTCTTTGTCTCGCCATAAGCGGTTGCGGGAAGCAATGCAATGGAGAAGGTGAGAATGTAACTACTGCCGTTGGGATTGATAAGGCAGTCGGAATTCTGTCCGAAAAATGCATATGGAGTATTGTTGGAAGCCTCAATGAGATATGCCTCGCCGGAAAGCTCCTTTTCGGCAGTGATGTTGGCAAAAAGAATTTCGCTTTCCGTGGGGAAGTCGTAGACTGTAAGGGCACCCTGTCCGGACGTACCGAACGTGGTAGCACTTTCAAAATTCTCGGAATACGTTCCTACGGTGAGGTTATCAATGGACACCTTGTCCCATTGCCATAGGGTCTGACTGTTTTCATAATATGTCGGAACGTCGGAGACCGTGCCCGCCGGATATCCGTCAATGTATATCGTGGTCTTGTTGTTTGCCGAATCTACGTCGAAGAGGACGTGATACCATACGTCCCTCTTAAGGGCAACCGTTGACATGACCGTAGTATCACCTACGCCGACAGTACCGTCAAGACAGATAACGGGAGCCTTTGCACTGCTTGTCCATGCGGACTTGATACCTGCACCGGCAAGGTCAAACTTGATATCAAGCTCAATATCCTGACCTGCCTGGTTGCCAACCGCAATGGGATTGTTGGACTGGCCCTCTGCGAATTTCCAGTACTTCATACCCAGATCCTTGGAGACCTTTTTACCGTCCTCAATGATGACGCCGTTGGAATCTCCGACCTTGGCAAATGTACCGGAGTTGAAGTTTTCGCTCCAGAGAATATTGCCGGTCTTATCCTTGATGTACAAGTCATCAATAGTTACGAGGGTCGCGTTCATGCAAGGACGGGCAACAAGGGTTTCTGCAACTGCGCACTGGGTGAGAATATTCAGATTTTCATCCCAAACTACGATACCGGTACCCGTAGGTACAATACTGTTGAAAAGTATCATGTACCACTTGCCGATCTCAAGGTTGACAGGCTGTGTTTTGGAGCCTACACCGATCTTAGTTCTGGAGACTACAAGGCCGCCGCCGTTAATGGATTTTATCTCGGAGGATGCCTCATCGAGCCTTACCATAAGCTGCACCATGTAACCGTTGCTCGCATCGGAAACGAATTCTTCCATGTACCAGTAAGAGCCTGTTTGCCACTGATAGCACTTATTGCCGTTGAGCTTGTAATAGTCGTTGTGGTTGCTATAGGTAGCACCGGTGCCGGGAACGAACTGTCCCTGTCCGGACGTACCGAAGGAAGAGTCTTCGTCAAAGTCCTCAAAGTCCTCAAAGTAAGTACCTATCTTCAAATTGTCAATTGAGATCTTATCCCACTGCCAAAACGCCTGACTGTCGCTGTAGTAGGAGGGGACGTCGCTAACGGTAGTTCTGAGAACGCTGTCAATATAGATAGCTGTTGAATTAGCCGTAGCATCCACGTCGAAGAGAACATGATACCATTTCCCCGTTACGAATCCCGTACCGGAAACCGTAGTGTCGCCTACGCCGACAGTACCGTCAAGACAAATGACGGTAGCCTTTGAGCCGAGGCTCGTCCATGCGGATTTGATACCGGCACGGTCAAGGTCGAATCTGATATCGAATTCTACGTCTTGGCCCGCCTGGTTACCCACCTCGATGGGGTTGTAAGATTGGCCTTCCAGGAACTGCCAGTAAGCAGTTACTTCGTCAGTTACTTTTTCATAATTTCTCACAGCCGAAATGCTCATGGAGAAACACGAAACAAGCATCATTACGGAAAGCATGATCGCGATCAACTTTTTCATTAGAAGATCCTCCGTTCAGTAATATGTGTTATCATTTTAGCATATTATGCATAATGAATCTACGCTTAAATGGCTCGTTTTTGTAAATCTTCGCCGGCAGCGAACAATATTGTTAATATTTTGTCAACGCTGTGTAAAACAGTCGCGCTTTCAAATCGAATTTGAACTCGTTTTTCTATTTTTATCCTCCGTTTTGAACGCCTTGTCTACTGCCTGTGCAAATGTGAAGAGAGAATGCAATGCTGACAAAATACCACATCTGCGAAAAAGCGTCATCTCTCGCTTTAACCGTGCCACCGGATTCGCCGCTTCATTCCGCAAAGCGCCGTACTTTCCCGTCTGCAACACTGCACGTCCGATATCCTACAACATTTATTAGAACCGCACTTAGTACGCGCCATTATGACGAGAAGTCGATCTTTTGCCAAATACAAAAACTCTTTGCAGACAATACTGCCGCTAAACTATAACACTGCATTACAATATCAAAATCATTACTAACGGCAACAAATGCACTAAATCAACGACTCACTTCGCGGTATCCCATATCGGGATATTTTTATTATACCAAAATGGGATAATAAAGTCAAGAGGTGATCACATGAGACTTAAAGAGATCAGAAAATCAAGGGGTATCTCCCAAGTACGACTTGCCATTGACTTGAATACTAACCAAAATACCATCAGCAGATACGAAACAGGCGACCGGGAGCCCGGCATTAATGAACTGATACAAATAGCAGATTACTTCAACATCTCCGTAGACTATCTGCTTGAAAGAACAAACGTACCGGAAATGAATAGATGATCCGATACCACGGGATAGTTCTCTTTCTGTGCTTGCAAGTCCCGCTCCAACGTGAGCCATATTATATTTCTTTTATCCGCATCGATCTCGCACTTAGCAAAAGCCTCTCACAAGGCAAAATAA
>CAZVQC010000012.1:0-54522 GCA_964629225.1 uncultured Ruminococcus sp.
CCCTGCGGCAATGCCGCAGGGTAAAAATTCGGTATTTTCGACCTTATCTCTTTGAGAACTGGCTTGCACGACGTGCGGCTTTGAGACCATACTTCTTTCTTTCCTTCATTCTCGGGTCACGAGTGAGGAAGCCTGCCTGCTTGAGAGCGGCACGGTAAGTGTCGTCGGCAAGAAGAAGAGCACGGGCAACGCCGTGACGGATAGCGCCTGCCTGACCGGAGAAGCCGCCGCCCTTAACGTTAGCAACGATGTCGAATTTGCCCATTGTACCGGTAACTCCGAAGGGCTGGTTGATGACGAGCTTCAAAGTTTCAAGTCCGAAGTAATCGTCAATATCACGTCCGTTGATGGTGATAGTACCTGTTCCGGGGAAAAGACGGACGCGGGCTACAGAGCTTTTTCTTCTGCCTGTGCCGTAGAAATAGGGTTTTGCACTTGTGTACATCAGTTAGTTCCGTCCTTTCTTACATTTTTACTTCGTACTCAACGGGTTTCTGAGCTGCGTGCTTGTGAGCCGCACCTGCGTAGACCTTGAGACGAGTCATAGCTTTTGCACCGATGGAGTTGTGGGGAAGCATTCCCTTAACTGCAAGTTCCATTGCGAACTCGGGGCGCTTTGCCATGAGTTCTTTGTACTGAACGGACTTGAGACCGCCGATGTAGCCGGAATGATGGTAGTAGTATTTCTGTTCGAGCTTGTTTCCTGTGAGAACTGCCTTTTCAGCATTCACGATGATAACGAAATCGCCGCAGTCAACGTGGGGTGTGAATTCGGGGTTGTTCTTACCGCGAAGGATAGCAGCAGCGGCAGCAGCAGTTTTGCCGAGAGGCTTGCCTGCAGCGTCGATAACATACCATTTGCGGTTCAGGGATTCGCTCTTTGCCATGAATGTGGACATAGAATTTTCCTCCGCTGTTTTGCATTATTATTGATTTTGAACATGACGATTATAGCACACTGAAAGCGAAGTGTCAACGGTTTTTGCACCAAAAAAACAAGTTTTTTAATCTAATGGGGTATTTTCTCGATATTTCTTCGAAAATCTCGCTTTTACTCACTTTTTCAAAATGAAAACAATTTGTGAACTCATCTTCAAAGCCTCTTTTTACCCGATCTTATGTCCTCATCGGCAATGAGAAAATAGCTTCCGCTTCTGAGGGTTGAAAGGAGATCCTCGTTGGTCTTTATTTCGTGATCTGTCATAATACCGCCTGCGGGATAATAATTCGTGCCGTGATGGTCTGTGCCGGAGGTAAGGATCGCGCCGGGGACGCTCTTACCGTATTCGAACGCCGCTCTGTTGGCGCCTTCTTGGAAAGGATGGCCGTTGTAGACTTCGTAACCGTCCACAGCACTGCGGCTAATTATGTGGAGATCCTGTCTAAAGGGGTGTGCTTGGATCAAGAGAAGCCCGTCTCTCTTACACTGCTCGTGGAAGGTTGCAACGTCGGTGCAGTAGATATTTTCGTGGGAGAGAAGATACTCCTCGGTAAGTCCGAACAAAAGATAGTCATTAAAGTATTGAGGGAAACGGATCTCCGCTCCGAAGATGACGTTGAGGCCGGTGCCGTCGGCGGCTCTTTTGAACGCTCTGTAGCCCTCTATGAAATGTTCCGCCTTTTCTTCCCAACTCTTGCCTGCAAAGAAATCTGTTGAGTGGCAGTTGAGGGAGAGGTGGTTTGTGATGACGAGGGTGGAGTATCCGTATTTCAGGTACTTCGGAACTATGACGTCAGCACCTTCGTTTGCGCAGGTGCTGACTTCTTTGCTGTGGCAATGAAGTTCGGTCTTGAATAGTTTTTTGTCCATGGCAGTGTCTTCCTTTTTGACCTTGGGTCTTGTTTGATGATATTTTACCACGGATGGGACAAGTATTCAAGTTTTTCGCAAGATTTTTCAAAGCTTCCGATCTTTTTCATGACCTGTTACGTTACCTTAACTGTTGACAAAGGCGGTGTGCGATGGTAAAATAACACTGTGGAACGATACGTGCCGAAAAAAGAGATAGGGTGGATCCGGTGACTTGTCCTCGGCATTGCTCTTCGGGGAGGCCTTTCAACATAGCGGGGAAATGATATTATTTCATCCGTTCCTTTGGGATCGGCAACCACGTTTCATTCGGTGACGAGGAGGGCGTTGCCGGCGATATCGGTGGCTGTTACATCACCCTTGCGGACCGTGATAACGTCAAAACAATAATTCCCAACGTCACGGTGACCGATTTCGCTGTGACTTACTTCAGCACTTTGACAAAAGATGCGCTGTGATGGGCTTTTCAGCCGATTATACGGACGATGGCGGGAAGGCGAGACAGGTTTTATGTGCATTGCAAAAACGGTTAAAAAGGTGCTTTATGAGCCTTCTGCGTGTGTGGTGATGACGGAGCACTGTGAAGCGCCGTCAAGTATCGCCCTATCGTGTGGTTCAATGCCGCAGCCTATTGGGGAGTTAAGACGGATCTTCCGGAAAACGGCAAGCACACCTTTGAAAAGGCGGGTATCCCGATACCGTTCCCGCAGGTGGACGTTCATATGAAATGATTCGCCGAGATCGGGGCCTTTTCGACTTTCGCTTGCACAAGAAGTCCGTCCTTCCACTTGCAATCAAGTGTCTTTTCAAGGATCGGATGGCGGCCTCTTTCCAAGGTCATGACGAATCTTACCGTTATGGTGCCCTCTGTTCCCTCGGTCGAATAGGTCAGCCGGTAGCGTAGTGAGCCCATTTTCGCAAGCTCGGAGGCGCAATAGGTCAGTATCTCGGAGAGGAGAGCCTCGCTGAGGGCGTTCATCCACTCTGTGTTATCAAGGTCGCATTCCTTTTCGAAAAAAGGGTATTCGGCTCTCATGATACCTCGGTTTCTTATTTTTTTAGTGATCTTCAGGTCATCACCGCCTTTCGGTGTCATTATATCAGGAGGAAAAAATGGCAAATGACAGATCTCCCGCCGCAAATGCTCTTCGTCCGAGGAGCTTTGACGATATGGTGGGACAGGAGCACCTTGTCGGAAAGAACGGAGTTCTTCGCCGTCTTCTTAACGGCGGCAAACTTCCGAGTATGATATTCTACGGCCCTCCCGGAACGGGAAAGACTACCGCTGCTGTCATAATGGCGGAGAATTCCGGGATGGAGATGCGCCGTCTCAACGCCACAAGCGCTACCCTTGCGGACGTCCGTGCCGTGGTGGAAGAGGCAAACGGGATCTTCGGTGCCGGTGGGATCCTTCTTTATCTTGACGAGATCCAGTATTTCAACAAAAAACAGCAGCAGTCTCTCCTTGAATATCTTGAGGACGGGCGGATCACCATGATAGCATCCACCACGGAGAATCCCTATTATTATGTATATGACGCTATCCTGTCGCGCTGTACCGTTTTCGAATTTAAAAAAGTACCGTCAAAGACGCTTTATCCCTACTTGAAAAAGGTCTTTGCATCGGTTGTCGGCGAAGGAATGGAACTTACCGATGAAGCGGCAAAGTTTTTTTCCGAATGTGCCGCCGGAGACGTCCGCCGTTCGGTGACCCTTCTTGAGAGTGCGATAGAGTACTCAAGGTCCGGCGGTGAAAAGATCATTGATCTTGAGATGGCAAAAAGGTTTGTGCCCGGTGTCATGGCGGGGAATTTTGACAGGGACGGGGACGTTCACTACGACCTTCTCTCGGCCCTTCAAAAGTCCATACGGGGCTCCGATCCGGATGCGGCGGTATTTTATCTTGCAAGGCTTCTTGAGGGCGGGGATCTGATCTCCCCCTGCCGCAGACTGATGGTGATAGCCTCCGAGGATATCGGCTGCGCCTACCCCATGGCTGCGGTGATAGTTCGTGCTTGCGTCGAGAGCGCCTTTCAGCTAGGGCTTCCGGAGGCACGTATACCCCTTGCGAATGCGGCGGTGATGCTCGCTACAGCCCCAAAGTCAAACAGCGCATATGCGGCCCTGGATGCCGCTGCGGAAGACATAAAAAAAGGAATGGGTGGAGAGATACCGCTTCACTTGAAGAGCCCTCTTTTCAAAGGCTACAAGTATCCCCACTCCTATCCGGATCACTGGGTCGCACAACAGTATCTGCCGGATGACGTGAAGGACAGGCAGTACTACGTTCCGGGAGAGAACAAGACAGAACAGGCGGCAAAGTCCTATTGGGACGGGATAAAAAAGAAAAAGTGACTTTTGGGAAAGTATTTGCAAAAAGGGCTTGACAAGAGAAGAAAAGTGTGATATGATTCTTGTGTTATCCAAAGACAGCAGGTTACGGTAAAAGAGAGATCTTTCCTGCCGAGGAAGACGAGATACGGAGTATTAAGGTCTTTTTCGGTCGGAAAAAGACCTTTTTTGTGCCGTTTCCGAAAATAAATAAGGAGGTTTTTACAATGCCCAGTGCAAATGTTTTAGAGCAGAAGAAGGCCATCGTTGCCGACCTCGCCGAGAAATTCGGTAAAGCGGCTTCCGGTGTTCTTGTTAAGTATCAGGGTATTACGGTTGAGCAGGATACGAAGCTTCGTGCAAGCCTTCGCGCAGCGGGAGTTGAGTATTCCGTTATCAAAAACACGCTTATCGGCCGTGCGTGCGACGAAGTTGGTTTCGGCGCAATGAAAGAACATCTTGAAGGCATGAACGCTATCGCCATCAGTTATGACGATCCCGTTGCCCCTGCTAAGATCCTGAAGGAATACGCAGAGAAGATCGAATGCTTCGAACTTCGCGCAGGATTCCTTGACGGTGCCGTTATCGATACTGCAACAGTATGCGAACTCGCAGACACGCCTTCTAAGGAAACTATGATCGCAAGGATCCTCGGCAGTATCCAGGGACCTATCACAGGTCTTGCCGTTGCGCTTAACGCAGTCGTCGAAAAAGGCGGCGAGGCAGCACCCGCTGAGGAAGCTGCAGCACCTGCAGAAGAAGCACCCGCTGAACCTGCAGCAGAGTAATTTTTGAAAACTAAACAACTTAATTTAACAATTTCGGAGGAATTTAAAATGGCAAGCGAAAAAATCACAAGCATTGTTGAAGCTATTGAAGCTCTTACGCTTCTCGAAACAAAAGAACTCGTAGAAGCAATCGAGGACAAGTTCGGCGTATCCGCAGCTCCCGTTGCAGTAGCAGCAGTTGCAGGCGCAGCAGCACCCGCAGGCGAAGAGAAGACAGAGTTTGATGTCGTTCTCACAAGCTTCGGCGCAAAGAAACTCGACGTTATCAAGGCTGTCCGTGAGATCACAGGTCTCGGACTTAAGGAAGCTAAGGAGATGGTCGAGGGCGCTCCCAAGGCAGTTAAAGAGGGCGTTTCCAAGGAAGAGGCTGATGACCTCAAGGCTAAGCTCACAGCTGCAGGCGCAGAAGTTGAGATCAAGTAATTTAGCTTGTAATTTTAAAAAACGGCGGGTGACCGCCGTTTTTTGTTATCAGAAGGGCTTTGACCGGACTCTGTTTCGGCCGTTGAGGAGAAGCTCTGCGTGATGACCTGACGGGTACTTCCCCATTTGAGTGTGAAGGTGCTTTGCACGGTACCATTCTATTCGCACCGATGGAAAAGTAAAAATATCGGCGGAGGGGCAATGCCCGCTCCGCCGACTCTCATTTTATTTCGTTTTTACCCGAGTTTGCGATCAAAGACCTTTTTTGCTTCTCTCAATGTGCTCGGCTTCGCTCTCGTTGATCTTGCAGACTCTGCCTGCGATGGGCATGAGTTTCTGGGAGATAACATCCACGATACCGTCAGCCTGCGGGAAAAAGTACTTCTCAAACTCGAACGCGGGGGTGATCCAGTTACGGGAACCGAATACTACCGGAGGAGCATCCAGGTAATCAAATGCCATTTCGGTGATGTTGGATGCCATGTCACGCATGATGGAGTTACGGTCGCAAGCATCGCCTACGATGACGATCTTACCGGTCTTCTTAACGCTCTCGATCACCTTTTCATAGTTGAAGGGAACGAGGGAGCGGGTGTCGATGACTTCCGCGCTGATGCCGTACTCACTTTCAAGTTTCTTTGCCGCCTCAAGTGCTCTGTAGAGAACTGCTCCGATGGTGAGAATGGTAACGTCCTTACCTTCTCTCTTAACATCGGGATCGCCGAATTTGACGGTGTAGGGCTCTGTGGGAACGCCACCCTCGTGGAACTGCTCACCGATATCGTAGATGCGCTGAGATTCGAAGAAGATAACGGGGTCTGTTCCGTTGAGAGCTTCTGCCATGAGTCCTTTTGCATCGTAAGGTGTTGCGGGGAAGCAGACCTTAAGTCCGGGAATGTGAGCGCAAAGTGCAGTCCAGTCCTGAGAGTGCTGAGCACCGTACTTGGAACCTACGGAAACACGAACTACGACGGGCATCTTAAGGATGCCGGCACTCATTGACTGCCACTTTGAGAGCTGGTTGAAAATCTCGTCTCCCGCACAGCCGATGAAGTCTGCGTACATGAGCTCAACTATTGCACGTCCGCCAGCCATAGCATAGCCGACTGCAGAACCGACGATAGCGGCCTCGGAGATGGGTGCGTTGAAGAAACGGTGGTAGGGAAGAGCCTCGGTAAGTCCGCGGTAGACTGCGAATGCGCCGCCCCAGTCACGGTTATCCTCACCGTATGCGATGGTGGTGGGGTCTTCGTAGAATTTGTCGATGATAGCCTCGAAGAGACCGTCACGCAGACCGAACTGCTTGATTTTGGGAAGCATCTCGCCCTTTTCATCGAATGCGTATCTTGCCTTTGTAGCGAGCTGCTTTACTCTGGGGTTCTCTTCCTTCGGCATGAGGACTTCGGGCTCTCTCTCGGTGTCCATCTTGGGTGTCTCGGTGTTGGAGAACATGATGGAGGAAATCATATCGGGAGTCTTGTCCAAATCCATTCTGGGGGAGATGGTCTCGTCTGTTGCCATTGCACAGATCTTTGTTATCCTCTTGATGATATCTTCTTCGATAGCACCGAATTCGGAGTCGGATGCGACCTTGCCCTTGACCATCTTTGCTCTGTAAGCCGCGATGGGGCAAGCGTTCTTCCACTCTTCGATCTCCTCTGCGCTTCTGTATGTGGAGGAGTCTGAAGGAGAGTGGCCGCTGACACGGTAAGTTGCAACTTCGAGAAGTGCGGGACCTTCGCCCTTGATAAGAAGTTCTTTCTTTCTTGTGGTGGCGTCGATGACTGCGAGAGGATCGTAGCCGTTGACCTTTTCTGCGTGCATCATTTCAGGTGAGAAGCCTGCGCCGAGACGTGCGGGGATATCGAAGCCCATGGTCTCGCCTCTGGTCTGCCCGCCCATGCCGTAGAAGTTGTTGAATACGTTGAAGAGAATCGGCATTCCGCTGTCGTCATACTTGCCGTCCATGCCCCAAAGCTTTTTTATCTGGTCCATATTAGCCATGTTGAGAGCTTCAAGTACGGGGCCGCGTCCGAGCGCGCCGTCACCGGAGTTTGCGATAACGATACCCTTCTTGTGGCAACTTCTCTTGTAGAGAGCCGCACCGAGTGCTACGGGAGCCGCTCCGCCGACGATGGCGTTGTTCGGGAAGATGCCGAAGGGGATGAAGAATGCGTGCATGGATCCGCCGAGACCGCGGTTGAAGCCGGTGGTCCTTGCGAAGATCTCTGCCAGTGCGCCGTAGAGAAGGAAGTCGATGGCGAGATCCTTCACGTTGCCGCTCTTGTTTTCCTTTTCAACGACGGAGAGGATGTTACCGCCGAGGAATTCCTTCATGATATCGTAGAGCTCATCATCATCAAGCTTGTTGATGGAGGAAAGTCCCTTTGCGAGGATCTCACCGTGGCTTCTGTGGGAGCCGAAGGTGAAGTCGTTGATATCAAGACAGTACGCTTGACCTACGGCAGAGGCTTCCTGACCTATGGAGAGGTGAGCGGGGCCGGGGTTGTTGTACTGAACGCCGTTGTAGACGCTCTTAGTCTTGATCTCATTGAGCATGGTCTCAAACTCGCGGATGATCCTCATGTCGCGGTAGATGCGAAGGAAGTCGTCCTTTTTATAGATCTTTTTTTCCTCGGCAAGAGTCTTGTCATACTGACAGAGGGGGATCTTGTCAAATTCGATGTAGCCCTTCTTAAAGGCTTCTTCCGTGCTGATATATTGGCTCTTAGGCATTGTAAAAATCCTTCTTTCTTATTATTTCTTATTTTGGATCAGTCGGTCATGAACATTCCTTCACGGATGACTTCGCAGACCGTGGGATGGGGAAAGACGAGTTTTTCAACGTCGTGAGTTCTGTCATGGCGTGCCACCATTGCCGCCGCACCGTAGATTATCTCCGATGCGTAGGAGCCGATCATATGAACTCCGATGATCGTCTTGTGCTCGTCAAGAACTATCTTGCAGATACCGTCTCCGCCTTCATTCTCGGCAACGTATCTTCCGCTGTAGCGAAGGGAGATAGTGTGCTCGGTGGCATCGATGCCCACCTTCTTTGCGGACTCTACGGTCTCGCCTACGGTTCCCACCTCAGGCTTCGTGTAGATGACTGCCGGTATCGCACGGTAGTCTACGCTGTCTTTGACACCGAGCATTGAGTTGACTGCCGCTTCACCCTCGCGGTATGCGGTGTGAGCCAACATACTCTTACCGTTGACGTCGCCTGCTGCCCAAACGCCGGGAACGTTGGTGCGTCCCGTTTCGTCTGTGACGATAGCGCCTCTGTTGGTGAGGATACCGAGTTTTTCAACTCCGATATCCTTCGTTCTTGCCCGTCTGCCGGTGCTGACAAGAACCAGCTCGCAGTCAACTTTTTCGGTCTTTTCACCGATCTTGTATTCTACAGAACCGCATCCGACCTTTCCCGATACCTTGCATACTGCAGCTCCAAGGACGAATTCAACGCCCTTCTTTGCGTAGTTGTTTTGAAGTATCTTTGATATCTCACGGTCGGTAGGACCCGCGATCTTGTCCATCATTTCGATGACGGTGACCTTTGCGCCGAGGGTGTTGAAGTATGATGCCATCTCAAGTCCGATGACTCCGCCGCCTATTACGGCGATGCTCTTGGGAGCGGTCTTGAGATCCAAGATCTCACGGTTTGTTACCGCAAGTCCGCACTTCACCGCATCCGCAAGTCCGGGTATCGGAGGAACCGCCGCCTCACTGCCGGTGCAGATAAGGAGCTTCGGTGCTTCATAACGTTCCGCGCCGTCACTTACGGCAAATCCCGCGTCGCACTTGCCTTCGATAACTGCCGTCTTGGTAACTACTTTGACTCCCGCCGCCTTCATTTTGGCTCCGACGCCGGAAACAAGGGTCTTTACCACTTTGTCTTTTCTTTCAACTACAGCGGCATGGTCGATGGTGGCGTTTTCCACTTTAACTCCGAAGGGAGCGCCGTGGACTGCGCTTTCAAATATCTTTGCCGAGTTGAGAAGGGTCTTCGTGGGAATGCATCCCTCGTTGAGACAAACGCCGCCGAGGGCTCTTTCCTCGAAGAGGACCGTCTTAAGTCCTGCGTGTGCGGCTCTTTCTGCGGCGTTGTATCCGCCGGGGCCGCCACCCATAATGATCAGATCGAATCTTTCCATCTCGCGCGCCTCACTTTGCAAGCAGGAGACCGAAGTTCTCAAGTGCTGTGGAAAGATCCTTGAGGAATCTTGCCGCCGGAGCACCGTCAAGAGCACGGTGGTCGAAGGTGAGGGAGAGACCCATAGCCGGGTAGACTGTGCCATCGGCCTTCAGCCTGTTGGTCACTGCGCAGACACCGAGTATCGCTACCTGAGGAGGATTGATGACGGGAGTGAAACTTTCGACTCCAAGGGAACCGAGATTGGTTACGGTGAAGCTTCCGCCGGACATCTCGTCGGGGGTGAGAGTGCCTTCTTTAGCCTTTGCCGCCGCCGCTTTGTTGGCCTTTGCGAGATCCGCAAGGCTCATGGTATCGGCTCCGAATACCGTGGGTACCAGAAGTCCTCTTTCGGTATCGACTGCAAGTCCGATGTTGGCGTGCTTGTATTTTCTTATCACGTCATCCTTCAAGGTCGCATTGACATCGGGATGATCTTTGAGCACTCTGGAAACCGCAAAGAATACCATGTCGTTGAGGGAGATCTTCGGAAGTCCCATAGCCTCGCTTCCGGTCTTGAGAGATGCTCTGTAAGCCATGAGCTTCGTGGCATCGAAGGTGGTGTTCAGAGTGAGCTGAGCCATCTCGGAAAGGGATGCGTGCATGGAGCGGGAGATAGCGCGGCGGATTCCGGACATGGGTACCTCTTCGAATGCGCCAAAGTCGCAGATGCAAGCCTCTGCCTTTGTCTCTGCTGCGGGAGCTTCGGCGACCTCTGTCTCGACAGCTTCGCCTCTCAAGAAGGCTTCAACCGCAGATACAGCGCCTCTGTATCCGGCATCGAGAGCCGCATTGATGTCTCTTTCTATGATCCTTCCGTGAGGACCTGTGGGAACTACCTTCGTCATATCGACTCCGGACTCAAGGGCGAGCTTTTTCGCTCTGGGGGAGATCTTTACTCTCTCTCCCTTGACGATCTCTCCGGTGGCAACCGGAGACACGGCCTTGACCTCTTCCGTCTTAACTTCTTCATCTTCTTTTTTCTCTTCCGTTTTGCCGGGCATGAGATCCGAGTAATCCTCGCCTTCCTTGCCTATGATGCACACCGGATCGAGACAGGGAACTACGTCTCCGTCCTGCACGAATATCTCAAGGATAGTGCCGGAGTAGAGAGAGGGTTCGTCAAATGCCGATTTGTCTGTTTCGTAAGAATACAGGATATCGCCTTCGGCAACGGTGTCACCCTTTTTTTTGTGCCAAGTTGTGATGATGCAACTTTCGACACTTTGCCCCTGACGGGGCATGATCATGAGATTTGCCAAATTATTTCACTCCTTCGGTAGAATAATTGATATTAACATTCCGTCATGGCGGAAATTATTAATCGGTGTTACTGTGTTCTTTTGAGATGTTGATAAGTACCGTACCCGCAGCCTTCGCCGCCGCACGTGCTTCGGAGGGAAGCTCTCCGTCGCAGATCAGCACGTCCACGTCTTTCATTTCGCAGAATGTGAAGGGAAGCATCTTATCGATCTTTGAACGGTCCATCAGCATGATTACGAGACGGGCCTTATTTGCCACCGTGGATTTCAATTCTCCCTCGCTGTAATTGCCGCAGGTGAAACTGCCGGAGAGGGACATTCCCGACGGGGATAAGAAAGCGATGTCGATGTTCATCTCCAGGATGAACTTCATGGCGTACATTCCCGATACGGATCGGTTGTCGGGGTCGACTCTTCCACCTACTATATTGACGGCATGATGCCCCGCACGGCAGAGCTCAAGCGCTATGGATGGGCTCGTAGTGGTGAAGGTCAGCCTCTCCTCCGGGAGAAATCCCGCAAGCTTTTCCGCAGTGGATCCGGAGTCGATAAAGATCGACCGTCCCGGCTCGATGTAGGCCGCAGCCGCTTTGGCGATACCGGTCTTTTCCTCGACGTGGGACTTCATTCTGTCTGTGAAGGCATCCTCAACGGTCTCTCCGATGAATTTGACGCTTCTCGCACCGCCTCTGACCTTGATAGCGGCACCGCCATTCTCGAAGAAATCAATGTCTCGGCGCAAGGTCATGTGGGAGACTTCGGGGAACATCTCCTGAAGCTCGTGCAGTGATACGAAAGGCTTTTCGGAAAGAAGTATTCTGATCTTCTCCCTGCGTTCTTCAGTCATTATGACCCCTCCTATCAGCACGTCGTTGTGATCTTCACAACATTCATGTTAATTTTAACATATCCCACGTTAAAAGTCAACCGAAACAGGGCTGTTTTTTGCCTTTAAGCGGCAATTTCTTCATTAAAAAAGTAATAGGAGCGCTTCGCATTTGCTTTTCATCCTTGAAATGAAAAATACCGCATCAAGCCGAATGCTCGATGCGGTACCGTGATTCAGTTTTTCGCGTTGTCGGAGGGATCCGAGGAACTTTCGTCCTCCGATTTCTCCGCTGTAGCCGATCTTGCTTTCTTAGCTTCGGTCAGGAGATCCCACGCTCCGTAAGCTATCATGATGGCGCCGATTATCGCAGTCAGTTTCCATCTGCTCACGTCTCTGCCCATGGCAAGCATGATAAAGAACGCCGCATCTCCCAAAACTCCGAGTATTATCACCACAAGTGACATGATGCTCCAGCCCTTGATGTGTTTCATTTTTGCATCCTCTCTTCTCTTATTTTATCTTGTCTATTATGACGGGAATGTCTCCCGCTCCCATGACAAGTACCATGTCTCCCTCGGCGGCTACTTCCGAAACGTAGGCGGCTATATCGGAAAAGTCTTCAAAGCAGGTGGCCTTTTTACCTCTTTTTCTTATCTCCTCCGCAAGTTTTTCCGAGGATACTCCCAAGGTGTCGGTCTCTCTGGCAGAGTAGATACTTGAAAGTATCACCTCATGGCAGGAATTCTCCGAAAGTGCCCTTGCGAATCCGTCAAACAGTTCCTTGGTGCGGGAGTAGGTATGGGGCTGAAAAACGCAAAAGACACGTCCTTCTGCCATCTGTCCCGCCGCATTCAAGGTAGTCGATATCTCGGTGGGATGGTGAGCGTAATCACTGTAGATAGCGGCGCCACGCTTTGCTTTTCCGCAGTATTCCATTCTTCTTGCGGCACCGCCGTAAAGAGCGAGCCCTTCCTTGATACTTTCGGGATCAAGACCGAGAACGTGGGATGCCGCCGCTGCTGCCAAAGCATCCGTTACGCTGTGTGCTCCGAATACCGAAAGCTCGATACGGCAGAGAACATCGCCTTTGAAAACGAAGTCAAATCGTCCCATTCCGTGCTCGAAGGTGATGTTTTCGGCGGAATAGTCCGCCTCTTTGCATTCGGTTCCGAAGGTGACGAGATGACCCTTGTAATCCTTCACGGAGCGCATCACGTCCTCATCGCAGCAGTTGACCACCGCAATGCCGTCCTCCCCTGTCTTTGCGGCGAACTTTCCGTAGGAGGTCCGTATCTGCTCCATTGAGGAGAAATAGTCGACATGGTCAAGTTCTATATTGAGGATTATCGCAAGGGAAGGATAGAAATCCAAGAAGGAGTCCATGTATTCGCAGGCTTCAAAAATAAAGTACTCCTCACTTCCGATGCGATGGGCTGTGCCCGTGTCCTTCATCACCGCACCGCAGCTGACCGTAGGGTCAAGTCCCGCAGTGACGAATATCTTTTCAAGCATGGAGGTGGTGGTGCTCTTTCCGTGCATTCCGGAGACGCCGATGCTGTTTTTGTATCCGCTCATAAGATATCCCAAATAGTCGGCACGGGAGATGCAGGGAATGCCGTGCTCCAGTGCGTACTTGTATTCCGGGTTATCTCCGGGGATAGCCACAGTATAGATCAGCGCATCGGCCTCGTAAACATGGCTCTCCGAGGTCTCGTAAAAGACAGGTATCCCCTCAGTCTCAAGTCCCCTCGTTATTGCCGAAGGGGTCCTGTCATATCCGGAGACAACGTTTCCTCTGAGCTTTGATATCCGGGCAAGGGAGCACATACTGACGCCTCCTATACCGGCAAAAAACAGTTTTCTCGGACCGTGTCCGATAAGTTTTTTTATGTATTCCGCACCGTAGTGAGTGTTAGGTAGAGCCATGCGAGATTCGCCTTTCGTAATTTCTTGAAGTCTCAAGCCAAGGGTAAAATGAGGCGTTTAATGCCCCGTACACAATCATTATACTACAAAAGCCGCCGTTTGACAAGGGGGCGGGGCAGTTTTTTGCAAGCCGTCGGCTCTGCTTGCCAAAACTTTCTAAAGATATCCGCAGAATGCTTGTCGTGACCGCAATAAAAAAGCGGAGCACTCCCGTGCTCCGCTTGCCGTGATTCAAAGGGTGAATTCTGCTTCGTCTGACTCTGCGTCTTCATCGGAAAGCTCAAATTCCGCATTCTTTGCTTCCTCGAGAGCCTTTTCAAACTCATCGAGGACAGCCTTTTCAAGCTCGCTTCTGAAAGCGGCATTGATGGGATGTACTATGTCTCTGTAAGTACCGTCCGCATTCTTACGGCTGGGCATCACGATAAAGTACTTGTCGCGGGCATAAATAACTTTGATGTCGTGAAGCGCAAGTTGCTCGTCGAACGTGGCGGATGCGATCGCTCTCATCGGTCCTTCATCGAACAGTTTTCTTATTTTGATACTGGTGATCTGCATAACTACAGTCCTCCTGAAATGTGTTCTTAACTGACAATCGTAGTATACCGCCCAAACATTAAGTTTAGATAAACAAAATGCAAAAAGATTTCTCGTGATTGTCCAAAATGACGAAAAAGTGCCCTTTTCGCCGGAAAAACGTCGGTCAAAGTCGAAAACTGCGTGGAAGATCATGACATATCGTCGGCTATTATCATGCTGTCCTTGCGGTCGGCATAGTATGCGGCGTTTGTGAGGGCAGGAACAGTAGTGTGCCCCGATATTTTGAGGGTAGGTCACGGTCACAATAGAGGGGAGAAGGGTCGTGACACGTTGGCGGCTATTGCCATGCTGTCCTCGCGGTCAGCGGAGTATGCGGGGTTTGCGAGGGTAGGAACAGTAGAGTACTCCGACATTTTGAGGGTAGGTCTCGATCTCAGCAACAGTAGAGTATGTGACAGATGCGGGAACGGTAGTAAAAAGCAGTGACAGCGCCTGCCTGCAGCTTCTGCCGTCGTCTTAATTCGGTCGGACTGATTAATTCTGATCATCGTTGAAATCTTTTTAGCAAAATGATGTTACTTTTCAATTGAATCGCTCGGAACGACTATGAACGGTTCGGACAAATTGGCAGAAACGAGGCAAAATAAGGGGCTATTTGGGGTTTCTGAAACCGGTGGCGGCAAAGTCCCTTGCTACGGCAAAAAGTCCAAAAAACAGCCTTAAAACGGCATCATAAGCGATGCTGCGTGGAGTGTAGCAAGGTATTGCGCCGAGCGCAACGGGGTATGAATTCTTGGAATGTGTTTCGGCGGACTTTTTTTGTTTTCGGTATTGACAAACGGCGGGATTGAAGATATAATATGACATGCGTTATATAACATGATTTCAAGGAGGATACTATGCCCAGAAAAGCACAGTATACAAAGGAAGAAGTCGTTGCGGCGGCGTTGGATCTCGTCCGTGAAAAGGGAGCTGAGAGGCTGACCGCAAGGGAGATGGGACGGAAGATCGGAACGTCGGTGGTGCCGGTGTTCTCTCTTTTCGGTGACATGGCAACTCTCAGGCGTGAGGTCTCGGATGCGGCAAAAAACGTGTTTGACGGTTACATGAGGGAGGCTGACGATTATGAGCCCACTTACAAGAAGCGGGGAATGCAATGGGTGAAATTCGCATCCGAGGAGAAAGAACTTTTCAAGTTTCTTTTCATGCAGCCCACGGGTCTTGATCTTGACGGCCTTCTCGATCTCATCCCCTTCGGCAAAGACCGTGATATCGACGTGATAATGCGTGACTACGGCATGAGCACTGCCGAGGCAGAGCATCTTTTCAAGCAGATGTGGATCTACACTTACGGTCTTTGTGTTTTGACTGCTTCCGGATCATGCAGCTTTTCCGAAAAGGAGATCAGTCTGAGACTTGCGGAGATATTCAGCGGTACCGTCGGAGTTATCAAGAGCGGAAGTACCCTGACTTTGGTGCCCACTCACAGGTGACGTACATCGGTTTTTGAAGGAGAAAAACAAAAGGAGAAAACCAAAAATGGAAAACATAATTGAGATATCTCATCTTGAAAAGTCCTATAAGGACGTAAAAGCGGTGAGGGATCTTTCATTCAAGGTGAAAAGGGGAGAGCTCTTCGCTTTCCTCGGAGTGAACGGTGCGGGTAAATCCACCACCATATCCGTCATGTGCGGTCAACTTTCAAAGGACTCCGGGGACGTGACGGTCTGCGGAGAGAGCATTGACGGCGGTATCGATAAGATAACGAGAAAGATCGGAGTGGTATTTCAGAATTCCGTCCTTGACGCCCCGCTTTCGGTGAAGGACAATATTAAGAGCCGTGCCGCACTTTACGGCATCACCGGAAAAAGGTTCAAAGAGCGGCTTGACAGGCTGTCTGATCTTTTGGACCTTGATACCATCATGGACAGGGCAGTGGGAAAGTTGTCCGGCGGTCAGCGAAGACGGGTGGACATCGCTCGTGCTCTGATACACGACCCGGAGATACTCATCCTCGACGAGCCAACCACAGGTCTTGACCCTCAGACGAGAAGGATGATCTGGCAGGTGATAGCCGACCTCAGAAAAAATGAGGGAATGACGGTATTTCTCACCACCCACTACATGGAAGAGGCGGCGGATGCCGACTACGTGGTGATCCTTGATGCGGGCCGTATTGCGGCCGAGGGAACTCCTCATGAACTTAAGAACAGCTACACCGGGGATTTCATCACTCTTTACGGGCTGACGGATGAGGAGGCAGAGCGCCTTTCTCTGCCCTATGAGGCGGTAAGAGATGCGTTCCGTGTCAGCGTTCCGAATACCGAAAAGGCAACGGAGCTGATACTGAAGTATCCGGAGATATTCAGGGACTATGAGATAACCAAGGGCCACATGGACGACGTGTTTCTTGCGGTGACGGGAAAAAGACTTGTGGGAGAAGGTGACAAATGATGGGATATTTCGAACTGACGAAGAGGGATATGAAGCTTTTCTTCAAGGACAAGGGGTATTTTATCTCCTCTCTTATCACGCCTATAATACTTCTCGTCCTCTATGCCACCTTTCTTGCGAAGGTCTACAAGGACAGTTTTCTTTCGGCACTTCCCACGGGATTATCCATTGACGAGGCGCTGATCGATGCCACCGTCGGAGGGCAGCTTGCATCCTCGCTTTTGGCGGTGTCTTGCGTCACCGTGGCCTTCTGTGCAAATCTTCTTATGATCAGCGACAAGATCACCGGTGCTATCGGAGACATTACGGTGACGCCGGTGAAGCGCTCCACCGTTGCCCTCAGTTATTTTTCGGCGGCGGCAGTATCGACTCTGATAGTCAGTTTTACCGCCCTCGGTGCTTGCCTTCTCTACCTTGCCAAGGTGGGATGGTACATGAGCTTTCTTGACGTGGTATCGGTGGGTGCGGACGTTCTTCTTCTCACCCTTTTCGGAACGGCACTTTCATCCTGTGTTAATTTCTTTCTCAAGACTACGGGACAGGCATCGGCGGTCGGAACTGTCGTCAGCGCCGGATACGGCTTTATCTGCGGCGCTTATATGCCGATAAGTAACTTTTCCGAGGGGCTTCAAAGGGTGCTCGGTTTTCTTCCCGGCACCTACGGTACGAGCCTTCTCAAGAGCCACGCACTGAGGGGTGTGTTTGAGGAGATGGAAAACGTGGGATTTCCCGCCGAGGTGATCGAGGGGATAAGAAAGTCAATCGACTGCAACTTTTCGTTCTTCGACCATACGGTGACCGACGGAGCAAAGCTTGTGGTGCTTTCGGTATCGGTGGCAGTGTTCATTTTGCTCTATGTGGCACTGAATATGATATTTAAAAAACAAAACACAAAGTGATAGGTGAGTCACAAGGAGGGATCGATATGTTGACTGTAACGGGACTTACGAAAAAATACGGGGATAAAAAAGCGGTGGATCAGCTGTCCATCCACATCGCACCCGGCGAGATCTACGGCTTTATCGGTCACAACGGAGCGGGGAAGACCACTACTTTGAAGGCAGTCACCGGGATACTTGATTTTGATGAGGGAGAGATACTGATAGACGGCGTTTCCGTGAAGGCGGATCCGATCGGCTGCAAGGCAAAGATCGCCTACATACCGGACAACCCGGATCTCTATGACTACATGACCGGGGAAAAGTATCTGTCATTCATTTCGGACATTTTTAGAATACCCGCGACGGAGAGACGGGAACGTATTGACAGATATGCGGAGCTTTTCGAGATAAAAGAGGATCTGTTAAAACCTCTGTCCGCCTATTCTCACGGAATGAAGCAGAAACTTGCCATAATTTCGGCTTGGATCCACGCCCCGAAGCTAATCATAATGGATGAGCCCTTCGTGGGACTTGATCCAAAGGCGGCTCACATCCTCAAGGGGATGATGAGAGAGGTCTGCGACGGGGGTGGTGCCATCTTCTTTTCAACTCACGTGCTTGAGGTGGCGGAAAAGTTGTGTGATAAAGTGGCGATAATCAAGGAAGGAAAGCTGATACGTTCCGGCACGATGGATGAGGTCAAGGGGGACGCGAGCCTTGAGGATGTGTTTCTTGAACTGGAGGCAGAGTGATGTTGGGCACGCTAATTAAAAAACAGCTGTTTGAGATCTATCGCACCTTCTTCTACGACCAAAAGAAAGGCCGTGCCCGCTCCAAGGCGTCCTCGGCTGTCAGCATAGTTGCGTTTGCCGTTCTTATGGTGGGGATACTCGGCGGTATCTTTTGCGTACTTTCTTTCAACCTTTCTTCGTTGGGTACAGCGGGATTCGGGTGGTTCTACTATTTCATTCTCGGCATCATCGGCGTCTTTTTGGGTGTGTTCGGCAGTGTCTTCAATACAGCAAGCGCACTTTACAATGCGAAGGATAACGATCTGCTGCTCTCCATGCCGATACCGGTATCCTATATCATGGTGTCCCGTCTTATTGCGGTCTTCGTCACCGGGGCTCTCTATTCGGGGGTCGTCGTGATACCTGCGGCGGTGATGTTCCTTATCACGAATGGTGTCACTTTTGCCAAACTTGTCGGGGGAATACTGTTCGTTCTTCTCGTTTTCCTTGCCGTCTTCCTTCTTTCTTGCGTGCTCGGTTATGTAGTTGCCGCTATCTCCTCAAGGCTCAAGAATAAGTCGGTGATAACGGTGATCGTCTCCCTTGCGTTTTTTGCGGTCTATTACTTTGTCTACTTTAAGGCAAGCGAACTTATCCGTGACATCGCTGAAAATGCCGCATTCTACGGAGATGCGGTGAAAGGGGCGTTTTATCCAGCTTATCTTTTCGGTTCCTGTGGAATGGGGGATCCTCTCTCACTCCTCATCTCCTTCGGAGTCATCCTTGCCGCCCTTGCGGTCACTTGCTGTCTTATCGCCGGAAGCTTTCTTAAGATAGTCACGAAAAGTGATTCTGTAGCGGTGAAAACAAAAAAACACAAGACACGGATGAAAAGCAGAGGGGTCTTTGCTTCTCTTGTGGGACGTGAATTCTCCCGTTTTCTTTCAAGCGCCAATTATATGTTGAACTGCGGCATCGGAGCCGTTCTCGCAGTCCTTGCGGCAGTGTTCCTTCTTATCAAAGGCGGAGGACTGACTGCAGTGTTTGACAGCATGGAAGGCTTTTCGCTTGATACGGGAGCCTTTGCCGTGGTGCTACTTGCGGCGGGAGCGATGCTCGTTTCCACCTGCTACGTTGCGGCACCCTCGGTATCCCTTGAGGGAAGGAGCCTTTGGGTGATAAGATCACTTCCCGTGGATACCAAGACCATTCTTCTTGCAAAGCTCGTCCCACAGCTTGCTCTGTCTTCCGTGGCTATTGAGGCATTCGTCATCTGCGGATGCATCGCCCTCGGCGTGGGGCTTTGGACGGCTGTGCTCACCGCTTTTGCGGCTCTTTCCTATTGCGCTCTTTACGGGGTGTTCGCACTTACTTTGGGCATCGAAAAAGCAGATCTTATGTGGACAAATGAGATCTATCCCGTGAAGCAAGGAGCGGCAGTTACGGTGTCACTCATTTCCGGTTGGATCTTTGCAGTGGTGCTGGGCGTCGTGGGATATTTTCTCGGCGGAGCCATCGGATACGTGGTGGGAATTGCCCTTTTGACGGCGGCTATGCTGGTGGCGTTTGCTCTCCTCTTTTGGCGGCTTATGAGGAAGGGTGTCGAGGCGTTTGAGACACTTTGACGTCTTTGAAATGACTTTGATACTTCGCCTCCGACATCGGTCGGAGGCACTTCTTTGAAAGGGTGGTTCTTTTTGTTATTATATTTTTCTTGAAACCCGGTGTTATTTGTGGTAGAATTAAGCCAAATACGTTATTATGTGGGATGAGACGATGAAGATCAAAGTAAAAGAGATGTCCTATGAGGACGTTTTGGCACTTCCGAAGGAAAAACGCTTTTCCCCGATCCGGCCGAGCATCATTTTCAGATCCCTTTTGAAAGCCGTGTCGGCGGGTGAACTTAAGGACGTGGGATTCACATTTGCCGAGAACGGTATGGAAAAACTAAAGGGTGACGAGCTCTGTCTTATTTTGATGAATCACTCGGCTTTTATCGACCTTAAGATAGCGGTCACCTATTTCTTTCCCCGTCCAATGAACCCTCGGATGGATTCGTTGGCAAAAAGTGGCTTATGCGTCATTTGGGATGCATCCCCACAAGGAAGTTTGTCACCGATCTGGGCCTTGTAAGAGACATTTCCTACTCGGTCAAAAAGCTCCGCTGCTCGGTCCTCATGTATCCTGAGGCAAGTTACTCCTTTGACGGAACGGCAACTCCCATTCCACCGACTGTGGCAAAGTTTGCAAAGTCCCTCGGCATTCCCGTGATATTCGTGAAGACGAAGGGGGCTTTTCTCAGAGACCCGCTCTACAACGGGCTGAGGTTGAGAGACGTGAAGGTGTCGGCGGATTTTGAGTACCTTCTGTCACCGTCCGATCTTGAGACGATGACGGTGGATGAGATAGATCGGGTGTTGACCGAAAGGTTTTCTTTTGATAATTTCAAGGATCAGGTCAATGAGGGCATCCGGGTATCCGAGACCTTCAGGGCAGAGGGGCTTGAGAGGGTGCTCTACAAATGTCCAAGCTGCGGCGCAGAGGGGCGAACGGTGGGGCACGGTACGGTCCTTGTCTGCGAAAATTGCAACAAGAGATACGAACTTGACGAATTCGGCAAAATGAAGGCTCTTGAGGGCAAGTGCGAGTTTTCTCACATCCCGGATTGGTACGAATGGGAGAGAAAATGCGTCCGTGAGGAGATACTGAAGGGAGAATATCTGCTTGATATTCCTGTGGATATCTGCGTCATGAAGGGGATGAAGGCTCTCTACCGTGTCGGAAGCGGACGGCTGATGCACGGAAGTGACGGATTTCTCCTGACCGGATGCGACGGGAAACTGGAATACAGTCAAAAGTCCAGGGCATCCTACAGTCTGTACGCGGATTATTTTTGGTATGAAATCGGAGACATGGTGTGCATAGGTAACGGAGAGATGCTCTATTACTGTTTTCCGAAGGACGGCAGTAATATCGCAGCGAAGACGAGGCTTGACGCAGAGGAGCTCTACAAACTGTCTCTCGGCGATGCTCGGAGATAAAAACGAAAAAACGGGAATTTTAAGGATCTTACGATTGACATCGGTACGAGTATTTGCTATACTCGTACTGTTGATCACAAAAAGGAAGAGACGGTACGATGAAAAAAGATACCTCAAACGGAAATATGAAGAGCAAGTCAAGGCTCAAAAAGCGGATCTATGCGATAGTATCGATAGTTATCGCAGTCATCCTGCTTTTGAGCGCAACACTTTTGTCACTGTTCAAATACGCAAACTTCGGACCCTTTCCCATGCTCAGGGAGATGTGGATCTGCAGTGCGATGCACACTTACACTCACCAGTATCTGGCAACATGGATCTTCTCCGAGGCTGAGATAACCGAGGTGCTTCAGCGGAACGCCATCAGCGATGAAGGGCATGACTCCGACGATATCTCGAAGGATTTCTCCGTCGCCCTTAGTCCCACGGGAGATATCATTCTTGACATGGACTCCGTCTATGAATCCGAGGGATACGAGAAGGTCTCCGAGGGGATCTTCTTAAAGACCGTAGAAGGCAAGTCCGGCTCCTCTCCGTGGGTAGGATACGTTATGATGGTAACAGATCCCACAAGGATAAGGCTCGTTGACACCGCCTATCAATTCAATCGTGGAGACACGGTAATGAACATGGTGGCAAGTGTCGGAGGAGTCGCCGGTGTCAACGGAGGAGGCTTTAACGACGGACCTAACTACGATTCCAACGGCGGTGAACCCACCGGTATCCTCATTGAGGAAGGAAAACTTGTGAATCCCACCCTCAGCGACACTTACAACTACAACCTTATCGGCTTCAATTCAAAGGGCAAGTTCATCCTAAAGCACGCAACTGCCGGATGGGCCATGTCAAATGACATTCAAAACGCCGTCTCCTTCAAGCCCTACATCGTGGTCAACGGTCAGGGAATGGTGAAGGAGGGAAGCACCGGCGGATGGGGCATCGCTCCGAGAACGGGTATCGGTCAGAGACAGACGGGAGAAGTGATATTCATCGCCATTGACGGCCGTCAGGTGGGATACAGTATCGGAAGTGACCTTGACGGACTTCAGCAGATAATGCTTGCCGAAGGATGCTATAACGGGGCTATGATGGACGGGGGAAGCTCCACCGCCATGGTGCTTGACGGAGAATACGTCAACAAACCGAGCCTCGGCCATGAGAGATGGATCAACAATGCATGGGTGGTAATGCCCGTGGAAGAAACAGCGGAAGAATAAGTAAGAAAAGCAGCGCCTGCGGGCGCTGCTTTTTTGCTGTTGTATCTTTTCACGGCTTCAATACCGTCTTTATTATCAGAAACCTGAGTGATTGCGGAAGGACGTCAAGAAGGAGCAAAAGGGGATTTCGGTTGATCTTCCAAGCGAATTTCGGGGCTGTGGATGAAAGGATGCGGAGGACTTTCTTTGCTATCTTTTCCGCATCTATCGCCCTTGCTTCCACACTGTCGACTATCGCCTTGAATCGCCGTGCATTGCAGCTATATAGGGCGGTCTTTGAGCAGAAGCGGTCGAGTGCCGAGGTGGACGCCCCCAACATGTCGGTCTTTACCGCACCGGCTCTTATGACACTGACGGAGATGCCGAGCAGTTGAAGTTCCATTTTGAGAGAGTAAGCGTAGGAGTCAAGGGCTTTCTTGGAGACGGCGTAGATGCCGGTGAAGGGAAGGGGATCGAGGGGGGCCAGCTCACTTGTGGTCATAACTATCCGACTGCCTTCCTTGAGAAGGGGTAGAAAGGTTTTGTTGAGGTAAAAAGCGCCGAACAGATTGACCCGCATTATCTTTTCAAAGTCGGCATCCGTCATCTCCACCAAAGAATCCAACAGATAGATGCCTGCAAAATGGATGACGGCAAACAGCTCCTCTGCGCTTTTTCGGACGGTGGTGAGAGCATCCGTGACACTTTTCGGGTCTGTTGTGTCCGCCTCTATCGGTATCACGTTTTCAAGATCCGTGTCTTCTACCCTTTTGTCAAGGGCAAAGACTCCGTATCCGTTTTCGGAAAGCATTTTTACCGTCTTTTTTCCCATTCCGCCGAATGCACCTGTTACAAGAACGTATCTCATTTCGATCCTCCTGTCTTTTCCCGTTCATTTTACCACACGGGGCGGAAAAAGTAAATCCCACGGGGCAACTTAAAAGCAGAGATCGGAGGATATTTTCCCGTTTCCTCCGTTAAAATAACAATAAAATTCAAAAAAGCACTTCCAAAAAGGCTTTGGATATGGTAAAATCAAAGAAGTAAAATTGCAGATTCGAAAGGATGAGATATCCATGAAAGAAATATTCCCGAAAACAGAATGCGGTGTCGTCCACCGCACTACCGAGTCCTTTTTCAAAATGCACGGTTGGCCTTCCGTTTGTGCCGATGACAGAGGAGTGCTTTATGCGGTCTGCTCCGGCTTCAGAATGGAGCACGCCTGCCCATTCGGAAAGAACTGTATGCACCTCTCCTTCAACGGGGGAAAGACTTGGACTCCCCCCATCGTGGTCAATGACTCCTACCTTGACGATCGGGACACCGGTATCGTCTACCTCGGTGATGGCAAGATGCTCCTCAGCTTCTTCTCCCTCGGCGATAAGAATGACTACAAGGGATTCGGTGACTTTGACTGGATGGATGAGGGAAGAAAAGCCGTCATCCTCGGCATGGGCAAGGGAGTTTCTCTCATTGACAAAAAGGAAAGACAGGTGGGCTCATACGTGAAGCTGTCCGATGACTACGGTGTCACTTGGTCTGACAGAATAAGAGTTCCCATTACGGCCCCCCACGGACCCAACGTGAGAAAGGACGGAACGCTGATCTATCTCGGACGTGCCGACTACACCGACAATGCAGAAGATCGTGCGAAGGTCATCTGCTATGCAAGCCTTGACGGCGGTCACACTTGGGAAAAGAGAGGAACGGTCCCTCCCTGTGATGGGCTTCATACCGATTTCGTCCATGAGCCCCACGTGGTCGAACTTCCGAACGGACGTCTTCTCGGCGCCCTCAGAGTCCACTGCAGACCGGCTCCCATGACCCCCACCAACACCGTCTATACCACCTTCTCCGACGACGGAGGCTTCACCTGGTCCGAGCCTCACTGCATCGGAGTCAACGGACTTCCGCCCCACCTTTTCGTCCACTCATCCGGTGCTGTCATCTGCAGTTATGCCAACAGAGGAGACGGGACTCCCAATGGCGGACGCGAGGAGAGAGCGGCGGTAAGCTACGATAACGGCGAGACTTGGAGTGAGGACTACGTGCTCTACGCCAACGCTCTCGGTGACATGGGTTACCCTGCGACCGCAGAGCTTCCCGACGGCTCACTTATCACCGTCTACTATCAGCTCTACGGCAAGGAGGACTACCTCAGCTCCATCCTCTATACGAAGTGGAAATTGGGAGACCCTGACGGGGAAGAAAAATAATTGCCGATCCGGAGGCGCTATGAAAGCATTTTTTAAAGAGAATAAAAAGACGCTGACGGGGCTTTGGCTTGACCGCTTCGGCGGAGCGGTTTTTGCGATAATGTTGAATTTTGCCCTTGTGAAGGTGGAGAACGTTTTTGTGAATCTCCTCGCCACGGCGGTATCCGTGGGGTTCTACTTCTACCTTATCTACTCTGTGCTTTGGGAAAAGGGTGCTACCGATAGGATAAGTGCGGATAGTGGTAAGATCGCTCCCCGCCCCCATTACGGCATTGTCATCGCCCTTGCGGAAAGTGCACCGGCGATACTGTTCGCCCTTGTCATGACGGTCTCCTCATTCCTTGTCAACATCTGTGAGGTCTCCGCATTCGGTGGAGTGCTTGCGGTGTCCGGCGTTTTTGAGAAGATATGGAACATCATGTTCCAGACGGCGTTCAACATCTTTGCTCCGACAGATCCGTCCCCGTGGGCAGCATTCGGATACTCCTTCATCTACTACGGTGCCATCGCATTCGGCGGGCTGTTCATTTGGGCGGCGTATCTTTGTGGATACAAGGGAGTTTTGACCGCTCCGGCCTTCAAGGTAAAAAGGGAAAAATAATAACGGAGATTCTTTTCTGAGTCTATCGCCCCCGCAAGGTAACTTGCGGGGGCTTTTTCAGCCCGTTTAACGGCGTTTTTTCGGCATTTGATGCGTCATGAGGCTGATCGTCGTGCCGACTCGGAAAAGCCCGAATAAACGGCTCTGTGAGGCCGTTAGAGACACTTGTTTTTGCTTCCGAAAAAAACAAAAAGCTGATCGGGATAAAAACGCAAAAAAGCCCGCTTGTGGGCTTTTAAAAAGGAAATATTCAAACAACACGGTGGTATGTCCGGGTAAGAAACAGTCGATACATGAGATCATTCAAGCTGCGGTGTCAGGTGACGAAGTATCCGCTGAAAAGTGCCGCTCAAATGGGGGCGGGCAGACCGACACAGACCGACCGACAAGACGTTCGTCCGATAGAACCCTGCAAACACAAAAGGGACTCCGAAAACCGAAGTCCCTTACTGTGAGATCCAAATCACATAAGTTCTTTAACTTTTGCGCTCTTACCGACTCTGTCTCTGAGGTAGTAGAGTTTTGCTCTTCTGACCTTACCTTTTCTGATCACGTCAACCTTGGCAACGTGAGGAGAATGGAGGGGGAAGGTCTTCTCAACACCGCAACCGTATGCTACGCGACGAACTGTGAATGTCTCAGAGATACCGCCGCCGTGCTTGCCGATAACAGTGCCTTCAAAAAGCTGGATTCTTTCACGAGTACCCTCTTTGATGAGGTTGTGTACTCTGACAGTGTCACCAATCTCAAAGGGGGTGACGTCTGCCTTCAATTGCTCACTTACAAAAGCGTCGATCTTGTTGTTCATGCCGACTCCTTTCCTGTCATAGAGTATTCTTGCCGAGCAGCAGAGGACTACTCCGTTTTTGTGTGTCAAAACCACACGCCTTGTCATTATATCATAGATATCTTCGGATTGCAAGCACTTTTTTTCTTTTTTCGGATTTTTTCGAAAAAAGCGGAAAAGACCGGATGTTGGGGCTTTTGACCGCGACAGACGGTGAAGTGCTTCTACGCCGTTTTGCACCATTTTCTTTTTATTTTTTTCAAAAGGGCTTGAAACCTCTGGCATGGTATGGTACGATATAGTCAGTAATTTCACTTGATATGGAGAATCTATTATGGCAATACCGATCCCCGAAAAAAGAATAGCGGATTTTGAAAACTTAGGCCTTGGTATGTTCGTCCATTGGGGGATCTATTCCCAGATGGGCATAGGTGAATGGGCGATGAATATCGCCAAGATACCGAAGGAAGAATACGTGAAGCTGGCTGACACCTTCGATCCTGTCAATTACGATCCGAAAAAATGGGTAGCCATTGCCAAGGCTGCCGGAATGAAATACATCACCCTCACCACAAGACACCACGACGGATTTTCGCTCTACGACACCTGTGGTCTCTGTGATTATGATGCCCCTCATCACTTGGGACGCGACCTTGTCAGAGAATTTGTGGATGCCTGCAACGAGGGCGGCATCATTCCCTTCTTCTATCATACCACTCTTGACTGGTATCAGGAAAGCTTTGAAAAGGATTTCAAGAGTTATCTTCAGTATCTCAGAGACAGCGTTGAGGTGCTCTGCTCCAACTACGGCAAGATAGGCGGTATGTGGTTTGACGGAAACTGGAGCAAGCCTGCCGGAACCGATTGGGAAGAGGACAAACTGTACGAGGTGATAAGAAAGCATCAGCCCGATGCTATGATAGTCAATAACACCGGACTTGACGCAAGGGGAGAGGTGGGCAATCCTCAGCTTGACAGTGTCACGTTTGAGCAGGGAAGACCTACCCCCATGAACAGAGAAGGTCACAAGAAATACGTTGCCGCCGAAATGTGCCACACTATGAATGATCACTGGGGATACGGCAGTCTTGACCTTCATTACAAATCACTTCCCGAACTCATAGAAACTCTTTGTGCTTGCCGCAAGGTCGGTGCAAACTACCTGCTCAATGTGGGTCCCGACGGAAGCGGCGAGATCGTCATGATGCAGGAGGCTATGCTCCGTTCCATCGGATCATGGGTTGATACCTGCGGAAAATGCATCTACCGCGGAAGGCCTTCCAAGATCCACGCAGTTCAAAAGAAAAACTTCGCGCTTGAGGCTGACGGCAAAGCCTACTTCTTCATCCACGATATGTGCGTGCTTGGAGATGCTAACGTTACGGTGGACGGAAACGGCATCGGTGACAAAGACTTTGACAGAGTCAAGGGCAAGGTGAAGTCGGTCAAGTGGTGTGACAACGGCGAGGAGCTGAAGTTCACTCAGGATGGCGAGCACCTGTCGTTCTACGCTACCGGCTACCCCTACGGTCGCAACTACGTGGTCCGTGTTGCCGAGGTAGAGTTCGAATGATCCGTTCCTCTCATTAAATATGTTGATCATCCGCCGAGGACGTAATGCCCTCGGCGGCCGTTTTTTTATGGAGTTGGCAAAATGCACTATTTAAACGGCGAATATCCGGTCTTGATTGTTGATTCTTCCAAATCGCAAAATTTCATCAATTTAATTCGTTAAAGTGCTTGACAAACAGATATCGGGGTGCTATAATGGCAACATCAAAAACGCTTTAGCGAACTAAAGGAGAAAAGTGAAAAATGAAAAACATCACAAAAATCATTTCAATCGTACTCGTTCTTGCAACAGCATTCGTAATGCTTGCATCCTGCGGAAAAACAAACACCGACAGTGATCTTGACTATGTCAAGGAAAAAGGGAAGCTTGTAGTTGGTATCACCGAATTCGAACCCATGGACTACAAAGACGGCGGTAAGTGGATCGGATTTGATGCCGATCTCGCCACCGAATTTGCGAAGAGCCTCGGAGTAGAGGTCGAGTTCATGGAGATTAACTGGGACAACAAAATCATGGATCTTGACTCCAAAACCATCGACTGCGTTTGGAACGGAATGACTCTTACGGATGACGTCAAAGCGGCAATGGAATGCAGCGTTGCTTATTGCAACAACGCACAGATCGTCATCGTCCCCGCCGAAAAGGCTGACAGCATCAAGAGCGCCGAGGACTGCAAGGGCATGAAGTTTGCAGTGGAAAACGGCTCCGCAGGTCAGGAAGTGGCTGAGGCAAACGAATTTGAATTCACTCCCGTTCAGGATCAGGCTACCGCACTTATGGAGGTTGCGGCCGGCACGAGCGATGCCGCTATTATTGACTCCCTTATGGCGGCTGCTATGGTTGGAGAGGGAACGTCTTATGAGTCCCTTGCTTACACGGTCAGCCTCACCGCCGAGGAATACGGTGTGGGCTTCCGCAAGGGTTCCGATCTTGCGGCAAAGCTCAATGAGTTCTTTGAAGCCGGCATGAAGGACGGCTCCATCGAAAAGGTCGCAGAGACCTACGGTGTGCAGGCGGCACTTATCAAATAAGGAACAAAAAAGCAGTTAGCGGCAGAGCGGGTGACCCCGCTCTGCTTGCACGTATTTTCAATTCACACAAGGATGCTATTATGACACTATCTACCTTTTTCGAACAGTTTCCGGTGGTATTTCAGTCGCTGAATACCGGATTTCTTCAGACTCTCAAGCTGTTTGCTTTGACTCTTGCGGGATCGATCCCCCTCGGACTTATCATCGCTTTCGGCTCAATGTCCCGGTTCAAGCCTCTTTCTGCCGTCACCAAGGTGATAGTGTGGGTGTTCAGAGGAACTCCTCTTATGCTCCAGATCCTTGTTATTTATTATTTTCCCGGACTTGTCTGGAACGTTCAGTTTTGGGGTAGCGGAGAAGCGGGCCGTTTTATCGCATCTGTCGTTGCTTTCGTCATCAACTACGCCTGCTATTTTTCCGAGAT
This sequence comes from uncultured Ruminococcus sp., assembly GCA_964629225.1. Lineage (GTDB taxonomy): Bacteria > Bacillota > Clostridia > Oscillospirales > CAG-272 > RUG14199. Next base: position 29,037 of record CAZVQC010000012.1, read on the forward strand.
CTACAGAGGCGGCATCGAAGGAGTCCCGAAGGGACAGGAAGAGGCCGGACAGGTGCTGGGCATGACGAAATCCCAGATATTCTTCAAGGTAACTCTTTTGCAGATGGTAAAACGGATCGTTCCGCCGATGACGAATGAGATAATCACCCTTGTCAAGGACACGTCCCTATCAAGGATCATTGCCCTTCAGGAGATAATCTGGGCGGGCTCTGCTTTTATGAAGAGTTCAAACGGCATTTCAGGGCAGATATGGCCCCTGTTCTTCACCGGCGTCTATTATTTGGTATTCAGCGGAGCGCTGACGGTGCTCTTTGCGAAGATCGAAAAGAAACTTTCGTATTTCAAGATCTGAGGAGGCAAAAAAATGGCACTGCTTGAAGTGAAAAACGTTTTTAAGAGATTTGGCAATACCGAGGTGTTGAAGGGTGTGAACTTCGAGGTGGAAAAGGGTGAGACCGTTTCCATAATCGGCTCCTCCGGTAGCGGAAAGACAACTCTTTTGCGCTGTCTCAATTTTCTTGAATCTCCGGACGCCGGCCGGTTTCTCCTCGACGGCAGAGTTATCTATGATGCGGAGAAGAATAAAAAACTCAGTGATGCGGAGGTAAGACGGAACAGACTTCATTTCGGACTTGTTTTTCAGTCTTTCAATCTGTTTCCTCAGTACACGGTGAAAAAGAACGTGACCTTGGCGGCGGAGCTGCTTGCAAAAGAACGTCTCAAGGCAGAAGGAGCGGATAAAAAGGCTCTTAAAGAGGAGATGGCAAGGATAGAGAGCCGTGCAGCGGCGCTGATAGCCAGTGTGGGTCTTTCTGAAAAAATGGCCAATTACCCTTGCGAGCTGTCCGGAGGACAGCAACAGAGAGTCGCTATAGCGAGGGCTCTTGCTCTCGATCCGGAGATCCTTTGTTTTGACGAGCCCACAAGTGCTCTTGACCCGGAGCTTACCGGTGAGGTACTGTCGGTGATAAAGTCCCTTGCGGAAAAGAAGATGACTATGATCATAGTCACCCACGAGATGAAATTTGCACGGGACGTTTCCGACAAAGTGATATTCATGGATGACGGTGTCATTGCCGTGGAGGGTAGTCCGGAATACGTATTTGAGCAGAGCGATAACGAGAGGATTAAGCGCTTTCTCAGTTCCGTAACAAAAGACTGAGAAAAAAGTATTTGACTTCTTTCAAATAATGTGGTACGATATAATTGAGTTAATATGAGATACTTGAGAGGTATTACATGAAAAAAAATTACCCTTTGTATGAAACCACTGTTTTTGAAGATTTCAGAATAATGATAGAGAACATCGCAAAGAAGTCTCCGGACGGTGTTGCTTTTTCCTTCAAGGAGAATCCGAACGGTGATAAGGTGACAAAGCTCACCTATTCACGTGTCAGGGACGATGTGAGAGACTACGGCACCGCTCTTATCGAGCTTGGATGCCGTGATAAGAAGTGTGCCATTATCGGTGCCACCTCCTACGGTTGGATCTATTCTTACTTTGCTCTCACGGTTATCGGCGCGGTCACCGTTCCCTGCGACAAGGAGCTCAGTTCCGATGAGCTCTGCGCCACGGCAGACCGTGCGGAATGCAGCTTTGTTTTCTACGGCGGGGAGATAGCGGATAAGGTCCGTGACATGAAGGAGAGACTTCCCGGTGTCACCTTCATCTGCATGAACGGCCGTGCCATTGACGATGACAGAACATTGAGAACTCTCATCGCACGGGGCGGAGACCTTTTTGCAAACGGGGACAACAGCTACTACGACTACGAGATCGACCCCGACAGACTGGCATCCATAGTCTTTACCTCCGGTACCACCGGAAAGGGCAAGGGAGTCATGCTCTCTCAGACGAACATGGTGTCCGACATGACCCAGGGAATGTACAATTTCGCCATTACGCCGAAGACTCTCTGCGTCCTCCCGCTCCACCATACGTTTGGCTCCACCATCAATATAGTAGGTCACTTTGCCCAGGGAAGCGAGATCTACCTCACTTCGGGACTTAAGTATTTTCTCAAAGAGATGAAGGAACAGCAGCCTTCTCACCTTATTTTGGTGCCTCTGTTCGTTGAGACTGTCTACAAGCGTATTTGGGCGACCGCCGAAAAGAACGGTCAGGCAGATCTTCTCCGTAAGATGATGAAGGTCAGCAACGGGCTGAGAAAGACCGGTATCGACTTAAGAAAGAAATTTTTCCGTTCGATCCTCTCTATGTTCGGCGGAAAACTTGAGATGATCATCTGCGGTGGTGCCGCTCTCAATCAGAATATCATAGACACCTTTGATGCTATCGGTATCACGGTTTTGAACGGCTACGGTATCACCGAGTGTGCTCCCCTTATCTCCTGTAATAGGAACAAGTATCAGAAGACGGGAAGCGTGGGAACTCCCATCATCGGTGAGCAGGTGAAGATCAAGGATCCCGATGAAAACGGTGAGGGTGAGATCTGTGTCAAGGGTCCCAACGTAATGCTGGGTTACTACAAGGATGAAGAAGCGACGGCTGCCGTATTTGACAGTGAGGGATACTTCTGCACAGGCGACTACGGCAAGCTCGACGAGGACGGCTGGATCTACATTACCGGCAGACTGAAGAACCTTATCATCTTTTCCAACGGCAAGAACGTCTACCCGGAGGAGATAGAGACAGAGATACAGGGTATCTACGGAGTTTCCGAGGTGGTGGTCTACGCCGGGAACAGTAAGTCCAATCCCGAAAAAGAAGTCATCGTTGCGGAGATCTATCCCGATTTTGATGCATTGAAGCTGAAGAATATCGATGATCCTCAAAAGTACTTCAAGGATAAAGTGGCAGAGATCAACAAGAAGGCAGTCTCTTACAAGAACGTGGGATACGTCAAGATAAGAAACACCGAGTTCATCAAGAACACATCCAAGAAGATAACGAGATTCAATATCGACAAAACAATAGATTAAGATTGAATTTGCGTCGCATCACAGCGTGCGGGTGAACACGGATTCAAAGCCCCCGCAGTCACATTTGACGCGGGGGCTTTCATAATGGAGTGAAACGGGGGAACGGATGCCGAATTTTACTAAGAAAGAGATCAAGAGCGCCTTTTTGAAACTGATCAATGAGAAAGCACTCACCAAGATCAGCGTGAAGGACGTTGTCGATGCCTGCGGTGTCAGCCGCAATACTTTCTATTACTATTTCAGAGACGTGCCGGAGCTTCTTGAGGAAATAATCTTTGACGGTGCGGCGGCTTTGAGGTCTGAGTATCCGAAGATCGGAGGTATCGGTGACTACGCTGTGTTGATATTTGATAACATCAGCAAGAATCGAAGGGCGATCTTGAATATCTACCGTGCGCTGAATCACGAGTCCTATGAGAGCTTCATGATCCGAATCTTTGACCAACTCATCACCGGTCATATCAATGATTTTGCTGATACTACGTCCATGTCCAACAAGGATCGTGAGATGGTGATCAGACTGATCAAATGCACTTGCATCGGAGCGATGATTGATTGGATAGAAGGCGGTATGAAGCCGGATTATGCCGAAAAGTGCCGTGAGATGGCGGAGTTTTGCAGTTCCGCAGTCAAATACTACGCAAGGAAGTCCTCTTTTTGAGGATTGAAGCGATAAATGAGCCCCCTTGGAGGACTTGGTCCTCCAAGGGGGCTCAAAGTTTTAGTTGATGCTCAAGCCTTGCCGACGGAGCCGAAAAGCTCCATTTTTTCTTTTACGGTAGCTTTGATAGCTTCTGTTCCGGGAGCGAGAAGCTTTCTGGGGTCAAATCCCTTGCCCTCAAGATCCTTGCCTGCCTCGATGTATTTGCGAGTTGCTTCCGCAAATGCGAGCTGGCACTCTGTATTGACGTTGATCTTGGAAACGCCGAGGGAGATAGCCTTCTTGATCATGTCTGCGGGGATGCCTGTGCCGCCGTGAAGTACGAGGGGCATCTCGCCAGTCTTTTGCTGAACTGCATCGAGAGTCTCAAAGGAGAGTCCGGGCCAGTTAGCGGGGTATTTGCCGTGGATATTACCGATGCCGGCTGCGAGCATGGTAACGCCCAGATCTGCGATCATTTTGCACTCATCGGGATCTGCGCATTCGCCCATTCCGACTACTCCGTCCTCTTCGCCGCCAATGGAACCGACCTCGGCCTCGATGGACATTCCTTTTTCCTCGGTGATGGCAACAAGTTCCTTCGTCTTTTCAATGTTTTCTGCGATGGGATAGTGGGAGCCGTCGAACATGATGGAGGAAAATCCCGCCTCGATACAGGCTTTGGCACCTTCGTAAGTGCCGTGGTCAAGGTGAAGTGCAACGGGGACCGTGATGCCGAGACCCTCAAGCATTCCGTTGACCATGCCGACTACGGTTTTGAAGCCGCCCATGTACTTGCCCGCTCCCTCGGAGACTCCGAGGATGACGGGGCTCTTCAGTTCCTCTGCCGTGAGAAGGACTGCTTTTGTCCATTCAAGGTTGTTGATGTTGAACTGACCGACTGCGTAGTGGCCGGCTTTTGCTTTCGTGAGCATTTCTTTTGCTGAAACTAACATTTTTAACTCCTTGTATCTTGGGTTGTTTTTTGACTGTTTTAGTATGTTCCGTCGTATCTCAGACTATCATTCCGGAAAGATCCTTTTTGATCCTGTCTGCAAGGGAGATGATATCCGACAGGGAAGCACCGCTTTCAAAAGCCGGATAGAATCTCATCGCAAGGTCGAATGCCGGATCGCCCGCCTTGAGAGAGGAAAGCTCCGTGAGGACTGTACAAGACGTTTTTTCGGGGTTTTCCTTCACGTAGGCGAAGAGAGCGCAGGCAATGCCCAAAGCCACGAAAACGGGCTCTGAGCCCTCCGAGATGACGTTCTCTGCGGCGCCGATAAGACGGTCGGCACGGGAGAGTTTTCTCGGAATGTCGGCACCCACTCTCAGGCAGGTGTCACCGAGAGCTTTGTTGCCAAAGCGCCTGATGAGATCCCACACGTGTTCCATTATCGGCTCAAAGGGAACGGAGTATTTTTTGGAAAGTGCCATAGCACTTTCGGTCATGGCATTTTGAACTGCGAGGCGGACCTCCGGACGGGAGATGCTCTGCCAGATGAACTCGTCGCCGTAGAGAGCGGAACCGAGATAAGCGCAAATTGCGTGGCCCATATTGTGAATGTAGAGTTTTCTTTCAACGTAATAGCGGAAGGGCTCAAAGGGAACGATGTTCTTAACGTTCAAAACATCTCCCTTGAATGCTCCCTTGTCGACGGGAAGCACTCCGTATTCCTCCACGGCTATCTCAAGGGGATTTTCTTTCTCCCCTTTGAGTACCGGTACCATTCTGCCCACCGAGGTCTCAACAAGCCCAACGCTTTCAAGTTCTTCCGCCGTCAGCATTGATTCGAGAAGACCGTGAACATAATTGTCCGCATCCATGAGATTCTCACAGATGAGAAGATCTGTCGTCTTGCCCTCGGCATAGCGGCGCTTGACTGCCTTTGAGAAATTCGGGAGAATGAACTTGATGGCCTTTGCGCCGACACAGGTCACTGCTATATCTGCCTTTGCAATGGCAGATACCGCCGCTTCCACGTCGTTTCCGTCAACGGCGGAGATGTTTTCGACACTGAGAACCTTCGTGTCCTCGTTTGATACGATACGCAGAGGGTACTTGCCGTCCTTTTGGATTTGTTCAACTACCGGCTTTGATACGTCAACGAAGGTGACGTTCCATCCGTCAAAGGAAAAAAGCGGAGCGATGAAGCCTCGGCCGATATTGCCGGCTCCGAAAATTACTGCTTTCATATTGACGTCCTTTTTCAAATTTCAATGGTGAGGCTTCCGCATTTTAGATGCGGAAGCCTCTTTGTCACTCTTATCAGCCTATTTTGGGAAGGCTTGCCGCTGCCACGGACTGACCTACGCGGCGGCTCTTTTCGTCGGGGATATGGAGCTTGATCTTCTTTGCAAGCTCGGGATACTCGGTATTAAGTACCTCACCCGCTCTTTCAAGGAGGATCGCGCCGCCCTTTCCGGATGTGACACGGCCCATGATGAGCACGTGCTTGATATCGTAGAATTTGGCATAGTATGCGATGGCGTAGCCGAAGTAGACACCAATGGTCTCGTATATCTTCACAGCACGCTCATCACCCTCTGCCATGAGACCCTGAACTACCTTCAGTTTCTCTGCGGGGCTGAGATCCTCATCCAGCTCGATGCCCGCTGCGGGAGCAAGCTTGATAACGCCGTCCTGAGAGAAATACTTGACGCCGCAACCGTAGTCGCCGGACCACTCGTCCACCATGGCGTCTTTACAGTAGTCAACGGGAACGAAAGCAAGCTCGTTGAGCCAGCCGGTAATGTTGCCGTTTCCGTCAACGTAGCCGCCTGCTTCCGACGTGCCCATTGCGATACCGAGGACGTTATTGTCCTCAAGATCCATAGCACCTGCGAGTGCCGTAACGTCGCCGTCATTTGCAACTTCCAGGGGAACGTCACCGATCTCCTTTGCAACGTCCTGATACATGGTCTTTACCTTCTTTTCAAAATCCTCGTCGGAGACCTTGAGGAAGAGGGAAGCCACCATGATCTTATTGTCAACGTAGACACCTGCGGAGGATACTCCGATGGCATCTACTCTCGGCATATGAGACGCTGCGGTCTTCATAGCTTCGAGAATTCCGTTGTAGTGATAGTCCGGATCGGGATTGGTCTTGGGGAACCAAACTACTTCCTCGGAGTAGACCGACTCACCGTTGACGACAGCGGAGACCTTGCGGTCGCTTCCGCCGGCATCAAATCCGATGCGGCATCCGTCCAGATGACGTCCGATGGCATCGGATGTCTCGTGAGTTTCGGGGGCTTTGCAACAGGGGCAAAGACCCTCAACCTCAAAGGGTCTCTCGTAGACACGTGCCATGAAGTCCATGTCGAACTCACGTGCTCCGCCTTTTTTGTAGTCTTCCTTGATCCTTTCGGCAATGTACTTGGAACCGTGGATGATGATCTTCCATCCGCCGCGGGTCCAAAGCATCGTCTTGATGATCCTTTCGGCAATGCCGTAGTTTTCTTCGTCGTGTCCCGTGCCGTCTGCGAAGATATCAAGAGCCCATGTGGAAACGAAGCCCTTGTTTCTCTCAACACCGATGGTGAGTCTTGACTTTTTATCCGCTTCGGCAACAGCCTTTGCGTACTCGTCAAGTACTACCGACATGGGCTGAAATTGGGGATCGAGAACTGCTTTTATCATTTTTCTTTCCTCACTGATAGTTATTGTATCCGACTCAAAGGGGCTTGTACTCTGTGAGCAGAGAAGCCGCATCCTCGTCGAGGACGAATGTCACGTTGGAACGGAGTCTGAGAACGGATGCCTGGCAGTAGGGAGTGATCTCACCTTCGAGAGCATCCTTGATAGCCTGAGCTTTGTTCTTGCCGTTGGCAACGAGAACGATGTTCTTTGCGTTCATGATGGCACCGATACCCATGCTGAGTGCGTGTCTCGGTACTTCGTCTGCGCTGTTGAAGAGTCTGGAGTTAGCTTCGATGGTGTTCTCGGTCAGCTCAACAAGGTGAGTGCCCCAGATGAATTTGTCGCAGGGCTCGTTGAAGCCGATGTGACCGTTGCATCCGATACCGAGGACCTGAAGGTCGATGTTGCCCGCAGCTTCGATAGCCTCATCGTAGGCTTTGCATTCAGCGGCAGCGTCGGGAGCCTGACCGTTGAGAAGGTGAGTGTGCTCCATGGGGATGTTGACCTTGTTGAAAAGGTACTTGTTCATGAAGTAACGGTAACTCTGGTCGTTCTTGGGGTCGATGGGGTAGTACTCATCGAGATTGTATGTGGTCACGTTAGCGAAATCTACCTTGCCCTCTGCATTGAGGTCGGCAAGTGCCGTGTAGAGACCGATGGGAGATGTTCCCGTTGCAAGACCGAGGACGAATTTTGCCTTCTTGTTGATCTCACCGGAAACGATGGCAGCGGCCTTTGCGCTGAGAGCATCGTAGTCTTTTGCAACGAACACCTGAATGCCGGTATTCTTGCCGTTCGAATAAGCTTTTACGTCAGTTGTTTTCATATCTGATCGCACCTCCGATAATAGTTTTTATAATATTAAAATCGTTGTCGAGAATGATTATGTCCGCATCCTTGCCGCATTCCAGAGAACCTTTTCTGTGATCCTCTTTCAGTGCCTTTGCGGGGTTGAGAGTTGCGCATCTGAACGCAGTTGGGAGACCGATGTCCGTGTTCTCATAGAGATTCTTAACGGCGAAGTTGAGTTTCAGAACGCTTCCCGCTATAGTACCGTCCTCAAGGAGGCAGTGGATGCCTTTTACCGTGACGTTCTGTCCACCGAGATCGTAGTTTCCGTCCGGCATTCCGCCCGCTCTCATGCAGTCGGTGATAAGGCAGAGTCGGTCACCCTTCATCTTTTGTACCAATGCGAAGAGCCCGCGGTTGACGTGGAATGTGTCTGCGATCAGTTCGGTGGTAACATCGGTGGTAAGTGCCGCACCTACGACACCGGGGTTGCGGTGAAGCAGGGAAGTCATGGCGTTGAAAAGGTGGGTGGTGTGACCGACACCTGCTGAGATGCCCGCAAGAGCCTCGTCATAGGTGGCGCCGGTGTGCCCCATGGATACGAGAACGTCGGAATTCTCCTTTATGTAGGCTATCGCTTCAAGGGCACCCTCAACTTCGGGTGCTATGGTAACTACCTTGATGATGTCGGCGTTGTCGGTGATGAATTTTCCGTCGGGCCTCAGAATGTGCTCCTCGGCTTGAGCACCCTTCTTGGAGGGATTGATGAAGGGACCTTCACAGTTGATACCGAGGACCTCGGCCCCGTAGTACTCCTTCCTGTTTTTCAGTTCTCTTGCAGTGTCGAATGCCTTTTCGATCTGGGCTTTGGCAACGGTCATGGTGGTGGGGCAGAAGGAGGTGACTCCGTTTGCGGTCAGTGCATGAGCCATTCTCTCAAGGCCCTCGATGTTGCCGTCACAGGTGTCCTCGCCCACGTAACCGTGGATGTGCATGTCCACAAGTCCCGGAGCTGCTATGGCACCGTGCGCATCGATAACTTCGTATTTCGAAAGATCCACGCTCTCCTCGGGTACTATCCCCCGGATCTTGGTGTCGTAGAGGATGACATGATCCTTAAGCACCTTGTCGGGCGTTACGATCCTTGCTCCTTTGATACAATTCATTATGGAATCTCCTTTTTATAAGTTTTCGAGATCATATTATTCCACCTGCATTATAGCACCTACCGCCGTTGAAATCAAGGGGAATGGAAAACTTTTGACGGTTTTTCGCCCTTATATCACGGTTTTTTCGGCGGTCGGGCTTTTCAGGTAGGTCTTCCGAAACAGACCTCCCCGTCGGTGGACTCAAGAGCGACGTTGCAGACGGTGCCGATGATGTCATGACCACATTCGATCTTCACCTCGGCAAATTCCGGACTGTGACCGATATAGTAGCCTTTCTTCTTTTGCTCTGCAAGAACGAGGCAGCCTCCGTCACGGTATTTTTCGCAAAGATCCTCCATGAACTGCCGCTTGATATCCCCTTGGATGCTTGCGAGCCTTGCGAGCCTTTCGTCCTTTACGTGCTCCGGGAGCTGACCGTCCATCGTGTCGGCGGCAGTGCCCTTTCGCTTTGAATAGGGGAAGATGTGAAGGTGCATGAACCGTGCCTCCTTGCAAAAGGCCACGGTTTCAAGAAATTCCTCTTCGGTCTCGCCGGGGAAACCCACGATGACGTCTGCGCTGAACGAGACTCCGGGGATAGCCCTCCGTGTCGCTTCCATTCGTTCAAGGACGGTGTCGGCTCTGTATTTTCGCCTCATGCGGGCGAGGACAGATGAGCATCCGCTTTGAACCGAAATGTGAAAGTGGGGAAGCAGTGACTCAATGGATGCGGCGTTTTCAAGAAATCCATCCGTCAGTGCGGTGGGATCAAGTGATCCGAGGGTCAGCCTCTTTACTGTCGGGATTCGGTCCACGTCTCGCATCAGCTTTGCCAAAGCGTCTTTTTCTTTTCTGTCGGTGCCGAAGGCGGCAGTCTCAATGCCGGTGAGAATTATTTCGGGGCAGGTCACTGAGACCTTCTCAACTTCATTCAGAATGCTTTCGGTGCTGCGGGATCTGACGGGACCTCTCACCGATGGAATGATGCAATAGGCGCATTTTCCGTTGCATCCGTCTTCAATTTTGATGAAGGCGCGCGCCCTGTGTGCCCTCGTGGTCTCAAGGTCGGTTATTTCCGTCATCGGTGCCGCCGAAAGGTCGATGCCGTCTGCGGTGAGATTGTCAGATAAGATCCCTTTGGCGGAGGAGATTACAAGATCCTTAGCTCCGTTTCCGATAACGGCACGGACTCCGGGTATTTTTTTTATCTTCTCGGCAGAGGAGCCCACGGAGCACCCGGTGACGATGACGTTACCGCCCGACAGAGCGGCGGCGCGCCGGATCAGCTTGCGGCTCTTTTTGTCGCTCTCCGCCGTTACGGAGCAGGTATTGATAACGGCAATATCACAGGGGGTGCCGAAGGGAACGACTTCAAAGCCCTCCGTCTCCGCCATCTCCGCTATTGCATCCGATTCGTACTGATTTACTCTGCATCCGAGAGTTGAAATTGATAATATCATGTCGCTACTTTCCGTTTTCGGGCGATTACCCGTCTTTTCTACCATATTATCATATTTCTCACTGCGGGTAAAGACGGAAAAGACAGTTTTTTCTGTTTTTTTCATAATCGGTCGGGTTTTACCTTTGAGTTTCGGTAAAATAGACGAAATATCGGAAAATGGTAAAAAAAGCGGCTTTGCCTCTTGAAAAACGGAAAAAAGCGGTGTATAATAATTGTCGAAAAAAATAACTCGGCAATGCCGGAGAGAGGATGGTTGAATTGATGCTCGTCACCAAGTCAGCCGTTTTTTTATGCCGGCGGAAAGGATTTTGAAATGAGCACTCTTCACGTTATCGACCATCCTATGATCACCCACAAACTCACTATTATGAGAAAGATCGAGACAGGATCCAAGGACTTCAGGCAGCTTCTCGATGAGATCTCCATGCTGATGGGCTATGAGATCACGAGAGATTTTCCCCTTGAGGATGTTGAGATCGAGACTCCCGTTTCCAAGATGAATGCGAAAATGATCTCCGGTAAGAAGGTAGCTATCGTTCCTATCCTCAGAGCAGGTCTCGGCATGGTAGACGGACTTCTCAACCTGGTTCCCGTTGCTAAGGTCGGACATATCGGTCTTTACAGAGATCCCGAGACTCACCTTCCCGTCGAGTATTATTGCAAGCTTCCTCTCGATATCGAGGAGAGGACGGTCATTGTGGTCGACCCCATGCTGGCAACCGGCGGTAGTGCTTCCGATGCTATCACAATGTTGAAGAAGAGGGGCGTTACCAACATCAGACTCATGTGCCTTGTAGGAGCACCCGAGGGAGCAGAGAAGGTAATGAAGGATCATCCCGATGTTGACATCTACATCGCCGCTATGGACGAAAAGCTCAACGAGCACGCATACATCGTTCCCGGTCTCGGAGACGCAGGCGACAGGCTCTTCGGAACAAAATAATAATGCGCAGTTTTACCGTGAACGGCAATGACGGGGGGCAGCGTCTCGACAAATTCGTTTCTAAAGCGGTTTGGGGGCTGCCCCCCTCACTTATGTACAAGTTCATCCGCAAGAAAAGGATCAAGGTCAACGGCAAGAAGGCATCGGAAAAACAGATGCTGGAGGCGGGGGACGTAGTCGAGATGTTCATCCCGGATCAGTTCTTCGAAAACAAGGTGAAGGACGAGACGGAGGATCTTCTTCGGGTGAAGCCCGCCCTTGACGTAGTTTACGAGGATGATAACATTCTTCTTTGTAACAAAAAGCCGGGAATTCTGTCTCATGCGGGAGACGGCGGAGATCCGAGAGGCACTGTGGGAAGCGAAGCGTCCACCCTTATCTACCGCATCAAAGCCTACCTTTGCCAAAAGGGTGAATACTTTCCGAATGAGGAGAATTCCTTTGCTCCGTCTCTTTGCAATCGGATAGACAGAAATACCGGCGGGATAGTTATCGCCGCTAAAAACGCCGAGGCGTTGAGGGAGATGAATCTCCTCATAAAAGACGGTGCGGTGGTGAAAAAATATCTTTGTGTGGTCCATGGAAAAATGCCGAAGAAGACCGACGTTTTGAAGGCGTGGCTCTTTAAGAATACCAAGACCGGCACCGTTACCGTGACGGATGAGAGGGTCAAGGGCTCAAAGGAGATAATCACCGAATATCGGGTGCTTGAAGTTAACATCGAAAAGGATCTGTCACTTCTTGAGATAACTCTTCACACCGGTCGAACTCACCAAATAAGAGCCCACATGGCGTTCATAGGTCACCCGCTCCTAGGAGAGGGCAAGTATGCTCATAACAAGTCCGACCGAGAGATGGGATTTTCTTATCAGGCGCTCTATTCGTACAAGACCGAGTTCAAAAACCGTGAAGGAGCGCTGTCGTATCTCGGCGGAAGAAGCTTTGGCTGTGATACCTCCGACATCGCCTTTTTGAAACTTTTCGGGAGGCGACAGTGGAAATAGTCATCGACGGCATCCGCGAGGATACCACCGTAAAAAAATATCTCTATGGCGTGCTGAAAATGTCCACAGCCTCCGTAAAAAGAGTGAAATACCGCAAGGATGGTATCAAGGTCAACGGGGAAAGGGTCACCGTAAGACGGTTGCTGACAAACGGAGACGTGCTGTCACTTGCAGTGGAGGATACAGCGGAGGACGAGAACGAGTACGTAACCCCCGAACCCCTTGATATCCGGATCGCTTTTGAGGATGAATTCGTCACGGTGGTAGATAAACCGCCCTTCATGCCGGCGCATCCGTCTCTCGGACACAGAGGGGACACGGTGGCAAATGCTCTCGCCTTCAGATACCGATCCGCCCCCTACGTTTTTCGCCCGATTAATCGCCTTGATCGGGATACGAGCGGGCTTATGATAATTGCGAGAGGGAAGGATGCGGCATCAAAACTTTGCGATGCCATGGAAAAAGGGCAAATAAAGAAGGAATACACGGCAATAGTGGAGGGGCATCTCTCGGAAAAGACCGGGGTCATAAGGTCTTTTATGTCAAGAAAGGGAGAGAGCATTGTGGAGCGTTGTGTTTGTTCTGAGAATGCTCTCGGAGCGAAATATGCCGAGACTCGGTACAGAGTGATCAAAGAGCTTGAGGGGGCATCCGTCGTAAGATGCATTCCCGTCACAGGCAGAACCCATCAGCTCCGTGTTCACTTTGCTCACATCGGTCACCCGATGATCGGGGACTCAATGTACGGCAGGGAAAGCAGCCTTATCCCCCGTCACGCACTCCATTCCTCCTATACGTCATTCCCACATCCGATAACGGGAGAGACTGTCGTTTTGTTTTCCCCCCTGCCGAAGGATATGAAGGAACTTGAGAGACAACTTGTCCCGAATAGTGAAAGCTGAGACCGCCGAAGATATTCGACGGCTTTGCTTTTTTTGCAGGGGGCTTTTTGAAAAAGCCCCCTGCACCACCAAAAACTTTTGGAACGTTTTTTGGGGAGAAATTTTCTCTCGTTCGGTGTGAACGGTATGGCGAAGCGTTTCTCTTGATGTGACCTTTCTGCGCTCCTACCGGTGTCGGTGCGTGTGGTGATAATAAGGTCGCTTTGCAGTGCCGCGGACGGTATGCTGTGAGGCGATATAAGCCGCTTCTTGCCCTTTCGATCACTAATGACCCTTCTGTCGCCGCAAGCACAAAAGCCGCTAAATAGCTCGTAAAACGCCTCCAAAAGCCCTTCTTGTGCCATGCCGTGGCCGTTAGAATTTCATCACTGCCTTTCTATCTTTTCAGAAAGCGTTTCATCGCCTCCGGGGCGGATGTTATCCACCCTAATTTTTGTCGAATTCGGGATTGTAGCCGTAGAAGTTCCTTTGATCCATTCTTTCCCTTGCACGGGTAAGGGCTTCGCCGAAACGTTGGAAATGGGTCAGCTCTCTTTGCCGGAGGAATCTTATGACGTCGCAGACCTCCGGGTCATCGGACAGCCTCAAGATATTGTCATATGTGACTCTTGCTTTCTGTTCTGCTGCAAGGTCCTCGGTAAGATCAGCTATAACATCGCCCTTGACTCCGATATATTTTGTATCAAAAGGCACTCCGGAAGCCGCAGACGGGTAGATGCCTGCCGTATGATCCACAAAGTAGGTATCAAAGCCGGATGCCTTGATCTCTTCAATGGAAAGATTTCTCGTCAGCTGACCTACTATGGCACATACCATCTCAACGTGACCAAGTTCCTCCGTGGCAATGTCGGTCAGTGTCCCCACTACGTCGTCATAGGGCATCGTATAGCGCTGGCTGAGATATCTCGTGGCGGCGCCGAGCTCCCCGTCGGGACCTCCTATCTGACTTATGATAACTCTCGCAAGAGCCGGATTGGGTCTTGTTATCTTGACAGGGTATTGAAGTTTCTTTTCGTAGAGCCACATATTACCGCATTCCTCCGTCGCTGTAGAATTCTATCTGCCATGGCCAAGGCCCCTTCGTCCAAAGCCAACTGTCGCAGGACTCAACGGAGCCTCTCGTAAGAGGACCGAAACTTGCTTCATAAAGAGCGACAGCCTCCTTAAGTCTTGCTACGGTATCGTTGTAATAGGCTATCGCCTTTTTGCAGTTGGGATAATTGTCAAGATACAGAGCCGCATCGTCGGCGGCAAAGGACAGCTTCTCCACTGTTCTCAACAGAGAAGTTCTGGATCGGCAGTTTCTGTCTTGCATCATCTGTAATTACCTCCGGTTGCTTTTTTGCAGGCGCAGGAAGATGCTTCAAAGGGGAATATCAGCCCATTGAAAAGAGACCCGTGGTACAGCGCCGTATCCTCCGGTAAAAGATCGGAAAAATCCTGCATTTGGGTGTAGACCATCCCAAGGGACGCTCCGTCAATAACACAGCTCTTTCCACGGCAGCATTCTTCAGTGATGTCACTCTCCTCATTCATCACCGCACCGTCACAGTGGCAGGGTTCCTTCGGCATCCTGCATGGGGAGCGCATCTCCTCCCGCCTTCTGTCCTCATAGCATCCCATGGGGACACGGTATTCGTAATTTTTCATCTCAGACGTCAGTTTAGCCGTAGTATCGCTCGGCTTTCCTTCCTTAATTTTCTTCAGCCGCACTCGGATCCTGTCGCTTTGTGACCCACCGTGCGGTCTTTTCTTATTTTATGCCGCCACTCCAAATGGGTGAATGGGGACTTTTATCAAACTGAAATTAAGACAATAAATAGGGATTCCTCCCGGCTGTGCGCCATTTCCGTGTTCCGCAATAAGAACCGTTCCCTAAAAAACGGATTTGGAGAAGGGAACAGTCAGGTACTTATGTGCCTTTTTGCTGTGCCGTATTTGGACAACCGTTTTTCTCTTATTTCTTATTACAAAAAACGGAAATTGTCCTAAAACTCGACAGATTCTCGAAACTGTCGGATTTTGGGACAGTTTTGTCCCGTATGTCACGAATTGTTACAAACCTCAAGATCTGACTGTTGTAATTCCGTTTGCGACGTTATATACTTCAATATGATATCAAAGAAGCAGGAGATGAAATGAATGGAAATGGATAAAATGCGTGGAACTGCTCCCATGCGGATCGCAAAATACGGATATATGGCGTCATCGGTTTTGCTATGTGCTTTGGGTGTTCTTCTTATAGTGATACCCGGCACGATGGCACAGGTGCTTGGCATAGTATGCGGAATTCTTTTGTGCGTATTCGGCGGGGTGAAACTTGTGGGATATTTTTCAAAGGATCTCTACAGGCTTGCGTTTCAGTACGATCTTATCTTCGGAATATTGATGATAGTTTTGGGTGGGGTACTTCTTATGCATCCTTTGTCCCTTGGGACTTTCATCGGAGTGGTACTGGGCATAGCGATACTTGTGGATGCGCTGTTCAAGATACTCATCGCATTTGATGCGAAGAAGTTCGGCATCCGTGAGTGGTGGCTGATATTCGCATTTTCCCTTGCTGCCGCTGCTTGCGGACTCGTTTTGGTGATAGGTGCTTCCTACGCGTCTCAAATTCTCTCCGTTCTTCTCGGCATTGGTCTTCTTTCCGAGGGTGTGCTGAGTTTTTCAACGGTGATAACTTCGGTAAAGATAATCAAGAATCAGCATCCGGACGTAATCGAGGTGGAATATTTTGAAAAAGGCTGACAAGACAGGCGGATGGCGCGAGGTCTTCAAAAAGGAGAATGTATTCACGATCCCGAACCTGATGAGCGTGATAAGACTTCTTTTGATACCCTTCATAGTTTGGCTCTACTGCTTTGAAGCAAAGTACGTCATCGCTTTTTTACTTATCGTTTTATCCGCCGCAACAGATATTCTCGACGGAATAGTAGCCCGACGTTTCAACATGGTATCGGAACTCGGTAAGGCTCTTGATCCCGTGGCTGACAAACTGACTCAGGGCATTGTGATAATTTGCCTTGTTACCCGATATCGGGCGATGCTGGTGTTGGTCTGCATGTTCGCCGTCAAGGAGCTTTTGATGGTTGTGATGGGGCTGATATCCTTCAGCCGCACGGACATGATGCCAAGTGCGAAATGGTACGGAAAGGCCAATACGGTGCTTTTGTACGCCGTTATGGGAGTGCTTATCCTGTTTCCCGGCATCCCTCCTATGGTTGCCTACATAATGATAGGAGCGTGTGCGGTCTCGCTTGTGGTATCGTTGCTTTTGTATTTTCTCAGCTATCGACCGGTTCTGAGGAAGGTAAAACTCAGCGAGAAAAACGGGAAGCTTTTCAAGAAGTGGATGAGCCTCACCGTCATCGGATTGTGGGCTGTGGTAATAGCGGTTTTCATCATTGACAGGGAGACATTTTTTTCAGGAAGGCCTCTTGCCTTCGGAGACGGTATCTACGATGCGGTGTTCTTCGTTCTCGGCGCATTTGCGCTGAAGAGTTTTTCCACCGTCATTCCATCGGGGCTTCTCTATGGAGTCTGCGGCGTGATGTTCCAACTGCCGACGGCGCTTGTACTGTCACTTGCGGGGGTGGCCATCATGGTTTCCTTTCCCTATCTTCTCGGTCATTTGGCAGGGGAGGAGAAGACGGAGCAGGTGATAGGATCTCACAGGGATCTCGTCCTCATCGGAAACGGCAAGGAAAGACGATTCTTCTTGCCTCTTGTCATGAGGTTGCCGCTGTTCCTTTCGGACGGGCTGGTCAGTGCCTATTTCGGTGCGATGGATACAAAGTACGTACCCTATCTTATCGCTTCTCTCATCGGATCTCTTCCGTCCCTTGCGGCTTTCACCGTTATAGGGGCGGGCATCAGGGAGCCCACGTCGCTTTCATTCACAGTAGCGGTGGCGTTTGAAACGGTACTTCTTGCCGTCAGCATTCCCATCTACATAATATCGGCAAAAAGATCGAAAGAGAAAAGCGGTCTTTCAAAGTAAAAACGTCCCGTGGGGACAAACTGAACTATTCGGAGGGAAATATGAGACCCGTTAAAATAATCACAGATTCCTGCTCCGACTTGACATTGGAACTTCGTGAGCAGTACGGTATCGATTACGTTTTTATGAATTTCGTCATCGACGGAAAAGAGTCCGTTGCCGACCTTGATTGGAAAGAGTATTCCGCTCATGATTTTTACGATATCATGAGAAGCGGAAAACGCATTTTGACAACTCAGGTGCCGCCTGAGGAATTCCGCAGAGTATTTTCAAAGTACGCCGAGAAAGGTTACGATATCTACTATATCGGCTGTTCACTCAAGCAGTCAAGCTCCGTCAACACGGGAACTAAGGTTGCGGAGGAGATAATGGAACAGTATCCCGGCATGAGGATCCACTGTGTCAACTCTCTTAACGCCTCCATCGGAGAGGGAATGCTCGCCATTAGAGCGGCTGAACTTAGGGATGAGGGACTCGGAGCCGATGAGATAGCAAAGAGGATGGAGTCCTGCCTCAATACTGTCCATGAGTATTGCACCGTTCACAGCTTGGACGCTTTGAAACGCGCCGGCAGAGTCAAGGCATCCGCCGCATTTCTCGGAAATCTGTTCGGTGTGAAGCCCATCATCATTTCCGACAAAGTCGGTGATCAGACTCCCATCAAGAAGGTCAAGGGCAGACAGACCTCCATTGCCGAGATAGTTTCTCTTCTCAAGGATTCCGTTATCGAGCCGGAAAAGCAGTGGCTCTATGTGGTTCATGCGGACTGTCCGGACGAGGCAAAAGAGGTCAAGGCCACCATCGAGAAGGAGATACCCTGCCTCGGTATCAGAACAGTCTACATCGGGCCCATCATCGGAGCATCCATAGGCCCCGATGCCATAGGTGTTTTCGGATTCGGCAATGAAGTAACGTTTGAGGGGTGATAGGATGAGTACGGTAGTGCTTGACGGGCAGACTTTTAAGAGGCTCGTGGCAGGCGGAGCCGCCAACTTAAGTGCGAACGCCGATATCGTCAACGATCTGAATGTTTTTCCCATTCCGGACGGAGATACCGGCGCCAATATGAGCATGACCATCGGCGGCGGTGTCAAGAGGCTTGAAGATTTTGACGGAGACTCGGTGGCTGAGGCATCGAAGCGCCTTGCGGACGGGATGCTTCTCAGCGCAAGAGGAAATTCCGGCGTTATCCTGTCACAGCTTTTTGCGGGTATTGCCGCAGGTTTTGAAAACAAGGAGACTGCTACGGTATCCGATGTGGGAGAGGCTGTTAAGAAGGGTGTTGAATGCGCCTATTCCGCAGTGGTGGATCCCACAGAGGGAACGATACTTACCGTTGCAAGGGAGGCTTGCGAATACGCAGTCTCACGGATTGATGATAACAGTACGTTTGAATCCCTTGCACGTGACTGTCTCAAGGAGATGAGCGAGTCTCTCAAGCGGACTCCGGAACTTCTCCACGTCTTACGGGAGGCAGGAGTTATAGACAGCGGCGGAGCGGGACTCTACTATATCATGGACGGCGTTGTGAAGACATACAGCGGCGAGGAGATCGGTCACAGTTCATCTGTGGCTGTGTCACTTCAGAGTGAAATGGATCTTTCCGCCTTCAACGAGGACAGCGTGATGAAGTTCGGCTATTGCACAGAGTTTCTGCTTCAACTTCAAAAATGTAAGATCCACATTCCGTCTTTCTCTCTTGATGGATTGATAGACTACCTTAACTCGGTGGGAGATTCCGTGGTCGCTTTCATGAACGGTTCCGTTGTCAAGGTCCATGTTCATACACTGACTCCCGGCGCAGTTATTGAGTACTGTCAAAGGTACGGTGAGTTCTTGACTCTTAAGATCGAGAACATGACGATCCAGCACAATGAGACGTCGGTCCAAAACAGATTCCGTTTCGAACCGGAGAAGAAGAAAAAGCCTTTTGCCACCGTTACGGTAGCTACGGGAGAGGGGATCAGGCAGACTTTTTCCGGCCTCGGCGCAGACTATGTGATCGACGGTGGACAGGGAAAGAATCCCTCTGCGGAAGATTTTATCGATGCTTTTAACGAGGTCAATGCCGAGACTGTCTTCGTTCTTCCCAATAACGGAAACATAATAATGGCGGCTCGTCAGGCTGCGGAACTCTACCGCAAGTCGGAGGTCATCGTCATAGAGAGCCACGATATGGGAGACGGCTATGCCGCACTTTCCATGCTCTCCTACGACAGCAAAGACACCTCCGAGATCAAGAGCCAACTTGAGGATGCCATGAAAGGTGTTGTGACCGGTCTTGTGACGACCTCCGTCAGGGATGCTTCCATAGGCGGAGTCGATATCAAAAAAGGGGACTACATAGGCTTCACAAACAAGGATATGTTAGTCTCCACCCCATCGAAGACCGACACCATGTTATCACTTGCCGAGAAACTTCACGTGAGGGATCACGAATATGTTATCGCAGTCTACGGTGCAGGTGCTACGGAGGACGATAAAAAAGAATTCCGAGCGAGGATAAAAAATGATTGCCCTGCCACGGAGCTCTATGAGATCGAGGGCGGACAGGACGTCTACGACGTGATGCTGATACTTCAGTAAGTCGGCAATAAAACGCAAAGAGAAGGTGAATATGATGCCTTTGGATTTTACAAAGGAGATGAAGGAGACCTACACTATCGTTGCTCCCGATATATTTCCTACCCACATGGAGCTGATAAGCGAGATATTCCGAATGTACGGATATGATATTCGCGTCGTCCGCTACGAGGGTAGGGAAGTCATCGACATGGGGCTCAGATGTCTCCATAACGATATCTGCTACCCGGCTATTTGTATGTTGGGTCAGCAGATCTATGCGCTGACGTGTGGGGATTTTGATCCCCACAAAACAGCGCTTATTCAATTTCAGACCGGAGGCGGATGCCGTGCATCCAACTATATCTGTCTTTTGAGAAAGGCACTTAAAAGCATGGACATGGAGTACGTTCCGGTCATTTCCCTGAGCTTCAGCGGAATTGAAAAATACAGTGGATTCAAGATAACTCCCACGATGATATTTGCCGGGCTTCGTTCCATCGTATACGGGGATATTTTGATGCTTTTGAAGAATCAGGTATTGCCTTACGAAAAGAATCCGGGTGAGACGAGAGCAACCGTTGAAAAATGGGTGGCAAAGCTCACAGACATGTTCAGAGAGAACAAGGGGCTTTCCAAAGGTGACATGAAGAGGAATCTCGATGCAATAGCGGAAGATTTTCACAATATCTCAAGGATAGAAAAGAAGGTAAGGAAAGTGGGCATCGTGGGGGAGATCTACGTGAAGTATTCGTCCCTCGGCAACAACGGCCTTGAGGAGTTTCTCCTTTCGCAGGACTGCGAGTACATGGTACCCGGTGTCCTCGGATTCTTTCAGTTCTTCTTTTCCAATTCCGAAAAGGACAGAGAGTATTACGGCGGCGGACTTATGAAGTCTACCGTTGCCACCATAGGAGGAAAGCTTGCGGATGAATGGGAGAAAATGTTGATCGAAGCGGTGGAAAAATACCCGGAGTTCACGGCTCCCTCTTCATTCAAGAAGATCAAAGAGTATGGTGACAGTGTCATTGACAGGGGCGTTAAGATGGGAGAGGGATGGCTCCTCCCCGCCGAAGTCTGTGAGCTGATAGAGAAGGGCTACACCAACATAATCTGCGCTCAGCCCTTCGGATGCCTTCCCAATCACATCGTGGGTAAGGGCACTATCCGCCGTCTTCGCACACTCTATCCGGAGGCCAATATCTTCCCGATAGATTACGATGCGGGGGCATCGAAGGTCAATCGTGATAACAGGATCAAACTGATGCTGGCAATAGCGGATGAGAAGGAGGCCGAAAAATGCTGAGATGCGGTATTGACGTGGGTTCGACCACTTTAAAGCTCATCCTTGCCGACAGCGACGGCAAGATGATATTCAGCCGTTATGAAAGACATCATTCCAAAATATCGGAAACTGCCGTCACGCTTGTCGGTGAAGCCCTTGAAAAAGCCGGTGATGCGGAGTGCGAGATAGCTCTTTCCGGTTCGGCGGGAATGGGAGTTGCCGAGGATCTGTCGCTTCCTTTTGTACAGGAGGTCTATGCGGAGAAGATAGCCGTTGAAAATAACGATCCTACGACCGACGTTGTAATCGAGCTTGGCGGAGAGGATGCCAAGATACTGTTTTTGAGCGGCGGCTTTGAAATGAGGATGAACGGAAGCTGTGCGGGAGGTACGGGAGCCTTCATCGATCAGATGTCCTCTCTTATGAATGTGACGTCCGACGAGCTTGATGCTCTCGCATCAAGGAGCACACGGCCCTGTACCGTTGCGTCAAGATGCGGAGTTTTTGCCAAATCCGACGTTCAGCCACTTTTGAACCAAGGAATACCCAAGGAAGATATTGCGGCGGGCGTTCTTGACGCGGTGGTCAGCCAGACCGTGGCGGGACTTGCTCAAGGGCGTTCGATCCGAGGGAATATCCTCTACTTGGGAGGCCCGCTCTATTTTTATCCCACTCTCAGAAAGAGCTTCGATAAGTCTCTTAAAACGGTTGGCAAATGTCCCGAAAACGCCCTCTACTACGTAGCATTGGGTGCGGCTATGTCCAAAACGGGTTGCAGAATGACCTTGAGCGGTATCGGTGCGTTATTTGCCTCTCGAAAGGCGAGTACCGGATACGCTCATTCCGAGCCCCTTTTCAAGTCAAGGGAAGAGTACGATGCCTTCAAAAATCGTCATGAAGAAAATTCAAAGGGAATAGCGGAGCTGTCAAGCCCCGCTGATGAAATGTATCTCGGTATTGACGCCGGCTCAACGACAGTAAAAGCCGTGCTCTGCGACCGTGACGGTAACATATTCAGGCCCTTCTATTCCGCCAACAAAGGCGACCCGATAGTGCTTTTGCGAAGTTATCTTGACAGCCTTTACAACGACTGGCCGAGTATCAATATCGTCCACAGCGCCGTCACCGGATACGGTGAGGAGCTGATCAAGAACGCCTTCGACGTTGATATCGGTGTCGTTGAAACGGTAGCCCACTACACTGCGGCAAAAAGATTCAGACCGGACGTGGACTTTATTCTCGATATCGGCGGACAGGACATAAAATGCTTTAAGATCAAGAACGGCACCATCGACAGCCTCTACCTCAATGAGGCTTGTTCCTCCGGTTGCGGATCGTTCTTGCAGACCTTTGCGGCGGCGCTGGGCTATTCCGCGGAGGATTTTGCAAAACTCGGACTGTTTGCAAAAGCACCGGTGGAACTCGGTTCAAGATGCACCGTATTCATGAACAGTGCAGTGAAACAGGCGCAAAAGGACGGTGCGGATATCGAAAGCATTGCGGCGGGACTTTTTATCAGTGTGGTCAAGAACGCACTTTACAAGGTCATCCGTTGCGCCGATGCGGAAAGACTCGGCGATAATATAGTAGTTCAAGGCGGAACGTTCCTTAACGATTCCGTTTTAAGAGCCTTTGAACGCGAGACGGGCAAAGAAGTGATACGTCCCAAATACGCGGCACTCATGGGAGCATTGGGCGCGGCGCTTTATGCAAAGGAGCATTCGACGGGAGACTCATCCTTCATAACGAAGGAAAAACTTGACTGCTTCACCCACACTGCCAAGACCGTTACCTGCGACGGATGCACCAACAAATGCACCCTCACCGTCAACTCTTTCGGAGACGGAAGAAGGTACATTGCAGGCAACAGGTGTCAAAGGCCCATTCATCCCGATGTCACAGAAGAAAAACTTGACCTCTATGATTACAAGAGGGAGCTTTTGAGTGTTTATCGCAATTTTGAGGCGGATCCCGTAAAGAAGACCGTGGGGATCCCCATGGGACTCAATATGTACGAGCTGCTCCCGTTCTGGCATACCTTCTTTTCAAGCCTCGGATTCAATGTTCTTGTTTCCCCGGAGTCGGACAGGAAACTCTATCTTGAGGGGCAGCATACTATCCCCTCGGACACGGTGTGCTATCCTGCCAAGATGATGCACGGACACATCGAGTGGCTTCTCGATAGGGAGCCTGACGTTATCTTCTATCCGGATATGAGTTATAATATTGATGAAGGACTCGGTGCAAATCACTATAACTGCCCGGTGGTGGCATATTATCCTCAAGTGCTTCTCGATAATGTGGAAAGACTGAATGAAAAAAACTTTATCTGCGATTTTCTCGGACTGAACGATCCTTCTTATTTCAAAAAACGCATGAAGCTGATACTGCCGAAATGCTTTGACGGGATCTCAAAAAAGGATATCGGCAAAGCGGCAGACCTTGCCTATGCGGAGTATTCCGACTACCTATCTAAGATAAGAAGCAAGGCGGCGGAATACATAGCACTTGCAAGGCGGGACGGAAAACCGGTAATAGTTCTGGCGGGCCGCCCGTATCACCTGGATCCGGAGATCAACCACGGTATCCATTCGCTTCTGTGCGACCTTGGTGCGGTGGTCATCAGCGAAGACAGCATCAGCCATCTTGTGGATCCGTTTCCCACGGGAGTGCGGAATCAGTGGACTTATCATTCAAGGCTCTACGCTGCGGCAAAATACATAGCGGACAGCCCGGAATATGACAATATCAACCTCGTCCAACTGGTATCTTTCGGCTGCGGAGTAGATGCGGTGACGACGGACGAAGTGAGAGAGATACTTGAAAACAGCGGACGAATCTATACTCAGCTTAAGATCGATGAGATATCAAACATGGGTGCGACCGTCATCAGACTGAGAAGTCTCTTCTCCGTGATAGAGGACAGATACGGCAAAACATCTTCGAAAAAAACTGTCGAGTTATCCGAGAAGAACCGTGAGGCCGTCACTGTCTGATCAAAGTATTCCGAAAAGAGATAATTCACCCGACCGTGCAACGGTCTCGGCGGCAAGTACAGCCTCATTTACGGCGGAGATAAGGTCATACCTGTCTCCGCCGTACCTTTTTTCGATATCAGAAACTGCTTTTTCCAGTCTTTCAAGTTCTCCCCGGTTCATCGAAAGGGATAAAAGTACCGAGTTTTCCTCAAGTGTCTCTCTCGGTTTCTCCGGGGAGCCTTCGCTCAGAACGTCATAACACTCGAATATAACTGTGTTTGCCACTCTCTCCGTAAAATGAGAGTTGATAATAACGGCGACCGTCAACAATACCAAAACGGCCACGGAACAGATAAAAGACCTCATGATCCACTTCCTATTTTAATATGGTAGAGATCTGCCCGTTTCCGTCAACGGTCATAAGGCAGACGTGCTCAAACTCGATACCCCGGTCATGAAGATATCTTAAGAACCATTCTTCATTCTTTTCACACCGGGCTAAGTTGTCTCTCAGGAACTTGCCATCGCGGACAATGCAGACCGAAACGCCATCGCTATTATTGAACGAGGCAGTCGGCGGTTGATTCTTTTGAAAGACCGATATTTGACCGTTATCCTCAATGATGGCGCATTCCACATCGGAAAGAGAAGAAATACCCTTCAGTCTCATCTCACTCATCAGTTCCGACGTACTCATCCTCATCTTTTCAAGAGCCTTTCTTTGAAGGACTCCTTTTGAGATAATAACGCAGGGACTTCCGAGAAGTATCTTCCTTGCCCGGCTGCTTTTGAATGTAATGAAAGAAAGTATCACTTCAATAGATACTAAAAGTATTGCCGGAACGACAGCATACAGGATCGGTATCTTCCAATCGGTGATGGGAACGACTGCGATTTCGGATAGCATGAGAGTAGTTATCAGTTCTGACACTTCAAGTTCTCCAACCTGCCTTTTTCCCATGAGGCGTAAAACAACTAAAAGGAAAGCGTAGATAATGACGGTCCTGAGAAAAACTGTCGCCATGAATAACCTCCGAAACAGAGTCAATATTAGCCTTTGCCGTCGCAAAAGAAAAATACCCGGTATTTTTTGAAAAAATATCATTTTTCTACTTGACAAAGCATATGTGATGTGCTACAATAATCAAGCTCACCCGATGAAGGGGAGGACGCATCTTGAATTTTTC
>CAZVQC010000013.1:0-53010 GCA_964629225.1 uncultured Ruminococcus sp.
CTGTAAGTGGGTTTCAGACTGTCAACGTTGAATTCACAAGCGGCGTTGCAGACGCCATCGGTCTCAAGAGCATAGGATTTCAACTCCGCATAATGGGTGGTCGCGGCACAGAGAGCACCTCTCATTCTCACCTCTTCAAGTATCGACATGGCAAGCGCCGCCCCTTCGATAGGATCGGTACCTGCGCCCAGTTCATCAAACAGAACGAGAGAACGGTCGGTCATTTTTTCAATTATTCCCACTATCCCCACCATATGAGCGGAGAAAGTGGAGAGAGATTGCTCAATGCTCTGCTCATCTCCGATATCGGCAAAAACATTATCGAAAATGCAGAGAGAACTTCCCTCATCACAAGGAATATGAAGTCCGGACTGAGCCATGACCGTCATAAGTCCTATAGTCTTCAGCGTTACCGTTTTACCTCCCGTGTTGGGGCCTGTGATAACTAAAAGCGAATAGTCGTCTCCAAGTGACAGTGAGCTCGGTACTACCTTTTTCGGATCAAGAAGGGGATGCCGTGCTCTAATGAGGGATAGCTGTCTATTTTCGGTGATAACGGGTTCTGTGGCATCCATTTTGTAGGAGAGATCGGCTTTTGCAAAAATGAAAGCAAGATCGGTGATGTTAAGGTAGTTGAGACAAATCTCGTCGGCACTGTCGGCAACAAGGGCGGACAGTTCCGCAAGTATCCTCTCTATCTCGTGCTTTTCGCGGCTTTCAAGGGTTCTCAGTTCATTATTTGCATCGACAACAGCCGCCGGCTCAATAAAAAGCGTGGCGCCTGAGGAGGAGACGTCATGGACAAGTCCCTTAACTTCATTTCTGTACTCGCTCTTTACCGGGATAACGTATCTGCCGGATCTTGTGGTGACGATGTTCTCCTGAAGGTACTTTGATGTGGAAGATGAGGATACGTATTTTTGCAGAGTGTCGTGTATCTTCAGATTGACGCTTCTCATCTTCCGTCTTATGTCACTGAGTTCGGGACTTGCCTCGTCGGCTATCATATCCTCCGATATTATCGCACGAAATATCCTGTCCTCAAGGGGTCTGTTTGGGATCAGCCTCTCAAAGACCTTTTCGATCTCGGTCTCAAACGAGCGGTCCCCTCTGACATAGTCAAGAAGAGATGCGGCACACCGCAATACCGAAGCTACGGAAAGAAGCTCGGACGGGAAAAGCGCAGCACCCTTGACGGCACGCTCCGTCATGGGTCTCACATCGGCTATTTTGCCGAATACCGGCATTCCTTTGATGCCGGATAACTTTTTGGCTTCGCTTGTTAGCTTCAGATCCCGTTTGATGTGATCGATATCACAGTCGGGTTCAAGAGCGAGAGACTTTTTCTTAGCTCCCTCAGTCTGGGAGAGCTCGGCAAGCCTTGCTTTTATCTTGTCAAATTCAAGTATTCTCAGGTCTTTAGTGTTCATAATCAAATCAGTGAATTGTAGAATTCAAGTGTCGGATAGTATTTTTCAACATGGTATGTCAAGTATTTTTCCGAAAGAGCACAAAATGCAGGTATCTCATCATCATGTAGCCTAAAGCAGATGAATCTCTGTATCGGGGACGACGCCACGAAACGAAGAGCGCAGACCACAGCGGAAGAAACGGGAAAGAAGGTATTTCCCTCCCCGATCTCACTCCCGTCAAGGGTAGAAATACAGTTGCGGCAAATGAGGCGACCGTTTTTGAAATCGAGAAAATACTCTCCCATATCACCTTCGCAAACGGCACAGTCGGAAAGCTCCGGCATGAAGCCCGCAAGAACTGCGGATTTGAATTCAAAAGCCGCCTTAAGAACACCCATCCCGCATCTGTCGTTGGCAAGTGCAAAAAGTGCGTTCAAAGTAAGTTTGAGGAATTCGGTGTCTTCAATACCCTCGGGAGACATCTCCTCCGCTATTTGACAGAAATACGATGCCAACGCCACCTTTACTATGTCCTCCCGCAAAACGTAAAAGTCCTCGATCAGGTCACATTCCGTAAGGTGAAAATACTTTTTTGTTTTTCTGAAAGTAAAATTGGAATAGCAGAACTGATCCGCTCCCGCTAGATAACGGCTTCTCACGCTCTTCGCGCCCTTGACGGTCACAGTCATCTTTCCCTTGTCCTCGGTGAGAACGGTGATTATCCTATCGTTGTCAAGGTAATCGGATGAGCGAAGGACCAGTCCCCGTGTCACTACACTTTCCATGGTGACGTCCGTCAATCAAGGTTCTTCGGATCGAAGCCGAAGTTGTTGAGATTGAAGTCGCTGTCACGCCATTTTTCCTTAACCTTCACCCAAAGGTCCAAATAGACCTTGGTTCCGAAGAAGGATTCCATGTCTTCCCTTGCATGAGTTCCGATCTTTTTGAGCATCTCTCCGCCTTTTCCGAGAATTATTCCCTTGTGGGACTGCTTTTCGCAGAATATCTCCGCACGGATCTTAAGTAGCTTCCCCTCATCCTTGAATTCCTCAATGACAACGGCAGTTCCGTGGGGTATCTCCTCACTTAAAGATCGAAGCAGTTTCTCTCTTATTATCTCCGATGCTATCTGTCTTTCCGGCTGATCTGTTATGATATCATCGGGAAAGAGCCATTCGGACTCGTAGAGGAACTTATCGCATTCCTCAAGAACTATCTCCACGTTCTTCTGTTTTTCTGCGGAGACCGGTACGAAGGCATCGAAGTGATAGAGTGCGGAATATTCGGCAATGGTCTCGGCAAGCCTCTCTCTGTTCACAAGATCGATCTTATTCACCACAAGTATCGAGGGAAGACCGGTCTTACCGATCCTCTCGATGATCTTTTTTTCGATCTCTCCTGCGGGATATCCAGCCTCAGCCATCATGATGATAACGTCGGCTGAAGTGATGGAGCTTGATACCGACTTCATCATGTAGTTGCCGAGCTTGTTTTTCGGCGAGTGCATTCCGGGGGTGTCGAGAAAAACATATTGGTTCTCGCCCTTCGTGAGTATCCCGGTGATCCGGTTGCGGGTGGTCTGGGGTTTTGATGAAACTATAGCAATCTTTTCCCCGAGGAGTGCGTTCATAAGAGTGGATTTTCCAACATTAGGTCGTCCGACTATCGCAATAAATCCGGTCTTTTTCATCATTCTGCTCCTATCTTTCAAGTCCTATCTCTTTCATGATCGCATCCTGAAGCTCACAGACGAACTTGTCCTCCTCTTCCGATGCCTCATGGTCAAGGCCGAGAAGATGAAGGGTGGAATGCACCGCAAGGAACGCCACCTCTCTCTCGTATGAATGACCGTACTCCTCTGCCTGCTCCCTTGCTCTCGTGAGGTTAATGACGATGTCGCCAAGCTCGCAGACGTCGTCAAAGGAGGGCTCGTCCCCGTTTCTGAAATCATTGAGGGGGAATGACAGCACATCTGTCACCGCATCACGGTCTCTGTATTTTGCATTCAACTCCTTAATGTGATCATCGGAGCAAAACGTCAGTGATATCTCGGAATCAAAGTCAAAATTCATGTAACCGAGCGCCGCCTTGACAGCCTTTTTCACGAGGAACAGAAGACATACCGTCTCCGTTGTGTCTCTCTCTTTGTTGCAATAAAATACGTTAAGAATCATTTTACGTCTCCTGTTTTTCTCTTTGCTTTGTATTTTTCCTTTTTTATCTTCTCGTATCTGTCGTAGGCTTCGATTATCCTCTGGACGAGCCTGTGACGGACAACGTCATTCTGTGTCAGATATTGCACCGATATGTCTCCGATGCCGTCAAGGACCTTAACAGCCTCAGCAAGACCGCTTCTCTTTCCGTCGGGAAGGTCAGTCTGGGTAAGGTCTCCGGTCACAACTGCCTTGGAACCGGCTCCGAGCCTTGTCAGGAACATCTTCATCTGTTCCGGAGTGGTATTCTGTGCCTCATCGAGAATTATGAAGCAGTCATCAAGGGTTCGCCCCCTCATGTAAGCAAGGGGTGCTATCTCAATGGCATTCTTTTCCGCCAGCCTTTGAGCATTCTCCGCTCCCAACATATCGTAGAGCGCATCGTACAGCGGGCGAAGATATGGGTCTATCTTACTCTGAAGGTCCCCCGGCAGAAATCCAAGCCGCTCACCCGCTTCCACGGCAGGACGGGTAAGAACTATCCGAGAGACCGAATGGGATCTAAGTGCCTTCACGGCAAGTGCTACCGCAAGGTAGGTCTTGCCGGTCCCGGCAGGACCTACCCCTATGACCACAGTGTTATCCCTGATAGCGTTAGCATATTTTTGCTGGCCTACGGTCTTTGCCTTGATAGGCTTCCCTCTTGAGGTGATACAGATACAGTCGTCACCGAGACCGCACAGTTCAGAAAACCTGCCGTCCCTTATCATATTGACTGCGTAAAAAACGTTTTGCTCCGTCACGTCCCCGCTTATCTTCAAAACATCATTGAGATAGGAGAGCGCATTATACGCAGATTCGCAGGATGAGTCCTCTCCCTCGATGACAATCGGGTCGGAAAATGGATCCTCGGAGCCCCTGTTCGATATCTTGACTCCGAACTGCTCCTCAAGTATTCTGACATTTCGGTCGAACACACCGAATAATTTTGCCGTCACATCCGGATTCGGCACCTTGAATATCCTTTTTATATCAGCCACCGCCTTGTAAAGATCGATCAGTTTCAAAATAACGGACTTCTGCTATGTCCGCAAGGCAAGATATCTTAACGCGCCTCACGTAATACTCCTCCGTGTCCTCATCGGAAATACCGAGTGAGAGAAGTTCCGCTCCGTCAAGAACACGGTCGAGTTCTCTTGAAAACTCGCTTTTTACCTCGCTCATCACTTCTCTGTCGGACAGAGTAACCGTTTCTTTTGAGTATTCCGAGTAGGTGTCCGTTAGGACGAAAAGCGGAAGGGGAAACGAGCCGAAAAGAAATACCTGCCTCTTCTCATTCATTGTAGCATAATTCCGATAGGGAATTCCACTGTTTCCGGAAAGTTTTATCTGTTTTTTGAAAAAAACCAGCTCTTTTTTCTCAATCTCGGCACCGGTGGGCACTCTTATCTCTTTTATCTTAGGTATCTCGATGTCAAAATTCCTCTCAACTTTTGCAAGCACTCTGCCGGAGGAGGACTCAAAACGTATCCCGTCATCCCCGACGGTCATAACACCGCTAATGACAAGATCCCCCTTTCCCACAAAATCTCCCGTCTTTACCATGGGCTTCCCTTCGAAGGTCTCCACAATAACTATCTGCCCCGGCTCAGAAGCCACAACATTGGCTGTCATATCATCCTCCCTTTTTTCAAAGTCCCTAAGTTCCCTCACCTCTACGTGAGCCCAAGTACCCTCCATATTAACGGATATCCAGCAAAGATCATCAAACTTCGCAAGATAACTGTTCGTAAGAGCGGAGAAATCACAGGACGATATCTCGGTACCAAGGGAAAAGCCCACTGACTCAAGGTTTTCAATGATATCTTCTTTTGATACCGTCTTATTACCGATAACGTCAACGTACCAAACATATCTGCCTGAGAGGAAAACGGTAGCACAAAATATGAGGATACCGACGAAGATGCCCCAACGGGTCCGATATTTTTTGAAGCCCGCAGGAATACCGCCCCGACGGATCACAGAATAAGGAACTCCATTGCTCTCAAAAATTTCGGAAAGACGGCGAAAATGGTATTGCGTTATCCGGAATCGCATATCGGACTCGCCGGTCATCATATTGAATCTAAAACGGCTTCGAAGAAGGATATCAGCGGCAACACCGCCCTTCTCGCATGGAACGGAAACATCAATAAAGCCGAAAATAAGATACAAAATGAATCCTATCATTGAAAAAACTCCACAAAAAGTATTTTTCCGGCGACTCCAAGTTCACCGTTTAACAGTCTCTGCATACGAAGTCCCTGCCCTTTTACTCGGATATTACCGCCGTGACAGTCAAGGAGCACCTCGCAGTCTCCATACTCAAGTATCCGCCTGCAACCGCAGACTATCATCTCTTTTCCCGGTACTATCTCCACGGTGTCTCCGAGGATACCGGCAATGAAGTTCTTGCCCTTGTCGGTGAGTTTGCCACTTTTTTGTCGGTCTGTCAAGTTATAATTCCTCCGTCGATGCGTATTCTTTAGTATGGTATGCAACGAAAACATAGTCAATGACGCAAGTGCGAAATCTAAAACTGCCAAAATAGCGGTGCTATTGGCGGCAGTAGTACTCAGCCTGTTTCCGGATATTTCAAAGGACGCGGTGAAAGAAGCGATATCCATGTGTCTTGAGAGGCTCATACCGTCCCTTTATTGCTTCACTGTACTGTCCGGCATTGTTGTATCGATGGGAATGACAAATGGCCTAAAACGCCTTCTTTTGCCCCTTAGAAGAGCATTTGGACTGTCATCCAAGGGAGCCGAGATCTTTCTTCTCGGAAATCTCTGCGGATTTCCCATCGGAGCTATGACAGCGGCAGTAGCAAAAAGGAACGGGGAAATCACGGAAAACGAGGCTGTCCGGGTAGCCGCCGCTTCAAATAACGTCAGCATCGGGTTTGCTGTGGCGTTTGTGGGGGACTCGGTGCTTGATAGCAGATCTGTAGGAATGGCTATCTATTTGTTCCAGTTTCTTTCAGCGGTCATTATCCTTTTTATTTCAAGATGGCTCCTGCCACATTCTTCGATAGATAATGAGATTACTCACACCAAAAAAGATAATATTTTCTGCAGCGCTGTCACCTCTTCCGCCGTCACCTGTCTCGGTATTTCCGGATTCGTCTGTTTCTTCTCGGCAATACTTGCCTATGTGAGCGCCGCCGCAGATCTCCTCTCGTTTCCTCAATGGACAAAAGCCGCCATCGGCGTTATTCTTGAGATATCAAGCGGGTGCAAAAGCGCCGAAATACTTTCGGGAAACTTCAGAGCGATCGCCGTAGCCTTCGCTATCGGCTTTTCCGGGGTCTCCGTCATCGCTCAAAGCGCATCCTTTTTCAGAGATGCTTCGATCTCGGTCACCCCATATGCGGTGCTTAAGACAGCTCAGGGACTTCTCTGTGCACTGATTACAGTCTTATACTGCCGTCTTTGTCCCGTATCCCTGCCTGCTTTTCTCTTTGAAAATGACAGCCTCATTTTTGATGAAAGACTCATGCCCGCTATCGCACTTACCCTGATCCTCAGCTATTTTTTTACTCTCTTTGCACGAAAAGTATTTCATTTGGGCAAATGCTCTTGATTTATCCGTTAAAATACTATATAATGAGTAGGATAACGGGAAAGTAGGTGATACCGTGAAGAGAAAAGATATCGAAATAGAAAAGATTTGCGCCATGTGCGAACATTCCGAAGATATCTTCGACGGTGAGAACGTACTGTGCCACAGAAAGGGTGTCGTCCCCGCCACGTACAAATGCAGGCGTTTCTCCTACGACATCTTAAAACGGGTCCCCCCCGCAACTCCAAAGGTGGCACCGATGGATTTTATTGACATCGATACGCCGACGTAACGCTCAAAGCAACTGAGATACCGACAAATATGAACCGATTCGGAGGATAAGACGTGATAATAGCACTTGAAGAAGCAAAATACAAGCTTTCTAATTTTGATGAGAAACTCTCTGAGCTTGGCAGCGCTCTGAGAATAGATGAACTGAGAGCCCGTGCCGAGGAACTTGAAAAGGAAACTTTGGAGGCGGACTTCTGGTCGGATGCCGAAAGATCCGGCAAGACCCTTCGTACGATAAAGCACCTTAAAACACAGATCGAAAACTACGAAAAGCTCTGCGCCAAGGTAGAGGATACTTTGGTCCTTTGCGAGATGGCTATCGAGGAGAACGACGAAAGCTTCGTTGACGAGATAACGGCTGACGTTGCCGCCATAGAAAAGGAAGAAGACCGTCAGCGCATTGAGGTACTTCTTTCCGGAGAATATGACAGAAACAATGCGATACTCAGTTTCCACCCCGGTGCCGGCGGAACGGAGGCTCAGGACTGGGCACTCATGCTCTACCGAATGTACACAAGGTGGGGTGAGAAACACGGATATAACGTGAAGCTCATCGACTGGCTGGACGGCGAGGAAGCGGGGCTTAAGTCCGCCACAATAATGATCGAGGGAGAGAATGCCTACGGTTACATGAAAAGCGAGAACGGAGTCCACAGGCTCGTCCGTGTCTCCCCCTTTGATTCGTCGGGAAGACGGCACACGTCCTTCGCCTCGGTGGAGGTAATGCCGGAGTTTGAAGACGACAACTCAATAGAACTCAAGGACGAAGATCTTGAAATAACTACCCACAAATCAAGCGGTGCAGGCGGTCAGCACATTAACAAGACCGAGTCCGCAATAAGAATAGTCCACCTTCCCACAGGCATTGTGGTAGGATGTCAGACCGAAAGGAGCCAGCTCCAAAACAAGGAGACGGCGCTTAAGATGCTGAAGAGCAAGCTCATGGAGATCAAACACCGTGAGCAGCTTGATAAGATCGAAGACATCAAGGGAGTCAAAACCAACATCGAGTGGGGCGCACAGATCCGTTCATACGTTTTCATGCCCTACACACTGGCAAAGGACACAAGAACGGGCTATGAGGACGGCAATATCCAGGCGGTAATGGACGGTGAGATCGACGGATTCATCAACGCCTACCTTAAGATGAACGCAGGTAAGTGATGAAAAACGAGGTCTCAAGGTTCAAAGCGTCCACGGTATTCGAGGGCATGACCTCAATAAGGGCGGTAATAAAAGCTACAGACGAGGGAATATCAGACAGAAGGATATCGGAAATACTCTATGATGCCGAAAGAAGACAAACAAAAGAAAAAGAGATATCGTATCTTGAAGCCGTATCCTCCCGATACGGCTTCAAAGTACTCCCATCCTCAAAGGATGAGCTTGACTCCGTCACAGTAGGCTCCTCCCACGGAGGGATCATTGCAAAATGCACAGACAGGACCGTACCTTCGCTTACGGAGGATGAAATTGCAAAGAACGGTTTCTACGTGATGATCGAGGGGATAGAAGACCCTTATAATTTCGGCTACGCAATAAGAAGCATCTACGCCGCAGGTTGCAGCGGGATCGTTCTGACACCCAGGAACTGGATGAGTGCCGCCGGTGTGGTCTGCCGCTCCTCTGCCGGAGCATCTGAGATGACACCGCTATTCACCGCTACTCCCGATGAAGCCGTCGATCTTTTCAAAAAGAGAGGCTACAAGGTTGCGGCGGCGGGAATAAGAGACTCCGTATCAGCTTACGATGCGGATTTGAAATACCCGATATTTCTCATCGTAGGAGGAGAAAAAAGGGGAATATCGAGAAGCACCCTCGACAGATGCGACACGGTAGTGAGGCTTGACTACGGAAGAACCTTCAATGCTTCCCTGTCCGCCGCCTCCGCCGCTTCGATTCTCTCCTATGAGATACTGAGACAAAACAGAAATAATTAACTTAACAGAATTGCCGACCGGGATAGCTTCCCGGTTGGTTTTTATTTCCGATAATAACATGCTTAATCCGGCAGATACTATTAATGAAATCAAAGCAATGAGGTGATATCATGAAAAACGGAATGAATGTATTTAAGGGTGTCGTGACGGGTATCGTTATCGGAGGAGCCGCCGGAATGGTGGCAATGTCTGCACTGAAGCCGAATAAAAAGAAAATGATCAAGAAAAAGACCGCCAATGCCATCGACACGGTGGGAGCGATAATGCAGAACATCGCAGACTACACAAGATAAAGAAAACACTTGAAACCGGCCCACGTCAAACGGTCTGTTTTACCTTCAGTGAAAAAAGCCCCAATGGGGCTTTTTTTCATTTGAAGCATTCAAAACGATCTGAATGCCGTAAATTTTTAAATCAAAAAGAGGGCAGGCTCTCGCCCGCCCCAAGATAGTATCATTAAAGTGAAACAATACCTGCAAGATACTGCTTAAGTTTGAGAAGGTCTCTCGTACTGATCCTATTGTCACCGTCAACGTCTGCGCAGTCAATGTAGAACATTTCGGCATCGCCCACGGTTCCGTTAAGATATCTTCTGAACAGAAGCAGGTCTCTTGTACTAACTTTGCCGTCACCGTCAACGTCGCCGAGCACGCCACTTGAGGGTTTCGCAACCTTGACGCCGCCGTTAATAACAGTGCAGTCGATCGTGGATCCGGCTGCATTCTTGCCGATCACGCTTCCGGAAAACGAGATAGGATACGTACCAACGGTATTTCCTTCCTTCACCTTGAATTTAAGGTCCACAAGAACTCCGGATGCTTTCATAACGTCACTGCTTGAATCAAATGATATCTTGTAGGTTCCGTTATTCGGGATAGTTCCGGCATTAAATGCCGAGCTGTCGAAAAAGCTTCCGTTTGAAACGCTGACAAGAGTGAGAACATTGCTATCATATGTTATGGTAGCTTCAAAGTGAGACAAGCCGGGATTTGACGTAACAAGAACAGATACTATAACTTCATTGCCCGCAAGAGTTGCTTTGGTGGGGATAGTTACGGATGCATTCTTCGGAACGAGTGATCCGTACTCTCCGCCGCAGACAGTGCAGACAGCCTTGCTCTCGGTGGTGGCAGTACCGCCGGAGCAGGTACCGGTCTCAACGTGAGATGAGTTGGTGGAGCAAACACGCTTGTGGGTACCGTCACCAACGGAGGTCCATTTGCCCCAGGCGTGATCGGCCTTCTCACCTATCTCAAACTTGTTGGTTCCCTTCGCACCGCAAGCGGTGCAGGAGTAGTAATACATTGCTTTGTTATCGCAGGTAGCTTCCCTATAGCGGTATTTGACATCTGTATTCTGAGCAGTAAACGAATGATCTGCAAGGGAGCCGTATCCCGTTCCGCACGTGGTGCAGACTGCTTTCGATGAGCAGGTCGCACTGCCGCCGGAGCAGGTACCGAAATCAACATGGGATGAATCGTTGGAGCATACTCTCTTGTGAGTTCCGTCACCCTGAGACGTCCAGTTACTCCAAGCGTGGTCAAGCTTCTCACCGACTTCGAAGGTATTGGTGCCCTTGGCGCCGCAAGCGGAGCAGGAGTAATAATATGTCGCCTTGCTGCCGCAGGTGGCATTACTTGCAAGGTACTTGCTATCGGTATTCTTTGCTGTGAATGAATGGTCTCCAACGTTGCCGTATTCTTGCTTGCACTTTGTGCAGACAGCCTTTGACGTGCAAGTCGCAGTTCCACCGGAGCAGTTCTCGGTATCCTTGTGCTGGTTGTTGTTTGCGCAAACTCTGGTGTGAGTCTTTCCGTCATTGTTCTGGATCCACTGGCTCCAATCGTGGCTGGCCTTTTCACCGGATTCAAACGTAGGTCCGTTTTGAACAAACCTTGCAGAATCACCGCAAACGGAGCAGGAATAATAGTAGATGGCACCGTGGTCACAGGTTGCCATATCCGCAAAATTGTCAAAGTTCTCGATCTTGGAATCGAACCTGCAGTCAACATAGACCGCCTTAAGAGTTGCATTTGAAGCGGGCATAGTACCGGAGTAGGTAGCGTTAGTTCCAACGCTTGTGAAGCTGCCGTTGCCGCTCTTCATCTCCCAATGGTCAAAGTGCTTGCCAACGGGCGCCTCTGCAGCTGTATAAGTGATAGATGCGCCGGAGACGACACTGGCGGAAGTTCCTTCCGCTACGTTCTCAAGAGTAAGTGTGTATGGAGTGGGAGGAGTGAACTTAACGTATTTATTGTTTATACCGATCGATGCGAAGGTATCTTTGACAGTTGCATCGGTTTCGTTATTACCGGCCAAAACCACGTAACCGGAAGGAAGAGTTCCACTGTAAGCGGAGTTTGCGGCATAATTCGAACCCTTTAACTCCACGGTTCCTCCGGTGATCTCGTAGCTGTTGTAGCCGTTAACGGAATACAGTGCGACCTGCTCCGTAGTCTTGAGCGATACGTTGGCTCCGGCGAATTTGATATTACTATTACCGTATGCCGTGAGGCAGATGCCTGAAATGTTGGTATTGATCTTGCCGCCGGAGAGAGTAAGGTCACCGTTCAAATGAACGATGGCAAAATTGCTGCAGGAAGTGCTGGCGATAACGCCACCGGACATTTCGTAGTTGCCGTCGAGATACATTCCTATTCCGCTTGAGGAAAGTTGGACATTACCGCCTGTGATCTTTCCCTTGCCGCTAACGTCATTGAAGTCTATTCTGTTGTTGGAAAAACTGATATCTGCAGAGCCGGATATCTCAAGTTCACCGGATGAGGAGATTCCGACAGTGGAAGCATCTGTTTTGGTTCCGGTGATATTGATCTTACCGCCGGATATCTTCATCTTGCCGAGAGCACCGTTTGCTCCCTCATCTTTGCTCACAAGAATACCCGTTGTACTCTGCTTAATGTTGACAGTACCCGATTTTATTTCCGCAGTGGCTGCACCTGAAGCGGGAGAGATACCATAGGGGGCAGTAATGGTAATGCTGCGGTATCCGCCGGAATCATCTCTGTCAATAACGGACTTACCGGCGAGAGAGTATATGCCGGCTAAAGTTGCGCTGATAGACTGATCCATTGAGCCGCCTAAAGTGGCTACCGAATCATAACGCGAGACTTTGTTCGTGTAGATGCCGAACTGATAATTACTGATATTGAGACTCGTTTTGATCTCAGCCGTTCCTCTGCTTTGAATACCGATACTTTGGCTTGCACCGTTACCGGTCAAGTTAAGGTTTCCGCTGACAGCTTTGAATGTGGAACCTGCGTTAACGGCAATGCCGGTGGGGCCTTTCTTAACGTTCACTTCACCGTAGGTCAGCTCGCAATATGAAGTATCGCCTGCATCCATGCCGACAAAAATACCGGTATTTGTTGCATCGATATTGACGGTGACACGTCCCGATGACGAGCCTAAATACAGTTTTGCCGCACCTTCTACGGCGATACCGACCTCACCTTTGAGGTTGATGGTTCCGCTGCCAAGAAGCACAGTGGGGGCGCTTGAGTTATTTTGGTCCTCTTTGTCAATATAAAGAGCGGTATATTTACCGGTAATATTAAGATCCGAACTGTTTGAACCATAGATCTCCGTCGGACCGTAGCAACGCATGCCGTATTCGGCTGAAATGGTACCCTCGACGAAACGGAAGATATTATTGTTATTATAACCTGTGGTGATTCCGTAAGATCCGGGAGCATTGCTGGTAAAATCAAACTCGGTATTGATATAATTCGTATCACCTTCATCCGAGATGATACCGCAATATAAGTTCTTAGCGGTCAGCTTGGAATTGGTTACGTCAATCGAACCGTAGTATACGTCAAGCAAAATGGAGTGTCCGAGGTAAGACGACTGGGAATTGTCGTTCATTGTGATGTTCATATTGGACATCATAATGCCGCCGGTTCCCGTTGAAAGAATACCGATACGGTAGATCTCTTTTCCGCCGAGCATATCTTGGTGTTCCGTGCAATTCTTCGATGCGGAATTGATCACAAGAGAGCTGCCTGAGTTACCGTACAAATAAACGCTATCGGTAAAATTAAAGGCTGTGTGCCAATCGGTAGAGCTCTCCAAAAGATTGATGGTGTTGGTGCCGTAGAAATCAACTCTTATACTACGTTCTGCCGTGATGACGGCATTACCGTAGGCCGAGGAGCTCAGAGTAACGTTTCTCAGCGTGAGTGTTGACGTCGACGCATCAAATGTGACCCCGTCAATAGTGGTTCTTGTCGACGTGAACTCGGCGCCGTTCACATAGACTTTGTAGCCTGTGGCAGCAAACGCACTTTGAGGTACGATGCTAATGAGCAGGCAAAGCAGAACAAGGTAACTGATGATTCGTTTTTTCATGATTCGGCCCTTTCATTATAGATTTTTGCAGACTATGTAAAACACCTTTCGGTTAAATTACCGAAATTAAGATCTGTCGTTAGCGTCACCGAGTGAGATCCCGTATTTTACGGTATAGAGTTTGATGAATCCGCGTATGAGCCTCAACTGCTCTTTAAGGTAAAACTCGTCTCCGAAAAGGGGGGAATGTACGCTGGCTCTTACGAATGCAAATATAAGAGGCCTCAATACGTCCACCGGGATACCAATCTTCTTTTCGAGTGCGTCGGCATATTCGGAGTATCCGAAGTTGACACCTTCAAAAAACTCCTTACCGGCATCCAGTATTTAGGATGAGCGTAGACCCGGTACATAAGGCGGTACTTTTTTCCGTGGTTCTCTGCCGTCCAATAAAGGACCTCGTCAAGAAAACGGTCAATTCCCGAAAGATCCTCCGGCGCCAGATCCATAAATTCGTCCTCAACCTTAGACCTGCAGTACGCCGTGGAATCCGTTATCAATTCGTCAAGGTTGGTAAAGTACGTGTAGAAGACCTCTATATTGCATTCGCAGTGTTTTGCAAGGCCTCGGATACTCACGCTGCTTAGTCCGTTTTCGGCAAAGCATTTGAAGCACTTCTCCATTAATTCTATCTTTATTATTTTTATGTTCTTTTTCAAATCTTTCTTGCATAAATGCACCTTTTGATAGTACACAGTAATCGATTGATTATATTATAACATGTTTAACAACAAAAATCAATAGAAAAATAAAAAAAATATTGCGGAGTGCAAATTTTTATTGTTCTTGAGATCATCAATTACGTCGCACATAACATGTGTTTGCCATGTATTTGGGTGACGATTTTTGAATATCGTCACAAATAATGTTAATGCGGTTAAGTTCACGCATAAATTTAACCCGTCTGCTCGGAATAGAACAGACGGGTTAAATTTATTTTATTTACTTACTTTACGGAATACTTTCTCTTTTTGCCGTAAACAGCTGTGCCGATGAGTGCGCCACCGCTGACGAAGAGAAGTGCAAACCACAGTTCCATATGGCTGTTATCGCCGGTTTGAGGTGAATTGTTATCAACCACTTTTGCATTTACCGAAAAGGTCGTTGTTGCAGTACCGCTTTCTTATACGATACCAAGTGTGTGTTCGCCTACTGAAAGAGTTGCCGCATAATCAGCCATCAGTGTTTTGCATTGCGGATAAATATCGATCCAATATAGAACTTTTTGCATTTGCAATTCTCAAGTTTCACCGTTCTTAAGTGAAAAGATCGGAGAGCAAGGTATTTTGTACCCGCTCTCCGATTTTTGATGACAATGTAAAATAAAGAAGAAAAACGCCCGAAGGCGTTTTTCTCGGGATCGGTTTTCAAAGGGGTCAAATATCCAAGGTGTTGAGCAAATCTTTCAGACACTTGAGATCATCTTCGGTAAGAGTTATGCCCTTGCCCATGCGGTCGTGACTTTCGTCCCACGTGCGCAGGTCATAAACAGGTTCTCTGCCGTTCCAGCTAATGCGGTTGAGTTCTTTTATCCAACCGTTATTAGGCTGAGAAACGATACCGAGATTCTCCACGATCTCGTACTTGAAATCAGGCATGATCATTTCTCCTTTTGTTAAGTAGTATATTGATTCTTAGATCAGTCAAAAACGAATATATCAGGAAGCCCCGCTGTGTAAGTGTGGGCAACCTCCCCGACGATAAGGGGCTTTAAGTACTCAATACAACTGTCGGTAACGTCATTACAGTCGGCGTTTATGTATTCGTCGGGAACGCATCTCACCGCATTTGCTATGGTGGAGACGTCCTTTGCCTCAAAGGATACGGAGTATTCGCCTTCTCCTCTTACCATGGACATCATAAATCCGCTGTTACCGCTAAGTGCTTTATCTGCCGCTGCTTCACCGATGGCAAGAGACTCACCGATATCGGTGCCGGAGGCGATATGAGCCGCACAGCGCTGGGGAAGATTGAGTTCCACGGAACGCACCTTGCAACCTATCTTCTCTTTTATGAATATCTCAAGAGCTTTGCCGGTACCCGAAAGGTACTTATGACCGAAAACGTCAAGAGCTCCGCTCTGAGTGCCCTCGCCCACATAGTGTCCATCGGCGCATCTGAGCCCCTCGGACACTGCGATGACAACACCCGGATGTCTTTCAAGAGCCGCCTTCACATCCCTTAAGAAGCCGTCATGGGAAAAAGGCTTTTCGGGAAGGTAGATATGATCGGGTCTTGCACCGCCTGCCGCACCGGAGAGTGCCGCCGCTGCTGTGAGCCAACCCGCATCGCGTCCCATTATCTCCACTACCGTCACCGCCGGGATCGTGTAGACCGAGCAGTCACGGATGATCTCCTGCATTACCGTTGCGATATATTTCGCTGCCGAACCGAATCCGGGAGTATGGTCGGTGGAGGTAAGGTCATTATCTATCGTTTTAGGCACTCCCGCAACAATAAGGTCATATCCTACCTTCTTGACGTAAGCGGAGAGCTTTGCCACGGTGTCCATGGAATCGTTACCACCGATGTAGAAGAAGTAACGGATACCGTGCTTATTGAAGAGCGCAACGAGGCGCTCGAAGAATTCGGGATCTTCATCCGGTTTCGGAAGCTTCTTGCGGCAAGAACCGAGAGCCGCCGCGGGAGTTCTTGAAAGAAGCTCAAGCTTTTCGGGCTTTCCGTCAAAGTAAGAACGAAGGTCGATAAGATCCTCCCTTAAGAATCCCTCTATTCCGTTTCTCATTCCGAATATGTCCGTAACTGTCTCGG
Organism: uncultured Ruminococcus sp.; assembly: GCA_964629225.1. GTDB lineage: Bacteria > Bacillota > Clostridia > Oscillospirales > CAG-272 > RUG14199. Next base: position 16,537 of record CAZVQC010000013.1, read on the forward strand.
AATTCAAAAGTCCTTTGATCACACCGGCAAGTGTGGCGTTGATAGCGGCGGTGGGGCCTCCGGACTGTCCGATCACTGCCGCGCCTTTTAAAATTTCCATTTTTTATTCCTTATAATACGCACATCATTATATTATAATCTAAGTCTACCATACAACCTGCCCAATGTCAATAACCGCGATAAAAAATATTTTTCACGAACTCACGTTACGACAGTATTTTTGCATATTTTGAGATAAAATCGGCTCAAACCACGATAGGGGAAGTGAAAAACAGTAATGGAAACGGTAAAAACAGAGATGAAAGGCACGTCGGAATACTTTTTTATCTCCGGCGAGATAGATCACCACAACGCAAAGACTATAAGAAAGATGATCGACTCCGACATCTTCATAAAAAGGCCCGAAAACGTCTGTCTTGACCTGTCACAGGTGGATTTCATGGACAGCTCCGGTCTTGGGCTCATTATGGGAAGGTATAAGACCGCAACGGAGATGGGGCTGTCCTTCAAGATAGTGAATCCATCCGAGAGGATAGTCAAGATACTGAAGCTTGCGGGATGCGACAAACTGCTAACGATAGAGAGAAGGAAGTAATCAATGATGAAAAAGATCAACAGTGCAAAGATAACATTCCCCTCCCTGTCCGTCAACGAGGGAATGGCAAGATCGTTTATGACAGCGTTCATGATGCAGCTCAACCCGACGGTTGAGGAGATATCTGACCTTAAGTGTGCGGTCTCCGAGGCGGTGACAAACTCAATAGTTCACGGCTACAAGGGCAAAGTCGGAAACATCACTCTGACCTTGGATATCCTTGAAGGAGGAACCGTTAAAGCTGTGATAAGCGATCGTGGCGAAGGAATAGCGGACGTAAAGCGGGCGACAGAGCCCCTGTTTACCACCAATACGGACGGAGAGCGAAGTGGCATGGGCTTTACCGTGATGGAGACCTTCACCGACAAAATGAAGGTCAGATCAAGTCTTGGTCACGGTACGAAAGTCACTCTTATCAAAAAGATCGGGATCTGATACATATGGAAAGAAGTGCCGGTCAGTACAAAAATAACGGAGAAAATTTGAGGCGTGCCAAGGCCGGTGACGGTGCTGCAATGGAAGACCTAATAAAAGACAACTATTCCCTTGTTGTGTCCGTTGCCAACCGGTTCACCGGAAGAGGATGTGAAAAGGAGGATCTTATACAGATAGGAATGATCGGGATGCTGAAGGCGATACGAAGTTTTGACGAGTCAAGAGGTAACGCCTTTTCCACCTACGCCGTGCCCATGATAATGGGAGAAATAAGAAAATTCTTACGTGACGACGGACTTATCAAGGTGAGCAGGATACAAAAGCAGCAGGGATACAAGATAATGAAAGCCAAAGAGCATTTCGAAATGGAAACGGGGCGCGAAGCGAGGATATCGGATCTGATGGAGCTGACGGGTTTTTCGTCCGAAGAAGTGGCATCGGCTCTTGAAGCCATGAGTCCCGTCGCTTCCCTTTCAAGTCTCGTTGGCGACAGTGATGACATGACACTTGAAAATACCCTTTGGGTGTCCTCCGAGGGTCTTGACCGTGAGATCGAGATAATTGCTCTGAAGGACGCCCTTTCACGCCTTGAGCCCCTTTGGCAGAGGATAGTTCTCTTCAGGTACTTCAAATGTCTCTCTCAGCAGGAAACGGCATCCCGCCTCGGAATAACACAGGTGAAGGTGTCAAGGGAGGAAAAGAAGATATTTTCCTATCTGCGGCAAAAACTCGGATAAAGTGTTATTAAAATATCGGACAGTCCCACCGTCGGGACTGTCCTTTTTATTGTCGCAGGCGGTATTGCATTTTGAAGTGCTTTGTGGTACAATAGTTCAAAATGAAAAAAATCGGAGGATGCCATGATCAAAAGGGCTCTTAACAAAGCAAAAAGACTCATCGCACCTTATATCACCTTCAATAAAAGAAGAAGATTCGAAAAAGCGGATATCCCCTTAGGGGATTGCGAGCGGCTCATCGTCATCGAAACCACCTTCGGCTGGGACGGGATAATGAGGCAGCGCCCTCAACAGATAGCAAGCTGTTATCCCAAGGGCTCCTTGGTGCTCTATCATTCGGCTAAAGACAGTTACGCCGATAAGGACAGCATCAAAAAGATAAAAGACGGTCTCTACGTCCTCAATCTCGATCTTTACAGAGATATTCTGACGGACGCTGCAAAAAACATAAAGAAGCGCTTTCTGACCGTCTACTCCACCGACCCGGTGCCCATGAAAGTGATAAAGAAGTACGAATCTGCGGGATTTCGCCTGATCTATGAGTACGTTGACGACCTTGACCCGACACTGTCGGAAAAAAGGGTGTTTAAGAAGCTTGAAAAAAAGCATCAACACATGATGGATAACAAGGTGCTCACGGTCTGCACCGCCACCCGCCTTTACGACAATGTGAAGGATCTGACAAATGCCCTTCTCGTCACGAACGGATGTGATTATGAGCACTTTAAGGCAAATGGGCACTCTTGTCCCACCGACATGGCAAACGGCTCAAAAAAGCCCGTTTTAGGCTACTACGGAGCAGTTGCGTCTTGGATGGATTTCGATATCCTGAAAAAACTTGCCGAAACCGGGAAATATGAGATAGTTCTTCTCGGAGTCGACTATGACGGCTCATTCGGAAAAAGCGACATTTCAAACTGTGAGAACATCCGCTTTCTCGGAAGAAAAAGTTATGAGGAACTTCCCTCCTACGCCGCGTACTTCGACGTCTGTATGATACCTTTTCTCAAAAACTCCATCACGAAGGCCACGTCTCCCGTGAAGCTTTTCGAGTACATGGCGGCGGAGAAACCGATCGTGACAACGGATCTTGATGAATGCCTTAAGTATGAGAGCGTGATCTGCGCATCCAGCGTCGATGAATTCCTTGCGGCTGTGGAGAAGGCATATTCACTCCGCGACGACGACGAATACAAGGCTCTACTCAGAAAAGAAGCAATTGAGAACTCCTGGGATAAAAAATGTCGAATGATAATCGAATTTACGGAGGAGAACTACAGATGAACGATAAATTGGCAAAACTTATCTCCGTATTCAAAAAAGACGGGCTGAGAAAAGCCACCGGTAAGGTGTTCCGCTATACCAAGGGCTTTATTAAGAGTCACATGGGTCTCGCTTATCGCATTGACTTCAAAAAGAACCGTGACGGCTACCTTGAACTGATAAAAGAAGCAACTGAGGACACAGAGCGTGTCCTTATCTGGCGAAGCTCCTTCGGATGGGACGTACCTCTTTTTCAGCGCCCTCAACACATAGCCCGTGCGATGGCGAGAACCGGAAGCACTGTGTTTTATGAAGTCACCCCCATGACGGATAACGTCAAGGGGATAAAGAAGGCCGAAGACGGGCTTTATCTTGTTAATTTTCAAAACAAATACCTGAGTGAGCTGTTACTTACGGCACTTGACGATTATTCCGGTCCCAAGTATCTTCAGTTTTATTCCACCGACTGGACTATGTCCGTTGACTATGTGAACACATTCATCGGAAGGGGCTACAAGATCCTTTACGAGTACATTGACGATTTGAGCCCGAAACTCGCCGGCACGAAAGAACTTCCCGTCAATGTTCGGGAAAAATACGAAGCCGCCATGTCCGACAGTGAGAATTACTACATGGTAACCACCGCCGACCTTCTTTTCGAGGATGCAAAGAACAGACGGGGAGAGCGGCATCTGTGCTTCAGCACCAACGGAGTGGACTACGATTTCTTCAGAGATATGTCAGATGACGTCTCCTTTGATGACGACTTCAAAAAAGTTCTCAAAACAGGCAAGCCCCTTGTGGGATATTACGGGGCAATGGCGGAGTGGCTTGATTACGATCTTATTAAAATGATAGATGCCACCGACAGATTTACCGTAGTTCTCTTCGGAATAAGATACGATGATTCCCTTGACCGCTCCGGCATACTCGACCTTAAGAACGTCTTTTTCATGGGACCTCGCAATTACGATGTACTGAAATACTACGCAAACAAGATAGATATCCTGACGATACCCTTTGTCATCAACGACATTACAAAGGCAACGTCTCCCCTGAAGCTGTTCGAGTACATGGCACTTCACAAGCCGATCGTCACCAGCGCCATGAACGAGTGCATGAAGTACACATCGGCAATGATCGGCCATAACGCAGATGAATTCATTTCACTGCTTGACACAGCCCTTGAAAAGGCGATGGATCCGGAATACATAGCCCTTCTTGACCGTGAGGCAAGGGAGAACAGCTGGTCTGCCAAGGCAAAGATAATTACCGAAATGCTGACATACGCCGAAACGGAGGACTGTTGAGCGTGTGCTCCCGTAAGTCCGAATGCGAGATCGACACTTGAGTATCAAGATAAGAAACGAAAAGCAGACATAAAAATGCCACCGATGAGGTGGCATTTTTATTGATATTCAAAATTCCTCGTGTGGGATGCCGTAATGGATCGTGTAGATTTCCCCATTTTTATAATAGACACGAGGTACCCGCTTTGAGATGCCACAAAGTATCTCATAGCTAATGGTATCGGCAATGGAGGCAACGTCGGATGCGCAGATCTCACAGTTTCCGTCCTTTCCGAATACCGTGGCAACACTTCCCACCGTAACATTCGGAATACCCGTCACGTCACACATGAGCTGATCCATGCAGACCTTCCCGATGATGGGAGCGAATCTTCCGTTGATGATGACCGAGCCGGTATTGGAAAGCTTTCTCGGAACTCCGTCGGCATAGCCGATACAGACGGTGGCAACAGTCCTCTTTGAAGGGGCAACGTAGGTACAGCCGTAGCTCACCGGTGTTCCCTCCTCTATCTCGTGAACGTGGATGACCTCGGCACGCAGGGACATTGCGGGAATGAGTCCCGACACCTTCTCCCGGCTGACGGTGTTTGAGGGAAACAGGCCGTAGATGTAGATGCCCTCCCTCACCATTTCAAATTCGGGCTCAAGTTCGGATATGGCGGCACTGTTGAAAAGGTGCCTTATGGGTATCTTGACTCCCGCGTCCGAAAGTTTTTCGGTGAAGGATCTGAATCGCTGAAGTTGAAGGTCTGTAAAATTCCTTGAAAGACCGTTATCAGCATCTGCAAAATGGCTGAATACACCGTCGATACTGAGATTTTCAAAACGAGATATCCTGCATATAGCCTCAATACTTTCGTCGCTCAGATCAAATCCTATCCGTGACATACCGGTGTCAAGAGCTATGTGGATATTCAACTCCTGTCCGTACTCCTCGGCACTCTTTTGAAGAAGCTCTGCCTCCTCAAGGCTGTAGACAGTGGGGATGAGGTCGTGCTTGAAAAGCACCGAATAGTGATAGGGTGCAGTATGACCGAGTATCAGTATTTTTGAATTGTTGATACCGCACCGTCTCAGCTCCACCGCTTCGTCGGCACGGGCAACACCGAAATAGTCGCACCGCCCGGCAAGAAACTTTCCGATGTGCTTTGCTCCGTGACCGTAAGCATCGGCCTTCAGCACCACAAGCACCTTCATATCCTTTGGCAGAAGAGACGACAGCACGTTGAAATTGTTATCTACGGCGTTCAGATCTATCTCTGTCCACGCCCGCAAATTGAGATTTTTTACCATTGTAAGATCCTGTTGCTTCATTAAGATTACGACCCGGAGGAAATTTTACGGCGAAGCAACAATACGTCGTTCGCACGGATCCTTCCGTCCCCGTTGAGATCGCAAGCGGAAGATTGATCATCGGTCAAAGCCAAGCTTCCCGCAACGGCAAGCTGGAGTACCAAAACGTCTCTTGCGTTGACCCTTCCGTCCAGATTGCAGTCTCCCGGCGTGTAAGACAGCTTCGGTATCGACAGTTCCGCCGTCTTTGAGCACCGTGAGCAAGTGTAACTGCCGAGTCCCTCGGAGGATACCGTCGGACTCGTTATAACGCTTGATAGAACGTAGTCGTGTCCCTTGGGATCGATATCAGTTGGTTTCGTGTCATTGCAATACTTGCAGACGTGGTTCATAACACCCTTGGTGGTGCAGGTGGAATCATACAGAAGCTTGTCTTCGTAAGAATGGTCAACGTAGTCAAGCACCGCTTTCTTTTCAATTCCGCATTTGGAGCAGACGGAGGCGGTTCTACCTCTCGTTTTGCAAGTGGGAGATGCGACAGTCTCTGTGCTGAACTCGTGAGTACAGTCGGCATCCGCTCCTTCAAGAACGATAAGGCGGCATCCACCATTATGCCCGGGTGGACATACGTACTGTGTCACTCCGTTTGAAAGTGTCACGTCAGTGTCAAATGCAAGGTCATAGGGCAGATCCTCATGCTCAAAGTGAACGTGAGACGTGAAGAGACCGACGACATACTCGCTCGTCTCAAGCATCTCAATGACCCTTTTGTTCCAACCGTCAAAGGTATTTCCCGTGTTTTGAGAACCGCAAGAAGGATTGACACCCCAATAATCCACCGCATCGTCGACTATAGTCTCAGCATAAAGAGGAACGTGGTAAAGAACTATAGTGGGCTTTTTGAGGGCGAGGGCATTTCTGAGTACCCTGTAACTTTGAGAATACTGAAACACATCCTCTGAGTTATTGAGCATCACCACTACTACCTCACCGAAGTCGATGTATGAGCCGTGGCAGTTGTCGGTGTTTCCGCAGCTCTCAACCGTGCAGAGATCCTGAAACTTAGGCCAAAAAGTCTCTTTCTGTAACGTAGAGAAGCAGTTTCCGTAGCCGTATGAGGAATCGGCGCAGGTCCAGTCGTGGTTACCGAGGGTGAACATGGTGGTAAGTCCGCCCTTTTCCACCTCACTGTAAAGATATTCAAGGTTCTCGTCGGAGGGACAGTCGATGATATCACCGGTCATGAGCATGGCACTTGCCCCAACGCTGTTGGCATAATCGTAGGCACGACCCACCACCTCATTGTAATCGTAGCTCATATCCCGATTGAAGCTATTGTATCTCGAAACGGAGAAATTGTAAAAGATGGAGGAGGTGTCCGTGGGTATCACGTTCGAGTGAGTGTCCGCAAGCTGAAGAAATTTGTAGGTGGTCTTAAGTCCCGGTACCTTGATAACGGTCTTCGTGACGCTCAATCCGTTATATTCCTCTTTCGTGCTGACAGCACCGGAAGAAAAGGAGCAAAGAGAGACCAACATAGCAAAGCAAATGATGACCGAAATAATGCGTTTCATATCGTCCTCCAAATGAAGCAGATAAGATAATTAATTATTTTTTTGCGGGGGCTTGCATTGATCGCTCCCCCGATTTGACTTATATTATAATATATTCCGTCCCGCCATTTGTGAAGTTTTTTGGTACGAATGAAAAATTGTGAAAAATGCAATATTTTTTGTTTGTTTTTTGTGCTTATTGTACATTGAACAGTTTGAGCGGTTCTTGTATAATAGTTATTAAGGTCAAAACGCACCTTTGAAAGGAAAATAATATGGCAAAGCTGAAGATTGGTGTGTTCGGCGGTTACCGCGGTCACACGATGATCAACGTTCTTCTCAACCATGAAGACGCCGAACTGGTCGCAGTCTGCGACAAATACGAACCTCTCCTTGACAGAGTCAAGAAGGAAGCCGAAGAAAAAGGCATGACAGTTGCCCTCTATACTGACTTTGAGGAGTTCATAAAGCACGATATGGATGCGGTAGTTCTGGCAAACTACGCCACCGAGCACGCAACCTACGCTATCCGCTGCATGAAGGCGGGTCTTGACGTTATGACGGAAGTACTTCCCTGCGAGACCATGGCTCAGGCAGTTGAGCTTATCGAGACCGTAGAGGAGACCGGCCGAGTCTACTGTTACGCCGAGAATTATTGCTACATGAGACACGCATTCGAGATGCAGATGCGTTACGAAAAGGGCGAGATCGGCGAGGTAATGTACGTGGAGGGCGAGTACATCCACGACTGCACCGCTATCTGGCCTCAGATTACATACGGCGATCCCAATCACTGGAGAAACAGAATGTACGCCAACTTCTACTGCACTCACTCCATAGGTCCCATCCTCACCATCACCGGCCGCCGGCCCGTTCAGGTCGTAGGATTTGAAGCACCTCTCCAGAAGGACTACAAGGTCACAGCAATGACCCGTGGTGCAGGTATCGAGATGATAACTCTTGACAACGGTGCCATCGCAAGAAGTGTCCACGGAGACCTTAAGCGCGAGCCCGCAAGCTACACCTACATGATCTACGGTCAGAAAGGTATGATGGAGGCAGCCCGCTTCCCAGATAAGGAGAGAACCGTTGAAGGAAACGGTCTTAAGGCGACCTACACAGAGCAGCTCATGCACGTCTACAAGGAAGGCGAAGAATTTTGCAAGGGCGAGTGGGAGGACTACTATCCCGAACCGCCGATAGCACCGGAAAAGGCTAAAGAATTCGGCACTCACGGCGGATCCGACTTCTACGCTACTCACTTCTTCATAGAAAAGATACTGGGCAGACCCGACGGTAAGTACGCTATCGACGTGTACAAAGCTGTTGACATGGGTATCTGCGGTATCCTTGCATACAAGTCCGTTTTGAACGGCAACATACCCATCAAGGTACCGAACCTTCGCAATAAGGAAGAGAGAGATGCCTGGAGACATGACACCGCCTGCACCACGCCCGAGGTGGCAGGTGCAATGCTCCTCCCCAGGACTTCTCACCCCCACGAGGAAATCCCTGCATCCACATACGAGAACCACAAGAACCTTTGGGAGAACGGAAACCAGACTCTCAAGTTCGGCACGGAATTCGAACTTAAAAAGTAAAACTGCGGCACGGGCTTTGCCCGTGCCCTTTCACATAACAGGTATCACGATGAAAAAGATCATCTATTATGCAAGTATACTCCTATCAGTGGCACTTCTTGTGGGCGGATACTACTTTGTTTCGGCTAAAGGAGCACCCTACGAGACCGCCGATACAACGGAATACGTTAGAGCCGTGATCCTTGAGATCACGGATGCGACCACCACATCCACTGTAGAAGGCAGCACTATGACCGACACTGTCTACACGTTCAAAGCAAAGCTTCTCGGCGGTGAAAACAAGGGCGACACCGTAAGTGCCACTCAGCTCGAAAGCTCCTATGCCAATTTCAACGCCCGACCGGTATCAAAAGGTGACAAGATCATCCTCTGCCGCACGGACGAAAGCGAGAGCTGGTCCTTTGCAGAGTACCAAAGAAGCGATGTTATCCTCATTCTCGCAGTGGCATTCTGCACCGCTCTGGTCATTTTCGGCCGCTCAAAGGGTCTTAAGACCCTCATAACCCTCCTTTTGACGGTGGCATCGGTAGTATTCGTTCTTATACCGGCTATCCTCTCCGGTCAAAATATCTACCTTTGGACCGTGATAGTCTGCATCTATATCACCGCTATGACTCTCGTTATCGTCAACGGGATCTCCTACATGAGTCTTGTGGGGGGCATCGGATGCATTGGCGGAGTTGCGGTGGCGGCGATCGTCACAACGGTAAGCGACCTGTTCCTTAAGCTGTCCGGCTATACCGACGACTGTACCTTGTATCTGTCCTATATCGGAGGCAAGGGCACCATCGACATCAGAGCGCTCACCTTTGCGGGAATCCTTGTAGGCTCCATCGGAGCGGTCATGGACGTGGCAGTCAATATTGCGGCATCCCTACATGAGGTGGCAAATAAAATAGATCACCCCTCCTTCAAAGAGCTCTACAAGTCCGGTATCACCATAAGCCGTGATATCATCGGTACTATGTCAAATACCCTGATACTTGCATTCATCGGAAGCTCCCTATGTTCCCTGCTTTTGATAGTCTACTATAACGCATTCTCCACTTTGAATCTCTTCAACAAAGAAATAATAGTGACCCAACTCCTAGAGATACTGGCAGGAAGTTTCGGCATACTCTCCACCCTACCCCTGACCTCTCTCATCAGTGCGCTGTTCTATTCAAGATTCGACAAGACGACTATGGGACTTAAGACACCGTCGGAGGAGAAGATAAGAACAGCTCTTCAAAATAAAAAGAAGCAAAACGCCAAAAAGATCCCTGCACAAGCGGAGATCGACGAGTATTCGAGAATGCTTGACGAGGCAAACAAAGAATAACGGAATCAAAACAGCGGCACCGCAATGCGGTGCCGCTCAATTTTATCAAAGGACATTTGAAACCGACTTTTTCCGGTTCTTTCTGTCGGCAAATACGCCGAGAAGCATTATAACTGCAAAGAGGATAAGGTATGCCACAACCGGGCATGAGAATCTTCCCTCCGCCTTTGCGTTCACGTAAGGCTCGATGCCGTGGGCAAATATTGCGGCGATGACCATGAAGACGGAGCCGCACATTGCAATCACGGGAATAACGAACCTCTTCACGGGGTTAAGATCGTTAGCCTTCTTCATGAACATGATGAAGATGGGAAGATACAGTGCATAGACAGTAATGATTGGAAGCTCCGATGAGTCAAATCCGAAGAAGCCGAACCAGTTGGTGGGAGCAAGGTTTGCACCGTAGAAGAACAAGAACCAAGCCGCACTGATGATAAGACCGGCAACGGAGGAGTTGGTGGTCATGTTGGTGGAAGCGGAGACCTCGTCATAGACATGGGGACGGGGGCCGCGACCTCTGACTGCAACGGAGTACATTCCCCGGGTACAGCCCAGCATAAGTCCGTTGAGAGTGCCCATGCAGGATACGGCGACGAATGCGTTGAGTATCGCACCGAACACCTTGCCGAATACGTTGGTGAACGCCTCGGTGGCACCGTCCTTGATAAGAACGTCGCTTGTAGCGCCGCCGGCAACGCCGATATAGTAGGCGATGTAGATAACGGCAATTATGATACCGCCCACAACAAGAGCGATGGGAAGGTTCTTCTTGGAATTCTTAAGCTCCGCATTGATGGAGGTGGCGATGATCCATCCCTCGTAAGCGAAGGAAGTGGCAACTACACCTGCAAAGAGAGGACTTATGTTCATCTGCCCTGCGGTGTCAACGGTAGCCTCTGTGGTGAAGTTGACGATAAGTGTCTGATTCTCTCCTACGATACCCACGATGATACCGACTATAGCCATAAGAAGCAGGGGTACCAGTTTTATAAACGTGGTGCTGACCTGAAAATGTCCCGCTATCTTCGGAGACAGCGCATTGATGGCATAAGCCGCACAAAGGAAGAACAGAGACAGTGCCATGCATTCGGGACCGGTGACGATATTCTCAATCTGTATCGACGGAAACGCCGAGGTGAGAAAAGCGAGAGAATATCTTGCGGAGAGCCATGCAAGCACGGATGTAAGAGTGGGATAGTAAGCGGTGGTCAAAAACCAGCCGATAAGGTAGGCATAGTTACTGCCCACAGTTGCTTCCGCATAGTCAACGATGCCGTTGACCTTCTCATACTTCGTCGCCATGATGGCAAACGCCAGTATGCAGGACAGCATGATAAGTCCGCCGATAGCCCATGCGATTATGCCGAGAGGCATGTTGCCCTGAGTCTTTTGGAGAACTGTCTGTGCCTTATAGAACACTCCGCTGCCGATAACGATACCGACGACCATGGCAATTGCGGTCACAAGACCGTATTTTTTCTTAAGTTGTACGCCCATTTGAAATTCCTCTTTTTCTGATTTTCACTGCAATGCAGTATGGAACGACAGAATTCCAAAAGCACAGAATACGGCTCTTATTTGATAAGATCCAGTATCTTCTTGTCACCGTACACACTCTCCCAGTCCTTGCTGAAGTCATCTACCGCATAGAAAGTAAGAGGATGGTAGACCAATTTCTCGAAAAGTTCGGGGTTGATGGTAACGGCATGAGTTCCTACGAGAGCCGCTTTGTGGACCTGCTCGACATTCTTGAAACTTGCCGCAAGTACCTTTGTGGGGAGGTTATAACGGTTGAAAAGCTCAACTATCTCACCTGCCACGTGAACACCGTCGGAAACGATGTTGTCAAGGCGGTTGACGTAGGGCGCTACGAAGTCGGCACCGGCAAGGGCTGAAATAAGCGCCTGCTGCTGAGTAAAGATAGCGGTCATGGTGACTTTAATACCCTTTTTCTTAAGAAGCATTGTAGCCTTGAGTCCTTCGGGGGATACGGGGATCTTAATGTAGAAATCTCCGCCGACGAAGTCTTTCAGTTCTTCAGCCTCTTTTACGATATCCTCGGTCTTGGAAGAAGTCGTCTGGATATGAAGCATTTTATCGGGGCCGATAATGTCACGAATCGTCTTTACGAGGGGGCCGAAATCAGTGTGCTCTTTGGAAATGATCGTGGGATTGGTAGTAACGCCTGCGATGGGGTAGAATTCGGCGCATCTTTTGATCTCGTCGACGTGTGCGGTATCAATGATATAAAGCATGATAAGCCTTCCTTAAAATAATATAATTAAGTTTACACTGAATTTTAGCACCGCCGGAGTTTTTTGTCAATCGTGCGAATGACCAAAAATGCGACCGTTAAATGCCTTTGCTTTGTAAAAGAAAGTCCCCCGTCTGACATTATTACTAATTAATGTACTAATTATATCACTGTTTCCACAGCATTGCAAGGTTTATTATCAAAAAAACTCAACACCGATATAACAAAATGTGATTATTCCTATCGAAATCGACGGATTTTGCAATGATTACCTGTCTTTTTAACATTTTCATGAAAAAAACGTTCAATTCAAAAGCCGTCTTGACAAAACACACCGCCACCGTTATAATCTAACTAAGACACCGAAAGGCGGCAAATGATATGAAGAACACTATCGTAGTGAAAAACAAGAGCATAGAGCTCAAGTTTGACAGAGACACTGGGCTTTTGTCGGAAGCACGAAGGGCAGACTGTCCAAGTCACAATTTGGTCGACCGAAGGGGCGCGGGAAAGCTCCGTTACACGCTGATAGGGGATGCTATCATAACGGATGAGCCATTTACTCCCTACAGGGACAAAAGCGCCGAATACGACTCGATAGAGGCATCGGGAAACGTTGTAATATGCAAGAACACTTCTCTGTCCGCAAAGACGGTCTTCACACTCACTGATGACCGACTTGATATCGTGACAGACTCCTCATCCGACTCCGTCTCTCAGTTCGGCATCGAGCTGGATCTTAATTTTTTAAGTAAGAAAAACGGCACCTATTTAGGTCAGATCATACCCACGTCTCCATTTGTTTCCTCTTTCGGTAACAGAATGTACTACATAATGCCCGTTATCGGTGACGGATATCTTGTTGCCATGTCCAAGACTCCCGGGGCTATCTGGAAGATAGACTACTCCCCCTACTCATTCGGACATTTCATCAACAACTTGGTATTTCTCTCCTCCGTTGACCACCATTTCGGAAAGGAAGGCGAAAAGCACCTTGAGATCACCGTAACCTTTGCAAAAAGTGAGAGCGAATGCTATGAGATCATAAGCCGCTTCTTTGACTGTCCCGTGGTGACTCCAAGGCTTACCGGCTCATTTGACGGAAAGCTTGACGTCGATATTTTGGGAGATGCCGACACGGTCAAGGTGATACTGGGAGAAAAAAGTGACGAGGCAGAGGTCAAAGACGGAAAAACCACAGTCTCGGCTCTCGGCTTCGGTCGTCATACCGTGGTACCCTTCAAAAACGGCAAGAGAGGGATAGACTGTGAACTGTGGTTTGCAAGCTCCCCGAAGGATCTCTTTGAAAAATGTCTTGACTCCGTGGAGGAAGAATACCACCTTGAGGACAATCTCTGCGAGGGAATGGCTTGGTGCTGGGCAATGCTGGCTTATATGGATCTCTACGGCGAGAAAAAGTATCTTCCAAAGGTGGAAAAGGCTCTTCGAAACGTAATGTGCGAAGAGGGAGAACCGATACCGAGACACTCCATAGTGCCCCATGCCGCAGACGGCTTCCCCCCTTATCATATCTGCAGATCGAAAAGAGTCCAAGAGCAGTTTTTCGGAATATCGATACTTACGGATATGTACAAGGTAACAAAAGATGAAAAGTATCTTGATTTCGCCGTAAATAGCGCTTTTACTGTAATAGATACGTACCAAACGGAGAGCGGAGCCATAGTAGGCGAGAATGACTACACCACCGTCTGTGCCCCTATTATCCCCATAGTTGACCTTGCGGTGCTGTTCAAAAATCGGGACTTTGAAAAACACGAGTATTTCAAATCTGCGGCAAAGAAAATGGCAGAACACCTTTTAAGGAGAGGGCTTCATTTCCCAACCGAGGGCATCAAAAGCAACGTCAACGATGAGGAGATGGAGGATGGGTCAATATCATGTACTGCACTGTCGGTGCTCTACTATTGTAAAAATATAGAGAGAAAAGAGGAGTATATCGCCTTTGCAAAAGAGGTGCTAAAGTTCCATGAAAACTGGACGATAAGTACCCCCGATGTGCGCCTGTACCGCTCCTCCATGCGCTGGTGGGAGAACATTTGGGAGGGTGATGCCAACGGACCCGCCATCTGCGGAGGACATGCATGGACGGTATGGAGAGCCGAGGCAGACTACCTCATTGGTGAACTTACCGGCGAGAGAGACTACAGTATCCGCTCCTACAACGCTTTCATGACAAACCTTGCCAAGATCTGTCCGGACGGAAGAATGTACGCTTGCTATCAACCGGACTTTTTCCCCGGCGGCGGAGACTGCGGAATCAGAGAGACCCTTCCTCAAATGGCGAAGGAGGATATCCCGAAAAAATACGGTATCTTCCACGGTTATCCCCACCACTTCGACAGTTCCCTTTCCCGCTATATGTGGGTCAGAGCCGCCCATACATGGCTTCAAAACGGAAGAGACTTTAAAATATAACACCGATGCCTCCCCAAATGGGGAGGCACTCTTTTGCCCAAGATGAAACGGTGTGGTTTATTCTCCTCTTGACAAATACCCCACGGGGGTATATAATGGTATCAAAACGGGAGGTATGGACACACTATGAAAAATGAGACCTGCAACTGCTGTTCCAAAAGGACGGAACGAAACGAAGAGGAAAAGAAGCAGCTGCTCAACCGACTAAACAGGATCGAAGGACAGATCCGCGGTCTTAAGAGAATGGTAGAGACCGACTCCTACTGCGGTGACATACTGACTCAGTCATCTGCAGTCAACGCCGCAATATCATCATTCAACAAAAGCCTTCTCTGCCGCCACATGCACACCTGCGTAGTGCGCGATATCAAAGGCGGCAAAGAGGCCGTTATCGACGAACTTGCCGATATCATCGGAAAGTTGATGAAATGAGAGGTGGAAATGAAAAAATTTTATATTACCGGCATGAGCTGCGCCGCCTGTGCAGCAAGGATCGAAAAAGCGGTATCTGCCGTGGACGGTGTTTCCACCTGCTCTGTCAGCCTCCTTACAAACTCCATGGGAGTTGACGGAAGTGCCGATGAAAACGACGTGATCGCTGCGGTAACAGCCGCAGGCTACGGTGCTTCCGTTCAAGACGGAAAGAAGAATGAGAATACGGGCTCCAAGTTCAAGGACGAAGAAACCCCGAAACTCTTGAAGCGGCTGACCGTGTCGCTTGTGTTCCTTTTACCACTCATGTACATCACCATGGGACATATGATGTGGGGCTGGAGGCTTCCCTCTTTTCTTGAAAACGATCCTCTTTCCATTGCACTCTTTGAACTGTTATTTGCTACTGCGGTGGTGATAGTTAATTCAAAATTCTTTACAAGTGGCTTTAAGGCTCTGACAAAGCGTTCACCCAATATGGACTCACTTGTGGCGTTGGGATCGTCTGCCGCTTTTATTTGGAGCATCGTTATCATGTTCACGATGACTGCATCCGCCTCAAAAGGAGATACGTCATCCCTGCACGGGAAACTTATGGAACTCTATTTTGAGTCTGCGGCAATGATACTGACCCTCATAACTGTCGGCAAGACCCTTGAGTCCTACTCAAAGGGAAAGACCACAAACGCCCTGAAAGCACTCATGGATCTCGCTCCCAAGACCGCACGGCTCCTTGCGGACGGAAAAGAAATTACCGTCCCCGCCAACAGAGTCAAGGTCGGAGACATCTTCATATCCCGTCCCGGAGACATATTCCCCGTAGACGGTGAGGTAATAGAGGGAGGAGGAGCGGTGGACGAATCCGCAATGACCGGTGAGAGCATCCCCGTTGATAAAGCAGTAGGAGACAAAGTCTCCCAAGGCACTGTCAACAGATCCGGATATATGAAGTGCCGTGCAAACAAAGTAGGAGAGGATACGGCACTATCACAGATAATCGAGATGGTAAGTGATGCCGCCGCAACGAAGGCTCCCATAGCGAAGACCGCTGACAAAGTATCCGGAGTCTTCGTTCCCATCGTTATCGCTATTGCCGCCGTTACCGTTGCCATTTGGATCGCAGTCTCAAAAGACGTGGGATACGCTCTTGCAAGAGGCATCTCAGTACTCGTCATAAGCTGTCCCTGCGCCCTCGGACTTGCAACACCCGTGGCGATAATGGTAGGTAACGGTGTGGGAGCAAGAAACGGAATCCTTTTTAAGACCGCGGCTTCCTTGGAAGCGGCAGGTAGAATTAAAAACGTAGTCCTCGATAAGACCGGCACCGTTACGGAGGGGCGTCCCGAGGTCACGGATATCATTCCGTATGAAAGCAGTGCCACAGAGCTCTTAAAAGTCGCATATTCGCTTGAAAGCATGAGTGAGCACCCATTATCCCTCGCCATCGTAAAAGAAGCTGAAAAGCACTTTATTTCGCGCGACAGCGTCACTGACTTTGAAGTGATGCCGGGAAAAGGGCTGAAGGGAGTTATTGACGCATCATACGTCCTCGGTGGCAATGAAATATCCGTCGGCAAAGAGGCAAAGATACCCGACAAACTGTCGGAAATTGCCATAAATCTCTCGGAGGAAGGAAAGACTCCCCTTTTCTTTGCGAAAGATAAAAAAGTCCTCGGCATTATAGCGGTTGCCGACAGGATAAAAAAAGAAAGCCCCAGTGCGATAGCGGAACTTAAAAAGATGGGCATCGGCGTTACCATGCTGACGGGAGACAACGAAAGAACGGCAAATGCAATAGCAAAAGCCTCCGGCATCGACAGAGTCATCTCCGGAGTATTACCCAAGGGGAAAGAGCAGACAGTAAAAGAGATATCGGTATCCGGTCCATGTGCCATGGTGGGTGACGGCATCAATGATGCTCCGGCACTAACATCGGCGGATCTCGGAATAGCTATCGGTGCGGGTAGCGATATCGCCATCGACTCGGCAGATGCGGTATTGGTAAAGAGCGATCTTGCTGACGTCCCCGCCGCTATAAAGCTCGGAAGAGGGACCTTGAGAAACATTAAGGAAAACCTTTTTTGGGCACTTATCTACAATACCGTAGGTATCCCCATAGCCGCAGGTGCTCTCGTGCCCCTCGGTATCACCCTTGACCCCATGTTTGCGGCGGCGGCAATGAGCCTGTCAAGTTTCTGTGTCGTCACAAACGCCCTAAGACTCAATTTCATAAAAATAAAAAACAAAACGGAGGAACCGAAAATGACAGAATTCAAAAAGACCTTAACTGTAGAAGGCATGATGTGCCCTCACTGCGAAAACGCAGTCAAAACAGCCCTTGAAGCAATACCCGGCTGTATAAGCGCAGAAGTCAGCCACAAGACCGGCACCGCAGTTGTCACCTCAAGTGAAGAGATATCCAGCGAAGTGCTGACTGATACGGTAGTCCAAAAGGGCTACACGGTCACATCCGTTAAGTAAAAGTTGCAACACCGCCCCACTCGGTCACTTCGAGCAGGGCGGTGTTTTTCGTCATATCATTTTTCGCAAGATACCCAAGAGTGTGGGCGGCGAATAAGTCATAAGTAGCCTCCGTCCAAGCAGTCATTATGTGCCCACACCTTTTAAGAACCAAGGGCACGGCTTTTTAAAACTTACGTTACGAAGCTTATTATCCAAAAAGATCGGGCAGATATTTCTCCTTCACCGCAATGCCGAAATGTTCTTTTAACTCTTCTTCCGACCGCCACTATCGCATCTGCCGTCATGATACGCTTTGCTGTCAACGCCATTATACTCGAAAAGTTACCTATTGTCAGTTTTTAAGTGCCCCCTGTCAAGTTGACAGAGAGCACTTAGACAACAGAATAAATGATCATTTTTCGGCTTTCGTCTTCTTAGTCGCCGCTAAAACTGCACCGAGAACTTTTTCGGGGACATCATCGAAGGTATCCCGTGAGTAAAAACGCAACTCTTCTCCGTCTCCGTTTTGGAGAGAAATGCCATCGTAAGAAAATTTAAGGCGGCAGTTGTCACTCACTTTGACGGTAGTTTCCTTTCGCTCGTTAAGTGCCCTTTCCGAGTAGTAAAACAGAGCTTTCAGAACGTAATAGTCATAATTGCTTCTGATGCGGAATAGTTCAAACGTCACGTCAGAATTCATAAGTTGCCAATAGCTCGTGAAGCACGCCTCGTAAACGAAATCACCCTTGAATGATATCGGACGCTCAAGTGTCTCCCATTTTTCGATATCGAAGTAATAATAAGCTTCATTCTCATTACCACGGCTTGACTTTAAGGGGATCATCTTCCGCTTTACCACGTCAAATGAAGATATCTTTCCATACAGTCTGATGCCGGGTCTTTGACTCTTTTTGGAATCATAAAGCGCAACATATTCAAGAGGCAGATCCTCACGTTTGATCTGTGCGGCGGGAACGTAATACTTCCTGTTCTTGATGCACCATTCAAGCTGTCTCCCGTTTCTGTATGAGCCGACTATCACCCGACGGTCGGAAAGGTCGATACCTTCAGGAAGTGCACAGTCACTCTTTTCTAAGTCGCAGATATCCGCAACGGTTTCCGTCTCCTTGACGATCAAAGAAGAAAGAATCTCGGTAAATGTGTCGGTATTACCCGGAAGAAGCGGTATCATACCGTCTGCGGCATTGCACTTTTCATCTGACGCCAGGGGATAGATAACGTATCCGTCACAATCGTTAACGTCCCTCAAAACACCGTAAAAGGGAGTGAAACGATGCTCGCATCCGTCGGCAAAGGTAAGAGATACCTCATCACCGCACATATCAACTACGGCAAAGACCTCACCGTCATGTATCACGTTATAGGGAAAATCGATACCGTGATAAGACACGTCGTGTCCGAGGAGCATAGAAAGAATGCGGACGGTCATTCGCTTAGTCCATTCAAGATAGAACTCGGATACGGAGCGGACGACGTGATGGAAAAATGGGTCGCCCGGAAACAGAGCCTTGTGAAGATCCGTTAATGCGATTGCCAAAGCATCCTTGGAAGAGAGATTTCCTTTGCCCTTTGCGGAACGAACGGCAGAATCGTTTAATATGATATCAATATCCGTCAGAATATCTTCAAATCCATCGATCGGAACATCCGGAAATACGGTAGCAAACACCCGCATAACATAGAGAATATCACTTCTGACACCGTTAAGTGCGTACTTAATAGCTGCCGCAGAATACGACATTTTCCGGAACCTATTAACATCGGTAATGCCGACGGTGCCGCAACCGACAGAATGCCTCTCAAACACCCTGAGTCCCCTGTGGGACGTGACACGTTTGGGCGACATATCAAGATAGTAAGCCTTGAATTTGGCGCCGGATGTATTGATCGCTCTTCTGATATCGGCAAGAACCGGATCAACCGCGCCTTTGACCTTTTTAAGAAAAATGTCGGCATCAAGGCATCCGCCGAGCATCCTCTCCACGGTATCGGTAAAAACATCAAAATTGAGTGATGCAAAGTCCTTTTTGTAGGAAAGTCGCTCCGGAAAAACATCAAATACAAACCTAAGTATCAAACTGTCATCTCCGAAGATCTCGATACAGTGGCTTCCTGGTGCGCCGGCGACAGTAAAAGAAAAAGCCCTTTCTGTTTCACCGTCGGAAGCAAAGGATGCTTTTTCGACTGCATCAAAAAGAACTGAAATACTGTCATATCCGCCAAAGGTAGCAGTAACGCCGTAACTCTTGCCGATAATAAAAACAGGATACGGATGTGTCACTATGATCTGCATTCCATCCTCAGCCTCCGTTTTACTGATAACAGGTGAAGGCATCATAACAGTCCGAATATTAAACGCCGACAGGACCGAGTCCGATATCTCACGGGGTAATAGGTAAGGGTCAAAATCAGATGTAACACTGAGAGAAACACCATCGGCCACGATCTCTATCAGTTTCCTCTCTTCACTGCTCATATTAGCCTCCGCAAGTACATTTTTACACACGCTTTGCACACGAATAACTCACACTTTTATACGAGATGATATTACCATGTTTTTCACTTCTTGACAAGAGAAAAACGCAAAAAAAATCATCTTTTTTTGTAAAAAATCCCTTTTTTATCAAAATCAGCAGGATTTACTTCGATAATCCCCATTTGCTTCCATTTATTTCTAGTACCTTCTGATTTCTTTTTTTCGCATAACAGTTTTCCAACAGGGGAAAAGTACGGTCATGCAACCGATAATTATTGACAATTAGGCAAGGCGGTACTATAATTGAGAAAAAGATGCTATTTCGGAGGCGGTTATGTTAAGGCATTACGAATTGAGCGAGTTACCGATCATCAGGCGTGATCGGAGGGTATTTGAGGTATCGAGTTTTGATCGGAAGGAAGAGAACGGAGACTTCGGGCAGTTCCTTTATGAGGACAAAGACGGATCGAAAGTGCTTTTTGACGAAGTAGGCAAGGGTTGCATCAAGAGCATATGGGCTGCTGTTACAACGGATGAGGCTTGCCTTAAGTTTTATTTTGACGGCGAGGATGAGCCGAGATATGCGACTGGGCTTACAGGACTTTTCACCGGGGAGCTAAAAGATCTTGCTTCTCCCGCAAACACGTTTTTTGAGAGGGGACACTTTGAGGGTGTAGACTGTCGATGCGGTAACTGCTTTGAGCCGATTCCCTTTGAAAAGGGACTTAAAATAACTGCAGAGGGAAAGACCGATTTTTACTATCATATCATCTACGAGAGATACTGCGATGACTTCGATCTTTCCATAGAAAGCAAATACGCCTTTGACCGAGCTTTTGACGGGGAGTATCCCGACAAAAAGACGACGACCTTTGAGACGGCTTTCAAGACAGACAAAAAATATTCCACTGTTTTTGAAACGGATTCATCGGGTGTCATAACAGAATTCACTGTGGAGGCAGACAGTAATGCAGATCTGTCGGGAATATGCCTGGATATTTTCACCGAAGGTGATTCCATCGCCAAGATCGCCTGCCCGATCCTTGACTTTTTTGCTATTCCTCTCGGTTTTACCGATATTGAGACGGTTGCCGTCAAAACAGAGAAAAATAACGGAAGGCTGATACTGACTTTCCGCCTTCCCATTCCCTATTGGCGCGGCATTGAGATCTGTTTTGTCGACCTTCAGCGGACGGGATGCAATCTCAAGCTGAAGCTTCATATTGAAGAGAATAAATACTCAGAGAACACGACCGGCTCACTGTACGGCGACTACCGCCGTGGCGACACGGAGCTATACGAGGACTGGCTGATAGGTGATTTTTTCGGTTGCGGAAATATAGTGGGATTAGTTCAGACCTGCTTTGGCGACCAATACTGCGAAGGAAATGAACACTTCTATGTCAACGGAGCTATGACTCCTTGCTTTAACGGGACCGGAACCGAGGACTTGTACCTTGGGTGTTACTGGCCGAATCTCAAATATGACTCTCCCGTTGCAGGCTGTACCAACGACGTGTACGCGCTGGGCGGTAACGACATTAAAGGTGCCTTTGAAAATCCTGCCGCATACTACCGATTCTTTCACGATGCTCCAATATCATTTGAAAACGGCATCAAACTTGAGATACAGCACGGCGCTGTAGGTCAAACGTATTCAAACTATTCCTCCCTTTGCTTCTCATACAGGCAACCCTATCCACTGATGATGGAGACGGATGTTATCGACCTTGGCAGCAAAGGTTCTATGATGCTTCACTCATACGTTGCTAATAATTTAGAAACATACCGCCTTACCGGAAAAAGTGAGGGAAAGAGAAAAGCACCTAAGTTTTCAAGGATAGGGCACCGTTGCTCACGAGCAAAAGTAACGTTCAAAGCAGCGATAAATGCCGAAAATGAGGGAGTTGTACTCAGGAGAATATTTGACAAAAGCCTCTCTCCTCAAAGTGCACGGGTGCTTGTAAACGGAATATATGCCGGAATTTGGCGCGACCCCGGATGCAACGTTTTTGCCCCGTTTGGTGACAGCGACTTTTATATTCCGAGATCCCTTGCCAAAGGGGACATACTGAACGTCACACTTGAGACCGATGAAGTGTTCACCGCATTTGAATACCGAATATTCTCAAGGCTGCGGCAATGAACTGAATACACCGAAAAGCTTCTGCAGATACTTGACCTACTTGACGGGTGTATCAAGAACAATATCATCACACTTTGTCTGTGCATGGTCTTAATTGACAGAAAGATAACGCTCAAAGAGAAAGAGTACATAAGGCGCCTTCGTAGGCAATATACAATAAGACGGCTGTCTCAAAAGCACTTGCCTAACGAGACAGCCGTCTTATTATCTAATTCTGAAAACGACACCACGCCAAGAAGGGACAGTAAAACTACATCCTTTTTCTCCTGTCATCATGCCCTCCGTATCAAAGATACATTCCACGTCAAAAAGAAATGTCTCCATCCTCGCGCTATTTCTCGTTACAACGACCAAAAGTTCCGATGCATCGTTGTAGCGTATGAACGAAAAATGATCATCGCCCGCACCGACGACCTCAAAAAGTCCCCCGTCAAATACCTCCTCGGAAAGTCTTAAATTACCGCATCTCCTAAAAGCATCCACAAGGTCTACCTCTTCTCTGCCCCAGGGATAGGGTCTTCTGCAAAACGGGTCATGGTATCCTTCCATCCCGGCCTCATCGCCGTAGAATACCGATGGGATACCGTAGGCGAAAGAGATCAGCGTATAAGCGCATTTAAGCATGGTTTTGCCGCGTTTCTTTTCTTCTTCGGATAAGGATAGCCGTGAAAGTTCAAGCGGACTTCTACCGTCCCCGTTTTCGCCCACAAGCACGGTCAATATCCTTTCCGTATCGTGGGTACCGAGAAAATTCATAAGGCAGTCACTGACACACTTCGGATAATGGCGATAGACAGTTTCAAGAACGTACCGCAAGGTCTCATGATCTCCGTCTTTTATGAAGGAGATAACACCGTTTCTTAAAGGATAGTTCATCACGCTGTCGAGTTCATCACCCCTGAGGTATTCACGCCTCTCGCCGTAAGCTATCTTGTTTGAGGCATCCTCCCAAACTTCACCAAGAACGGCGGTCTCATCTCCAAAGAATCTTACTGCCGTCCGCATCTCATCCAAGAATGTCTTATCAAGCTCATCGGCAACATCAAGGCGAAAACCCGATATCCCCACACTCATCCATTTATCTACGACTCCACCGGGCGAAAAAACGTACTCCTTCCACTCGGAGCCACCGCTTTTTACCGCGGGTAAAATATCTACGCCCCACCAACAATCGTATTTATTCGGCCAGTTTTCGAATCTGTACCAAGGATAATAGGGAGACTCCTTTGATCTGTAAGCACCTCCGTTACCGTAGTTTCCAAACTTGTTGAAATAGACACTGTCGGCTCCGGTATGATTGAATACTCCGTCAAGTAGGATCCTCATTCCCCGCTTGCCTGCTTCAAAGCACAATTCTCGAAGGGCACTGTCCGATCCGAACATGGGATCTACCTTCATATAGTCCGCAGTATCGTATTTGTGGTTGGATGGGGACTCAAATATTGGACTTAAGTAGATCACGGTAACACCGAGGGATGCAAGATAGTCAAGCTTTTCGATAACTCCGTAGAGGTCACCGCCGAAGAATTCGTTATTGTCAAGCGGAGCACCTCTGTATTCGGGAAATTTCGGTATTCCGCACTCCCAATTCGGATTCAAGACTGCGCCGGGCTTCACCCGGCATCGACCGGATCTTTTGAACCTGTCAACAAAGATGTGATACATCGTTCCCTTCTTGAGAAAACTCGGAGTTTTGAAGTCGGCACGATAGAGCATCAACTGCCTCTCACCGAATTCATCCACAGGCAAAAGTTCCTCCGGTCTCTCACCGCCGAGGTAATGCTCACCCGTATCATCGCAGATAAGATATTCGTAATAATAAAGACCGGTATCTCTGAGTGAATACAGATCGTTAACATCAACGGTCACCTCAAAAGCTCCCTCAGAATCCTCCGTCATCTCAAAAGTTCTTGACACTTCCCCATCGGGGTTGTTCAGTCCGTCACAGTGAATACGGAGCCTTGCAGATAAGATACCGCTGCCGATCAATATGAATTGAATACTGCCACAGTCGGGGAAAGCGCCGAAAAGGCGGTATTCCACCGCCTCTCCGTTCGAGATATGGTACTTTAATTCTTTGTATCTTGTGTTCATATCATTCCTTAACGGGCTTGGTATGCCATATCTTCTCCGCATACTCTTTTATGCTTCTGTCGGAAGCGAAGAAGCCCGCTCCCGCAATATTGGCAAGAGATCTTCTGTTCCAAAGTGTCCTATCCTTGTAGTCCTCGCGTATCCGGGCGGATGCATTCATATAGGACTCGAAGTCCGCCATGCACATATAGGGGTCGGACACGCCGTGACCGAACAGGAAGTAGTTGACGAGATTAGAAAAACTGTTACCGGCAAAGCCCCTTCTCAAGGTATCCATGACAGCCTGAAGCTTTTCACTCTTGGCGTAGAAACTTCCCGCATCGTATCCCGTCTTCCAAAGTTCATCCACCTCTGTGGCATTGAGACCGAAAATATAGATGTTGTCTTTTCCGACAGCCTCCTGCATCTCAACGTTTGCGCCGTCAAGTGTTCCCACAGTCAACGCGCCATTGATCATGAACTTCATACAGCCGGTACCGCTGGCCTCTTTTCCCGCAAGAGATATCTGCTCACTGATGTCGGATGCGGGCATGAGTATCTCTGCGGTGCTGACGTTATAATCCTCAAGATAGATGACTCTGATCTTTTCTCTGAGTATGGGATCCTTTTCTATTTCCCTACCAATGCTCCAGATCAGCTTGATAATGTCCTTCGCAAGATAGTATCCGGGTGCGGCTTTTCCTCCGAAAATGAAAGTACAGGGCTCGATATCAGCATTTGGATTGTTTTTAAGTTCGTTGTAATAGGAGATTATCTTCAGCGCATTAAGTGTCTGTCTTTTGTACTCATGGATCCTCTTGACCTGAACGTCAAATATCGATCCGGTATCTACACTGACACCCGTGCGCGCAAAAAGCTCCTTTGAAAAACGAAGCTTGTTCTCCGCTTTGATGGTCTCAAGTCTCTCAAGAACAGATGCATCATCCTTGAACTTGAGAAGCTCGGACAGCCTCTCCGGATCCTTCTTAAAACCGTCTCCGATGCATTCCTCGATCAAAGAAGTCAGACCGGGGTTGGAGTAACACAGCCATCTTCTGTGAGCAATACCGTTTGTCACGTTAGTGAACTTGTAGGGCATCGCTTTGTAGTAGTCGTGAAATACCGTCTTTTTAAGAATGTCCGAATGAAGCGCAGATACTCCGTTGACCGTGTGGGATGCTGCCACGCTGAGGTTAGCCATTCTCACCTTGTTGTGAGCGATGATAGCCATTTGCGAGATCCTATCCCAGTCACCGGGATACATATTCCAAAGATCGGCACACAGACGGCGGTTGATCTCCTCGGTGATCATGTAGATACGGGGCAATTTCAACTTGAAAAGATCCACGTTCCAGCTTTCAAGTGCCTCCGGCATCACCGTATGATTAGTATAGGAGACCACCGACGTTACCACACTCCATGCCCTGTCCCATGAGTAGGAATACACGTCCATTAAGATCCTCATAAGTTCGGGAATAACAAGCGCAGGGTGGGTGTCATTGATGTGGATGGCCACCTTATCGGCAAAATTGTAAAGAGTGCCGTAGGAGGCAAGATGATCCGCAATGATACTTTGGAGCGAGGCGGAAACGAGGAAGTACTGCTGGCTCAGCCTGAGAAGCTTACCCTCCTCATGATCGTCCGAGGGATAGAGCACCTTGGATATCAGTTCCGCGTCGGTATTGTCCTTCATAGCCTTCACGTACTGTCCCTGTGAGAACAGATTCATGTTGACCGTACTGTTGTTATGGGCTCTCCAAAGGCGAAGATTGTTGACTGCCATGGAATCACTTCCGGATATCATCATATCGTAAGGAACGGCAGCCACCTCGGTGTAGTTCTCGTGAACAATATTGAGTTTTCCCTCATCCCAGTTTTCACTGATATGACCGCCGAAGCGAACTGTGAAGGTCTTGTCCGTTCTGGGCACGAGCCATCCGTCCCCCTCGGAAAGCCAAGTATCGGGAAGCTCCACCTGATTTCCATCGATTATCTTCTGCTTGAAAAGTCCGTACTCATAGCAAAGTGAAAACCCGGTTGCGGGATAGTCAAGAGTAGTAAGGGAGTCCATAAAGCAAGCGGCAAGTCTTCCGAGTCCGCCGTTGCCGAGTCCCGGATCCGGTTCGGCTTCATAAAGAGCATCAAGATCAAATCCCATATCTGCGATGACCTTGCGGAAATCCCCCTCAATACCCAGATTCTTAAGATTGTTCTTAAGAGACGGGCCGATGAGAAATTCCATGCAAAGATAGTAAGTCTTCTTCGCCTTGTCCCGCTTTATCGCTTCTTTGAATTTTGACCTTTTCTGGGTCAAAAGATCCTTGACACAGAGCACGGAAGCTTTGTACACTTGATTTTCCGACGCTGTGTCGGGTGTCGTTCCGAAATATCCCGACAGTTTTCTCTGAAGGGCTTCCTTAATGCTTTTCTTTGAAATAGTCTCGTTCAATTGGTTCACACTCTCCATGGTTTTCTGTTTTAGTCAATAAGTGACTCGTAAAGATCAATGTATTTTTCGGCGGAAACGTTCCATGAAAAGTCGGTATTCATCGCTCTTCTTACCAAACGGTTCCACTCTTTTCGGTTTTTATAAAGTTCCACGGCTTCCCTTACAACACCCATCATCTCGTGGGCGTTGTAGTTCGCAAAAGAGAATCCGTTGCCGGTCCCTTCAAACTTGTTATAGGCCTCGATAGTATCCGCAAGTCCACCGCACTCCCTGACTATCGGAACGGCTCCGTAACGGGCGGCGATCATCTGGGACAGTCCGCATGGCTCGCTCTTAGAGGGCATGAGGAACATATCCGCACCGGCGTAGATCTTCTTGGAAAGATCCTTGTTGAATTCTATCATGGCGCACATTCTGTTGGGATACTTTGCCGCAAGAGATCTGAAGAAGTTCTCAAGAACGGCATCCCCGGTTCCGAGGAGAACAAATTCGATGTTATCCACGGTAATCATCTCTTCAATGACACGGCAGATAAGGTCAAACCCCTTGTGATCCGCAAGACGGGATATCATTGCGACGACGGGAATGTCACGTCCCACCTCAAGATCGCACATTGTCTGAAGTTCGGTCTTGTTACGGGTCTTGAACTGAAGGCTGTCGGCGGAATAATGGTATTTGATAGCGGGATCAGTTTTCGGATCGTAGTAATCGGTGTCGATGCCATTCACAATACCGCTGACCTTACCGGCACATCCGTTCAAAACTCCGGAGAGTCCGTGGGAGTAAAAAGGAGTCATTATCTCCCTTGCATAACGTGCGCTGACGGTGGTGACTGCATCGGAAACGGTGATAGCACCTTTGGACAGGTTGACACATCCGTTGTACTCAACGATGCTCCTGTCATACTCAGCAAGATCGAATACATCACCCAGTATCTCGAATCCGTACATGCCCTGATACTCGATATTATGGATGGTATAAACGGTCTTGATACGGTCATATCCGGGTATCATACCGTATTTTCTCTTAAGGTAGATGACGCTGAGTGCGCTCTGCCAGTCATTGGCGTGAAGTACATCGGGATAAAAGTCAATGACTCTCAAAAGCTCAAGAACCGCTTTCCCGAAGAAAGCGAAGCGCTCGCCGTCATCATAACTGCCGTAAAACTTCTCACGTTTGAAATAAAATTCGTTGTCAAGGAAGTAATATTTCACTCCCCGCCTCTCGGCGCTCCAAATGCCGCAGTACTGATTTCTCCATGAGAGCGGAATGGTGCATTCGCCCTCAAATTTTATCTCACTTGCGAACTTCTCTTTGATAACGGGATACATTGGGATCACCGCACGGACGTCGTACTCCTCGGCATTTTTGGCTTTAACCGCCGCAGGAAGTGACCCGATAACGTCTCCGAGACCACCGGTAGATGCAAACGGAAGTGCCTCGGATGACACATACAATACCTTCATTTGAGATCCTCCTTCGCTTGATTCATTTTGATCGGCATCAGATCATCTTTCCCTTTGAAATATAATATGGCTGACTCTCAACGCCGGAAAGCATCACACCGTCACGGATGACGACGTTCTTATCACTGATCACACAGTTGAGGAACGCTCCCTCGCCACAGATGGTGTCCTGCATAAGAATACTGTTCTTAACGGTGG
Source organism: uncultured Ruminococcus sp. (assembly GCA_964629225.1). Lineage (GTDB taxonomy): Bacteria > Bacillota > Clostridia > Oscillospirales > CAG-272 > RUG14199. The sequence continues at coordinate 45,059 of CAZVQC010000013.1, forward strand.
TGTTCTTTCCGATCTTAACACCGCGGAACAGAATACAGTTTTCAACAGTACCTTCAATAACACACCCGTCCGCTACCAGGCTGTTCTTCATTCTCGATGAGCTGCTGTAGTAGGTGGGGGAAGAGTTTCTGACTTTGGTTAAAACCGGTCTGTTCTTGACCTCGAATAGACTGCGTCTTGCATCCTCGTTTGAAATAAGGTCAAGACTGTAGCGGAAATAGTCCTCGATGGAAGCGATAGTGGCAAAGTAGCCGTCATAACGGTAGACTCTGTAGTTCCCCCTGCTTGCGTACCTTGCAATGATATCACGGGTAAAACTGGTGTAGCCCCTTGCGGTGGCATCGGTGAGTAACCTCTTGAGATAGTCTGTTCTCATTACAAGCAGGTTGAGACACACCTCGGCTTCTCCGGAGAAGGATTCGGGATATGCCAGCACATCAGTGATCCTGCCGTCATCATCCGCTCTTATCACCACGTTGTTCTTTGCGGTATCGTGACTCAACGTCATCTTCTTCACCGCAAGAGTCATATCGGCCTTCGTCTCGGCGTGGTAGTCAATAATATCATTCAGATCCACGTTGCAGATAACGTCGCAGTCGGACAGTACCACAAACTCATCCTTGATGGCAGAGATCGCGTACTTGACGCTCTTAAGCGCCTCAAGTCGAGTGGCAAGGCTGTGACGTCCCGTGACCGCATTTGAACGGTATTCCGTGGGAGCGACATTGGGAGGAAGTATTCTGATACCACCGCTTCGTCTTGCAAGATCCCAGTCCTTACCGGATCCTATGTGGTCCATAAGTGACAGATAGTTATTACTTGTGATGACTCTAATGTTGTTGATGTTGGAATTCACCATATTGGACAAAGTAAAGTCGATAAAACGGTATCTGCATCCGAAAGGAACAGATGCGATGGAACGGAAAGCGGTGAGCTCCGGAATATTGCCGTCATGGATATTGGAGAAAATAATTCCTGCTGCCTTCATGTCTCAGGTCTCCCTTCTGCCTTCGTTTTTCAGTTTCAAAACGTATTCCTCGTCAGCCATAGCACCTTCCGGCACAGACATTCCGTCATCAAGCTCAATGCCTCCGGCTACGACTGCCACCGAAGATTCGGCGCCCCGTGTCTTACCTACTACACAGCCGGCACCCACCTTAACGGCGGAATCAATGATACTGTAATTTATGGTGGCGCCCTCCCCTACCGTCACGTCGGACATCAATACCGAATCCTTGACGTAGGCGCCCTTGGCGATTTTAACACCGCTTGAAAGAACGCAGTTCTCGACAACTCCGTCGATAACGCATCCCTCGGTGACCAGCGAATTGATGACCCTTCCGCTGTCACCTACTCTGTGGGGAGGACGCGCTTCATTTCTGAAGTAGATACGAAAGTCACGATCCCTTAAATTGAATACCGGATCGCTTCCGAGAAGATCCATGTTGGCCTCCCACAGACTCTGTATCGTTCCAACATCCTTCCAATAGCCCTCAAAGGGATAGGCGTACATTTTGCATCCGTCCCTAAGCATGGCGGGAATAACGTTCTTCCCGAAGTCGTTCGAGGAATTCGGGTCGTTCTCATCTGCAATAAGATATTTCTTCAAAACGTCCTTTGAGAAAACATAGATGCCCATTGAAGCCTTATTGCTCTTCGGATGAGCGGGCTTTTCCTCAAACTCTTCGATTTTGAGATCCTCATCGGTATTCATGATACCGAATCGGCTTGCTTCCTCAAGGGAAACGTTGAGTACCGCTATGGTGGCATCCGCTCCCTTTTCCTTGTGGGATCTGATCATCTTGCTGTAGTCCATCTTATAGATGTGGTCACCGGAGAGCACGAGGACATAGTCCGGGTCATACCTGTCGATGTAAGCGAGGTTCTGGTAAATGGCGTTGGCAGTCCCCTTGTACCAATCCGCGCCGTTCTTGCCCTGATAGGGAGGAAGCACCGTCACTCCGTTTTGAGCACGGTCAAGATCCCAAGGGCCGCCCTTTCCGATGTACTCGTTTAGAACGAGGGGCTGGTACTGTGTCAAAACACCCACGGTGTAGATCCCCGAATTGACACAGTTTGACATCGGGAAGTCGATGATGCGATACTTTCCTCCGAACGGAACTGCGGGCTTTGCAGTCTTTTCCGTCAGCGCATAAAGTCTGCTTCCCTGTCCGCCGGCAAGCAACATCGCAACGCATTCAGTCTTTCTGTACATAATGTATCCTTTCTGTATTCCGGCATCGCCGGATCATAGTCAGTTAATAATGGGATATCGCTAGACTGTTAAAATCAAAAATTCGGGTCATTTGGCAGCATTGGAGGTCTTTTTTAATATGATACCGCAATATGCCGGAAGATCGAACTTAAGACAATTTGTTCCCTTACATCCTTTTTTCACGGGAGGATACTTCACTGTGGAAACAATCTCACAGTCAAAGAAGTTATTTCCTCCGTACTTGTAGAGGTCGGAATTCAAGACTACCTTGTATTTTCCGCCCCGCTCAACGGGAAACTCATAACCCTTTTTATCAACGGGAGAGAAATTGACGATAACGGTAAGAGCCTTTCCGTCGGTGTCCCGTCTTTCATAAATGACGGTATTATCATTGTTTCTGTCTGCATCGATCCATTTGAATCCGTCCCAACCGTCGTCGATCTCCCAAAGAGCGGGGGTGCTCTTGTAGATGCAGTTAAGCTCCTTCACAAAACGCTGCATCTCGGTGTGCCTTGGGTAGTCAAGCATGAACCATTCAAGCTGGTTTTCAAAGTCCCACTCCCGAAACTGTGCGTATTCGCATCCCATAAAAGTCAGTTTCTTTCCCGGCATGGTCATGAGGAACGTCAAAAACGCCCGCATCATGGAGAATTTTTCGTCGTAAGTACCGTACATTTTGTCAACGAGCGACTTCTTCCCATGAACCACCTCATCGTGTGATACCGGCAGAACAAAGTTCTCGGAGAAAGCGTACATCATCGGGAACGTAAGTTTTTGATGCTCGTACTGTCTGTAGATCGGATCCATGGAAACGTATTCGAACATATCGTTGGCAAATCCCATGTTCCACTTGAAATTGAAGCCGAGTCCTCCATCACTTACGGGCTTTGTGATTAGGGGCCAAGAAGTCGATTCCTCGGCAATCATCAAAACGTCCGGAAATTCCGCAAATACGGCGGTATTCAGTTTTTGGAAAAAGGCTATCGCCTCAAGATTGCGGTTGTTGCCGTGAATATTGGGTGTCCACTCTCCGGGCATCCTGTCGTAATCAAGGTAGAGCATAGATGCCACCGCATCCACTCTAAGTCCATCGATATGGTACTTTTTAAACCAGAATACCGCATTTGATATGAGAAAGCTCTGAACCTCCTCACGGCCGACATCAAAGCACCTTGTGCCCCAGCCTTTGTGCTCCATCCTATCCTTGCCCTGATACTCGTAGAGCGGGGCTCCGTCAAATTCAAAAAGTCCGTGCTCATCCTTGGGAAAATGGGCAGGTACCCAGTCCATGATAACGCCTATGCCTGCGTTGTGAAGACTATTGACGAAGTAAGCAAAGTCTTCGGGGGTACCGAAACGGGAGGTGGGAGCATAGTATCCGCAGACCTGATAGCCCCAGGAACCGTCAAAGGGATGCTCCGCAACGGGCAGCAGTTCAATATGAGTGTAGCCCATCTCGGTCACGTAGGGTATCAGTTCATCGGCTATCTCTCTGTAATTTAAGTAGTGCTCACCGTCCTCGGTGCTCATGCCGTCCTTGGTCTTCCAACTGCCGAGATGCATTTCGTAGATATTGAGGGGCGAGGGATAAAAATGCTCGGATGCCTTGTAACTTCTGCCTCTGAAGGCGTCCCCTCGGTGCTCCATCCATTTGCCGTCACTGAATGAGAGCTTGTCGAGACTCTTTATGACCGATGCGGTCTCGCCTAAGGTCTGAGATGCAAAAGCGTAAGGGTCGGCTTTATAATGGGTAGTGCCGCCTCTTGTCACGGCGTACTTATAATAAGCACCGGTGAGGTCGCGTTCGCATTGGAAAGATGCCTCCCAAATGCCCTTTGATATCTTTTCGGCTTCTATCCCTTCATCCCAAGAAGAGAAATCGCCCACTACTCGAATGCTGTCGGCTCCGGGAGCCCACACTCTGAAAACGTAGGAATACTTCCCCGTTGCCTTGTCAAACTCTATATGACAGCCTAACAGATCGTAGGCGCTATAATTCGTCCCTTGATGAAAAAGAAAAGCGGGCATATCGGTCGTTTTAATATCCGTCACTTTGTACCTCCGTTATTCGGCGCTTTCGTTAACTCTATTTTACCACGCTCCGGTGTCGTATTCAAGTAAAAAAAACAAAACTGATCAGATTTTTATTATTTTATTTTGTTTTATTTGCGGTCATCTACTGAATTCATCCAAAATATTCCAATAATTAAAAGTATCCCGGAGAGTTTCCTCTCCGGGATATTCACTGTTACTTGGAAAGTCTCTCTTCGAGAGCGGACAACTCTTCTCTGAGTTCGGCGGGAACTCTGTCGCCGATAAGGTCATAGAATTCCTTGATATTATCAACATCTGCAAGCCAAGATTCCTTGTCAACGGAAAGCAGATCCTTGATGGTATCTACTGTCAGATCAAGTCCATCTATGTTGATATCCTCTGCCTTCGGAACGTAACCGATAGCGGTCTCAACAGCATCTACCTTGCCCTCGCATCTCGCAAGGATCCACATGAGGACTCTCATGTTGTCACCGAAGCCGGGCCAAATGAAGTTGCCTTCGTCATCGGTCCTGAACCAGTTGACGTGGAATATCTTAGGAGCGTGGGGAATGATCTTACCCATCTCAAGCCAATGAGCAAAGTAGTTGCCCATGTTGTAGCCCACGAAGGGTCTCATTGCCATGGGGTCACGTCTTACTACGCCGAGCGCACCTGCAGCAGCTGCCGTTGTCTCGGATGCCATGATGGAACCGACAAAGGTACCGTGCTGCCAGTTGAAGGACTGGTACACTAAGGGTGCGGTCTTAGCGCGGCGACCGCCGAAGATGATCGCAGTAACGGGAACGCCTGCGGGATCGTCAAATTTGTCGGACAGGCAGGGGCAGTTAACCGCTTTTGCGGTGAATCTGGAATTGGGATGAGCGCCGGAGGTGTTGATCTTGTCGCTCTTGTCGTACTTTGTGTAGTCCCACTTCTCGCCCTTCCAGTTGAGAGCGTTCTTCGGAGGATCGTTATCAAGACCTTCCCACCAAATGGTATTGTTATCCAAATTGTGGCATACGTTGGTGAAGATAGTGTCTCTCGTTGTAGTTGCAAGTGCGTTGGGGTTGGACTTTTCGTTAGTACCGGGAGCAACACCGAAGAATCCGTTTTCGGGGTTGACAGCCCAAAGTCTTCCGTCGGAGCCCACACGGAGCCATGCTATGTCGTCACCGACAGTCCATACCTTGTAGCCTTTGTTTCTGTAGACTTCCGGAGGAATGAGCATTGCGAGGTTCGTCTTACCGCAAGCGGAGGGGAATGCGGCTGTAATGTACTTAGTCTCGCCTTCGGGAGTCTCTACACCGAGAATGAGCATGTGCTCTGCCATCCACTTTTCCTTACGTCCGAGATAGGAAGCAATACGGAGAGCGAAGCACTTCTTACCGAGGAGAACGTTTCCGCCGTAGCCGGAGTTAACGGACCAGATGGTATTGTCTTCGGGAAAATGGCAGATATAACGGTTCTCTGCATCAAGGTCAGCTTTGGAGTGAAGACCCTTGATAAAGTCGGCGCTGTCTCCGAGCGCCTCAAGTACGTTGAACCCGACACGTGTCATAATGATCATATTCAAAACAACATAGATAGAGTCGGTAAGCTCGATGCCGTACTTTGCAAAGTCACTGCCCACTACGCTCATGGAATAAGGGATGACGTACATCGTTCTGCCCTTCATGGAGCCGCGGTAGAGCTTTCTCAGTTTTTCATAGCACTCAGCGGGAGCAATCCAGTTATTTATATTGCCGGCATCTTCCTTTTTCGTAGTGCAGATAAAAGTCCTGCCCTCGACACGTGCAACGTCGTTAACGGCGGTGCGATGAAGATAGCATCCGGGAAGAATATCTTGATTAAGTTTGATCATTTCGCCGGTAGAGCAAGCCTCGGCACGAAGCTTTTCAGCCTGTTCCTCTGAGCCGTCGATCCAGACGATCTGATCCGGCTGAGTGAGTTCAGCCATCTCATTTACCCAATTCAAAACATGTTTGTTGTCAGTCATGGTGTTTTCTCCTCTTTTTGCTTCAAAATCCAATTTCTTGGTATTATAAATTATAGCACAAACGAGATACTATTGCAAGCCGTTCAAAAGCAATTTAGGGAAAAATTTCGCTTTGCTCCTTTTTTAATTCACACTTTAACTTTGCTTTTGTGCTTTTGTCGGTATTTTACCCCCGCTTGCTCACAGGATTTGTAAACTTTGTGTTAACTGCAAAACATTTGTTCCTTTTTGTCGAATTATGTAGTATAATTGAAGCGTAAGAAGGCAGTTATCAAGAAAGGAGTTCCCCCATGGAAGCTCTCACTGAAAAAGAAAAAAGGATGCTTGAATACATCACGGAGGTCATCGAAGAGAACGGTTATTCTCCGTCGGTAAGAGACATAAGAAGTGCCCTCGGCATCAAAAGCACCGCCACTGTTCACGGCTACCTTGAACGTCTTGAAAAAAAAGGATACATCCGCAAGGAGAGCGGAAAGAGCCGCACCCTCACTGTAGACGGCACGTCCCCCGTAACAAGGAAAGTACCCTTGATCGGAAAGATCACTGCAGGTCTTCCCATTCTCGCCGTTGAAAACTTTGAAGGATACGTCGATTTTTCGGAAACGAAGTACAAAAGCGACGAGATGTTCGCACTGCGGGTATCCGGCACAAGTATGATAGAAGCGGGTATCTTAGACGGTGATATCGTCATCGTCTGTAACCGCAGATATGCGGAGAACGGTGATATCGTCGTAGCACTTATTGATGATGCCGCCACGGTCAAGACCTACTACAAGGAAAACGGTCACTTCCGCCTTCAACCGGAGAATTCCGCCATGGAGCCGATCATAACCAAAGACTTGACGGTCCTTGGCAAAGTGGTGGCAAGTATCAGATATTACTGATCGCTCCCCGTCAAATAGAATCACACCGACCGTAGCAAAAAAAAGCTTGAACATCGTTCAAGCTCTTTTTTGCGCCGAAAACTTCACTCTGTTCTTTTGACAGTGGCGTTGAAGACACGCCGCCGAAACACCGAAAACAAATCAAAGCGGGCATACGCCCGCCTTGAAGGTCCTAAAATTAAATACTCATATTCTTTCTGTTCTTATCTATGAGAAGGGCAATACAAGTCTTAAGTGATCTCATTTGCGCCTTAAGATAAGTTTCATCCTCGAAGAGAGCGTAGTGAACGCAAGCACGAACCATGGTGTAGATGAGCCCGGTCAGATCTTCCGAGGGAATACCGAGAGAAACCTCAAGAATATTTGCGTACTCGGCATAACGCTTTGTAACACCCGCAAAGAATTTTTTGCCCTCTTCGCGGTATTTCGGATGAGTGTATATCTGGTACATAAGGCGATACTTTTTACCGTGCTTTTCCGCAGTCCAATAAGGTATCTCATCAACAAAACGCCAAATTTCTTCAAGATTGCGGGGAGCCCTTGCCATGAAATCATCCTCAACCTTTGTCATGCAATATTCTGTGGATTGAACGAGGAGGTCGTCAAGGTCTTTGAAATAAGTATAGATCGTTGCGGGATTGCATCCGCTGAACTTGCCTATGGCGCGAATACCGGTACCGTGAAGACCGTATTCTGAAAAGCAATCAAAACTCTTGACCATCAGGTCAATCTTTTTCGCAGTGAACATCTCTTCTTTGAGTGTCGGCATATTTTTCCTCTTTTCGTACTGTGTATAGATCGATTACTATAATTATAATATAAT
>CAZVQC010000014.1:0-50708 GCA_964629225.1 uncultured Ruminococcus sp.
CTTTACAAGGCTATGTATTAAAATTTTTCGTTCTTCGCTGTCAAAGTATAGGTGGGTTTTCTTTTCTTTCATAATCAACACCGTCCTTTCCTGCTTCTATTATATGTAAAAGAGAAAGGCATCTCAAAGGTGCAAAATGGGTAAAAAATAAGCGTACCACTATTTTTAATGATACGCCTATCATATTAAATTACTTCAAAATGTTTCAATGCATCTTTTATTGCTTCAACCTTTTCTGGTGTGGGATGCTTTCTTGGATTTTTCAATTCCTCTACCGCATTAGGAGCATCATACATTGGTAAGCCCAAATCTCTTTTTACCTCTGCGATATATGCGGTATGTACTTTGAAGCCATATTTAGCTTCTATGTACTCCTTAATCATTTTATAGGTTACACGCTCTTTGGGTTTATAATTTTCGGCTCTTTCGGCAATATCGTCAAGTGGAACTTTGCCATCGCCCTCACCAAACTCAACTTTTACGTTGATATGTCCGTCTGGCTTTTTGTGGGAAAGCAGTACTACCGTCTCAACATGGGAGGTGCCGGGGAACATATCGGCGCCAATGACCGCAGAGGGTTCATAGAGCCCCGATAAAAGCCTTACGTCACGGGCGAGGGTAGATGGGTCGCAGGAGACGTAAACCAGCCTATTTGGGGCGTTTTCGAGGATACGACGCACTGTTTCTTCGGATAGCCCCGCCCTTGGTGGGTCAACGGTGATACAGTCGAAATGCTCCCTTGAAAGAAGCCTTGAGAACTCCTCGCTGTCGGCACAGATGAACGTGGTATTTTCTATCCCGTTTTTCTCTGCGTTTCGCTTTGCGTTTTCCACTGCCTCCGGTGATATCTCGATACCGACTACCCCTATCCCCGCTTCCATTTTGGCAAGGGAAAGGGCGATAGTACCGGTGCCGCAATAGAGATCGAGAAACCGCTCTCCTGCTTTCGGTGCGGCGAGTTTGCCGACCTTTTCAAAGAGCTTTTCTCCCACATCGCAGTTGACCTGAAAGAACGAGGCAGGTGCCACTTCAAATTCCAAGCCGAAGGCACGGGACAAAACAGAGTCATCCCCCGCAAGTTTTTCGAAAACGTCACACGACGGGTCATCCCCCGTTCCACGCATTACCGTTTTGACCTGCGGGATCTCGCTTATTATCCTTGAAGCAACGTTGGCAAGATCCGCTCCAAGAGGGGACCCGATCACCACCGACGCTTCATTTGAAGATTCGAAGTATCTTATAAAAAGGTAGGAAATCTTTCCCTTGAGGACGTCCTTCCGTTCCCTCATGATATCTCCGACTTTCTTCATTATGATGTTAATAGTCGGGTGAAGGATAGCACAGGTCTCAACGGGACATATCTCCCGGTCTGCCTTCGAAAAGAATCCGAGGTCGAACTCCTCATTAAAATGGAAGACCGCCTTGTTTCGGTATCCGATCTCTTTTGATGAAATAAAATCGGTTATTTCGGGGGCCTTTACTCCGCATCTTCTGAATGCCGCAGAAATGGCACTCTTCTTTACAAAGACCTCATGCTCATAGGCGACGTTTCCGAAAGCACAACCTCCGCATTTTCCAAAGTAAGGACAGCGAGGCTCACACCGACATGGGGAGGAAGTGACGATCTTGAGCGTCCTTGCCACCGCATAGTTCTTCTTCACCTCGGTGATGAGAGCTATTACCACGTCTCCCGCCACCGCTCCTTCACAGAATACCACCGTTCCGTCGATCTTTGCAACGCCGTTTGCAAAAATATTGGTCTCTTCAACAAAGAGAGTTACCATGTCTCCCCGAGACAGCTTGTGTTCTATCATGATACGCTCCGATACTAACTGTGATGTAAAAGATCCGCATTTTCGAAAAAATGCGGATCTTGCATAAAAAACTAATTTCAGCCGAGCTTAGAGCCGTTGACTCTGATGCCGGGGCCCATCGTAGATGCTATCACGCAGCTCTTGATGTACTGTCCCTTTGCAGCTGCCGGCTTAGCCTTGATGACTGCGCCGACGAGGGTGTTGAAGTTCTCGGAGAGTTTCTCAACGCCGAAGGAAGCCTTGCCGATGGGGCAGTGGATGATGTTCGTCTTGTCAAGACGGTACTCGATCTTACCTGCCTTAGCCTCTTCAACTGCACGTGCAACATCCATAGTTACCGTACCTGCCTTCGGGTTAGGCATCAGTCCCTTGGGACCGAGGATCTTACCGAGACGGCCGATAGTACCCATCATATCGGGTGTTGCGATAACAACGTCGAATTCGAACCAGTTCTCTTTCTGGATCTTCTCTACGTAGTCCATGTCACCGACGTAGTCAGCGCCTGCGGCACGTGCTGCGTCAGCCTTGTCGCCCTTCGCAAAAACGAGGGTGCGGACTGTCTTACCGGTACCATTGGGAAGTACTACGGCACCGCGGACCTGCTGGTCAGCGTGACGGGAGTCAACACCGAGTCTGATGTGGATCTCGATGGTCTCGTCAAACTTAGCCTTGGAGGTCTTGCATACCAGGTCGAGAGCCTCCTGAGGATCGTAGAGCTTCGATTTTTCGATCAGCTTTGTGCTGTCAACGTATTTTTTACCCTTAAACATGCCTTAACCTCCTTAGTCCTCGACGACAACGCCCATGGAGCGTGCCGTGCCTGCGATCATGCTCATTGCCGCTTCGACGGAACCTGCATTGAGGTCCTTCATCTTTGTCTCGGCAATGGTCTTCACCTGATCCTTCTTGATCGTTGCGACCTTGGTCTTGTTAGGTGTTGCGGATGCAGTCTCGATGCCGCAAGCCTTCTTGATAAGAACGGCTGCGGGAGGAGTCTTGGTGATGAAGGAGAAGGAACGGTCTGCGTAGACTGTGATGACTACGGGGATAATGAGTCCGATATCGTTCTTTGTTCTCTCATTGAATTCCTTCGTGAAGTTAGGAATTGCAAGACCGTACTGACCGAGCGCAGGACCTACCGGGGGCTGAGGAGTAGCCTTGCCGGCGGGAAGCTGAAGCTTGATATAGCCGATAATTTTCTTTGCCATTTTATTACCTCCGTTAGTGGTTCAAGACGGAAGAATTGATGAATTTTTCTTCCTCCCACTTTGCTTTTGTCCGGGAGCATTACCCGAGGAGTCCGACTGCAAGGTGACCCGTGCGGCCCTCTCCGTTTCTTTAGGGAACGTGTCCCCTGCGGCAGGACGTACCGCAGGATCAGTCATCGATCCTTTTAATGTCCTTGATGCTCAATTTGACGGGCATATCACGTCCGGTAGTGGATACCGTAACGGTAACACTGTCGCCGTCCTCCGATATCTCGGAGAGAACTCCCGTGTAATTGAGTGAAGCAAAAATGCCGTTGACGATCGCAACGTGATCTCCCACCTTGAGAGCGTTTCCGCTTGAAACGTGCTCTTCGTCAATGAGGGCTGCGACCTCCGCCTCCGTGAGGGGAACAGGCTTGCTTCCGGGGCCGACAAAACCTGTTACGCCGGTGATGTTTCTTACCACGTGCCAGCTCTCGTCGGTCATGGTCATCTTGACGAGAACGTATGAGGGGAATAACTTGCTTTCCACCGTGCGCTCCTTGTCTCCGACAGTTTCCGTAACGGTCTCTACCGGGACGACCACTTCGTAGATAAGGTCTTCAAGATGACGGTTCTCTACGATCTTTTCGAGATTAGCCTTGACTTTGTTCTCGTAGCCCGAGTATGTGTGTGCAACGTACCATCTCGGACCTGCGTTCATTTCGTTGATATCACTCATGGTCAAAACCGCTCCGTGATCACAACAAAATACTGAGAATTACGATTCCCTGCGAGAAAAGAAGGTCGACGAGTCCGATAACAAGTCCCACTGCGATGATAGTAACGAGTACCATGACGGTATTGTTCTTCACCGAGGACCAACTTGCCCAAACTATCTTTTTCATTTCCGCCTTGCAGCTTTTGAACCATGCTGCGATCTTGGAGCCGAGTGAAGGCTTGTCTTTCTTGACTTTTGCGGGTTTCTTGGTCTGGTCTGCTTTCTTAGCGACTTCCTTGATTTCCTTGTCAGCCATTACTTTGCTCCTTTCTTACTTTGTTTCCTTGTGCAGAGTATGCTTACGGCAGAAACGGCAATACTTGTTCATTTCAAGTCTGTCCGGATCGTTCTTCTTGTTTTTCATAGTGTCGTAGTTTCTCTGCTTACACTCACTGCACGCGAGAGTGATCTTTACTCTCATAGTATCGGCACCTCCTGATAAATTCGGGATATTCCCGTGAATTCGGTGCGGCAAGTCGCACCTGTACCTCCCTCAAAAAGGGCACATCTCCTCACGTCTTCTTGCGAAAGACCGCAAAAAAAGAGCCCTCAAAACGAGGTGACATTATTCTACCACAGAAAATGCCGCTTGTCAACACTTTTTTTAATATTATATTAAGCGCCTTGAAAAAAGAGTTCAAAGCGGGATCCGAGGGAGCTTTTTTAAGTTCAAAAACGGGCCGGATCCTTTCCGGTTCCGCCTTGACCGTGAGGCAAAAAGCCCGGATGATGCCGAAAAGATGCTTTCAAAAAAGTTCAAAGCTCTCTTCCCGAAATATCGAAAAAAGCCACCGGAAGTCCGGCAGCTTTGATATTGAAATACTATTCGAGCCTCCAATCCACGGCATCACCGCCGAGAAAAGCATTCGCCTTTGAAAAATGGCGGCATCCGAAGAACCCGTTGTACGCCGACAGTGGACTGGGATGAGCTGCTTCGAGTATCAGGTGGGCGGGATTCGTTATCAGCGACTTCTTATCTCTGGCAAAGCGCCCCCAAAGCAGGAACACTATGGGCTTCTCCCTTTCGTTTAAGAGAGTTATCACCCGGTCGGTGAAGGTCTCCCAGCCTATGCCCCTGTGGCTTGCGGCGGCTCCCCCTCTTACCGTCAGCACGGTGTTGAGAAGAAGGACTCCGTTTTCCGCCCATTTTGTCAGCTCCCCGCTTTTCGGGATGGGATATCCCAAGTCATCGTGATACTCCTTGAAAATGTTGACAAGGGACGGAGGCGGCGCCACCCCATCCTTCACGGAAAAGGCAAGGCCGTGGGCCTGCCCGGGGTTGTGATAGGGGTCCTGCCCGAGTATCACCGCCTTGACGCCGTTGTAATCAGTTATCTTCAGTGCGTTGAAAATATCGAACATATCGGGGTAGGTGGCGTGAGTGGTATCTCTGTACTCTCTTGCTAAGAACCCTCGGATCTTTTTGTAATACTCTTTTTCAAATTCGTCCTTGAGAAAGGTGTCCCATGAGTTTTCAAAGCTGATCATATCTGCCTCCGCAAACGTTCTTCGGTATCATTTTACAACACCGGATCGACAAAGGCAAGAGCTTTTGAAAATATTATCGGATATCTCCCTTACCGTCCGTTCGGGAGAGCACTTCCTCGATCTCGCTTTTTATCACGGTGACGGAGGGACCGTAGACCACCTGAACTCCGCTTCCGCTCATTATGACTCCGGATGCTCCGCTCGACCTCAGCGCTTCCCGGTCCACAAGGGCCGGATCCGTCACCGTTACTCTCAATCTCGTGGCACAGCAGTCAAGAACTCTGATGTTTTTACCGCCGCCGAGGGCGGCGATTATCATTTTTGCTTTTTCAGTGCCGACGTCACTCTTTTTGGCACCTTTCTTTCTGTCATAGTCGGACCTTGAGTAGAGCTTGGTGCCGTCATCGTCTCCCCTTCCGGGAGTCATGAGATCGAAGCGTTTTATGAGGAACGCAAAGACAGCAAAATACAGAGCAAAGTAGATCAGCCCCACCCACACCACGTTCAACCAATGGGTCTTTCCGTTACCTTGGATCACTCCGAAGAGAAGCAGATCGATGATGCCTCCGGAGAATGTCATTCCCACACCCACGTTCAAGAGGTGCATGAGCATGTAAGACAGCCCCGCAAAAACGCAGTGAATAACATAGAGTATCGGCGCCGTAAAAAGGAAAGTGAACTCAAGCGGCTCCGTAATGCCCGTCAGCATGGAGGTCAGTGCGGCTGACAGAAGAAGTCCTCCCGCATTCTTTCTTTTGCCTCGGTCGGCGGTGACGTACATAGCCAGTGCCGCCCCGGGAAGCCCGAATATCATGAGCGGGAATTTTCCACTCATAAAACGTGTTGCGGAAACGCTGAACACGTCCGTTGAGAAGGAAGCAAGCTCCGCAAAGAAGATATTTTGCGCTCCCGCCACCAACTGTCCATCTATTATCGCAGATCCCCCAAGCCCGGTCTGCCAAAAGGGAAGATAGAATACGTGATGAAGTCCGAAGGGGATCAGTGCCCGTTCGATAACACCGTAGATGAAGGTGCCGAAATACCCGCTGACCAAAACGAGACTTCCGAGAGAGAATATGGCGTTTTGTATCACCGGCCAAACGAAGAACATCACCGCGCCGACACCGATGTAGACTACGGTGGAGATGATGGGCACAAATCTGACTCCTCCGAAGAAGGAGAGAACGGCAGGCAGTCGGATCTTATAAAAGGCATTGTGGAGCGCCGCCACGCCGAGACCCACTATGATGCCGCCGAAAACTCCCATTTCAAGAGATCGTATCCCGACTACGTAAGATACCGTCCCCTCTTGCATCGTATCCGCTTTCCCGGTCAACTCAAGCAAGGTAGACACCGTCATGTGCATTACGAAAAATGCGATGGCGGCAGAGAGACACGCAGTCCCCTTCTCGTTTTCAGCCATTCCGAGGGCTACTCCCATGGCAAAGATGATGGGCAGATTTGAAAAGATGACGTTGCCGGTCTCGCTGAAGACCGTGAGGATAAAATTGAGTACCGTACCCTCTCCAAGCACCCTTTCGAGTCCGTAGGTCCCGATCATGGCGGGATTGGTAAGAGACGAACCGATTCCGAGAAGAAGCCCCGCAATGGGCAAAAGCGCGATGGGCAGCATGAAGGAGCGTCCCACCCGCTGAAGTACTCCGAAAACTCCGGAGCTTTTTCTTTCCGTTTTTTCCATTTTCCCTTCCTCAAGCAGTGTAGTGCAGCATCTCTTCGCCGCGCTTCACTTCTCCCTTTTCAAATTCTAGCACAAGCCCCGGTGCACCGCCGGATATTATGACGGGAGTGACCGTGGAAAAGCCCCTGCTCGCTATGAGGCCGAGATCCGCCTTGCAGATGAGCTGTCCCGCCTTAACTCTGTCACCGCTTTTTACGAGAGGGCAGAACCCCTCTCCTCCGAGTTCAACAGTATCAATGCCGATGTGGACCAAAACGTCAAGTCCGTCGTCCGACTCGATACTGTAGGCATGGAACGTCCGAGACACGTTTCGCACCGTCCCGTCGCAGGGGCTTGCAAGATCTCCGTCGGACGGGCGAACGGCCGCACCGTCTCCCACCATCCTTCCGGCAAACACCTCGTCCCCCGTCTCCTCAAGGGTCAGTATCTCTCCGTTTGCCGGAGACAAAAGGCTTCTTCTCTTTTTCTTTTTTCCGAACATAAGTCCTCTCCTCAACGTTATTTGAGCGCCCGATCGGGAACGTTTTCTCCGCTTCCGGAAAAATTCTTGACTGCCTCTTTTACCCTTGGGATCGCCGAAGGGCTCACCGAAAGCTCCGACACTCCGCATTCAATGAAAAACGGGATCAGCTTCGGGTCTCCTCCGAGTTCTCCGCAGATCCCTACCGGGATCCCTGCTTCGGCACCGCACCTCGCCACGTGGGCTATCAGTCTCAAAACACTCTCTCCCACACTGTCGGCAAGGTGCCCCACCTCCGGATTTTCCCGATCGCAAGCCCCGGCATACTGGATCAGATCGTTGGTTCCGATACTGAAAAAATCGCTCTTTTCGGCAAGGATATCCGCCGTCACTGCGGCGGCGGGAGTCTCGATCATGATCCCGAAGGGAACGTTCTCGGAATAGGGGACGTTTTCGCTTTTGAGCTGATCCTTGGCGGTTTGAAAAAGTTCCCTTGCAAGGTCGATCTCCTCTTTGCTCACCACCATCGGTATCATCACCGATATCTTCCCGAAAGCAGCGGCGCGAAGAAGCGCCCGAAGCTGGGTCAAAAAGATCTTCCGCTCCTTGAGACAGTATCTTATCCCCCTCACGCCCAAGGCGGGGTTAGCCTCCGTTTTCATTTCGAGATAAGGTATCCTCTTGTCAGCCCCCACATCGAGAGTTCTGACCGTGACCTCACGGCCGTCCATCGCCTTCGCCACCCCACGGTAGGCTTCGAATTGCTCGTCCTCCGTCGGCAGCCGTCCGTACTTCATGTAGAGAAACTCACTTCTGAAAAGTCCGATCCCCTCTGCGCCGTTTTTCAACGCGTGTTCTGCATCCGACACGTCCCCGATGTTGGAAAAGACCTTAATGCGCCGTCCGTCGCCGGTGACGGCGATCCTTTCGGCGACTCCTTTGAGCCTTTTACGCTCCTTTTCATCCTCTGCCATCCGTTTTCTCAAGACAGACAAAGTATCCTCATCCGGCTCCACATAGAGGAGCCCCTTGTCGCCATCAAGCACGCAGTGCTTCCCGTGAAAGGAGGGATCTATCCCACCTGCAGACACCACGGCGGGAATTCCCATGGTTCTTGCCAAGATAGCGCTATGGGAGTTGTCGCTTCCCTTTTCCGTTATGAAGCCCAGAACGAGATCCCTGTCAAGCCCCACCGTTTCCCCCGGAGCCAAGTCGTCTGCGGATATTATCACGGGAGACGTTATTCCGAATCCCGAGTCCCTGTCCGACAGGGCGTCGATCAGTCTTTTTGCCACTTCTCGAATATCGGCGGCTCTCTCCTTCATGTAGTCTCCCGGCATGGAAATGAAGGCTTCCGCAAGGCTCTCTGCGGTTGCCATGACCGCATATTCGGCATTTACGCTCTGCCATTTGATCATGGAGGTGACCGACCGATCGAAATCATCATCGTAAAGCATCATACGGTGGATTTCAAAGATCATCGCCTCCGCTTTTCCGAGATCCCTCTCCGTATCCTCCTTCAGCTTATCAAGCTCCGCCGCCGTTTTTTCCCTTGCCGACTTGTAGCGTTCCCCCTCAAGGACAACATCCTCAACTCTGACCCGTCGGATCTCGGAGATGTTTCTGCGGACCGCAAAAAGAGTTCCCTCCGCAATGCCGCCGCTGGCTTTTTTACCGACTATTTTAACGATAATATCACCTCCGCATCACAGTCCGGCATTCTTCATGGCGCCTTCGACGGCATTCGCCGCCGCCTTTTCATCCGCACCGGACACCCGGACCCGGACGGTATCCCCCTTGACCGCTCCCAATCCCATCACCGAGAACAGCCTTTTGCAGTCCGCACTGCGCTCACCGAGAAAGAGCATTATCCCGCTCTCATATTTTTTCGCTTCGGTCACTATGACGCCGGCAGGACGGGCGTGGATCCCGTTTTCGTCTTTTATCTCGTAGTCAAACTCCACCATAACTCCTCCGAAAATTCGCCAAAACAGCTTTTCTTATCCGTTATTCTACCCACTGTACGGCGGATTATTACCGTCTTTCCGAAAACCGTAGACCGTTCTTCGAAAAAAAGCGAGCCGACTCTCCGAAAAGCCAATTCATCTTCCAAGTCATCTTTCGGATGACGCGCGAATAACACGGAAGTCGGTTTTGATCTTCCGTAGAAGTTTTTCCGAAACGGAGGATAAAAATGCTTCTTTGCTATTGCGTTTTTCGTTTTTTTATGTTATTATATTGCCGTAAAAGCTGTGACAAAGACGGAAAACGGCAACGGCGTGCCGACAGAGAGTGCCCCATTTTGCTGAGACGGGCATCCGCACGGGTCATTTTCCCTTCACTTTCGAGCTTGCCGGGTGACAGGTAGTCCGGCACGGGAGGGACCGTTACATCCCATAAGAGTGCCGGTTTTTCCGGAATTCGGGTGGTACCGCGGAGCATTGCCTCGTCCCGTAACAGGACGGGGCCTTTTTTTCCGTCCTCGAATACTTCCACTCACTTTTAAGGAGAACGAAATGAAAGACATCTTACAGAAGATCAGAACAGAGGCGATGGACGCCCTTGTCGCTTCGGGTGCGGACCTTGAGGAGATCAGGATCCGGTATCTCGGCAAAAAGGGCGAGCTGACACAGGTACTTCGCGGAATGGGAAAACTCACTCCCGAGGAAAGACCTGTTGTGGGAGAGCTTGCCAACAAAGTCAGAAGCGAGATCGAAGCCGCCATCGAAAAGAAAAGTGCGGAGCTGAAGAACGCCGCTCTCACGGCGAAGCTCAAAAAGCAGACTCTTGACGTGTCCGCCCCCGGTGAGACCTTCAAAGTCGGTCACACTCATCCCCTCGATGCAGTGCAGAAGACCATGGAGGACATCTTCATCGGAATGGGATTTGAAATAGCGGAGGGTCCCGAAGTCGAGACCGCCTACTACAATTTCGAAGCCCTCAATACCCCCGAAGATCACCCAGCCCGTGACATTCAGGACACGTTCTACATCACGGACGATATCCTGCTCCGTTCACAGACATCTCCGGTGCAGATCCACGTCATGGAAAACAAAAAGCCCCCCATCAGAGTCATCTCCCCCGGCCGTGTCTACCGTGCCGACGAAGTGGATGCCACCCACTCCCCCCTCTTCCATCAGCTTGAGGGCATCGTCATCGACAAGGGAGTTACCATGGGAGATCTTAAGGGAACTCTTGAGACCTTTGCAAAAGAGATGTTCGGTACCGAGACGAGGCTCCGCTTCCGCCCTCATCACTTCCCATTTACCGAGCCTTCCGCAGAGGTGGACATCTCCTGCTTCGTCTGCGGTGGCGAGGGCTGCCGTGTCTGCAAGGGAGAGGGTTGGATCGAGATACTCGGTTGCGGCATGGTCCATCCCAACGTTTTGAAAGGCTGCGGAATCGATCCCGACGAATATTCCGGCTTTGCCTTTGGAATGGGCATTGAAAGGATCACCATGGCAAAATACAACATAACCGACATGCGCCATCTCTATGAAAACGATGTTCGTTTTCTGGCTCAGTTCTGATCGAAAGGAGGATAGCGATGAATCTGTCAATGAAATGGCTCGCTGATTTCACCGACGTCAGCGACGTTGATATCAAAAAATACTGTGACGACATGACCGATACCGGCTCCAAGGTCGAGGGCTACAAAAATATGGCCGATGACTTTTCCGGCATAGTCTGCGGAAAAATACTGAAAATCGAAAAACACCCGGAGGCCGACAGACTTGTGATCTGTCAAGTTGATGTGGGAGGCGACACACCGATGCAGGTAGTCACCGCCGCCACCAACGTATTCGAGGGAGCGTATGTGCCGGTCTGCACCGACGGCGCTCTGCTTCCCGACGGGACAAAGATCAAAAAAGGAAAGCTTCGCGGTGCAGTTTCCGAGGGAATGTTCTGTTCCATTTCCGAGCTTGGATTGACAGTCCACGATATGCCGGGCGCTATCGAGGACGGGATCCTCATCCTTCAGCACTGCGGTATCGAAGAGCCCACTCTCGGAGCTGATATCAAGGACGTCCTTGACATGAGGGACACTGTAGTTGAATTTGAGATCACCCCAAACCGCCCCGATTGCCTCTCCGTTATCGGACTTGCAAGGGAAAGCGCCGTGACGTTTAAAAAGCCCCTCAACATCAAGATCCCCGAAGTCAAAGCGGCCAATGATGGGGATGACATCTCAAACTACCTCAAGGTGGACATCGAAAACTCCGTTCTCTGCCCTCGCTACACAGCAATGGCGGTCAAGAACGTAAGGATCGCTCCCTCTCCCCTTTGGTTGAGAATGAGACTGAAGGCGGCGGGAGTTCGCCCCATCAATAACATAGTCGACATTACAAACTACGTCATGCTGGAGTACGGACAGCCAATGCACGCCTTCGATTACTCATGTCTTGACGGTAGCCACATAGTAGTCAGAAATGCCGGCGCAGGCGAGACCTTCAAATCCCTTGACGACAAGGATCACGTCTTGGATGAGACCATGCTCGTCATCTCCGACGAAAAGAAGGCCGTGGCACTTGCGGGAGTAATGGGCGGTGCAAACAGCGAGATCACCGACGGCACGAAAACCGTCATCTTCGAAAGCGCCAACTTCAAGGGCGGAAACGTCCGTATCTCCGGCAAAAAGCTGGGAATGAGGACCGAGAGCTCTGCAAGATTCGAAAAAGGTCTTGACCCCGAAAACACCGTTCCCGCACTTCTCCGTGCCTGTGAACTGGTCCAGATCCTTGACGCCGGAGACGTGGTCGACGGAATGATCGACGTGTATCCCGGAAAAAAAGAACCCACAAGGATCGCCCTCGTTCCCGAAAGGATCAACGCTTTCCTCGGGACCGACATCTCCGAAAGTTTCATGGTATCGGCGCTTGAGAGCCTCGACTTCAAGATCCAAAACGGAGTAATCACCGTTCCCTCATACCGCGCCGACGTGGAGCATATGCAGGATATAGCCGAAGAAGTCGCCCGCATCTGGGGCTACAATAAGATCGGATCTACCCCCCTCAGAACAGGCGGTGCCGGCGGCGGAAGAAAACCCCACCAGCAGTACGAGCAGGACGTAAAGTCCCTTCTCTACGGAATGGGAATGTGCGAGATCGAGACGTTCTCCTTCATCAGCCCGAAATACTACGACAAGATAAGGATGGCAGAGGATGATCCCCGCCGCCGCAGCGTAGTTATCAAGAACCCGCTGGGAGAGGATACATCGGTCATGAGAACGACGGCTCTCCCCTCCATGCTGGAAGTGCTCTCCTACAACTACAGTGTCAAGAACAAAAACGTGGCGCTCTACGAAACCGCCACATCATACATCCCCACGGCTGACGGAGAACTCCCGAAGGAGCCCCGACGTCTCGTTATCGGATTCTATGAGAACGAGAACCGCCCCGATGGATACTTCTACAAACTGAAGGGTTGCATAGAAGGCCTTCTCTCAATGTCCGGTATCACCGACGTTGAATACAACGCGGTGGACAGCGACAACGCATTCCATCCCGGAAGATGCGCCGAGATCGTAAAAGACGGAGACGTCATCGGTATCTTCGGTGAGATCCATCCTCTTACGGCGGAAAACTACGGATTCTCCATCCCCGTTTACGCGGCAGAATTGAATTTCGATGTCATGCTGAAGCACCGCAGTGTGGAAAAGGAGTTCCAACCCCTTCCGAAATATCCCGCACTTGAGCGTGACTTCGCCTTCGTATGCGATGAGGACGTTCAGGTGGGCAAGGTGGCTTCCGCGATGAAGAAAGCCGGCGGAAAACACGTTGAATCCGTGGAACTGTTCGATATCTACCGCGGTCCTCAGCTCGGAGAGGGCAAAAAGAGCGTGGCTTATTCCGTCATGCTCAGATGCCCCGACAGGACCATGACCGACGATGAGGCGGACAGCATCACAAAGAAAATCACAAAAGCGCTCAAGGACGAATTCGACATCGTTCTTCGCAGCTGACACACCGCTCCGAGTTATCAAGCCGCCGCTTTCCTTCGGAAAACGGCGGCAAAAAACAACGATAAAATGAAAGGCAACAGACCATGGAATACAAAATGAAGATCGCGGGTATCGACCGTGCGCTTCCCCTCTGTCCCCTCAATGACGAGCTCTACATCGGAGCCTTCGTCATCTTCGGAGACCCGGAACTGACAACTGCCTGCGCAAAGGAACTTCTCAAAAAGGCCCCCGAATACGACTACATGCTCACCGCAGAGTCAAAGGGCATCCCCCTCGTCCACGAGATGGCACGTCTTGCGGGAAATCAAAAATATTTTCTGGCAAGGAAAAAGCCGAAGCTCTACATGAGGGACATATTCGAGGTGGAGGTCCGTTCAATAACGACAGAGGGCTCCCAGATGCTCTATCTTGACGGCTACGACGCCGCTCTTATGAAGGGCAAAAAGATCCTCATCGTAGACGACGTCATCTCGACCGGAGAATCTCTCAAAGCACTTGAAACTCTGGTGGAAGAAGCCGGCGGCACAGTCTGCGGAAAGATGACCATCCTTGCCGAGGGAGCCGCTCAGTCAAGAGATGATATCATCTACCTTGAGCCCCTTCCCCTCTTTGACAAGAACGGAGAACCGATAGGCTGACAGTACCGGCCTCAACGGTAACAACAAAAAAGAAAGAGGAAGACCGCAGGCTACCGCCTGCGGTCAATGATAAAATGAAGATCATCATTGTAGGCTGCGGCAAAGTGGGTGAGGCTATCACCGAAACACTTTGCAGTGAAAACCACGATATCTGTGTCATCGACAAGAACAAGGCAGTGGTCGATAAGATCACCTATTCCTGCGATGTCATGGGCATCTGCGGGAGCGGTGCCGTTTCAAACACGCTGAAAGAAGCCGGAGCTGCCACTGCCGACCTTCTCATCGCCACGTCATCACTTGACGAGGTCAACCTTCTCTCCTGCGTTATCGCAAAGGAACTTGGAACGAAGAGATGCATTGCGAGGGTGCGCTCACCCGAACACAACTCCCAGTCTCTTTTTCTCGGACAGACTCTGGGCATCTCAATGACAGTCAACCCCGAACTCATTGCCTCCCGTGAGATATCAAGACTCCTCAGAATGCCCTCGGCACTTGAGGTGGACACCTTTGCGCGGGGCAGGATAGAAATGGTCCAAATCAAGTTGACAGAGACGTCAAAGCTCTGCGGAAGACCCCTTTCGGAGCTTTCCACGGTACTAAAGTCCAGGATCCTCGTCTGCGCCATCCAACGTCCCGGATCGGAAGGAGCCATCATCCCCACCGGTGAATTCGTTCCTCTGCCGGGTGACAAGGTCTACGTGACCGCCACTCACAGAGAACTCAACTCATTTTTCAGAGAGACCGGTCTCATCACTCACAAGATCAAGACAGTCTTCATAATAGGCGGCGGAAAGATAGCTTACTATCTCGCACTCGCCCTTCAAGAAATGGGAACGGATGTCAAAATCATCGAAAAGGATCGTGACATCTGCTACGAACTTGCAAGCACCCTGCCCAAAGCCACGATAATCCACGCAGACGGCACAGACCGTGCTGTGCTTGAGGAGGAGGGGCTCTCAAAGGCCGACAGTGTGATCACTCTGACCGGAACGGATGAGGACAATACCATCGTCTCAATGTACGCTAAGCTTCAGGGCATTTCCAAAGTGATCACGAAGATCAACAAGCCGGAACTGAAGCTCATGGCCGAGAGCGTGGGACTTGAAAGCGTCATTGCTCCCAAGGAGATGACAACGGAGGTAATGCTGACCTACGTAAGATCCATGCAGCACGCAAAGGGAAGTTCCGTCAGGACCGTCTACCGTGTTGCGGACGGCAACGCAGAAGCATTGGAATTCTTAGCGGAGCCGGGCAGCAAAGCTTTGAACTGTGCTTTCATGAATATGAAATTGAAAAAGAACCTGCTTATTGCCGGAATCATCAGGCAGGGCAAGGTCATCTTCCCCGGAGGATCCGAGTGTATTATGCCGGGAGATCTGGTCATAGTAGTCACCACGAACAAATTTATCAGCGCCCTCGACGAGATCCTTGAATGACGGGAGGGCGTTACCTTGAACATTGCTAAAATATTCAAATTTACCGGCAGGATAATGTTGGTCATGGCAGTGCTTGCACTGCTTCCGATAGCAGTTGCGATCTGGAGAGGCGAGGAGCACCTTATCTACTCATTTCTCATCACGGCGGGAGTCTTTCTTGCGCTGTGGGCGCTGTCTCTTATTATTAAAACGAAGACCGAGGGCTACGGTGCCAGAGACGGCTTTGCGATAACTGCCCTCTCATGGCTCTTTATCACCCTCATCGGAGCTCTTCCCTTTTGGATCAGCAGGGAGATACCCTCCTATATCGACGCTTTTTTCGAAACTGTATCCGGATTTACCACCACAGGGTCCAGCATCCTGTCAAACGTGGAAGCCCTGTCGGACTCCATGCTGTTTTGGCGCTCCTTCTCCCACTGGGTGGGGGGCATGGGAGTCCTTGCATTCGGCATCGCCCTTTTCCCTGTCGCAAAGGGTCAGAATCGCGAAAGCGGAACGGAAGCCCACATACTGAAGGCAGAGAGCCCCGGACCCACCTACGGAAAATTCGTATCGAGGCTTAGATTCAACACAAGGATACTCTACCTTATCTACCTTGTCATGACGGTGGTGGAGATAGTGCTTCTCGTCATGGGAGGAATGCCGTTTTTCGACAGCCTGCTCAACTCTCTCGGAACTGCAGGCACCGGCGGATTTGCCATTAAAAACGCCGGTATCGCTGCCTACAACGAGTACTGTCGCATGGTGATAGCGGTATTCATGGTGCTTTTCGGAGTTAATTTCAATTTTTACTATTTCATGCTGATCGGAAAGCTGAAATCCGCTTTCAAAATGGAAGAGGTGAAGTGGTACATCGGTATCGTTCTCCTTTCAACAGCGGCTATCACGGCGAACTTACTCTCCTATTACGATGATTTGGGAGAGTCCTTCAGGTATGCGTTCTTCCAGGTCTCATCGATAATTACCACCACGGGATACGCCACTGCCAATTTTGACCTGTGGCCGACTTTTTCAAAGGTGATAATAGTTCTCCTAATGTTCATCGGCGCCTGCGCCGGCTCCACTGCGGGAGGACTTAAGGTGTCCCGTGTCATCATACTCGTAAAATCCACGGTCAAAGAACTGTGGTACTCGGTGAACCCCCGCGCCGTCCGAGTGGTAAAATGCGACGGAGAACCCCTTGACCGCTCGGTGGTCATCAACGTGAGCTCTTATTTTGCCATCTATATGCTGATAACGGCGGCTTCTACTCTGCTTGTTTCCCTTGACGGCTACGATACCACCACCACTTTCACGTCGGTGGTATCCTGCTTCAATAACATCGGCCCCGCCCTCGGACTTGCGGGTCCCTACGGCAACTTCGGAATGTTCTCCGTCTTTTCCAAGATAATACTTTCCCTTGATATGTTGCTCGGAAGGCTGGAGATCTTTCCTCTGATCGTCCTGTTTTCTCCAAAACTTTGGAAAAACGGCTGAATACGGGATAAAAAAGCAGCCTACTGAAAAAAGAATGCAATACTTTTTCACTTTTTTTCGAAAAGGTATTGCATTTTCCTTTTTTTTGTGCTATACTGGCAAAGCAAATGAGGCCTGTTGGTCAAGCGGCTAAGACATCGCCCTCTCACGGCGAAGACGGGGGTTCGATTCCCCCACGGGTCACCAAATAAGAAAAGTCGCACTGCGGCTTTTCTTTTTTGAAAACGGAAGAGCACTTCACAGAGGTGCTCTTTTGAATTTCGAAGAGATGGGGCTTTCGGCAGCGAAACTTCCCGCCTCAACAATACCAAGAACGTAGGGGCAGTGACATGAGATACGAGCTTGCAATATTCGACCTTGACGGAACGGTCCTTGACACACTGGACGATCTGACCGACAGCATAAACTACGCACTTAAGTGCTCCGGATTCCCGAAAAGAACGAGGGACGAAGTGAGAAGCTTCGTCGGCAACGGAATAAAAAGGCTCTGCGAGGCGGCAGTACCGAATGGAGCAACGGCGGAGGACGTGGACCAAGTGTTTTCGGATTTCAACGAACACTACGCCGTTCACTGCCATGATAAGACCCGTCCCTACGACGGTATCTGTGATATGATCCGCCGTTTGAGAGAAGAAGGGCTCCGCACCGCCGTCGTATCCAACAAAGCAGACTACGCCGTCCAAAAGCTGGTCTCAAGGTACTTTCCCGACAGCTTTGATGCTGTCACCGGGGAAAGATCCGGCATCGAAAAAAAGCCTGCTCCCGATCTTGTGGATGCGGTGATCGATAAGATCGGCATCCCGAAGGAACGGACCGTCTACATCGGAGACTCCGAGGTGGATGTTGCCACTGCAAGGAACGCAGGCATCGACCTGATAGCAGTGGACTGGGGCTTTAGAAGCTTTTTTTGCCTCAAAAAAGCGGGGGCAGGTAAAATTGTATCCACCATCGAAGAACTCTTCAAAAAACTTGCTTAAACAGCGCCACAAAACGCTTTCAAAGAGACATCATTAAAAGACCGGGCAAAGGCTGACGCCTTTGCCCGGTCTTCCGTTTTTTATTTCCCGGAAAGCCTTCTGAATGGCTCGATCAGGGAATGATAGTGACCGCTTGTCGTCACTATGTAGTCAAACAGTTCCACGTCACCGTCAAGGAGATCGAAGAGCCTTTGGGCTTCGAGCATACTGCGGCTTCGGTCGAAGGTCTTCACGTTCTTGAATACCGCCGCCTTAGTCACCTTTTGTGCTTCAGCCTCGTCTCTTATCTTTTTTGCAAGATCCTCAAGACCGAACGGTGGTGCTATCTTCACGCAGCTGATCATCTTGAGCCGTCCCGACGAATCGATGGAGATGATGGCATAATCATCCTCTTTAAGACACGTCGCAAGCATCAGACACACGATGCCAAGCGGGTTGGATGTGTCCATTTTGGAGCTTTTCGCCTTTTCAAGGATCGCCTTTCTGAAAACGTCACCCACAAACTTCATATTGGGGTCTTCCATCAGTTCCGAGAAATTCGACGGCTCGCTCGTCAGCTTAAAAATTTTTACTGCAGCCTCGATAAGTTCTTTTTCGTCTCTGCAGGGCATCATATCTTTTTCCGTCATTTTTCGATGAATCTGAGTGCCCCCGTAGGACATTCGTCAACGCACATATGGCAGTCGCGGCATCCGGCTACCTTATCGGGAGAGTTGAACTCGGCTTTGATCACCGTGGAGAATCCCCTTCCCACAAGTCCCAAAAGTCCATTGCCCGCCTTTTCACGGCAGACTCGGACACAAAGTCCGCAGAGAATGCATTTTGACGGATTCCTTTCGATGGAAGGTATCTTGGTTTCAACGGGAGATACGTTCTTTTTACCTGCAAATCTCTCCGGCTTGACACTGTAGCTGTCGGCGTATCTTATCAGTTTGCACTCGCCGTAGTCGTGACATCCGCAGGAAAGACATCTTTTTGCTTCCCTAGCCGCCTCCTCATCGGAAAGACCCAAAGTCACTTCGCAAAAATCATTCCGTCTTTCCTCCGGAGGACGGCAGGGCATGACGGCTCTCGCCGCCTTCGGACGGTCCGAGAGCATCTCCGCCGTCACTTCCCTCTCCGACACGAAGGGCTTTCTGTAAGGCACCGTCTCGCCGGCAAGGTAGCTGTCGATAACGTAAGCCGCCTTATTCGCCTCTCCTATCGCGGCAATTGCTATGGATGCACCCTTGTTGGTTGCATCTCCTCCGGCAAAAACGCCTTCCAATGAGGTTCTGAAAGTTGCCTCGTCTGCGCAGATCATGCCTCTTTGAGTCTTTTCAAGTCCGTCAAGTCCCTCACCGTCGATAGTCTGACCGATAGCGGCGATGACCGTGTCAACGTCAAGATACTCGAACTTGCCCTCCACGGGAACGGGAGCACGGCGTCCGCCGGCATCCGGCTCACCAAGCTCCATCACTTGAAGCTTCACCGTTTTCACTTTGCCGTTCTCACCGATGATCTCGGCGGGATTGGTCAAGAATTTGAACTCAACGCCCTCCTCGATAGCCTCGGTTATCTCAATATCCTCGGCAGGCATTTCGGCTCTGGTGCGCCGATAGATGACGTAGACCGACTCAGCCCCCAGACGGACTGCCGATCTGCAGGCATCCATAGCGGTGTTTCCTCCGCCGACGACTGCCACACGGCTTCCTATCTCCGGCTTCTTCCCGTCACCGGAATTAAAGAGAGATACCTCCCTCAGAAAATCGATGCCTCCGATAACTCCGTAAAGCTCCTCGCCCTTGCAGCGAACTCCGCTGCTCTTCCACGCTCCCACAGCCACAAAGACTGCGTCGCTGCTTCCTCTCAACTCTTCAAGGGAGAAGTCCCGTCCGAGGCGAAGACCGTTCTTCATGACGACTCCCAACTTTTCGATCTCTTCTATCTCACGGTCGAGAACCGATTTGGGAAGACGATAGGCGGGGATACCGTAACGAAGCATTCCACCCATTTTTGGCATGGCATCGTACACCGTCACCGAATGCCCCGAAAGGGCGAGATAATACGCCGCCGTAAGTCCCGCAGGGCCGCCACCGATAACGGACACCCTCTTTCCGGTGGCAGGCTTCTTTTCGGGAACATAGGTGTCCCCTGCAAGGTCACGGTCTGCGGCATAGTATTTCAAATTTGCAATGGATATCGGCTCCTCCACCAAATGCCGTCTGCAGGCCTTCTCACAGGGATGGGGGCAGACTCTGCCGATGGATGCCGGTATCGGTATCTTTTCTTTGATCAGCTTGACGGCGGCGGTCACGTCTCCGTCGGCAATGAATTTCACGTAGCCCTGACAGTCGGTACCTGCGGGGCAGTTCAGTGAGCACGGACCCTTGCAGTCTCCGTCGTGATCGCTCATGAGAAGCTCAAGGGCGATCTTCCTTGAGTTTTTGACTCTGGGAGTGTCGGTCAGCACCTTCATGCCCTCCGATATCACCGCAGAGCAGGCACGTATCAGTTTCGGAGAGCCCTCAAGTTCCACCGTACAAAGACCGCAGGCACCGTAGACCTTAACTTTTTCGCTGTGGCAAAGAGTCGGGATATCAAAACCGTTCTCCTTCGCTACCTTGAGCACCGTATCGCCGGGCTGACCCGTCACGGGAACTCCGTTGATGAATAATTTAATATCGGCCATAGTCATCCCTCCTCAATCGACCTTTACCGCACCGAAGCGGCAAACAGAACTGCACTGACCGCACCTGATGCAGACAGTCTCATCGATGGAATGCGCCTCTTTGACCTTGCCGGATATCGCATGGACCGGACACTTGGAGGCACAGGCAGTGCATCCGCGGCAAAGGTCGGAGTCGATCCGGTACGTAAGAAGCGATGCGCATTCGTGGGCAGGGCATTTCTTATCTTTTATGTGAGCCTCGTACTCGTTTCTAAAGTACCTTATGGTGGTGAGCACCGGGTTGGGAGCAGTCTGTCCCAGTCCGCAAAGAGCCCCATCCTTGATGCCGGCACAAAGCTCTTCAAGCAGTTCTATGTCTCCGTCACGGCCGTTTCCTTCCACTATTCGGGTGAGTATCTCCTGCATCCTCTTGGTACCGATACGGCAGTGCACGCATTTTCCGCAGGATTCCTTTGCGGTGAAGTCAAGGAAAAACTTCGCCATTCCCACCATACAAGTGGAAGAATCCATGACCACCATTCCGCCGGAACCCATAATGGCTCCCGTGGCGCCGAGCTTTTTATAATCTATCACGGTATCGAGAAGATCCGCCGGAATACATCCGCCGGAGGGACCGCCCATCTGAACGGCTTTGAACTCCGCATCTCCTCTGATTCCGCCTCCGATATCGAAAATGACGTCTCTGAGAGTCTTTCCCATGGGGATCTCAACAAGTCCGCCGCGCTTGATCTTTCCGGTCAAGGCGAAGACCTTGGTGCCTTTGCTGTCCTCGGTACCCATTGCGGCGAAAGCCTCTCCGCCGTTTTTGAGGATCCAAGCCACGTTTGCGAAGGTCTCAACGTTGTTGATATTGGAGGGCTTCAGCCAGTATCCCGCTGCCGCAGGGAAAGGAGGTTTCAGTCTCGGCATGCCTCTTTTGCCCTCAAGAGATTCTATAAGGGCCGTCTCCTCGCCGCAGACGAAGGCACCTGCCCCCGCCTTGATGCGAAAACGGCAGGAAAAATCCGATCCGAGGATATTATCTCCCACGAGACCCGCATCCTCTGCATCTTTTATCGCCTTTTCAAGTCTGACAATGGCAAGAGGATACTCCGCACGAACATAGATCACCGCCTCGTCGGCACCGATAGCGTAAGCACCGATGAGCATCCCTTCAAGAAGGCTGTGAGGGTCGCTCTCAAGGACGGCACGGTCCATGAAGGCTCCCGGATCCCCCTCATCCGCATTGCAGATAAGATATTTCTTCTCTCCGCTTGACTTTCTTGCGGCATTCCACTTGAACCAGGTGGGGAATCCCGCACCGCCACGTCCCGCAAGACCGGAGACCTTGATAACTTCGATAACGTCCTCCGCAGTCTTGGTCTTCAAAACGTCGGCAAGGGCTTCATATCCGCCTCTCGCTCTGTAGGAAGAGATATCGGTAGGATCGATGATGCCGCAGTTACGGAGAGCGATCCTCGTCTGCTTCTCAAGGAACGACGAATCCTCATCCGTTATCCTCAGTCTCTCCACCGAAGACAGATCGCCGGAAGCGGCCGCTTTTACGATATCCTCGGCATCTCCCGCCTTAACACGGACGAGCCTTGTCAAAGCGCCGTCAAAATAAAGATCGACTATCGGCTCAAGATAACACATTCCGATGCATCCGGTGATACCGAGTTCAACGTTTTCGGCACCGGCTCTCGCTATCTCGTTTTCAATGGAGGAAAATACCGCCGCGGCACCTGCCGCTATCCCACAGCTTCCCTCTCCGACTACTATCCTCATCATTTTTCCTCTCCTTTCGAAGCAAGCTCCTTAAGTATCGCCACTGCCTTTGCGGGAGTCAGCGAGCCGTAAGTCTCACCGTTGATCATCATGACCGGCGACAGGCTGCAACAACCGAGGCAGGCAACGTGAGTTATCGTGAAGAGCCCGTCCTCCGTGGTCTCGCCGTCTCTGATGCCGATAGCCTCGTAAATGGCGTCTGCAATGCGCTCGGAGCCGTTGACATGGCAGGCAGTCCCTTGGCAAAGCATGATGAGATACTTCCCCACGGGACGGAACCTGAACTGAGTGTAGAACGTGGCAACACCGATTACCTCGGCGGGAGTGGTACCGACTGCGTCGGCAACGTGGTAGAGAACGTCCGTGGGAAGATACCCATAGATGCCCTGTGCTTTCTGAAGTATGGTGATCAGGCTTCCCTCGATTCCCGCATATTCCGCAAGAACGCCGTCAAGAAGGGTAAGATCACTCTTTTGACAATTACATGAGCTCATTTTCAAGACCCCCGAAACAAAGTGAAAAAGCCAAACGGAGCCGATAAGGTCAAATACCGTCCGTTTTGCTCGGTTAATGTTATTATTATATTACAATGCGCTCCTCATTGCAAGCGCATTTTTCATCTTTCGGCTTTTTGCCGAAAAAAGGTGCTCCAAGGCGAAAAGGGAGCCCCCGATTTGTTGACTTTTTTTACTTTGTGTGATAGAATGATTTGTAAAACAGTAATTGACCGAGGAGGATCAGTATGAAGGTCTCAAAACTTCTGGGAGAACGCTTCAAGGAAGCGCCCTCCGATTGCGCCATTCAAAGCCATAAGCTGATGGTAAGAGGCGGCTACATGAAGTATGTCAGCAACGGTATCTACTCGCTTTTCACACCGGCAAAGCGCTCGTGCAAAAAGATAGAGGCTATTATCAGAGAGGAGATGGACCGAATCGACGGCCAGGAAGTCATGTTCCCCGTCGTAATGCCCGCATCCCTTTGGGAGGAATCCGGCAGATACACCGCCATAGGCTCCGAAATGGCACGCTTTACCGACAGAAACGGGAACAAGATGGTTCTCGGCATGACCCATGAAGAGGCGGCGGTCCAGCTTGCGAGAAACACCGCAAACTCCTACGCACAATACCCCTTCATGATCTACCAGATACAGACCAAATTCAGAGACGAGCCCCGCTCCAGAGGTGGACTTATCCGTGTGCGCGAGTTCACCATGAAGGACGCCTACTCTTTCCACACTACGGTGGAGGATCTCTGCGACTACTATGACAGATGCCATGAAGCCTACGTCCGCATCTACAAGAGGGCGGGAGCGAAAAACGTTATCTCCGTCAAAGCCGACTCCGGCATGATGGGCGGAAGCATCTCCCACGAGTTCATGCTCCTCACCGACATCGGAGAGGACACCATAGCACTCTGTCCCGAATGCGGCTACCGTGCAAATATGGAAGTGGCATCCTCCGAGATCGAAAACGTGCCCGGCGAGGTAGAAGAGCTTAAAAAGATCCACACTCCGGGAGCAAAGACGATAGAAGACCTTTCAAAATTTCTGAAGGCTGAGCCTAAGGCTTTCGGAAAAGCGGTAGTCTACCAGCGCAATGCGGATGACTCCTACGTAGTCGTCTTCATAAGAGGAGACCTTGAGGTCAATGAGACAAAACTTCGCAACTACCTGAAGGCGGAGGTCCACCCGGCGGTAGTGACCGAGGAGTCCGGCATCGTTGCGGGCTTTATCGGACCCGTGGGTATCACCGAAAACTGCACCGTGGTATTTGACAAGTCCCTCAAGGGCATCAATTCCCTCGTCTGCGGCGCAAACGAGACCGACTACCACTATTCGGGCGTCAACCTTGAGCGTGACGTTAAAAATGTGGAATATGCGGACGTATCGAAGATATTCGAGGGCGCGCTCTGCCCCGAATGCGGAAAGCCCACAGTCACCGTCAAGCGCGGTATTGAGGTGGGTAACATCTTCCAGCTCGGCACAAAGTACACAGAGTCCATGAACATGACTTATCTTGACCGTGACGGCGAAGCGAAAACTCCCTACATGGGATGCTACGGTATCGGTGTAGGAAGACTTCTCGCCTCCATTTGCGAGGAGAGCTGCGACGACTACGGGCCCATTTGGCCCATGTCCATCGCACCTTGGCAGGTGGAGATCTGCAACCTCAGATGCACCGATGAGACCGTGGACTCCGTCGCAACAAAACTCTATCGGGATCTGACCGATGCGGGAGTCGAAGTGCTCTACGATGACCGTGACATCCGTCCCGGCTCCATGTTCGCAGATGCGGACCTTTTCGGCATCCCCGTAAGAGCCGTAGTCAGCCCCAAGACCTGCGAACGTGCGGTAGTTGAGGTATCTCTCAGAGACAAGAGCCTCAAGACCGAATTCCCCATCGAAAGCGCAGCAAGCGAGATAAAAGCCCTCGTAACAAAGCTCCTTTCGGAGTTCGACATCTAAAATGATAAAAAACGAACTTACCAAGACCGACCTCACCTTGAAGGATTTCTACTACAATCTGCCGAAGGAGCGCATCGCCCAAACTCCGGTGGAACCGAGGGACTCCTCAAGGCTGATGGTCATCGACAGAAAGACCGATACCGTCTCCCACGAAGTGTTCTCCGACATAACGAAGCACCTGAGAGCCGGGGACGTGCTGGTCATCAACGACACGAGAGTCATCCCCGCAAGGATCATCGGTGTCAGAACGGTGAGAAACGAAAACGGAGTCCCAGTTGAAACGATGAGTACCGCGCCGGTTGAGCTGCTTCTTTTGAAGCAGAGAGAAAACGACGTCTGGGAGGCCCTTGCGGGCCCCGGGAAGCGCGCTAAAGTCGGAGACGTTCTTTCCTTCGGGGAAGGCGCTTTAACGGCAAATATCCTTGAAATTTTAAGCGAGGGGGGCATTCGGCTCGTCCGCTTCACCCCGGACAGAACTCGCTTTGACAATGTGATGGCGGCGCTTCATGAATGCGGCACCATGCCACTGCCTCCCTACATCACCGAAAAGCTTGAGGATGCCGAGCGGTATCAGACTGTCTACTCAAGGTGCGAAGGCTCGGCGGCAGCTCCCACAGCAGGCCTTCACTTCACAAACGAGCTTCTTGAAAAAGTAAGGATCATGGGTGTCAAGGTAGTTCCGGTTTTGCTCCACGTGGGACTCGGCACTTTCCGCCCGGTGAAGGAAGAACACATTAGCGACCACGAGATGCACTCCGAGCACATCGAAGTGACAAGGGAAGCCTGTGACACCGTCAACGAATGCCGAAAGAACGGCGGCAGGATCATCGCCGTCGGAACGACCTCCTGCAGAACTCTTGAAAGCGCCGCAGATGAGAACGGCATCCTTCACCCGGTCTGCACGGACACCGGCATCTTCATCTATCCCGGCTACAGATTCAAAGCCGTGGATGCCCTCATAACCAACTTCCACCTTCCCGAAAGCACCCTTCTTATGCTCGTCTCCGCCTTCTGGGACAGAGAGAAGATGCTGGGAGCCTATCGGACGGCAGTCAAGGAGAACTACAGATTCTTCTCCTTTGGAGACGCTATGTTCATTGAATAATAGCGTTTCCGATCGGTAATGAGAAACCGATGTTTCATGACAGGCCCGACGGCAGTGTGCCTGTCAAATAATTCCTTTTATCTGTTAATGAAAGATCAAGCAGAAACGGACAATAAAAAACACGGGTCTCCCCGTGTTTTTTGTTGTCCGTCTTTCAGCCGGTCAGTTGCTCTTTACCGCGCTGCTTTCCGCCAGCTCATCCAGTTTCTTATTTCTGAAGTAGAGACAGATATCGATGCCTATCTCGATGAAGTTCAGCACGTAGAAAGCAAAAGCGAGGTAGAAGAGGGCGTTCTGCGCTTCGGTAGCTGTGATGACTTGGATGATCTTTCTCGCAATACCGAATGCGTAACCGATGAAAAGGAACACCTCGAAAAAGAGGCTCTTGCCCTTGGCAGTGCGGGAGACGATGGATTTTCTGATGGATATGGGCCATGAAAGGCCGAAGCAGAATATCGTCAGCGCTTCAAAAAGATCGATTATCATTTTTATGCTCATTTTTTCTCAACTTTCCTTTCAGTTTTTACGGCGATAATCGGGAAGCAGCATGGGGGATACCTTATCGGTCTCAATGCCTGCGGCCTCTCTTTCCGCATCAAATCTTGCAATGTGTTCAAGGGTCAGTTTTCCGACCGTGGCAGTCTTAGCGCTTGCCGCCGCATTCTTGCCGGCGTTTCTGCCGAATACGATAACGTCAAGCAGGGAGTTGCCCATCAGCCTGTTTCTGCCGTGGATACCGCCAACTGCCTCTCCCGCAACGAAGAGATTCTCAACGTTGGTGGTCATGCCGTTGACGTCAATGTCAAGGCCGCCGTTCTGGTAATGAAGCGTTGGATAGACGAGGATCGGCTCCTTGCGGATGTCGATACCGTAGCTTTCGAACATCCTCATCATGGCGGGAATTCGCTTTTCTATCGTTCCCTCTCCGCCGATCTTCTCAATCATCGGAGTGTCGAGCCAAACTGCCTTGCCGTTTCCGGTATCGACTCCTTCATCCCTGTCGGAGCATTCGCGAATTATGGAAGCCGCCGCAACGTCACGGGTCTCAAGAGGATGCATAAATACCGTTCCGTCACGGTTGATGAGCTTCGCTCCGAGAGAGCGGACCTTTTCGGTGACGAGAGCGCCGAATATCTGTTGCGGATATGCTGCACCGGTGGGGTGGTACTGCAGTGTGTCTGCATAGAGCAGCTTGGCACCGACTCGGTATCCCAACACGAGTCCGTCGGCGGTAGCTCCGTAGTGATTGGATGTGGGGAATCCCTGATAGTGCATTCTTCCCGCACCGCCGGTAGCGATGACCACCGTCTTTGCACGGGCGACCATCAGCTCGCCGGTCTCCATGTTCATGAGCACCGCACCTGCGGCTTTGCCGTTTTCGTCAAGAATGAGTTCAACTGCAGAGGTGAAATCTATCACCGGAATGCCTCGGTTGAGCACCTCATCACGGAGAGTTCGCATTATCTCGGCGCCAGAATAGTCTTTCGCCGCGTGCATCCTCTTCCTTGAGGTACCGCCGCCGTGGGTGGTTATCATAGTTCCGTCGGGAGCCTTGTCAAATTCAACGCCCAGATCGTTCAACCACTCAATAGCCTCGGGAGCATCGCACACAAGTTTGGCAAGAAGCTCTCTCTTGGCGGCGTAGTGACCGCCACCGAAGGCATCTACAAAATGGATAGCGGGTGAGTCGTTGGGCTTGTCGGCAGCCTGAATGCCGCCTTCCGCCATCATGGTATTGGCATCTCCCAAGCGGAGCTTCGTCACGATCATGGCGCTTGCCCCGGCATTGTCCGCTTCGATAGCCGCGGAAGCACCTGCTCCGCCGCCGCCGATAATAAGGACGTCCACATCGTATCTCACGTCGCAAAGATCCACGTCATCTGCTTTTATGCGGCTGTTGGCCTGCAACATATCGCAAAGCTCGTGGGGGACCTTTTCACCCTTGTTGGGGCCGATCTTCAATGTGGAGAACTCACTCTTCTTATAGTCGGGATGGTACGCCGCCAAAAGCGCATCCTTTTCGTCCGCAGTCATGCGGACAGGCTCATAGGCGATGTTCGCTTCTCTTGCCGCTTCCACCGCCTTCAGCGATCCTTCAAAATTTTCCGGGTACATTACGGCATCCTCCTTACTTCTCGATCTCTCTGTTGTTGTAGAGTTCCTTCATTTCCTCAATGGGCTTCTGCATCAAGGCCTCCATGAGATCCTTGAAGGTGCCGTCATTGATCTCCTTGACACGGTCTTCGAGATGACCGCACTTGGGAGCGAGGTACTTTCCGTTGAGACGTCTTGCAAGCATTGCCACCTGGGGGTGAGAAATACCGGCCGGGCAACGGGAGGAGCAAACTCCACACATCACACAGTCAAATGATTCCTCGGCGCACTTGTCGAATTCTCCCCGCTGAGCGTAAGCGATGTACTGCATCACGTTGAGGCTCTGGGTACAGCTCTTGGTGCAGGCATTGCATCCCACACAAGCGTAGATCTCCGGGTAGAGCTGCATCATTATCTGTTCCGTGGGTCTTACCTTTTCAATATCGTAGACCTGCTTTACGAGGGGAAAGAAGGGGAGAGTCGCAACGTACATTCCCTCCTCCACCTTAGTCTGGCAGGCGAGGCAGGTCTTCAACTCACGGTCGCCCTTGATACGGTAGATAGTGGCGCAGGCGCCGCAAAATCCGTTACGGCATCCACAGCCACGAACAAGCTGATAGCCTGCGTACTCCATTGCCCGCATGATGGTGAGGTCATCCGGAACACTGTAGCGCTTACCGAACAGAAAAACATTGACCATTTTTTCCATTTTCCATTCTCCTTATCATCAATATTCGTCGGGAAGCTCGTCAAGCTCATCGCAACGGAACACAGGGCCATCCTTGCAGACGTACTTTGCTCCGATATTGCACCTGCCGCACTTTCCGATGCCGCACTTCATCCTCAGTTCCATGGTCGTGTAGACCTGGGTCTTGTCGAATCCAAGCTCCTGCAGTCCCGCAAGAGTGAATTTTATCATTATCGGAGGGCCGCAGAGAACGGCGATCTTATCCGTCGAGAAGCCGAGCTCCTTGACGTAATTGGGAACGAATCCCACGTGGCCGTCCCATTCGGGCTGTTCACGGTCGATGGTGAGGTGGACGTGGACATTTGCGTCCTTTGACCACTCCTCGATTATCTCTCTGTAGTCCACAAGGTCCTGCATACTGCGGGAACCGTAGACTATGTCGATCTTGCCGTAACGGTCACGGTAATGGCGACAGTAATTGATAACGGAACGAAGAGGAGCAAGTCCGATACCGCCGGCGATAAAGAGCATATCGTGTCCGGCAAATTCGTCATCCACCGGGAAGGGGCGGCCGTAGGGGCCTCTGATAGTTATCTCTTGACCTACTTCCATGGAGTGGAGCCACTCGGTAACGCAACCGCATTTTTTGATGGAGAACTCCATGAATTCGGTATTTGTCGGAGAAGAGGTGATAGAAAACATAGCCTCACCGACTCCCGGGATCGAAAGCATCGCACACTGCCCCGGCTTGTGATCAAAGGCCTTTTTGCCGTCGGGAGTGACGACACGGAAGGTCTTCACGTCGGGAGTGTCGATCCTAATGTCCGTTACGACACCGATCTTCGGGATAAGGGGTTCATTCATATCAACCATTTTTCTTACCTCCGAGTTTTTTCATTACTTTCACGATGTTCATCTGGATAGGACATTTGGAAAGACATCTTCCGCATCCGACACAGGAGAACAGTCCGTCATTGTTGGTGGGATAGTAGACCAGCTTATGCATGAAGCGCTGACGGAAGCGTTCCATCTGGGTAAGTCTCGGCTGACCTGCCGACATCTTCGTAAAGTCGGAGTACATACAGGAATCCCAACAACGGAATCTCTTTACTCCGTTTCCGGTGTTGAAGTCCTTGATATCGTAGCACTGGCAGGTGGGGCAGACAAAGGTGCAGGTGCCGCATCCGAGGCAGGACTCGGAAAGCCCCTTCCATTCGGGGGCGTTGAAGAACTCCTCGGTCTTTCCGGCTCCGAAGGAATCGGACGTGAGACTCGCAAGGGGAAGCCGACCGAGGCGCTCCTTTATCACTTCCTTTGCGCCGTATGCAGCTGCACTGTCAGCCTCTTCCGTAACGGAGGAAAGTCTTTCAAGAAGTCTCTCTCCCTTTTCGGTCTTGGCTTCAAGATAGAGAGCACCGTCCGCCTTTATGCAGGACACGTCTCCCTCAGGGCTTGATGCATCGATGCCGAAGGTGCCGCAGAAGCAGGTCTCCGAGGGACGCTCGCAAGCGAGAGATACTATCACTCCATGCTCACGTCTGTTCTTATAGTAGGTATCAACCGGCGCCGAAAGAAAGACTCTGTCTAAAATGTCAAAGCTGCGAACGTCGCAGGCACGGACTCCGAAAATGACGAAATCCTCACATTCCTCTCTTATGTCATCGACCCGGATCTTCTTACCTTCCACCTTGAAATCCACAAGATTCTCGGTCTGGGGGAAGAAAAAGTCCTTTGCGCTTCTTACGGTATTCAGAGAATCGGAAAGAGCCATTCCCTCTTCCCATCTCTCATATTTCGCCCCCGCCGCAGTGTCAACGGGAAGGTAGAGGGCTTCGTTTTTTGCGATCTCGGAGAACAGATCTCCAAGTTTTGAAATGGCTATCTTACGCATCGTTTCCACCTCTTTTCACTACATCGCCGGGCTCGATATCACCGGTAGTGTAGTTAACGGTGGGCGCACGGCTGCCGACCTCTGCACCCGCCTGATACTCCCCGTAGAAGGAATCGATATCCTTGATGAACTTGCGGTTCAACAGATGGAGCGGAATATGCTGGGGGCAGACACGGGAGCACTCGCCGCAGTCGGTACAACGCCCCGCCACGTGGAATGCACGGATGATGTGGAACATCTTCTCCTCAAACTCGTTTGCTGCCGCCTTGTTTTCAACGCCGGAGTTCGGGTTGTCAAAAACGCATTTTTCGCAGGTGCAAGCAGGGCACACGTCTCTGCAGGCATTGCATCTGATGCAACGGGACAACTCTCCCTGCCAAAAAGCGAAGCGCTCATCGGCAGTCATCTTTTCTATTTTTTTCACCTCATCGAATCTGGAAGAGTCAAGCACTTCCCCGTCATCTCCGAGAAGCTTGTCATATGCGACGTGCTTTTTGGATTTGCAATTTTTGCAACGCTCGGAAAGAAGAGCATCACGGTCAAATTCAAGAGTGCCGTCATAAAGAGTCTCTATTCTGACCTTGTCACTGCCGCATTCGATCTTAAGGATCCCCTCGGCGGCAGCCTTGACATCGGAAACACCGATCATTCCGTTGCAGGGCACGCCCACGGCAAATACCTTCTCACGGTCAAAGCGGTGCTCCGTTAAGAGCTGGTTGAAACTGTAGGTGTCGCAGGGCTTCAAGAACACAAGGACCCGTCCCCCGCCATTTTGAGTTTCTTTTACGAGATATTTTGAAAAGTTCGCTCCGCAAAGATCGTTCCAAACGAATCCTTTCTCAAGCTCCGACGGATCGTGAAAAACTGCCGGCGTTATGTCGTAGTCGAACTCACCCGCCTTCCAACCGAGAACACGGTCCACCGTGCCGTCGGAAAGAAGCGCCGTCGCCCTCGCCACAAGAGCATCGCGTGTTATTTCTTGCATCTCAGATCCTCCAATCTCTTGTTTTCACCGAGCGCAGCTACCGTTTCGGCAAAATCGTTCATCGTGGCCGCAAACTTTGCGCCCTCTGCCGCACTGACCCATTCGACTCTGGTGCGTTCCTTTTCTATGCCCAGATAGTCAAGCATGGAGAACAGAAGCGCCATTCTGCGGCGTGTGTAGTAATTTCCCGATGTATAGTGGCAGTCTCCTGGATGACATCCGCAAATGATGACTCCGTCCGCTCCGCGCTGAAACGCACGGAGAATGAACATGGGATTGACTCTGCAGGAGCAGGGGACTCTGATGATCTTGACGTCTGCGGGGTAATTGAGTCTGTTATTGCCCGCAAGATCGGCGCCCGCGTAGGAGCACCAGTTACAGCAGAACGCCACTATAAGCGGCTTATATCCGTCATTTACTTGCATATCGCATCTACCTCCGCCATGATCTGTTTGCCGGTGAATCCGCGAAGATCCATAGCACCTGACATACAAGCCACCGTGCAGGCTCCGCAACCCTGACATACCGCCTCATTGACCACCGCAATACGGCGGACTTTGGTGGTTCTGTCGGGCATTCTGAATTCTTTATCTACGTATGAGATAGCGCCATATGGACAGACTCTCTCGCAGGTGGAGCATCCATTGCACATCATCTCATCCGAATGAGCAACGCAGGGATTGCCCGTCAGCTTGTCCTTGCAAAGAAGGCCGATGACCTTCGATGCCGCCGCACCCGCCTGGGATACGGTCTCCGGGATGTCCTTGGGACCTTGGCAGGTACCGGAGAGGAAGACTCCGGCTGTGGGGCTCTCAACAGGACGAAGTTTAGGATGAGCCTCTGTGAAGAAGTCGTTGGTATCCATGCTGGCAGTCAGCATGGTAGCAAGGCTCCTTGCGGATTTGTCGGGCTCTATTGCCGCCGCCAAGACCACCATATCCGCATCGATGTGGAGCTGCTTTCCGTAGATCAGGTCGGAAGCACTGACCTTGAGCTTTCCGTTTTCGGGTGTCACCTTGCCCACCATACCCTTGATATAGTGAACTCCGTACTCCTCCACCGCACGGCGATAGAACTCATCAAAGTTCTTACCGGGGGTACGGACGTCAATGTAGAACACGTAGACGTCGGTATCCGGGTATTTGTCACGGATCAGCATCGCGTGCTTCGCCGTGTACATGCAGCATATCTTCGAACAGTACTCCTTGCCTTTCTCGGCACAAGCCTCACACCGTGAGCCTACGCATTGCACGAAAACGATGGTGTGTGGGTGTTCCCCGTCGGAGGGACGGAGGAGAGTGCCGCCTGTAGGGCCTGCGGCGTTCATGAGGCGCTCAAGTTCAAGGGACGTGATGACGTCCTTTGACTGGGAGTATGCAAACTCATCGAACTTGTCCATCGAGATGGGATCAAATCCGGTGGCTACTACTATTGCGCCGTACTTCTCTTCAATGAATTCGTCCTTTGCGTTGTAATCTATCGCCCCTGCGGTGCAGACCTTAGAGCAGACACCGCACTTACCCGTCTTCAGCATGGTGCAGTAGTTGGGATCGATGGTCGCCACCTTCGGGACTGCCTGAGCAAAGGGGATGTAGATGGCACGTCTTGTGTCCATGCCCAAGTTGAACTCATTGGGGACCTTCTTTTGAGGACATTTCTCCGTGCAGGCTCCGCAACCGGTGCACACGTCCTCCTTGACGAATCTCGCCTTTCTTTTTATCTTGACGTCGAAATTTCCGACAAAGCCGGTCACGTCGGTGACCTCGGAATATGAGAAGATACGGATCTTTTCGTTCTGTGCCACGTCCACCATTTTAGGTGTCAAGATGCAGGCCGCACAGTCGAGGGTGGGGAACGTCTTATCAAGCTGGGCCATCTTGCCGCCTATGGTGGGCTTTTTCTCAACTATGTCAACGGGGAACCCCGCATCTGCGATATCAAGAGCTGTCTGAATGCCAGCAATACCGCCGCCGATGACCAACGCCCTCTTTGTGACCGGGCTCTCACCGGGGGTGAGGGGTGCGTTCAGGTTCACTTTGGCTACAGCCGCCTTTGCGAGGATGATAGCCTTTGCCGTTCCCGTGGGAACGTCCTTATGTACCCAGGAGCACTGCTCGCGAATGTTGGCGATCTCCACCATGTAGGGGTTGATGCCCGCCTTTTCGGCAGTCTTTCTGAATGTTGCTTCGTGCATTCTCGGAGAGCAAGAACACACGACGATGCCGGTGAGACGGTGCTCCTTGACCGCCTCGATGATCATGCTCTGTCCCGCTTGGGAGCACATATACTGATATTCGGTGGAGAAGACCACTCCCTGCTCGTGTCCGAGAGCCTCTGCAACTGCTTTTACGTCCACCGTTCCGGCAATGTTGGTACCGCAATGGCAGACGAAAACTCCGATCCTTTGCATTGAATGATTCCTCCTTCTTATTTCGAATACTTCCGCATCGCACTGACCAGTGCCTGTTGAGGCAGCTCGTCATCAACAAGTGCGGGAATGTCATTTGCCGTCATGTGATTTGCGCCCTTCTTGCGGATCATCGCAAGTCTAACAGCCTCGATGATTTTTGCAGGCTCAACTCCTCTGGGACAACGGTCCACACAGGCAAAGCAGGAGAGGCACTTGTAGACCGATTCGGACTTCATAAGAGTCTCGATATCCCCATTTCCCACCATGTAGACAAACTGGTGAGGGTGATACTCCATCTCATCATAGGACGGGCAGGTAGCGGAGCACTTTCCGCACCTCATGCATTTTCGCGGATCAACACCGCTTATACGAAGGACTTCCTCCTTCAGAAGATCGTTCTTATTACTCATCGGTCTCCTCCTTCACACCGAGGGCTTCCGCAAGAAGCTCGGTGAAATAAATTACCGGAACCGGACTGCCGTTCTTCACAAGATTGTATTTGCAAAGCGGGCAAGCGGTCACGATAATGTCGGCGCCGTTGACTGCGGCGTCATTTGAAACGGATCTCGATCTCTTTTCCGCGGCATCCCCATCCTCAAGGGCAACAT
Organism: uncultured Ruminococcus sp.; assembly: GCA_964629225.1. GTDB lineage: Bacteria > Bacillota > Clostridia > Oscillospirales > CAG-272 > RUG14199. The sequence goes on from CAZVQC010000014.1 coordinate 34,602, forward strand.
AACCGCCGCAGCACTCGTTGCGCTTTGCCCAGACGACGGACTCTGCTCCGAGGGCTGTGAGAAGGTCCTCCATAATGTGGGGATTCTCCACGTCGTCAAACTTCATCACCTTGCCGGGACGGAGGAGCATACAGCCGTAATAAGCGGCGATCTTCTTGCCGGTAAGGGGACGTACAACGGCGTCTTTGACCTTGTCAAAGCCGACGACGTCACGAAGATACTCAAGGTAATGATACACCTGGGTCTCGCCGTGATAGGGAGCGGAATGGTCCTTATCCTGCTCCATGTAGCGGTTGACCTTCATGACGAAGTCCTCGTCCGTCTGCATTGCGTGGTTGGTCTGCTTTATCACGTTATGACAAGCGGAGCATACGGTGACGAGAGGCTCGCCCGCATCCCTTGCCGCTACCAGCGCACGGACACTTGAGAGTTTTGTCGCTATCTCGTCTTTCGCACTGACGAACACGCCGCCGCAGCACTGCCAATTTTGGATCTCACAGAGCTCAAAACCGAGTTTTTCCGCCGAAAGACGCCCGTAGCGATCAAGATCCTTAGCCTTTGTGCGCAACGTGCATCCGGGAAAATAACTAACTTTCATCTCTAACCTCCTGAGGCTCAGACCATCTCTTCGGGATGGAACACCTCGTCAAATCTCTCGGCAGTGAGAAATCCCAACTCAACGCAGGCCTCCTTCAGAGAGATGTTATCCTTGAATGCCTTCTTTGCCGTCTTTGCGGCGTTCTCATAGCCTATGTAGGGATTGAGTGCCGTGACGAGCATGAGGGAATTGTGCAGATTGTGGTACATTTTGTCCCTGTTCGCAGTAATACCGGAGGCGCAGTTCTTGTTGAAGGACACTACAGCCTCTGCAAGGAGTCTTGCGGACTGAAGGAAATTGTACGCTGCAACAGGCATGAACACGTTGAGCTCAAAATTGCCCTGAGAAGCGGCAAGTCCAACCGCCGTATCGTTGCCCATAACCTGAACTGCCACCATGGTCACAGCCTCGCACTGGGTGGGGTTGACCTTTCCGGGCATGATGGAGGAGCCGGGCTCATTTTCGGGAATATGGATCTCTCCGAGACCGTCACGGGGACCGCTGGCAAGCCAGCGAACGTCATTTGCTATCTTCATCATATCGCAAGCGGCGGCTTTTATTGCGCCGTGTGCGAAAACCAACTCATCCTTGGAAGTGAGAGAGTGGAACTTGTTGGGAGCGGTCACAAAGGGCTTTCCGGTAAGTTCGGAGGCCTTCTTTGCCACAAGCTCGGAAAAACCTTTGGGGGCATTAAGTCCCGTTCCGACTGCAGTGCCGCCGAGAGCAAGCTCATAAAGAGGCTTCAGTGCAAGACGCAGAAGTTCACAGTCTCTCTCAAGGCTCGATCTCCAACCGGAGATCTCCTGACTGAATTTGATGGGAGTCGCATCCTGAAGATGGGTTCGTCCGGATTTGACGATGCCCTCATTCTCGGCTTCAAGTCTCTTGAACGTCTCGATAAGATCCTCAAGCGCGGGTATCAGCTTGTCCTCTACCGCAAATACGGCGGAGATGTGCATTGCCGTCGGGAAGGTGTCGTTGGATGACTGGCTCATATTGATGTCGTCATTGGGATGGCAGAGCTTCTTTCCTGCGATCTGATTTGCTCTGTTGGCAATGACCTCGTTGGCATTCATATTGGACTGAGTGCCGGAGCCGGTCTGCCATACTACAAGGGGGAAGTGACCGTTCAACTCTCCGGATATCACCTCATCGCAAGCGGCCGAGATAGCCGAGAGCTTCTCCGCAGTCATCTTCTCCGGTTTAAGTTCCGCATTTGCAAGAGCTGCCGCCTTTTTGAGAATGCCGAATGCGTGGGTGATCTCACGGGGCATAGTCTCGATACCTACCCCGATCTCAAAATTCTCATGACTCCTCTGGGTCTGTGCCGCCCAAAGCCTGTCGGCGGGGACCTTCATCTCCCCCATTGAATCGTGTTCGATACGATATTCCACAGTTCATACCTCCTCAAATGTTAAGATGATCGATGACGTCGCGGAGAACGTCCGCACTGTGACGGAGTTTTCCGATCTCCTCATCGGTGAGAGTCAGATTGACCTTTCCTCTGACGCCGCCGTGACCGATCATGTTGAGAGTGCTGAGGCAGACTCCTTCAATACCGTACTCGCCGTGCATCATGGTGGAGACTGTCATTGTAGTGTCCATGCCGCCGAGGATGCACTTGCAAATGTGGCAAACGGAGACGGACACCGCATAGAAGGTGGCTCCCTTACGCGCAATAACACGTCCTCCGGATTTTCTCACGTACTGCTCGATCTCATCGTAATCAAGTTCGGGAGTTGAAATGCCGGGGGTGGTTATCAGCTTGCGGCACTCCTCGATGGGAACGTTGGAGATGTTCGCCGTTGACCAAGGAATGAAGGACGAATCTCCGTGTTCACCGAAAACGTAAGCGTGGACGTTGTTCTGGTTGATATTGTAATACTCGGACAGGCGGGAACGGAGACGTGCCGTGTCGAGTATGGTACCGGAGCCGATAATGTGGCTCTCGGGAATGTCTGCGTATTTTAAGAACGTATAAGTCAGTATGTCAACGGGGTTGCTGACGATAATGTACTTCGCATCCGGTGCATACTTTGTGATCTCCGGGATGATCTGCTTTGTGATGTTGACGTTGGTCTGGGCAAGCTCAAGCCTCGTCTGACCGGGTTTTCTTGCGATGCCGGACGTGAGGATGATTATGTCGGATCCTGCGGCGTCACGGTAGTCTCCCGCATAGATGAAGCATGGGCTGCAGAAGGGTGTTCCCTGTCTGATGTCCAAAGCTTCACCGAGGGCCTTTTCGCTGTTGATATCGATCATTACAATCTCGGATGCGATACCCATTACAGTCAGCGTGTACGCGATGGTGGAACCGACACAGCCGGTACCGATGATGGAAATTTTGTTCATGATGCACCTTCCGTTTTTTCTAACAAAAAATCTTTGCCATTATTTCTATCTTGACTATTGTAACACAATCCGACATTTCTTTCAAGCCCCGTTGCGATTTTGGGTCAACATATTTTTGCATATCGGTATTGCATTTATCGATATGCCCCATCCCAAAAGCGCAAAGTAACTCAAAAGTACCGTTCAAGCGCCTCAAAAGCATGAAAAAGGGACGTCCCAAAAGCCGAAAGGGTCATTCTGAGCCGTCCCCGTCAATTCAGAACAGTCCGCCGTTCCAACCCCAGTTTTCAGTGGGGGAAAAACGGACGTAGATACGGTCATTCGGAATACCGAGTTCACCCGTCAAAAGAGTGCAGACCTTCTCGCAGAACACCTCGCACTCCTCACGATCAAGCCCGCCCAGCACTTCGACCTCCACAAAGGCACAAGGAGAGGAGTCTCCTTGAAAGCTCATGCTGCCGTCTCCCTCAACGGAGCACATGAGCCACCTTTCACTTTTACCGGAAAAGGATGTGATAGCACATCCAAGACTATTTTTGACAGCCTCGGCTGTCGGAGCATCGACGCTCACGTTGGTCTTAACAGCAACATACGGCATTTTGCCACCTCCAAAATATCATTTACTTCAACATTGTACCACGTCGAATGGCATTTTTCAAGCGTCACGGAAACAAAAACAGTTCCTGCATTCCGGGGTAGGGATGCGGGAACTGTTTTATTCTGCAATTAATTATCTGTCCTCTCTGAAGTAGGAAAGTCCGAGGCTTGCGGGAGGCTGATTCTCCTTCTTGTTCTTGATGCTGATAACGATGAGTACTATGATGGTAACAACATAAGGAAGCATCTTGAGAAGTGGGGTTGCGCTCATGCTGACCTTAAGTGCCTTGATGCCGGGGATATAAGAGCCGGCAACGTAGAGAGCACCGAAGAGGGCAGAGCCGAAGATACTGACCACCGGCTTCCAAAGAGCGAAAATAACGAGGGCTATGGATAACCATCCGAGGGCTTCTATACTGAGGTGAGCCTCTTGAGATGCTGCGTAGTCCATGACGTAGAAGAGACCGCCGAGTGCCGCAACACCGCTTCCGATGCAGGTAGCTGCGTACTTGTAGGCTGTGACGTTGATGCCCACAGCGTCTGCGGTTGCGGGGTTCTCGCCTACCGCTCTCAAATTGAGTCCCGCCTTGGTCTTTGTGAGGACAAAGGTAGCAACTGCCGCAATAATGATAGCAAGAAACACCATAACGCCGCAGTACTGAATGGATCCGCTCATACCTGCAAAGGGGAAACGGAAGTAGGATTTCGCCTCAAGGTAACTGTAGTTCTTTTGATTGGACATCACAAGTTCCATAAGTCCCGCACCGAAAGTGGTCATTGCAAGACCGGTCACGTTCTGGTTTGCATGAAGTGTCACAGCAAGGAAGGAGTAGATAACTCCCATGAGCGCACCGCTTAAGAAGGATGCGAGGATGGCAACGGTCACCACAAGTACCGGAGAGAGTCCACTCCCTATCACAAGGTTGAGAGCAGTGCATCCGCCTGCCGCCCCCACGCACATGATGCCGGGGATGCCGAGATTAAGATGTCCCGCTTTTTCCGTGAGTATCTCTCCCGTGGAACCGTAGAGGAAGGTCATTCCCAGTGCTATTGCGCTGAGAAGGTAGTCTATGATACTTTCAAAAACACCCATTTATCTTACCTCCTTCTTACGGCGAATGAAGTTGATCCTGTAGTTGATGAAGAACTCACATCCGATGATAAAGAACAGCGTGATACCGATGAAAACACTGGGGAATGCGTTGCTGATGTCGAATACCTGAGACACCTGAGCGCCTCCCTGATCCAAGAACACCACAAGAAATGAGGTTATCACCATGGTGAGAGGGTTGAACTTGGCAAGCCATGACACCATGATCGCAGTGAATCCGAGTCCTCCCACGGTCTCGGTGGTCACCGTGTGGTCAAGTGCCGCCACGATAAGGAATCCCGCAATACCGCAGACGATACCGGAGACTGTCATGGTGCGAATTATGACCTTTTTCACGTTAATACCGATGTAACAAGCGGTCTTGCGGCTCTCTCCCACAACGGAGATCTCGTATCCGTGCTTGGAGTAGTTAAGATAGATGAACATGAACACCGTAAGGAGTGCCACCGCTATTATTATGAAAAGATACTCGTTGTCAAACAGCTTGGGAAGACGGCCGTAGCTGAGTTCTCCGAGAGAACTTGATCCGCTGGGCACCCAGATTATGAGGAAATACGCCACGAGGAAGGTGGCAACGTAGTTCATCATAAGAGTGAACAGGGTCTCGTTAGTGTCGAAATGAGCCTTGAATATCGCCGGGATGAACGCCCAAAGAGCGCCCGCCGCAACAGATGCCGCAAACATGATCACCAAAAGCAGCGCCTCGGGGATCTTACCGCCGAAATAGAACGCACAAGCCGCAGATGCAAGAGCACCCACGAGGACTTGCCCTTCGGCGCCGATGTTCCAAAACTTCATTCTGAAGGCGGGAGTGACCGCAAGGGAGATGCAGAGGAGCACCGCCAGATCCTTGGCAAGCTTCCACATTTTTCTCGATGAACCGAAGGAACCCTTGAATACCGCATTGAAAAAGTCTGATGGGTCACGGCCGAAAAGAAGTGACGCAAGCAGAGCGCAAAGAGCGAAGGCTATCGCTATTGCTCCCACTCGGACGAGGACCGACTGCCAGATCGGCATTACGTCTCTCTTTGTAACGTGAAAGAGGGGTTCTTTTACTTTGTTGTTATTTGCCATTTCAATCTGCCTCCTCTTCGTTTTCTTCCACAATGGGATCTGTCTTCGTCATAAGGAGACCTATCTCCTCTTTTACTGCAGTTCTGCCGTCCACGATACCGGTTATCTTGCCGGAATTGATGACCATTATCCGGTCACAAAGCTCAATTAGAACGTCAAGGTCCTCACCCACAAATATTACAGCTACTCCCTTTTCTTTCTGCTCGTTAAGAAGGTTGTAGATAGTGTAGGAGGAGTTGATATCAAGTCCTCTGACGGGATATGCCGCCATAAGCACCGACGGCGCCGCCGCTATCTCACGGCCTACGAGTACCTTCTGCACGTTACCGCCGGAGAGACGTCGAACGGGGGTGCTGAGCCCCGGTGTGACCACTTCGAGGCTATCCACGATATTCTCCGCAAGCACTTTGGGTCTTCCCCTGTCAAGGAACACCGATTTCCCGCGTCTGTAACTGCGGAGCATCATGTTATCGGTGATATCCATGTTGCCCACAAGTCCCATTCCGAGACGGTCCTCGGGAACGAAGGACAGGCGAACTCCAAGGTCTCTTATCTGGAGAGGATTCTTGTCTCTGAGGTTCACGTCCTCTCCGCTCTTGGGATCGTGATATGTTATAACACCGCTGTCGATGTGCTGAAGTCCCGCTATGGCCTCAAGAAGCTCACGCTGACCGCTTCCCGCAATTCCCGCAATTCCCAAGATCTCTCCGGAATTTGCGGTGAAGGAAACGCTGTCAAGGACCTTGATACCTTCGGCATCCACACTGCTGAGTCCGGACACTTCAAGTCTCGGTGTCGGATCCTTAGGCTCGCTTCTCTCAATGTTGAGGTCTACCTTCTTGCCCACCATCATCTCGGTAAGTTCGCCCTCACTCGTCTCTGAAGTCCTGACGGTGGCAATGTGCTCACCCTTGCGAAGCACCGCGACACGGTCGGATATGGCAAGTACCTCGTGGAGCTTGTGTGTGATGATTATGATGGACTTTCCATCGTCCCTCATGCGGCGAAGCACCTTAAAGAGCTTTGCTGTTTCCTGAGGAGTGAGGACTGCGGTAGGCTCGTCCAAAATAAGGATGTCTGCCCCTCTGTAGAGGACTTTGAGTATCTCGACGGTCTGTTTTTCCGACACCGACATCTCATGGACCTTCTTTTTGGGGTCTATGCTGAAACCGTAGCGCTCGGCAATTTCGAGCACACGGGAATTAACTTTCTTAATGTTGTATTTTTCGTGTTCCTTCACGCCGAGGACGATATTTTCGCTGGCGGAGAACACGTCCACAAGCTTGAAGTGCTGGTGGATCATTCCTATCTTGTATTTGAATGCGTCCTTGGGAGAACGGATAACTACCTCCTCCCCATCCACGAAGATCTGTCCTTCGTCGGGGAAATAGATGCCGGCTATCATGTTCATGAGAGTCGTTTTTCCACAGCCGTTCTCGCCCAAAAGCGCAAGTATCTCCGCCTTCCTAACATCGATGCTGACGTTGTTGTTGGCAATGACCTTTGCGCCGAATCTCTTTGTAATATTTCTCAGTTCAATTGCGTTTTCCTGCATCGGACACCTCCGGAATGCCCCATCGGACATTCTGAAAAAATCGTTGATCGGGAAAGCTCGGTGCTTACCCCTGCCTTCTTTTGTAAAAACGAAAAATTTGTCCGGGGCGGGTAGCCGCCCCGGACGGTGGGTCATTTAATATCGTCTGTCATCAACCAAAGTTGGTGTTAAGAAGTGTGATACCGTCGATCTGAACGTCGAAGTAAGGAGCGGAACGGTCAGAAGACTCTGCAAAGTACTTGATGTCGCCTGCAGCCTTGATAGCCTCGGTGTCCTTCTCGAATGCTGCGTCGGTGTCAACGTCTGCAAGGTAAGTTGCGAGCTCAGCGCCGCCGACTGTGAAGTTCTTTATGTCAAATACTTTTACTGCGCCGCTCTTAAGGTCTTCCTTGACCTTGTTGATAGCATCCTGTGTACCTGCTGCTGCAGCCTTGGTGTTGACGTCTGTAAGAACTACGGAGCCGGTCTCGATGGTGCCGCACCAGTCGGTATCGATCGCTGTGCCGTCCTGGACAGCTGTCATGATGTACTCAAAGTAGGGAGCCCAGTTGATTCTGGAGGAAACGATGAATGTGTTGGGGCAGCTCTCTACTGTGGAGCCGTTGTAGGATACGTTGGGAACGTTCTTCTCTTCGCAAGCGGAAGGAGCGCCCATGGAGTCTGCGTGCTGGCTGATCAGAACGCAACCGCCGTTGATGAGGGAAAGTGCTGTTGTCTTCTCAGCGGTCTCGTCATACCAAGAACCTGTGAACTGAACGTCCATGGTAACTGTGGGGCAAACGGACTTCGCGCCGAGATAGAAAGATGTGTAACCGGAGATAACTTCCGCATATGTGAATGCGCCGACGTAACCCATGTGAGCGTTGTCAGCAGTGATAGTGCCTGCCTCGATCATCTCGTTGAGCTTCATTCCTGCAGCAACACCTGCGAGGAAACGGCCTTCATAGATAGAAGCGAATGCGTTGTGGAAGTTGGAAAGGTTTTCAGTGTGAGCCTTTGTACCTGTTGCATGGCAGAACTGAACGTCTGTGAATTCTTTTGCAGCCTTGATCATGAAGTCCTCATGGCCGAAGGAGTCAGCAAAGATGATGTTGCATCCCTCGTCTACGAGGTCTGCTGCTGCTTCATAGCACTCATTGGATTCGGGGATGTTTCTCTTGATGATGATCTGATCATCGCTGAGGCCGAGAGCTGCCTGAGCCTCTTTTACGCCGTTGATGAAGTTGTTGTCGTAAGTGGAAGCTTCATCGTGGAGGCAGATAACACCGAACTTGACTTCTGTCTTCTTTGTTTCGTTGTTAACTTCGCCCTGGTTGTCTGTGTCCTCACCTGCGGGATCGGTATTCTGTCCGCACGCTGCGAAAGCGAATACCATCATTGCTGCTACGAGCATCACTGCTAAAAACTTTTTCATGTTTTCCTCCGAAAAAATATGATATTTATTACCGCCTTACGGCTAAGTAAACTAAAACAAAATGCCGCACTGCTCCAATGAGCGTCAGTGCGACACGAGAATAGGCACTTTGATCCCGCCAAAAGCAACACAGAAACCGCCTGCGTGGATATGAGATATTACAGTACAAAGAATGTTTGCGTTCTCCGTCATGTCAGCGCCCTTTCCCGATACATAACAAAAAAGGTGAGACTTGAAGTCTCACCGACGACAACAAATCGAACTCCGCTGACTTCCGTCAGCGGTCCCCGTTTGCCTCGCCGTCGATAGTCCGGTCATTTACGGTGCCGGGTAGAAACTTCAAAACCAATTATTTGCGATATATCGACGTATTTAACATATTCACTTGGAAGGAGCAAAGACTGTGCCCTCGCCTCCATCCGGATATATCTTACATTATCCCGGCGGATTTGTCAAGTGATAAAATCGGTCAATAATTGACAAATTCCAATCTCCGTTTTGTGCAATTTGCGCCACTAACCGGTTTTTCTGCCAAAGTTGTCCCTCCGATATCCCGCGCCCCCTGTGTTTTGCCCTCCCACTCTCCATGTGCCGAATGTTTCCGACCTTTCACCGCCGTTTTCAAGAATACCGCACCGTCTTCAGATGCCGCCTTCACCATACCCCGATCCCTCGCCGCACTCCACGCTCGCATCACTTTCCACTCTCTCCTGACTAGTAATGTAGAAACTTCGCCCTTTTCGTTAAAATCATCAGTTGCAGCTGCTAAAGATAGAAAGGCCACCTATTATGTTTTGCCGGTTGTAACCAATAAAAACCGGTTCAAGTCGTTATCCTTACATTCTAAAGGAACTTTTAGCCGATAACTATTGCTTTTTGTCACCAAGCGTGATAAAATCAAATTACAATATTAAATTATAAGGAGAGTTACCATGAATTGTCCGAATTGCAACAATATCATCCCCGACGACAGCATCTTCTGCCCCGAATGCGGACTTCAGCAAAGAGATATCACCCCACCCCCAAAGGCTCCCGATTATGACAGATCCGCATCCGAGCCGGAAGCACCCGCTTTTAATGAGACTGCGCAGATATCCGAAGAGGCGGAGCTCGGCGCCATCCCGAAAGAAGTTCCCACTTTCGATGCACCCGCTGCAGCATCCTATCCGACATCTCCCTCCGAGGCGGTTTTTACGGCAACAGCCACACCGGCGCCTGAAAAAACGGCTGAAAGAGCATCCTTCACCCCAAGCGGAGCATCCGTCAATGTTCCTGCATTCAACCCCTATGCGGCACCTGTTCCGACGGCAAAAAAAGAAGCCGATTCCTCAAAAGACGGTTTTGCCGTCTCATCCCTTGTGATCGGCATCATTTCCCTCATTCCATTCGGAGGCAGCATTGCGTTTGCGATCGCATCCCTTGTTTTCGGTATCATCGGAACCAAGTCCACCAAAAAAGGCGTGTCTATCGCCGGCATCGTGCTCAGTGCTATCGCAATACTGTTCACGATCCTCATGGCCGTCCTTTTCGTGTTCGTTCTGATCAGCGCCATCACCGAAACGCACGGCGCTTTCGATGAGTTCGTGAGAGAATTCGAAAACAGCATCGAGTACGAGTACTATTATTGATAAAAAGTACCGCGTGCGGCGGGCTTTGACCTATCACGGTCAAAGCCCGTTTTTTTGCATCATGACAAAGCATCCCTGCGGTGTCACGGGATACCGCAGGGATGCTCGAAATAAAAACAAATTCGCTTTTTACTCGGCGCTGAAACCCATTACATCCTCAAAGAAGGCTTTGTTCTTCTCAAATACCTTTTGCGCCGACTTTTTTGTAGTTCCGATGGTAGAAGGGCCTCTTAAGCAGACTACCGTCTCTGCGGGAATGTAGCGTATCGCCTCAAAATGCCGATACAGATCCGTCTTGCCCAGCTCCACTCCGTAGTCATCGATCGCTCCCTTCGGCTTGTAGCCGAGAGCACTCTCAAGGGTCACAAGGCCGCCATAGTCTCTCACTCTTTCAAACAGTTCTTTGTCGAGGAACATAACTCCCGCCTCTCCGACAGCCACCATATCGCTGAAGGCGTCCGAGGACACCTCGTAAAGATAGACACTATTTTTGCCGTCCCCGTCAAAGTCGGTAGTCAAGACATCGGAAAGGACCTTTTCAAAATCGTACTTGGGCGCTCCGTAGACGGAAGTGGGACCGGAATACATTGCCCAAACATCATAGTTCTCCCGCGTTGCCACCTGATAGACACCGACCGCAATGCAGACTGTTACGAACAGAGCAATGAAGGTCTTCCACTTGTGATGGAACCAGAAATCCGACACCCTCGCCTTAAAGGATCTGTCAAGAGGGGCCTCCTCCGTCGGCTCATCCTCCTTCAACGCCTCCACAAATTTTGCACTGTTGGATTTTTCACCGTCGTAATCCCGCACGGCACTCATGTCTTGGGACACTCTTTCATCGTCTCTTATCTCTTCTCTTTTTTTCATTCCGCTCGCCTCCAAAGATGCTTGCTTTTTTACCGGTTCATACCGTTCTTCTTATACTATCATACAACACTTCCGCCGTTTTTGCAAGTTTTTTTCCCGCCTTCGGACTGTTAACGGTATCCTCCGTCCTTCATAAACTGACAAAAGAACCGCATCGGGCGCATGGCACGCCGTCGGTAAGATGAAAGGAAGAAAAAACGATGATGGAAAAGAAAGACCGCCTGTCCCAAATGGCGCCGGGAGAAAGGGGAAAAGTATCGGGGCTGTTTGCCGAGGGAACGTTTCGGCGGAGACTTCAGGATGCGGGATTTTGCCCCGGAGAGGAGGTAGTCTGCCTCATGAAAAGTCCCCTTGGAGACCCCACAGCGTTTTCGGTCAGAGAGTGCGTTATCGCTTTGAGAAATCAAGATGCCGCCCTCGTGGCCGTAGAGGCGGAATATCCGCGATGAACAATTATGCGACCATTACCCTTGCAGGGGTGCCGAACGTGGGAAAAAGCACCCTTTTTAACGCTCTGACAGGGCTTCGGCGCCACACCGGTAACTGGACGGGAAAGACAGTGGACTGTGCCGTGGGATATTTCGACCGAGGAGGAAGGCATTTCTCAGTTTCGGACATACCGGGAGCCTACTCCCTGTTTACCCACTCCCCGGAGGAAGACGAGGCAAAGCGCTACATTATGAAAGAAAACAGCGACGTTACCGTAGTGATCTGTGACGCCTCAAGCATCGAGAGATGCCTCGTTCCTTTTTTTCAGATCGGGGAGGCCACAGACCGCATTGCAGTCTTTGTCAATCTATGTGACGAGGCGAAAAAAAACGGTATCGCGGTGGATCTTCAGATACTGGAGAGCCGCCTCGGTGTGCCGGTGGTGGGCGGAAGTGCCAGACGGGGGACGGGCATCGACAAACTAATCTCCGTATGCACCGATATTGCCGACGGAAAAATCTCACCGTCTCCCGTCAAAGCGGATTACGGAGACATGGAAGAAAAAATATCGCACTTTACGGAGGCGGGGCTGTCTCGATGGGAGGCAGTAAGGAGCATCTACGACAGCCCGGAAAACTTCGGATATCCGGATGCACAAGCACTGAGGGACCGAGTGGCGGAGAGTACCGCCGCTGCCTGCAAAGCGGCGGCAAGCGGCACCGTGACCCGAGAAAAAACGGGCTGCCCTTCGCGAAGCGAAAAAATAGATCGGATACTGACGGGACGCCTCACCGCTTTTCCCATCATGGCTCTTCTGCTCCTCGGGATATTCTTTCTGACCGTAAAGGGGGCAAACTACCCGTCGGAAGGTCTTTGGGCGGCATTCTCCTTCGTTTTGAGACACCTGAAAAGCACCCTTGAAGCTGTTCACCTGCCGCCCTCTCCCATATCTTTTCTCTGTGACGGAGTCGTCGGTACCACCGGATGGATTGTGTCTGTAATGCTGCCGCCTATGGCTATCTTTTTCCCTCTTTTCACCGTTGCCGAGGATCTGGGATACCTGCCGAGGGTAGCATTCGATCTGGACAGGTGCTTCAAGGGATGCGGAGGTTGCGGCAAGCAAGCCCTCTGTATGTGCATGGGACTTGGGTGCAATGCGGTCGGGGTATCCGGGTGTCGGATAATCGACTCAAAAAGAGAGAGACTCGTTGCCACGGTGACCAACTCCTTCATCCCCTGCAACGGAAGATTTCCCACGGTACTGACCATCTGCACCCTGTTTTTTACCGGATCCGGCAGATCGTCCGGGCTCGTTTCCGCCACAGTGCTGACTCTTGCGGTCATGTTGTCGGTCACGGTGACCCTTTTGGCATCCCTCGTTCTCTCAAAGACAGTTTTGAAGGGTCGACCTTCCTTTTTCACTCTGGAACTGCCACCCTACAGAACTCCGAATATCATAGAGACCGTAAAACGCTCAGTTTTGGACAGGACTCTTTTCGTTTTGGCAAGAGCCGTATCCGTCGCCGCTCCCGCAGGTGCCGTGATCTGGCTCCTTTCCCACCTTTGCATCGGAGACACCGTGATACTGTCGGCAGTCACCGATCTTTTCGATCCGATAGGCCGCATAATGGGGCTTGACGGGGTGATACTAACGGCGTTCCTCCTGTCACTGCCGGCGAATGAAATAACCCTGCCCATCATGATAATGGCCTACACCGCATCGGGCACCCTAAGCGAACAAAGTGACGTGCTTTTTATCGGCGAGGTACTGCGACAAAACGGATGGAGCACCGTGACCGCCGTCTGTACTTTGATCTTTACCCTGTTCCATTGGCCCTGCTCCACCACCCTCCTCACAATAAAAAAGGAAACCGACAGCATCCCCGTCACCGTTTTTTCAGCCCTTTTGCCCACGGCGATCGGGGCGGGGCTATGCACCGCCGTTGCCGCAATATCGAAACTCGCCTCCCAAGTCCTTCACCAAATATTTTAAAAGAGCACTTTACAAAATCATTGCAATGTAGTATCATATTATTGGGGGTGATGATATGATAACGGTATTTAACGCCGTCACAGATCCGTATTTCAATCTGGCATCGGAAGAATACCTTCTCGAAAATGCCGATGATGACGTTTTCATGCTGTGGCGAAATGCTCCGTCCGTGATAATAGGAAAGAATCAAAACGCTTGGGCGGAGATCAACGTGGACTTCACCGAAAAGAACAAGATTTGCGTTGCCCGCAGACTGACAGGGGGAGGAGCGGTCTTTCACGATCTCGGAAACGTCAATTTCTCCTTTGTCACAGAGGCAAAGGAAGATACTCGCCTCAATTTTGCGGCATTTACCGAGCCGATCATAAAAGCCCTTGAAAAAATGGGGCTTAAAGCATCTCTTGACGGCAGAAACGACATCGTGGCGGACGGCTATAAGATCTCGGGCAACGCCCAATGTGTCTTCCGACGCAAAAACGGAGACACCATGCTCCTCCACCACGGCACTCTGCTCTTCGGAGCAGATATGTCAACGCTTGCCGGAGCGCTCAACGTGTCCGAGGATAAGATCCGCTCAAAAGGGATAAAAAGTGTCAAGAGCCGGGTCGCCAACATCAAAGACATCCCCGGTTATTCGGGTCCCGACAACGTGGAGGATTTCATAAGCCTCTTGTTTTCCTACCTGTCGGACACTCCACCGGTGGAATTCTCCGAGACGGAGACGGCAAAGATCAAAAAACTGAGAGATGAAAAATTTTCCCGCTGGGAATGGGTATTCGGAGCCTCTCCCGATCATGAAGTGTCGAGGGAAAAGCGTTTTTCCTACGGTAGCATCAAGATAATGTTCAAAACGAAAAATGCCGCCATCGACAGCATCTCCGTCAGCGGAGACTTTTTCGGGACGGAGGACGTCTCCGTCCTCGAAGAAAAGCTCCTCGGATGCAATTTCAAAAAAGAGGACGTGCTGTCCGTGCTCACGGAAGATCCGGAACTTTGCGGACGGGTCGTAATGGGATCCTGCGCCGAGGACATCCTAAGCGTAATATTCGAGCAGTGAGGACAAAACGATGAACATAAAAAACGAAAGAACAGACGAATTATTCAAAGGGATATTATCCCTCAAAGATCTCGATGAATGCTATGCGTTTTTCGAGGACCTTTGCACAGTCAAGGAGATCCTCGAAATGTCAAAGCGCCTTGAGGGGGCGGCAATGCTGAAAAACGGGAGCGTCTACACGGAGGTTGCCGAAAAGACCGGCCTCAGCACCGCCACTATCAGCCGTATCAGCCGCTGTCTCAAATACGGTGACGGCGGATACGTGACCGTACTATCAAGAATGGAAAGCGATAAAGAATGAAAAACAGCGATGAATACAGCTCCATGGCGGAGGTCTACGATCTCCTCAATGACCAGGTAGATTACCGCAGATGGGCCGAATACATTGACAAAACGGTGAGAAGGTTCGAGAGCAAAAGATCGAGCCTTATGCTGGATCTCGCCTGCGGCACCGGCAAGATGACCTTTGAGATGAGGCGCCTCGGATACGACATGACCGCCCTCGACATCAGTCCGGAAATGCTGAATGAGGCTTTTTTGAAAGCACAGAAGAAAGGCGCGGATGATATTTTGTGGCTGTGTCAGGACATGACGGAGTTCGAGCTCTACGGCACTGTGGACGCAATCATATGTTGCCTTGACGGGATCAATCACTTGACCGAAAAAAGCGATGTTGAAAAATGCTTTTCCCTTGTGCATAACTATTTGATACCGGACGGCATCTTCATGTTCGACGTCAACACTCCTCACAAGTTCGACACCGTCTACAAAGGCCGTGATTACGTCCTTGAAGATGAGGGAGTCCTTCTAACATGGCAGAATCTCTACGATGAAGAGTCCGGCATCTGCGAGTTTGTCACATCCGTATTCACCGAAAATGAAGACGGGTCCTACTCAAGAGAGGACGGAGTCCAGACCGAACGCTGCTACGGCAAAGAAGAATTGTTGGCCCTCCTTGAGGGGGCGGGTTTTGAGATACTCTGTATCTCCGGCGACTACGGCTTTGAGCCTCCCGAAAACGATGCCGACAGGTGGTACATTACCGCCAAATGCAAAAAGTGATCCCACGTCAGCCACGCCATTTAAAGCACGGTCACTTAAGTCAAATTACCAAATGATCAAATTATCGTCCTGAAAAACGGGTGCCCTCTCCGACGATCCGCTCAATTCCAAAAAGCGCCGTTATTCTGCCGAGATCTCATCATTTTCCATCCCATCATTTTCCCTCCCTTCATCTTTCATTCAATTCATTTTCCAAAGAAAACGGCATTCACGGCACCGACTCCGCCCCAAAGCGAAGAAAAATAAAAAAAGGGGGTTGACAACTGTTTGAATCTGTGATATACTGACAAAGCCGTCGAAAAAAACGGCACGTGGGAGCATAGCTCAGTTGGGAGAGCATCTGCCTTACAAGCAGAGGGTCATAGGT